>JAFEIJ010000048.1 GCA_017495115.1 Chitinophagaceae bacterium | reverse complement strand
GAGTTAGTCCAATAATATAAAGAGGAACATTTAATTTATTTTTACTTCTATAGATTTCTTTAAGAAGAATTTCTCCACCTTTAGGTAATAATTCTTCGCCAAAATGTAATGGCATTTGTAAATCTGAAATCAGTAAATGATATTTATTTTTTAATAAGTAATCTTTTGCCTCTGAAATACTTATTGCTTGGTCTATTTTTAATGGCTCGTCTTTGATTTTTTCTTTAATTGTTGATATGATATTTTGGATTTTATTCATATCATCATCTACAATTAAAATTGATATATTTGGATTCATGATTTAACGCTTTCAATTAAGTATATTAGTTTATTTTTCCAATCATCATTCCTAGAATCGTAATATACCGCTTCTATATAAAAATCAAAATTTTCCTTATATTTTGTTGAAATTTGTTCAAAAGTTAACACTTCATTACCTATAGGAAATTTATCAAACATTGTGAACAAGATTACTGGGACGATAATCTTTTTCCTCTTCATTTCTCGTAATATTTTTTCACCTCCAAATTGTTCGTAATTTTGATTTAGATCATTATTTTCTTTTTCCCAAAGAGGAATAGTCATATCAAGAATTAATAAATCATATTTATTATTCCGCAAGGCATCAAGTCCTGACTGAAAAGATTCCTTTAGATCAAAATCATGATTTGATAAAAAAGATGTTAATTTTTCAATCTTAATTTTATCATCCTCAATTATAAGTAGTTTCATCTTGAAAGTTTTTTTCGAAAAGTAAATACAATGATATTGTTATCATGTCGCTAGTTATGTCAAAATCGAATTTTTCTGTCATACATTTAGCCTCATGAATCATAATTCTTTTAATTTTATGAAACCCACTTTCCCCTTCGATATTTGAACGTTCAATGTTTTTAAAATCAGCCCATGTTGATTTTACTATTTGAAGGTTAGATTTTGCTTTTACTAAATCTATGTCATAGTAATTATTCTTAATATCAATTCTTATGTATTTATTATCAACTATGCTCAGGTCAACATTAATGTATATTTCTTCATCTAATCCCGAATGCACAACAGCATTTGAGAAAAGTATATTGAATACATATATTAAACTACTATAACTATAACATTGGATTTCTTTTTCATTATTCTTTAGTTCGAAGTTTATTTTTATATTATTGTATAGACGTTGTGTTATTTCACTACTTGCATTAATGACATCCTCAATCAATATCAACTGAGAAGAGGATGACGTTTCTAACCAAAACCATCCACAAATTTCTTCTAAATTAAATTGTAGGTTTGTTAATGACTGATTCAGGTTTTCTAATAAATAAATTTCATTTGGCAAATTGTTCGGAATATTAGCAATAAAATTTCGTACATTTTTTTCGAATTCTTGAAACACCGCCTTTTGAAGAAAATCATGTATTTGAGGACAAATTATAAAGTTTGTTGTATGAGCAAAGTAATTTAATAAAAGATCAATAGTGTTTTCTGTTGTCTGAAATTTGTCTTTATATTCTACGTAATAGTTATACAATAATTCATCGTTTGTTGTATAGTTAAATACAGCATACATATTTTGTATTTTTTCATGTGTAATTTGTATAATATTGTTTTTTAAACCACTTGTGAGATTGTCGATATTTTTACTAAATTCTTTAAGCTCATCTTGAATTCTTTTCAAGTTTTGAATGTTTAAGTTTTGTGAATTCCAATATTCAGAATCAATATACTCATTATTAAGTTTTGTAGTAACTAAATTTAACTTCTCAAAAACACTTCTTATTTGATTTTCTAAAGCGCCATGACGAATTCTAGTACTCAAACTGCTATCTAGCCCATATTCTTTACTAAACAAAAATTGTTCACGAACTTCATAGTAAATATTTTTAAATGCGATAAAGTCAGCATCATTATATTTGTTGGATTCTTCGGTTATTTGTTCTTTCATTGAAGTCTCCCAGTTTCTAGGTTTTGAAGCATTAAAACCAACCAAAGTATTATTTTTCTTTTCTCCAACTATTCGTAAAAGTCGATTAAAATCATCATTGTATTTTTCAATTAATTGTTCTTTAAGTTTATCAATATCTACGAATAGTCTTCCGTTATTGACTTCTTTGATAACATTTCTTACAGATATCTTTTTATTAATCTCATCAATTTCATCTCTGTAAGATTTTTTATTTATATTGTCAATAGTTATTAAGTAAGATAAAATTTTTAATCTAAATTCCTCAGCATCATTTATACAACCAAAATAATATTTGATAGTATCTATTGTGCAAATTTTATTTAGTAAATAAACATGAACTTCGTGTTTTAAGCCTTTGATGTTTATTACTTCTTTAACATGAATTTCTTGAGAACATATATATTCATCTATAATTTCGTACAGATTGTATTCAGATTGATATAATGAAGCAAGGATTAAGGAATGTATATTTTCACTGTATTTAAATTTATTATTATCTTTAAAAGTATGCTCATATAATTCTTTGAAATTAATTTTTAAATAATAGGTTGTTTCATCAAAAAATATGATTCCGAATAAATTTAGAGCTTCTTCGATATTATCATCTTTTATGTAGGAATTAAATAAAAGATATATAAATCTTTCTTTGTAATAATTAATCGTAGAACATTCTTGTTCTTTGTTAGTTATTATTTGGATTACATTTTTATAATCATTGTTATTATAATGACTAGTTATTTCAGCATTTATTTTTAAAAGATTATCAATTGTAGAAAATGTATTTATATCAATATTCTTAATGCCGAATAATATCTTTTTATAATTATAGAAATTATATTTATTAAATAAATCTTCTAAATCTTGTGAAATTAAATTTGGAAACTTATGTAATGCAATTTTATAATGACCAGAATAAAATGAATGTCTCAGACTATCTGTTTTATTATTATCAACATGAGACAAAAAGTCCATTATCTGAAAACCTAATATTGAATTAGAATACTTTAGAGCATATTTTAATAGTTTTTTTCCATATTTTTCAGTGTCTTTTTCAAACTGAAGGAAATTAAATAAAGTGAGTAGTATATTATCAATTGATTCTAAGCCAATACCTTCAAAATCCCTTTTTAAATTAATTATAGACTTTACATAAGTTTCATAAATTTCAAAATCTAATGGATTTTTTAAAATATACTGTTTACTATCAATTAGTGAAATGTCAAAATTACCATTATAATATTGCTCTATTATAGAATTAGTTATGAGCAAATTTTTATCTGCAATAAAATCCTCTTGAGATAAATAATTATAAATATTTTTTACTCTGTAATCTGAGTTTTCTGCCTTTATAATTTTATAAACAAACTCTCTAAATAAATTATAATATTGACTTTTTTTGTTATTTATATTATAAATAATAACATCTATTATAGTGTTATATTGATCAATTAAACTAAATAAATTACTTATATATAAAACACTTTTTAAATCAGAAAAATCATAATTATAGTTTGCTAATTTAAAATTATTGAATACAAAAAAGTCTTTAATTAAATCGTTGGCATTAATCGTGTTAATGTCATTTTGAACTTGATTTACATAACTTTCAAAAGATAAATCTTTTTCAATTTTTTTACTACTTGCATTTATACAAAATTCATAAAATGGATTTTGTATTATTTTTAAATAATTAGATAATTTTTGCCAATTTTCATTAGATCCTATTTCTTCTTCAACAAGGTGAAGATCCGATTCTATAGACCACAAACTATACCCTAAAGTGGAAGTTATTTGCTCAAGAACATTTCTTGAATTCGTGTAATCATTTTTTAATAATGAGATATCAAATTCTTCTTTCAGAATTATATAATTATTTATTTCATTAAGATTTAATATTATTTTACTCGCTATCCATTGAAATTCGTCGTTAAAATTATTAGTAAATTGAAATGGTTCATTAACTTTTATTTTTTCAATTTTGTCTGGAAATTGATTTTTACTCAGAACCTGTTTTAAAATTCTATTATTATTAAATGTTTTATAATATTCAGAAGGTTTTATTTGTGTTTTTACAAAATTTACTTTATCTAGAAGTCCAATTTTAGAATTGTTTAAAACTTGTCTGAGGTTCATTCGTTTGCAATATTTTTACACATGACGTACAAATTTACGCATTTCGTGAATATATAACATGAAAATTTCGTGAATCCATTTATAAAAATCGTTTATTAATTTAATAATGTTCATTTTATGATTTTATTTTTTTTGGATTAGCGAAAGTTATACTGTTTATACATTCAATATAGTCCAATCTAGAAAAGAAGAGATTCCAAATAAATTTTCATTTTTATTCAATTGACAAACAAAGAGTTGCTTGTGAAAATTTTTTGGAATGACGGAAGACAGGCGTGTTTGAGATTCCAGATAAACTTTCTGATATATAAGTCATTCTAATCTCATATTTACTGTTGAAAAATTTTTGGGAATGACGAGAATCACAAGAATTGGGGATTTGGAAACAGGTATGTTTGAGGTCCTATCTAGCCCAGATAGAAGCGGATATCCTCCGAAGCTTGCGGAGGAGATAGTAGCGTATAGCGGGTAATAGCTCCAAAATTCTATGTATATCATTTTTGCTGATTTCTTAGCGTTGGATTTCAAATTATTATCTATATTTGCGGTTCTGAATTTTTTATAAAATAAAAACGTATATAAAATGAGTAAAATTAAAGTAGCAAACCCAGTAGTGGAGCTAGACGGCGATGAAATGACCCGTATTATTTGGAAGTTTATCAAAGAGAAATTGATTCTTCCTTATTTGGATGTAGAAATCAAATATTATGACCTTGGGATGGAGCATAGAGATGCGACCAACGACCAAGTAACAATAGATGCCGCCAATGCCATTAAAGAATGTGGTGTGGGTATCAAGTGTGCTACCATTACGCCGGATGAGCAGCGTGTGGAGGAGTTCAAACTCAAACAAATGTGGAAAAGCCCGAACGGGACGATTCGTAACATCTTGGATGGTACGGTTTTCCGTGAGCCTATTGTATGTAATAATGTACCTCGTTTGGTACCCAACTGGACAGCGCCTATTTGTGTAGGTCGTCACGCGTTTGGAGACCAATACAGAGCTACAGACTTTGTAACGAAAGGAAAAGGGAAATTGACGATCAAATTTGAAGGTGAGGATGGAAATACACAAGAATTTGAGGTATTTAACTTCAAAGGAGATGGCGTAGCGATGGCTATGTACAATACCGATGAGAGTATCTATGGATTTGCGAGAGCTTGTTTCAATCAGGCTTTGAACAAAAAATGGCCTTTGTATCTTTCTACAAAAAATACGATTTTGAAGAAATATGACGGTCGTTTTAAAGATATTTTTGAGGAAGTATACCAAAATGAATTTAAAGCGAAATATGCGGATGCGGGAATTACGTATGAGCACCGTTTGATTGATGATATGGTAGCCAGTGCGTTGAAATGGAACGGAAACTTTGTATGGGCTTGTAAAAACTACGATGGCGATGTACAAAGCGATACCGTAGCACAAGGATTTGGTTCATTGGGATTGATGACGTCTACGTTGATCACTCCAGATGGAAAAGTAATGGAAGCGGAGGCAGCACACGGAACCGTTACACGTCACTACCGTGAGCACCAAAAAGGTAACAGAACGTCTACCAATCCAATTGCATCTATTTTTGCTTGGACTAGAGGATTGGCTTTCAGAGGTCAATTGGATGGCAATGCGGAGTTGATTCGTTTTAGCGAAGCCTTGGAGCAAGTATGTGTAGAAACGGTAGAATCGGGTAAAATGACTAAAGATTTGGCAGTTTGTATCCACGGAAATAAAGTGAATCACGGCGAGCATTATTTGTATACCGAAGAATTTTTGGATGCTATTGACGCCAATTTAAAATCAAAATTGAACGCTTAATTCTATTTTAAGTGTTTCATACATAACAAAAAGCTCCGAGAAATCGGGGCTTTTTTTGTATTGGTATATAATTTTTTGGTCATATATTCGTTCTATCTAAAATCATTTAAATGAAAAACAAAGTATCTCAAATTGGCTCCAATATTTTAATCATTTTTCAAAAATACACGTCTGTTTTAATTGCTTCAACGGTAATGGCTGTGGCTGCCATTATATTGGTAGAATATTCGGCAATGACCGAAAAGGAAGAACAATTATTATTCCGTATTTTGTTTACTTCTGCGTTGGGCATTTCATTGCTTTTTGCGTTTAATATGATGTCGCAGCGTTTTGGTAAACGCCTTTTATTTGAAATCGTTGGCCTTTTGATTTTGCTTGGTTTCTTTTTTATTTTACCTTCGGATAAAGAAAAATTGAATGTTGTTTATGCCTTTATTATTTTTGGAAGTTTTGTGCTTTCCCATCTTTTTGTTTCGTTCGCTCCATTTTTTAAATCAAATAATGAAACTTCATTTTGGGCTTATAATAAAAGTTTATTTATCGGATTGATTCAAGCAGGAATTTTTACATTCGTGTTAATTATTGGCGTTTTGTCAGCAGTAGCTGCGGTAGAAAATTTATTTTCGATTCGTATGCCAAAAAATATTTATGCCGAATTAACGATTTTATTAGGTATTGTAGGTAGTACAATCATATTTTTACTTTTTCAGCAAGGTGGATTAGAGCACATGAAGGCTGAAAGTCCGTATCCGGTAGTGTTAAAATTTTTTACGCAGTATATCTTAATTCCTTTATTGTTGGTTTACGGCACCATTCTATATTTATACACCATAAAAATCATCATTCATTTTGAGTTGCCAAAAGGCTGGATTTCATTTATGGTTTTGGCGTATTCTGTTTTTGGAATTTTAGCGTTACTTTTGGTTTATCCATTAAAAAAAGACCATTCCAAATCTTGGGTATTTGTATTTCAAAAAGTATTTTTTTATTCCTTAATTCCGTTAATAATCCTCTTATTTTTTGCAATACAAACGCGCTTATTGGATTATGGATTTACCGAACCTAGATATTTTGTTTTTGTGTCTGCCATTTGGTTAACGGGTATTGTTTTATATTATATTTTTATACCAAATAATTCCATTAAATGGATACCGATTTCACTTTTTGTTGTAGTTTTATTTAGTTTGTTTATGCCTTATTTTAATGCATTTTCAATATCTGTTCGTAGTCAAGAAAAGGATTTGCAGCGAATTTTGATCGAAAATAAATTATTGGTTAATGGAAAAATTGATTTTAAAAAGGAAGTAGCCGATTCGGTAGCCGATAATATTGAAGATAAATTTGAATTTTTGAGCGAGCGGTTTAAATATCAATCGCTTAAATCGTATTTAAGTGAGGATCTTCAAAAATCCTTTAAAAATCAAACGGTTTGGTCGGTGGAAGGTTTATTTTTAAATTTAAAAACATCCAAGACTACGGAACAGTCTTCATATTATGATTTTACGGTAAATTATAAAGTTCCCTTTATGGATTTAACTAATTATGACTATGTGATTCCGTTTAATCAAATTGAAAAAGGCGACGTTACGATAGGTAAAGATGTTTTTTCGTTAAAGCAACGTCGTGAAAATTCGCAATTTTTCAAATTAATACTTAATGATCAAAATAGTATAGATTTAATGCCATTTTTTAAAACCTATTTTGAAAAAATCCCTCAAAAAAAAGGTCAAATGGATGCAGATAATTTGTATTTTGATTTCAAATTAGGCAATTACCAAATTCGATATATTTGTTATTCGCTAAGTCGCCGTAATAATCAAGGAGAAATCAGTTATGAATCTTATGATGGTTATTTTTTAATTAAAAAATTGAATTAAAAAGTTGGCTTTTAGCAAACATTCGTTGTATTCGGCATCGCATTCACTTTGAATGGTAATGGCGCCACCTGTAGCGGTATACATTTTTTTAGTATTCAGATTTAAGTATAAACTTCGGATAATGACATTTAAATCAAAATCGCCGTTAGGCATGAAATAACCAAGATTACCAGAATAAACACCACGTTCAAAATTCTCAATCTTCGAAATATGCTGCATGGCGCTATCTTTTGGGCTTCCGGTCATCGATGGCGCTGGCATCATGGCCTTTAATGCAGGTATTGTAAAATCATTCTCAATGGTTGCAGAAATGGTGCTGATCATTTGGTGTACTTGCTCAAAAGAATAAATGGCACATAATTCATCTACTTTTATACTTCCAACGTTGGCATAATGGGTTAAATCATTGCGCGCCATATCCACAATCATTATATTTTCGGCGCGCTCTTTAAGATTGGTTTTTAAGTTGTCTCTAGAGGCTTCATCTAAATTTTTATCTAAAAATCGTTTTGAAGTGCCTTTTATAGGTTGGGTCATCCAAGTGGTGCCTTCTTTTTTAACAAATCGTTCGGGACTATACGACAATATGTAATCTTCTTGCATTTTTAAAATGCCTGCCATTGGCGCTTTTGTTTGCGTATTGAGGTCAACAAATGAAGAAATAGGATCAATTTGTTCAAATTCCCCTTCAAAAAGCATACAGTAATTTAGCTCATAATAAATGCCGTCTTTAATTTGCTCAATAATGTGGCCAAAGTTTTTTTTATATACGTCTTTTTCCGTGTGTTGTTTAAAATTGATTTTAGGTTTTTCAGCGGTATGTTCTACTTTTTGATTTTGAATGCGTTCAAAGATTTCGAAAGCTTCGGGATAATTTCGATTTATAAATAATTGATTATCTTTTAAATATAAAATGTATCTTGGTTTAAACCAAAAAAGTGGTTTTGAATTATTAAATGATCCAGATTGATAAGGATTTTCAATTGGATAACCAAAATATCCAAAAACAAATTCATTTTTTTTCCAATTTTCAAAGGAAGCATCAATGACCTCGGATTCATATATATCAATAGCATCAATTCCGATTATGAAATCAAATGATGTATTTGGCAGCTTATGGTCATTGGAATCCAAAAAACAAAAATATTGAAAGGTATCAGCCCAAGCCAAAAGCTGTTTTTTAGAAATGGATAAACGACCGAAATCAAATGATATAAAATCTGGATTCATTTTTTAAAATTCATCAAAAAACAATAGATCCAAATCAATATGTTTTTCGCCAAGCATCGCGCTAAAATGCGAATTGGTTACATTCCCTTGAAATAAATACGTACCACTTCGAATACCTTTTGACGTTTTTACTAAATTTTTGATGCCACCCGAATGCACCAATTGTAAAATTGCATTAGTTAAAATATTGCTTAATGCAATACTTGCCGTCCTTGAAACTCTTGAAGCAATATTAGGGACACAATAATGAATCACATCATGTTTTATAAATGTAGGGTTGTCGTGATTGGTTACTTCTGAGGTTTCAAAACAACCGCCTTGATCAATAGAAACATCAATAATAACTGCATTAGGCTTCATTTTTTGAATCATCGATTCCGAAATAATGATTGAGGTACGACCTTTTTTGCTATGGATGGCACCAATAACGACATCGGCATTTTCGAGTTCTTTACTCAAAATATTTGGGGCTAAAACCGAAGTGAAAATTCGGTTTCCAATATTATTTTGAAGTCGATGTAACTTAAACGTTGAATTATCAAAAACTTTAACAATTGCGCCTAAGCCGAGCGCCGCTCGAGCTGCAGTTTCTGCTACGACGCCAGCACCTAAAATAACAACTTGAGATGGCGGTACGCCCGAAATGCCACCTAAGAGCATCCCAGCACCACCATGAATGGTGCTCATAAGCTCCGAAGCAATTAGAATTACGGCACTTCCTGCAATTTCGCTCATGGCTCTAACTACTGGAAAAACGCCCCAATCATCTTGCATATATTCGTAAGCGACCGCCGTAATTTTTTTCTCCATCATTTTCTGAATCGTTCTACTTTTCATCGTAGGGAGATGTAGTGGTGAAAATAAAGTTTGATTTGTGGTCATCAAATCTACTTCTTCGAGCATGGGTGGCGTTACTTTAAGAATAAGATCGCTTTTATAAACTTCTTTGACGTCATAAACAATTTGAGCCCCCGCTTCAGAATATTCATTGTCTGAAAAATGGCTGAATTTACCTGCACCCGCTTCAATCAAAACTTGATTTCCATGATGTATTAATAAATTTACGGAGTCTGGAGTTAATGCCACTCGATGTTCTTGAAAGGTTTTTTCTCGAGGCACACCAATTGTTAAATTTCCTTTTTTATGAACGACAAAAGCCGGTTGCACTTGTGTTTGAAAATCTTTTTGTAATTCGTTGTTGCTCAAATTTTCTAAAGTGTTTCCAGCCATTGGTCTATTTTTTTACAAAATTAATATTTAATTTTTATAATTTGAACAAAAAAAATGCAATTTCAACCTAAAAATGAATTTAATTAAAATATTATAGAATAAATAAAGTTATAAGTAAGTAGTTGTAATACATTTTGTTTTAGTATTCTAACGAAACTATTTTGTAAGTTTTATAAAAATTAATTTGTATATTTGCCAACATAAATTTTATTAACATGAAAAAGTATATCATAATCATTTTTGCCATATTTTTATCTCTAAATAGCAATGAAGTACATGCGCAAAAAGGAAAGAAAAAAGAAGCAGAGTCAACGATAGATGAAAAAAAACTATCTAAAGCTCAAGAATTAGTGATGAAAGCTATGGACGCTAAAGACAAACAAAAACAAAATGAAATGCTTCAGAAAGCGAATGAATTATTTCGTGAAATGAAAATGACTAAGGAAGGCGCAATTATCATTGGAGATGCATTTTATAATGCGGGTGATTTGCAAACGGCTTCAAGATGGTATGCTAAAGGAGGCAAAGAGCAGAAGAAAGATTTAAATCAAAAAGTGGGTGAAGCTTATTTAGAAGAAGCGTTCTCTTCGAAAGATGCTAAAGAAGAGAAAAAAAATATGTCGAAAGCGATACAAACATTGACAAAAGCTGTTGGTCCACAAGAGGCAAATCGTTTGATCGGAAATGAGTATTTTGATATGGGCAAAGAACAATATCCTAAAGCAATTGAGTATTATGAAAAAGCGAATTATATGGACGGAATTATCATGATTGCCGACATTTATGCTGCAAAATCTGAAACGCGTCAACTGGCTGCAGAAACCTATGCGCGAACAAAAACATATAAAGGATATAAAAAAGCAGGTGATTTATATTACAACAATAATGATTACATCAAAGCGATGGATTATTATGCTCAAGGCGGTGTTATTGAAGGTTATTTGAAGTTTGCGAATGAACTTAAAAAAGTAGGCAAAATTGATGAAATGAATAAAGTATATTTAGTAGTTTCAGACACATTAATCAAAAGAGGAACTCCTGATGATGTATACAATTATGCGTTGATGGCTGAAAAAGAAAATAACTATTATTTAGCTGCGGAACTATATAAAAAACTTAATAACCAAGAATATTATTTAAAATATTCGGCTAAGTTATTAATGATTGATATGAAATATATTGAAGCAAAAGCATTATATAGCCAAATGGGAAAAACAGAAATGACGGATGCTATTGATTTAAATGTAAAAACATTAACGGATTTACAACAATTACGTTTGACATTAGAAGAATTTAAAAGAAATGTTCCTAAGTTAGCATTAAAAGAAGATGCTACAGGTAAATTAGAATATGATAAAAGAGATTTAAAACTTAGAGAGCAATATTATTCAAATCCAGTAATTGTGAAAGAAGTTGGAAGTACGGTTTATAAAGTTGGAGAATCGTTTTTAAAAATAAAGAATGCTCCAGAGTTATCAGAGGTCGTTAAAGATTGTTTTTTACAATATGCCCCTGTTAAAAATATTTTAGAATCTAATTTTACTAAAAAAATATCTGCTGCAAATTTAGCTCCGGTTCACGTTACATTTTAACAAAAATAGAAAATCATTCTATAAATGCAATTAGAAGAAACAAGGGTTCGTAAACCAGAGTGGCTTAAAATTAAGTTACCTACGGGTAATAATTTTAGCCAACTAAATAAAAATATTCAAGAAAATAAATTACATACCATTTGCGAAAGTGGTCGTTGTCCTAATAAAGAAGAGTGTTGGGGTGCTGGAACGGCTACCATTATGATTTTGGGTAATGTGTGTACGCGTTCTTGCCAGTTTTGTAATGTCGAAACGGGCAAACCCGAAGATGTTGATATTTTTGAACCCGCAAGAGTGGCTCAATCCGTTAAAAAGATGGGCGCAAAACATATTGTCATTACCAGTGTAGATCGTGATGATTTAATTGATGGAGGTGCTAATATTTGGTCAGCAACTATTAAAGCTATTCGTAGGCATGCGCCAAGCACAACAATGGAAACCTTAATTCCTGATTTTAAAGGAATGACAAATTTGTTAGATATCATAATTGAAGCAAATCCTGAAGTCGTTTCGCATAATCTTGAAACGGTAGAACGTTTAAGTAAACAAGTTCGAGTACAAGCCCAATTTTCAAGAAGTTTGTTTGTATTAAAATATCTAAAAGATCAAGGAATAAGAAGAACTAAGTGTGGACTAATGCTTGGTTTAGGTGAAACGGATGAAGAAATTTATGAAACCATGGATAAGCTTCGGGAAGCCAATGTAGATGTTTTGACATTAGGTCAATATTTACAACCAACAAGAAAACACCTTCCTGTTAGCCGATATGTAACGCCTGAGTTGTTTGATAAGTATAGAGAAATTGCTTTGGAAAAAGGATTCTTATTTGTAGAAAGTGGTCCTATGGTACGAAGTAGTTATCATGCCGAAAAGCATATGCTGTAATGAATGCTTGGTTTAGTTTGTTCTTAGCCTCTTTTTTTGAAGTACTTTGGGCGTCTTCTTTAAAGTTTATGAGTGTTAAAAAACTAAAACAAAATTATAAAGATCATGGCTTATTTACAAAATTAACTTTGTTTTCAATTTTGCCTTTTATTACTTATGGATTATTTGGGGTTACCAATGTGACCTTATTTTCAGCTGCTAGTAAAGTCATCGCTTTGACCATAGCATATTCTGTATGGATGGGATTGGCGTTGGTAATTCAAACACTGGTTGATATCTTTTATTTCAAAGAATCTATTTACACTAAACAACTATTTTTTATTTTTTTAGTATTAATAGGTGTTGTAGGGTTAAAATGGAATACGCCTTAATTTTAAAAAGCTAAAATGAATTATATTCAAATAGGAACGGGTTCAGATTTGATTTTAGCCCTTCATGGTTTTATGTCGGATCATGAGGTTTTTATTCCACTTATAAATGAAGTAGAAAAAAAACAGCCAAATCAATATACTTGGCTTTTACCTGATATAGATGGCTATGGAAAAAGTAAAGAAGGTTTAGCATATAAATCTTTAAATGATTTAGCTAAGGATATTTTAGAAATCATTGAAAATATAAGAATCAATAAAATTCATTTTATCGGACATTCTATGGGAGGTTATATTGGTCTTGAAATGATAAATTTAAATCCTGAAGTATTTCAATCTTTTTTATTACTAAACTCGCATCCATTTACCGATTCGGAAGAACGAGCGACCAATAGACAAAAATCAGTTCAATTTATTGAAAGACATGGCACTTCTTATTATATTAAAGAGACATTTAAAAGTTTATTTAGCGTTGAATTTGCTTCAAGACATCAAGAGGTCGTTGAAAATTTAAAGAAAAAAGCTGAAAATTTACCTAAATTGTCTATTATTAATTCTTTGAATGCAATGATAGGAAGAAATAATCACTTTGATACTTTAATGAATACAAAAGTTGAAAAAATGATTTTTTTAGGAGCAGAAGATACTTTAATTCCATTAAGTGATTTTGGACATCTTTTAGAAATTTTTGATGAAGAAAATGTTTATATAATGCCAAATGTAGGTCATATGTGTATGTTTGAAGCAACTGAAAATTTGGCTGATTTTATTTTAAAAAAGTTAATTAAGTAAAAGAATTAGAATATATGAAGAAAAAAGTACTTATTACGGCAGGCCCTACATTTGAACCAATTGATCCCGTTCGTTTTATTGGAAATCGGTCGACAGGTAAAATGGGCTTGGAAATCGTTTTGGAAGCACTAAAAAAGAATTTTGAAGTAAAAGCTATTGTTGGTCCCAATGCATTATCTTGGCCTATTCATAACTCAAATTTAGAATATATTAAAGTAGAGACGGCTCAAGAAATGTTTGAAGAGGCTTCAAAATGGATAGATTGGTATGAAATAGGAATTTTTGCGGCGGCAGTTGCAGACTATAGAGTAAAAGAGATTTCAAATCAAAAAATCAAAAAAAATGATTCTGAGTTAACGATTACATTAGTAAAAAATCCAGATATTTTAGCTCATTTTGGGAGAAATAAGAGAGATAACCAAATTTTAATTGGTTTTGCTTTAGAAACAGAAAATGAAATCAAAAACGCTCAAAATAAATTAGTCAATAAAAATTTAAATGCTATTGTCCTAAATTCTTTAAATGATGAAGGCGCTGGTTTTCAAAGAAGTACAAATAAAATTACAATGATTTATCCCGAAAATCGAATTGAAGTATATGATTTAAAGTCGAAAGATCAAGTTGCGGAAGATATTTTAAATGCAATTTTAAAACAAGACTAAAAATGCCATATAGTAGGGCTATGAACAACCCAGAGGAACAGGATTTGAGTCGCTTTTTCGGTGCTTTGTATATCTGCTTCGAGCCGATAAATCGAAAGTGGGACAAGTCAACCACCGAGCAGTCCGCCATCACACCTATAAGACGTTGACTCTTTTTGTTTGATAATTATCGATTGTCAAGCGCGTTTATTAACTATATGGCACTACAAAGATACAACAAATTATCGAATATTTTATTATTTTTAATGCTTCTTTTGTTTATATTTTATAAAGACTTAATAATTAAGAAAATATGTATATAGAAAATTTTAAAAATATAATTTTTCAATCAAAAAGGATTCTTATTCTTCGAATCATTGGATTAGCATTATTCGTTCAAGTAATTTTATCCTTTAATCTATGGTTTGACTCGCATGTGAATTTTCCTAAAGTGCCATTTTTTGATTTTGCGCTTTTTGAAAATCTTTTATTTTCAAAAATAACAAGTTTACTATTTCTGTTTTCTATTATTTCATTAATTTTTGTTACAAAATCGAATCAGAAAATGGCTGTAATTTTCTTTTTATTCATTTCTTTGCTTTTATTTCTTCAAGATTTAAATAGAATTCAAGTTTGGATGTACTTTTATAATATAATATTTTTAAATATATTATTTACAGAAAAGGATAATGAAACTCAATTTTTAATAAATCTAAGAATTATTATCGGCTCTGTATATTTTTGGAGTGGTCTTTATAAATTAAATATTCATTATGTTGAAACATTTCAATGGCTCGTTTCGGAAATAAAGATATTTAATAGTATTCATTATATAGAAATAGTAGCTTTTATTTCAGCACTCATTGAATTATCATTAGGTATTTTGATGGTAATTAATAAAGCCAAAAAAGTTGTTTTTTTTAGCATATTTTTTATGCATTGTTTTATTATTTTTAATTTGTATTTATTAGATTGGAATGCCATTGTCTTTCCTTGGAATATTTTAATGATCGTATTGGTTTATTATAGTTTATACGCATCTAGTAATACCTCAATTTCATTTAATATTATGCAAAATTTTTATGTCTTAACTATATGTACGATTCCAGTTTTATATTTTTTTAATATAATTCCAAGTGTATTTTCATTTTGTATGTATAGTGGAAGAGAATCTTCGGCAACTCTTGCTTTTAATTCCAAAGTTTCAAAACTCAAAATTTTAGAATCTGCAATTGATAATCAAGAAATCATAGGTGTTGATTTGGACTATTGGTGCGCCATAGATAAAAATGTACCTGTTTTTGCAGATGATTTTTATTTTAGAAAAATGAATAAAATTTTATGTCAAAAATATTCAGAACTAGGATATTTAGGTCTAATAATAAATAAAAATCCTATCCAAAATAAACAATACAAGATAAAATATCCTTGCGAGAAGATTTAAAAACAAATTACTATTATCTACATCCTCTAGAAAAACGATGATGTCGATATCCATAAATAGCTCTTCTAGGTATTGGATGATATACTACTGGTCTGCAAAAAGAATTGTAAACGGGAGGAGCAACTACAATTGGGTTAATGATAATTGGTCTGGATACAACAATAGGCCTTCGAGATTGATGATGTCTATTTGGTTGGCAGTTCGATTCATATTGAGATGAATTCCAACGGTCGTCATACGGATTTTGGTTTCGTTCGTATTCGTATGCAGTATTTGGCCTATTTGAACCATAATAGGCGTCGTCTTCATAAGGGTTATAATTTTGGCTAAAACTGGTTCCATACATTGAAACCAAAAGAATCATTAAATGTAAATTTCTCATATTATTCAAATTTTAAGTTCAATAATAGGACTTCATTTGAATGACCTCGTTTAATTTTTCAATGAAAATTAATATTTTTTAGCAATTTTAAAAATCGGAATTATCGAATCAAAGTTACGTTCCCACTTTCGTAAACTTTTTCATTTTCAAAAGTAGTCGCTTCAATTTTCCATACATAAACTCCAGTATTTGCTGGTTCTCCTCGATGTGTACCATCCCAGCCTTCATTAATTTTATTTGTACTGAATACTTTTTCTCCCCAACGATTATAGACTTCAAAACTATTTAATGTTTTTATATTCAAATGTTTAGAAATTCTAAAAATATCATTTTTTGAATCGCCATTTGGTGAAAATCCGGAAGGAATTAATAAAACCGTTTTGCCATAAATAAGAATTCTTGAGCTGTCTCTATTTTTACATCCATTAATATCTTCAACGGTCACATAAAATAAAGTTGTATCTGAAGGCGCTACTATATATTCACTAAAAAATGGATTGTTGTCTCCGATTTTTGGAGTCCAGTCATATTTTAATGCTGTTTTTGAATTTGCGGATAAGATAACTTCGGCGCTTCGATAAACTAAGGTGTCTTTAGGTGAAATAACAACAACCGGTAATGTATCTACTTGAACTACTGTTGATGCGGTATCCGTAAAACAATCATTGGATATTTTTACAAAATAGCGAATGGTTTCTTTTGGAAAAACTTGTGGGGTGTCTATTATCGTATCATTAATAAATTTGTTGGGACTCCATAAATAGTATAATCCGCCTTTTGCTTTTAAATTTATAAAATCGCCAATACAAATTTTTTGAAAAGGAACTAATCCACTTATTATAGGTTTCTGAACATTAATGATTACCTTCCTAGTTGTTGAGCATTTATTGGCATTAACACTTGTAACTTTGTATTCAAAAGTATCGCTTGGGTAAAGAGTTACTTTTGAAGCATTAATATTTGGAGATAGATTTACGTTAGGGCTCCAGGTAATTTTTGTATTACTGCTCGATAATGCCTCAATTGCGGCACTATCTCCTTGGCAAATAAAATTAGGAAGACCCTTAATAAATAATGAAGGAGGGAAATTGACTCTTACCCACATCGAATCTTCACCCACGCAACCAAAAAAGTCTTCCACTCTTATTTTGTAAAGAAAATCCGATTTAGGACTTGCCGTTGGATTTGGGCTATTAACGCCTTTAAATGTTGTATCTACTTGATACCAAAAATACGATTTTAAATTTGGATTGGCTTTAAATTGATAGATGTCATCTAAACAAGTGGAGTCATTTCTAAGCATTGCATTTGGCCTAGGTATTGCATTTAAAACTACTGTATCTTCTTTAATATAACAATAGTTCTCGACTTTTAAAATATATGCAGTGGTATCTAAAGGGAAAAATTTAGGATTTCGAACATTAGGATTTGATACCCATATTTTTGGTCTCCATTCATATTTCGTTATTTCACCTTGATCTAAAGGATTTACTATGACTGTGTCATAATTACAAAAGAAGGTGTCTTCCATCTGAATGAGATTCAGCGATGGATCGAGAACAACTACCAAAACGGTATCTTTTATTCGGCATCTATTGGCATCAATACCTGTAAAAATATAGTTTGTATTATTTCTAGGTTTAGCCAGTGGATTAGCAATGTTTGGATTGTTTAATCCTGCTGTAGGTTCCCAAATTGTAGTTGTAAAAACTCCTTTTCCGCTTAATTGCACACTATCTCTAAATTTAAATGGACTTGGATCAAGACAAACGCTTGTGTCTAAGCCAGCATCTATAAATGGTTTTGCGTGAAACTGAACTAATGTCGAAGCCGTATCGCTACATCCATTATTATCAGTACCTTTTACCGTATATCTTATTGCATTAGGAAATGGAGGCGAAGCAACGGTAGCACTTAAATTTGGATTTGCTAGAAAATTTGTAGGCGTCCATTGATACGTAACGCCGCCTCGAGCTCTCAAAAGTGTAGATTGGTCATAACAAATAAATGTGTCGGAACTCGATTGAATAGTTGGTTTTGAGAATATTCTTAAAGGTATGTTAGCCGAATCTTTACAATTTTGATTTGTTGTTGCGATGAGTTTTAAAGTAAAATTACCCGCTTGATTTAAAATAATCGTCGTGTCACATTTTCTTGTAGAATTTCCTTGAGGGAAAATCCATTGATTGGAAAAAATATTGTATGGTGCAGGTACCGTATTATTACATTTAATTTCTACTTGTTCGCCTTGGCAGCCATCC
The DNA here is from genome assembly GCA_017495115.1 of Chitinophagaceae bacterium. Taxonomy (GTDB): domain Bacteria; phylum Bacteroidota; class Bacteroidia; order Chitinophagales; family JADJOU01; genus CHPMRC01. The sequence continues at coordinate 43,404 of JAFEIJ010000048.1, read as the reverse complement.
GGAACGATATATCTAATGGTTGGTTTTGGATAAACAACAACCTGTTTGGTTATTTCTTCTTCGCACTCTTTGTTGTCTTTTACATAAAGCTTTACATCATAAGTTCCGGGACTATTAAATGTAAAATTGGCATTTTGATTTAATGAAGTACCCTGTCCTCCAAAATCCCATTTCCATAAAATTAAATTTCCATGGGTGCTTGTTGTCGCATCAATAAATGAAATGGGTTCGCCTTGGCAGCGACTTGTAAAATTAAAATTTGTAGTAAATAAAGGGAATACATCTACTATTGCATTAAGCGTGTCTGAACATTGAACTGGGGAGCCATTTCGAATGACATTTTTGTATGCAATAAGTTTTACAATATAGCGTCCTTCCTTTGTAAATGTATGAATAGGAGTGATTTCTCTTGAGAAATTGTTAGCTCCAGACGGTGGGTCATCAAAATTCCAAAGTACAGAGTCGTAATTTGAGCTGTTATTTTCAAAAGTTATGGTATAGTTTTTACAATTTGTTTTATAATATCCAATTTTAGCTTTTGGATTTCGATTGATTAAAGGCATATCACTAAATGGCGCATCACATGGTCTTACATTAAATTGATAATCTCGAAAAAATGTATTAATCAAAACGCCATTTCGATACTCTTTACATTCAACAGAAACCACAAATCGACCTAATTGGTTCGGCGTACAGCTTAGAAGTCCGGTAACGGAATCGATGCGCATTGGAACGCCTCCTAATGGATTGGCTAAATTATAAGGACTTTTCCAAACTACAGGTGGAATAGTGACGAGATTAGGTTGATTGCCTCCAGAAGAAACAGGCGTTTGATCATCGAGCCCTTGAAGTGGTGTCCGAATACTATATCGTAATTGATCGCCATCAATATCGGTAGCAGAATGGTCATAATAAAACGGAATATCTTTACAAATAAAAAAAGGAGGTGCTTGCGAAAATGTGGCGGAATTATTTCTGTAAATATTCGAAGGCGGTATTTCGCAAGTAATCGTCATGCCTGGCATTGTTGGTGGATTTGCGCCCGGGATTAGATTAATGTTTAAAATTCCATCATTTCTACAACATCTTTGATAAACCAAGGTGTATTTTTTATCAGCTCTTGGCAAGGTGATGCGCATGGGGCCATAAACTCCCTCTTGAATACATGTTCCATCTGGCATAATACAAGGGTTTACAATCGCAGAAACTAAAAAAGTTTTTGTAAAAATATTATTAATAGATGAAGGGAATCGAATTCCGTTACTTGCCGTTATCGGGTCTAAAAATCCTTCCTCAATGGCGCTGATTAGGAAAGGCGCAATACCACCTTGTCCCGCAGAACCTACTTCGCCATCAAAAAAAGCTAATGCGTCTGGGCCGCAATCTTTATATATTTTTACATAAATATCATAGGTTGTACCTGAAATGAATTTATATTCTATTACACCTCCAACAATATGCGTGGCACTTATATTTGAAAAATAAAGTAAAGAGATAAGAAAAATGATAATCTTTTTCATTTTTTTATAATTTAGAAATAGGAAAAATGAATTTCCTAAGACCTCAAAAATAATAAAAAAAAATGATATCTATAAAATAAAACAGCGTTTGCTACAAAAATGTATTATTTTAATAATAAAAATTAAACTATCCTATAAAATCTTCATAGCCCCAAAGATATTTTGCTTTAAAAGGATATCGTTCTTTATAGAGTTTTTTAATTTTGTCTAAAAGGTTATTTCTAAAATCTTCAATATTTTCTAGCTGAACCGCAGACATAAATATACAATTGTCTTGCGTTTTGGCAATCCATGAGTTTTTAAAGTTATTTAAAATCTCCTCCCGTTCATTTTCGAAAAGGAAATTATCTAATTTTTCATTTTCGTAAAGATCCAATTTGTTAAAAACCATCAAAGTGGGCTTATCTTTAGCGCCTAAATCTAATAAGGTTTTGTTAACGATTTGTATTTGCTCTTCAAAATTATCGTGCGAAATATCTACAACATGAATCAAAATATCGCTTTCAATGGCTTCGGTTAAGGTAGAATGAAAACTTTGAATTAAATGATGTGGTAGTTTACGAATAAATCCTACGGTGTCGGAAAGTAAAAAAGGCACATTGTCAATGACAACTTTACGAACGGTGGTGTCCAGTGTTGCAAAAAGTTTGTTTTCAGCAAGAATGTCTGCTCTACTCAATAAGTTCATTATAGTACTTTTCCCAACATTGGTATATCCAACCAAAGCCACACGAATCATTTCACCTCTTGATTTTCGTTGCGTTTCCGTTTGTTTTTCAATTTCTTTCAATTTGTTTTTTAGATGCACAATTCGAGTTTGTGCAATACGACGGTCCGTTTCAATCTCTTTTTCTCCCGAACCTCGCATTCCGATTCCCCCCTTAATACGGTCGAGATGCTGCCACATACCTTTTAATCTTGGCATTAAATATTGCGTTTGAGCTAGCTCTACTTGAGTTTTAGCTTGGAGCGTTTTAGCATTTTGTGCAAATATATCTAATATCAACATACTGCGATCCAAGACTTTAATTTTCAACTCTTTTTCGACATTATTTTGTTGCGAAGGACTTATCTCGTCATCAAAAATAACCGCGTCAATTTTAAATTTTTGGCAGTATTCTTTAATTTCTTGCAATTTTCCACTTCCTACATAGGTCCTTTTATCAGGATTATCTAATAATTGGTGAAAATATTGAATGGGTTCAACATTAGCGGTTGTTGCCAAAAAATGAAGTTCTTCTAAGTGTTCCTTTAACTTAGGTAGTTCATGTTTGCTTCTCGCAACACCAATTAAAACAACCCGTTCACGTTCTTTGAGCGTGTTGTCAACTTTAAATTCACTAGATTCTAACGCCATTATTTAATTCGTACTCCATTTTTATATTTTACAACAAAGGCATCTTTATATCCTTTGTTTTTTGCATCTTCTTTCGCTTTTTGAATTTTTTCCATTTGATTCGTTTCGCCAATTAAATATTTATACATTCCAGATTCAAAAGATTCTTTTACATTTTTAAAATCTTTATAAATTTTATCTTGAGTCGATAACTTTTTCGCAGAGGCTATTAATTGTATATAGAATACAATATCATTTGTTGAATAGTTTGTTGTAGGCTTTACGGCTACTGCAGGGGTCGTTTTCTCTTCTTTTGGCAATGGTTTTTCTACAATGGGCTCTTGTTTGGTTCCAAAATGCAAAAATGCCTCATTTTCAATTTCTTTTTTAGCTTCGGCATCTTTGATATGAATTGGTTTTGTGATGTTACTCGTATTATTAAATTCTACGAACATTTCTTCCGCTTCTTTTTTTGGTTCTTCTTCGATTTTTGTAATACTTTTTTCCAAAACTTCTTCTTTAGAAGCTATTTTTTTGAAAGGAAAATTATTTTTAGGTTCTGCTACTTTTTCAATATTTTCGATGGAGTCCACTTTCGTATTTAATTTTTCTTCTGCAATTTTCTGATTCAAAATTCGATTTTTTGCCTCGTCGACCGCTTTAGCTTCTTTGTAATTTTCGAGGTATATTACTTTTTTCTTTGGAGTTTCTACAACGGTATCTCTTACGATTTCGGTTTTCTTAGTATTATTTACTGTATTTTGAGAAGCTTCTAAAGCACTTTTAAACTTTGGTTTTTCTGCGTCTATTATTTTGTTATTTTCATTTTTAATAGGATCTTTAGTAGCATTTTTTTCATATTTGTTTTTATAAACCGAAAACGCTTTAGCTATTTTATTTGCAATTGCATCTTGACCAGCGTCACTGCTTATATATTCCTCTTCTTTTGGATTAGAAATAAAACCAACTTCGATCAAACAACTTGGCATTGCTGTTTGGTAAAGAACTACAAAACCGGCTTGTTTTACACCACGCATCGCTTGGCTGGCATCTCCAATAAACTCACCTTCAATTTTTTTAGCCAATTGAATACTATTATCTAAGTATAAACTTTGTTTCATGGTCATCATAATATGGCCATCTGGCGAATTCGGATCAAATCCATAATTTTCAGCAACATTCGATTCAAACTTTACAACCGCATTTTCCTTTTTAGCCACTTCAAGGTTGTCGTCATTTTTATGTGGACCTAAGACAAAAAATTCCAAACCATTTGGGTCTTTTTTTGTCGTACTGTTGGCATGAATAGAAAGAAATAGGTCGGCTTTGGCTTTATTTGCAATATTCGCTCTTTGGTATAATTCCAAAAATTCATCTGTTTTTCGTGTATAAACAACCTTTACATCTGGATTTTGTTTTTCGATTAACTCTCCTAATTTTAAAGCTATTGCTAGCACGACATCTTTTTCTTTTGAAAATGAACCTACGGCTCCCGGGTCTTTACCTCCATGCCCCGCATCGATGACAACTTTACGCACTTGAGCTTGAACAAAGGCTTGTGAAAACATAGAAGTACTAAAAAGCGTTGAAAATACAATTATTAATGTATATTTGCCAATTCGTTTAAGATTTATAAAAATGCCCTTTTGCATTCGATTTATTTTTTTAGTTTATCAAAAATGGGTTGAAAATTCTTTTAATATTAAAGCCACAAAAGTAGTTATATTAATTGGTTTGAATTTGTTTTTTAACAATTTATATACACAATCCAATACAATTGTATCTAATAAAATAGACACTTTAAAAAAGAAAGATTCTTTTAGAGAAATTTTAGTGGATTCGTTTACATTGAAAGATGCCGGTGGAGACATTAAAAGTAAGATAGTATATGAAGCGGAAGATTCTATCGTTTTTGATAATGTATCTAAAAAAATGCTTTTGTATAAAAAGTCTAAGATTGATTACAATCAGATGAATGTAAAGGCCTACTATATCGAATATGATTGGAATTCGAGTTTGATGTCGGCAAAACCAAAGTTTCACGAAGACAGTATCGAAGATAAACCATTTATGAAACAAGACGGTAAGGAATACTTAACCGATAAGGTGGTTTATAATTTTAAATCACAGCAAGGTAAAGTTTATAACATTATAACGCAGGAAGGCGAGGGAATTTTACACGGAAAAGAGGTGAAAAAAGATAGCAGTAAAAATTGGTATGTTCGAAATGCAAAGTATACAACGTGCGATCTTGAAGAGCCTCATTTTCATTTTGACATCAAAAAATTGAAATTAATTCCAGATAAGGCAATGATTTCAGGCCCCGCAAATCTTCAAGTAAACAGTATTCCAACGCCATTTACGTTACCTTTCGGGATTTTTCCATTGCAAAAAGGGCGGAGAAGTGGATTGCTTTTGCCTGCAGAATATGGATTTGCTCCCGTTTTTAATATCAATGGATTAGGTTATTACTGGGGAATCAATGATTATGCAGACTTAACGTTAAAAAGCCAACTCTTTTTTAATGGTAGTTATGGATTTAATGCTAATATGCGTTATGTGAGTACGTATTTGTATAATGGTTCGCTTTCGTTTGGTATGAATCGTATTTTTAGTGGCGATGACGACGATCCGAGAGTAAGATCAAACACCCCTACAAACTTTAATTTTCAATGGGTACATCAGCAAAGTCCTAAAGCCCATCCCACGTTTAGTTTTAATTCAAGCCTAAATTACCAAACGCAAGGTTTTTTGCAAAATCCTACCAATACGACCGAACGAAGAATAAATGCTCAAATTGCGTCAAATATATCAATTACAAAACGATTTCGAAATTTACCCATAGAGCTCCGAAGCAGTATCAATTATAATCAAAATCTTGCAGATAAAAGTGTAAGAGGGCAATTTCCTAATTTACAGTTTAATTATTTTGGAAATCCATTTAAAAACGTAAAAAACGCAAGTTATTTAAATCAATTATCGGTGGTTGTATCTTCCGAGTTTAATAATCAATTTTCAACATTTGATAGTTTGCTGCTTTCTCAACGTTTTTTTGATGAGTTGAAATATGGTATTATGCATCGCGTTACATTTAATTTTGGAGCGGTAAAGATTTTGAAATATTTTAATCTTTCTCCTTCATTTAATTATCAAGAAAGGCATTATTTTAATCGAACGATAAAAGAGTTGGATGCAAATAATCAAATTGTGGATGTTAAAGAAAATGGATTTTTCGGAGTTAGGGATTTTAATGGGGGATTAAATTTGAGTACGGTTATTTATGGACTTAAACAATTTAAAGGCAAAGGTTTGCTTGGCTTGCGGCACCAAATGACGCCAAATGTATCTTTTAGTATGGCGCCAAATTTTTCGAATGATTTTTGGGGATATTACCGAACGATTGAAGTCGGAGGCATTGCTACAAGATATTCGCCATATGCCAATAATATTTATGGAGTCCCTTCGGGGCAAGGAAGTGCAGTGCTTAATTTTGGTTTGAGCAACGCGCTTGAAGGTAAATTTTATAATAAAAAAGACACCCTTCAAAAATTTAAGAAAATTCCATTGATTGATGTACTTGCTATCAATACAAGTTATGTACTTTCTGCGGATAGTTTTAAAATGACAGATATCCGCATTGGTATGACCAATACGATAAGTAATTTCTTGAATTTTAGATTAGACTTAAACTACACGCCTTATGTATATGAAAATGGAAGACGTGTAGATAAATATTTAATTTCGAGCGGTAAAGGATTGATGCAGCTTATGAATAGTAATGCGGCTTTAAACTTTAATCTATCCAATTCGAATTTACGAAAAAATGTTTTAAAAAGTACTAAAGGAAGTGATTTTGAAAGACAATATATTTTTCAAAATTATCACTATTTTTATGATTTCAACAATCCTTGGAATTTAGCAGCAAGCATTAATTTTAGTTCTAATAACGACTTTTTTAGAGATACAACATTTTATACAGCCAATTTAAGTATTAATAATTTAGATTTTAGTGTGACCAAAAATTGGAAAATTGGTATTCAAACGGGATATGATTTAAATTTAAAAGAAGTGACACGAACAACAATTTCGGCAGTGAGAAATATGCACTGTTGGGAATTTAGATTTAGCTATACCCCAATATTAAGAGATTTTTCTGGAAGAAATACACCGGCTTACAATATTGAAATTCGGCCAAAATCTTCATTATTACAAGATTTGAAACTGATGCGAAATCGACCTCCATTAGACGCTTACTTTTAAATAAATCAATTAATTTATGAAACTTTTATTGATTACAGATTTTAAAATAGAAATTGAAAATTTAATTAAAACGGACATTGGTTTTAATTTTAAAAGCATTGAAGTTCAATATTTTGAATCTAAAGTTGATACTCAACTTTTAGATGAACATCTTAAAACAAATAAATACCATCTTTGTATTTCTTTTTCTAAATTAACGATTTTAGATGCGTATTTAAGCTCTAATAAAGTTTTAAATACCGTAAATAATTATATGGATTCCGCTTCATTTGTAAAGCTTTTTAATGTAGATCCTATTTTGAAATCGTATGTAAACAAAACCACTTCGTACTTCAATGTATTTTTGGATATCGAAAAATGTATTTGTTTTTATGCGAATGAATCAAACAGCCAAGAAAAACAAGAAATATTGCAGTTGAAAAAACTACATACATATAGTGAAAATATTCCAGTTTGGGCCAAAATTTTCGCAGAAAATAATTGCAATTATTATACGCTTGGTTATCAAGATTTAAATTCAGATACTCTATTTTTAAATTCATTTTTGGAATCACTTTTACTTAAAATTGAGTAATTATTTGCAATTATTTAAAATCAAGAGGTTCATTTTACGGATTTCCTTATATTTTTGTAAAAATTAATAAAAATGAAAACCAAAGGGTTATCTAAAAATAAAGTAAATGTTATCACATTAGGTTGTAGTAAAAATACAGTAGATAGCGAAGTTTTAATGGGTCAATTATCCCATGGTGGCATCGAAGTGGTTCATGAAAGCCAGAATGAAGATTTTGATACCGTGATTGTAAATACATGCGGATTTATCGATAAAGCTAAAGAAGAAAGCGTTAATACCATTTTGCAATTTGCAGAAGCCAAAAAGAAAGGTTGGATTGAAAAATTATATGTTACGGGCTGTTTATCACAGCGTTATAAAGATTCGTTAGAAGAAGAGATTCCAGAAGTGGATGGCTATTTTGGCACCATGGAGTTGCCTATTTTGCTTAATCGATTTGAAGTTGATTATAAGAAAGAACTAATCGGAGAGCGCGTTTTAAGTATGGATACCCATTATGCGTATTTAAAAATCTCAGAAGGCTGCAATCGAAAGTGTAGTTTTTGTGCCATTCCATTAATGCGGGGGTTACATAAATCTCGTACCATCGAAAGTCTAGTTACCGAAGCGCAGTTTTTGGCTCGAAAAGGGGTAAAAGAACTTATTTTAATAGCTCAAGAGCTTACCTACTATGGTTTAGATATATACAAAAAAAGAAGCTTAGATGTTTTATTAGATAAACTTTCGGAGGTTGAAGGTATTGAATGGATTCGATTGCATTATGCCTATCCATCACAGTTTCCTTTGGAATTATTGGATACGATGCGCGAAAATCCTAAAATTTGCAATTATTTAGATATTCCATTGCAGCATATTTCGGATAATGTACTTAAAGACATGAAGCGAAATATTACGATGAAACAAACGCAAGAGCTTGTAGATAAAATTAGGGAACGTGTTCCAAATATTGCGTTAAGAACTACGATGCTTACAGGTTTCCCAACCGAAACAGAGCAAGATTTTGAAATGTTGTGTGCGTTTATTGAAAAAAATAGATTTGACCGTTTGGGCGTTTTTACCTATTCGCATGAAGAAAATACATCGGCATATAAATTTGAAGATGTATGGGATGATGAAGAAAAAAATTACCGACAGCAAACTTTGATGGAGATTCAATCTGGAATTAGCTATGAATTAAATCAAAATAAAATTGGTAAAACCTTTAAAGTGGTTTTAGATCGAACAGAAAATGGGATTTATTATGGTCGTACCGAATTTGATAGCCCCGAAGTGGATAATGAAGTGGTTATCAATACGGATACTTATTTGAGATTGGGAGATTTTGTAGATGTAACCATTACCGACGCTACGGAATTTGATTTAGAGGGTGTTGTAGTAAAATCGTAGTTTTTGATAAAAAACAGAGATCAATTTTACATATAAATAGCTAATTAAAATACCACCGATTACATCTAACGGAAAATGAACACCTACGTATATTTGTGCAAAACCAATAAGTAATGCCCAAAAGAGCAATAACCATTTCCAATTGGATTTAAAAAAATTATTTATCCAAAAAAATGCCAATGTGCCATGATTAAAAGCATGACAAGATGGAAAGCTAAAGGTGTCGGAACAATGGACTAATGGATTTAAACTGGCATGATTTGCAAATAAATGACAAGGTCTAATTCGTTCAAAAATATTTTTTAAAATTTGAGCACAAAGAAAGTCACTAATTGCTACGATTAGTATTGAAGTCAAAATAAAAAGGATTAAAGCTTTTTTGTTTTTAAAGGATTTGTACGCATAAATTAAAATCAAAAAATATAAAGGAATCCAAGTTGATTTATTTCGAATCAAAGGCATAATGGAATCAAAAAGAGCATTTTTTAACTCAGAATGAACAAGAAAAAAAAGGAATTCGTCGATTTTTAAAATTATTTCCAAGAGATAAATTTTTTAGTTAGCTAAAATACGAAAAAAATGTCAAAATGATTAAATTTTGTTTAATCAATGAGTAATTTTGATTAAAATCTCCATTAGATAAATCAATTTAAATAGATTTTAATATTTCGTATAAAATTTCTTAAAATAAAAAAATAAAATGTTTTATATTTGTGTGTTTTTACTGTGTAATGTTTAACGAAAAAAAATAACTATGCGTTTTTTTCTATACTTATTTAAAAAGAAGGTAGCAAGTGTTTTGCTTTTCTTGTCTATATTTTCGGTAGCGTCTTCTCAGAACGTTGAAGTTTCAAGCAATGCAGGTGCAAGTACTTTTGCTTTATATCCTGGTTTATATGCGGCATTTAATGCTATTAATAGTGGAATTCATCAAGGCACAATTTCTATAAAAATTGTCAATAATTTTACTGAAAATACCGCATTAACAACGGCATTGAGACCTCTCAGAGCCTCTGGAATTGGAGCTGCAAATTATACCAGTGTAGTTATTTTTCCTTCTGGAAACCGTGTGATTACTTCAGCCGCGCGATTAACAAATCGAGGGATGTATGAGTTTTTCGGTGCGGATAATGTAACTATAGATGGAGACGATCCAAATACACCAGGATTAAGAAATTTAACCATTCAGTCAGCTTCTTCTACTACAGATTTTACAGCAATGATTCGTGTAGGTTCCGTTGGAACTACAAATACTGCTGGTGCCAATGATTTTAGCATCCGAAATTGCAATATCATTGGACCGCGAAACAGTGCAACAAGCGCCTTAGTAAGTTATGGAGTTATTTTTACTGATACATCCATAACTACATTAACTGAAGCTTCTGGAAGAAGTTCGGCTAACGCAACTATACAAAACAATTCTTTTATTAGATTGAGTGATGCTATTGTTATTCGAGGGCAAGTAAACTTTGAACATTTTGCTCCAAAAATTATTAATAATATCATTGGCTCTTCTTTAGATGCCGATGCGGTTTCGAGAACAGGGATTTCTTTAGAATTTGTAAATACAGTAAATTCAGCAGGAATTACAGAAATTTCTGGTAATGATATTCGAATAGGAATTCAAGCAGCTACAGGTATTACAGGTTTTTCTCCAATTGGAATAGTATTGCAAAGATCATGTCCTAATACAATAATCGCTAGAAACTATATTCATGATATCAAAAATTTGACAACTGTAAACATTTTTGCTGCAGGTATTTTTATGGCAGGCGCTGGAACGATATCAAATGCTGATGTCATTATAGAAAATAATATTATTAAAGATATTGTAATTAGAAGATTTGATCCCATTATAAATGGTGCATATGGAATTGTTGTAAATAGTGCTACATTTACAAACCTAAAAGTTGATTACAATACGATTGCTTTGAATGAAATTCAAACATCAGGAACATCAACTGCTGCATTTTCAGGTTGTTTTGCCATTATTGGTGCCGCCAATGCAACAATCGCTTCAATGAAAAATAATATATTTTTAAATAGACAGTCTAGTGCTAATGGTTTTGCTCATTTATTAACTATTACTAATATTCCTAATTTGACAAATATTGATTTTAATTCATATTTTACACCAAATTGTAAATTAGGTAATACGGCAGTAAATGGTAAAAATCACTTGGATGTTTGGCAGCAATTATCGGGTACGGATTTAAATAGTGTTTGGGAAGTTCCAAATTTTGTTAATCCGTTAAATGATTTACATATTCAAGCCGGTTCGATTTCAAAATTAGAATCAGCAGGAATTCCTTTGAGTGCAGTAATTGATTATGATGTGCAACTTCGTTCCAATACTCCTGATATTGGTGCAGATGAATTCTCGGGAGTAAAAACAATTATTCCTATAATTCAAAGTGTTTCGAATCAAATGCCAATAAATTGGTGTTCTCCACAATCGATGGAAATCACAGCGAATATTAATTCTGGAAACGCTTTAGATACGGTACGATTAGTTTATCAATTTAATAATAGTCCTACGGTAACCATCGGAATGGTAAATTCGGGTTTTAATGCATTTAAAGCTACAATTCCAATTCCAACTCCATCGAATGCGAAAGTGACCTATCGAGTTTTAGTAACCTCTAAGTCTCTTGATACGGTTTGGAGTAATCCAAGATTTTATAACTTTAATATAGCTTCCGCAGCTTTTAGACCTTTAGCAAATCCATCTTATGATTCTATTTGTTCAAATACTCTAGTAAATTTTAATAAGACATATGGAGTTACTGAAACGGCTTTTTCGCCACCTTTCCCATATACAACACCACTCTTAGGAGCCGATATTACAAAAGTTGTAGTGAGAGAAGGTACGAATTTTATAATAAATAATAGCAGTACTTTAAACAGTTTAACTGGAACTTATGGGACAGCCTCAGGAACTGCAGGTGGTTTTGCCGATTATGCTTCACTAAGAACGGATACATTTGAAATTGGCAAACCATACACATTAGAACTTACAAGTACTTCAACTTCACCTATTATAAAAAATGGCTTTGAAGTATATATTGATTTAAATAATGATGGTTTTTTTAATGGAATCAATGAACTGATTTATCGATCTTCAATTACAAATTTAAATGGTGGACGTACTGAAATCGGTCAGTTGTATATTAATAAAGAAGTTAGGCCAGGTTATACCAAAATGAGAATAGTTAATCTTAGACAAATAGAAAATTTATTTTATAATGATCAAGGAGAGGTAGAAGATTATGCAATTTTTATAAAACCTCATGAATATCAATGGCGTTTTAATAATTTAGCTACGCTTAATTTTTCGGACACCATGTCTCGTCTCATTCCTACACCGCCATCATTTGTTGGTTTTTATGTAAAAGATAATCAAAACTGCGTGGATAGTTTTAATGTAGATACTGTATTTCCTGTTAGTCCAGTTTTAAAAGCATCAATAACAAGTACCATTAATCCATCTACATGTATTAATGATGAAATCGATTTAACAGCAAATGTGTTTGGAGGTTGTCCGCCATATACATATTCTTGGGCAAGAAATTCTGCTAATATAGGAATCACTAAAGTGGTTTCCGATATATTGATTACAGCAAATACATATACAGTTACGGTAACGGATCGAAATAATGTTACCGCTTCGGCATCTGTTATTACTCCAAATCCACAAAATCCAAAGCTAACGACCTTTAACTTAGATTCATCATATTTAATATGTGAAAGAGGTTCTAGAACATTAGCTTTAAAAAATGGCATAGGTGTTAATCGAATATTAGATACCGTTCTTTGGTATAATTCTATTTTGAAGAGTGCTACATCACCTGATGGACAAGGTCTTCGATATCTTACACCTGTTATAGCGGATACAACTTTCTTTTACACTCGTTTAAGAAGGCAAACAACACAGATTGTTGGTCGGACAACCTTAGGCACTTCAGCTGCTTTTTTAAGTACACAAACGGGGCTCGCATTTAATGCAACAAATAATATTATTTTAGATACTTGTAGAATATTTGCGGATGCAATAAATGGGAAGTTGGTTATTGGGGTCATTGGCAAATCAGGAAATTTAATATCTAGAACAGATACGCTTAGTATTAATGGAAATTCTATAGCAGCGGGTGTTAAAATACCTTTAAAATTGGATGTGCCTAAAGGCAATGAATATCGTTTAGTAATTTTATTTGCTTCTGGTTTTAATGATTTTAGAATAACTACTTCGGCTACGGTATATCCAATGAATACCAATACGAGTATGAATATTACCTCAGGATATAATGTAGGAAATTTAATAACACAATATTGTTATTTTTATAGTATTCAAATTCTAGGAAATATTTGTTTTGGTACTCCTGATTCTGTTCGAGTGAATGTTATAAAAAGTAAAGTACCTCAAGTACAAAAAGATTTAGAAAGAACTTTGCTTTGTAAAGGAGATTCATTAAAATTGAGCTTAAAAACGGATTCACTATATAGAAAATTAAGAATTGATTGGTACCGAAATAATATTTTAGTAAAATCTTTGGATAGTACTCGAACGTATGTTAAAGGAAACTCTAATAATAGTGACACAGGTACATACAATGTAATTATTCGTTCGTTAGACAGTTTTTGTGTTAGAGATACCATTCTTAAAAAAGTTCGTGTCGATTTTCATCCAGATGCACAGATTGTATTCAATCCCGATTCATTACAAAATTTCTGTGTGAATACAAGCGGCATCATGTCTTTTAGATCCATAAATGCAGATACTTTTACGTGGATAAAAAATAATTCTGTTTATGCTACTGGATTACGAGATTCTATTACTTTTTCAAACTTTAATTTTGCGGACACCGGATTTTACAAACTTAAGATAAATAATGCTTGGAGATGTAAAGAAGATTCATCCAAAACCTTTAAACTTTCCATTTTTAATCATCCTCAAATTATTACAGACCCAAGAGATTCAATCTATTGTATAGGTCAAGCGTTTAAAATAAAAGCGACTGCAAAGGATTATACTAAATTACAATGGTATAAAGATGGCGTGGCTATGAATTTTGCAAATAAAGACTCTTTAGAACGAAACCGAATTCGAAAAATTGAACAAGGGAGCTACTATATGGCAGCAACGAGTTATCCTGGATGTATTCCTGCTTATACCAATTTAGCTACAATTACGGTTAATGAAAATCCTTCTACGCAATATATTAATCCAATTCGAAAAGTTTGTGAGAATGGAAATTTATTGGTTTTACCAAATTATCAAAATGGTAAACGAGTATCTTGGTTCAAAGGAGCGCTACCAATTTTACCGGTTAGTGATACACTAAAAATCACAAATGCAAACGTAACAAATAGTGGTGATTATTTTTATGTCGTTGAAGCTTTAGAGAAATGTAATAATATTAATTCAGAGAATGTAAAAGTAGAAGTTTTTGAAAAACCTCGTATGCTTTCCACTAATAATGATATTACGGTTTGTACTGGAGATAGTGTAGTTAGAGGATTTGTAACTAGTAAAACAAAAATGTATCAATGGTATCGAAATAATACGTTACTACAATCTCAGGTTGATTCGCAGTTAAGATTGTTTAATATTACAAAATCGGATGAAGGTTCATATAAGGTAAATATCATGTCAGATCCTATTTGTCCAGATACCATATCTTCGAGCTTTCAAGTTATAGCTACACAAAGAAATGAATTCTCTAAATTGCCTATTGGATTAAATATTTGTGCAGGAGGAGCTATTAAATTAGAAGTAGATGCTCCAAATATAACAACGTATAGTTGGTTTAGAGATAATGTACAAATTCCTGGTCAGTCAGGGAAAAACTTATTAATTAATAATGTTACACTTGTTAATGCGGGAACCTACACGGTAAGAATCTCAAATTCAGCACCATGCCCAGCGTTTACCGAAACGCCTCCAGTAGTTGTAAATATAAGAGATATCAAACAACAAATTCAAGTTAAATCATATTCTATTTATAATGCTGTAGAACAATGTACAGATCAAGATGGATTTACATATTATGCAGATCCGGATAATCAAGAAGATATTATTATTGCATTAAAAAAGAATGGAAATGTATTTACCCCAAAATTAGATGTTGTCGTTCGCCCAAATCTCTTCCATAATAATGTGAATACAAAATCTGAATTTTCCGGAACATTCTTAGGAAGAAGATATTGGAATATGGAAGTTTTGAATGGCGAAATTATAAATCCAGTAGAGGTTAAGCATTATTATGATTTGCAAGAACAATTGCAGATGCGTTCTCGATTTAATGATTTAGTAAATCAATATAAAGATATTGAAATCACAACGGATGATATTCAGTGGTTCCGAACAGAATCATTACCTTTTAGTACTTCATTACTATCTAAAGTTCAAGGCAGTAATGTAAATTTTGACCATAGAGTTCTTGGTACGGATGAATTGACGCTTGGAGATGACAATGGCGCAAATTATGTTATTGTAAATAATATAATGGAAACTAACGGAGGTTCGTATTATATGTCTTATAAAGGAGTTCCTAAATTTATTACATCTATAAAGGATAAAAATTTAAATCAATTAAATGCAAATATTTATCCAAATCCATCAATAGATGGTCGAATTAAATTAGAAATTCAGAAAAAAGATTTTGAAGATGTGATGATGAAAGTTTATAATTCAATTGGTCAAGTTGTATTTGAAACCTCTTTGTTGCATAAGAATTTAAATACATTGCATTCATTTGATTTTGCTAATCTTAATAATGGAAATTATCATATTATTTTATCAACTTCAGAATTAAATACATCTTTAAAACTTCAAATTTTGAAGTAATTTATGATGACTGATAAAGAAAAAGAGGCATACTTTAATTTAAAGTTTATACCTTTTCTACAACAACTTTATAACTATGCTTTTTATCTAACAAAAGATGAAGATGATGCTAATGATTTAGTACAAGATACATTTATCAAAGCATTTCGTTTTATGGATAATTTTCAAGACGGCACGAATGAAAAAGCGTGGTTGTTTAAGATAATGAAAAATGGCTTTATCAACGATTATCGAAGAAAAACAAATAAGCCTGTGCATTTTTCTTTTGATACCATTTATGAGCAAGGAGATAGTGAAGATTCGGATGATTTAAATGAAATTGCGGATAATGATTATATCCAAACAACGGATGCATACAAAGGATTGATAGGAGATGAAGTAACGAGAGCTTTGGAAAGCCTACAGTCCGATTATCGTCAGATCATTTTGCTCGCCGATATTGAAGAGTTTAGTTATGAAGAGCTCAGTGAGATTTTAGAAATTCCAATCGGAACGGTTCGTTCTAGGCTGTTTAGAGCTCGGAATTTATTAAAAGATAAGCTCAAAGCTTATGGAAAGAATTTAGGTTATAAAGAAAAAAGATAAATTACAAAATTTAATACATATGCAATTAATTCATTGTAAAGAAGTTAGAGATCAATTGATGTATTATATGGATAATGAGTTGCCTACTCATATTAAAGATCTATTAATAGGTCATTTAAAAAATTGTTCGTCTTGCTTAGATTATTTTAATGAAGAAAAACAAATTAAATCGAAGATCTGTAATAAACTAAAAGATGCTTATATCTGTAGATGCAACGTTGAAAAATTAGCAGAGGATATCAAGAAAAAAATCGGTGAAATCTGTTATAATAAAGAAGATTAGTTTATCTTATTTATACTTGACTGGTAAATATTAATCCAAGTGGATAACAAAATAAATGCGATAGCTTGGTGAAGAACGCCCCAAAATATTGGGATTTCTCCTTGGCACAAACTGACAGTTATGATTCCAATTGAAATTTGAATCATCGTTATAAAAAGAAGTAATTTTACTTTTGTGTTTTTAATGTTAGCAATAGAGAATAAAATTATAAGCGAACCAAGTAAATATGCAGTAATTCGATGAATTACTTGAATAATCAGTTTTATCGTTGGATTTGGTTCATAATTAATAAAATCATCAAATTTAACGGCCGGACTATTTTTAATTATTTCTTGAAAAATATCTAATTTAAATATTATAGTTGGGTAGGGGAAAATCAAACCTGCTTTCATACCTGCCATTAAAGCTCCAAATGCAATTTGAATTACTATTAAAATTCCAATTGGTTTTATCAAATGATTTTTGTTGAAAGATATTGTATTTTTGGATATATAAGAGTAAAAAATATAATTTAAATATCCAAAAAGAAGAGAAGCAAGGATTAAATGCCCCAATAATTTATAGGCACTTACCCACGTTCTATTATCATCATTTAATCCACTCGCAACCATGATCCATCCAAAAGTAGCAACAATGGAAGCCAAAAGGACAACTTTTAGTAATTGGTTTCTTAATGATGTAGAGAGTTGTTTTTTGAATAAAAAATAAAAGAAAGGAAATATGAAAACAAAACCCATTAATCTTGCCCAAAGTCGGTGAAAATATTCCCAGAAATAAATATATTTAAATTCACTCAAACTCATGTCGGAGTGCAAGGATTCATATTGCTTAGTAGCAAAGTTTTTGTATTTTTCAAAAGCAATAAGCCATTCTGCTTCATTTAAAGGAGGAAGCGTTCCTTTTATAACGGACCATTCGGTTATTGATAGTCCAGAATCGGTTAACCTAGTAATCCCTCCAATGATGATTTGAATAAAAACCATTGATATTCCAATAAAAAGCCATATTGAAATTTTATTATTTTTGGGATAACTATTTTCCATTTACTTATTCAATATTTTTTAAAATACTTTCAGCTTGTTTGGTTTGGGAGTTTTCATAACTACTCAATTTTTTTAAAATGGATTTAGCCTCATCTATTTTTCCATTCTTATAATATTCTTGGGCTTGTTCAAATTGTGAACGTTCGTTATTTGTAGAATTAATTTGATTAGAAGAATTATTGTTCAATTCTTTTTTTGCACTAGAAGCGGATTTATTTTGACTGCCGGCTGGAGTTAAACTTACAGCATTAGCCGAAGGTGTTGTTTTAGATGCAGACTCTATAGTTTCTAAGGGCATCATTGTTGAATCTACTATTGTTTGATTAGCGGTGTTGTCAATTTCTAAAACTTCTTCTTTAATTTCAGCATCTTCAATATTTTCTGTAGAATTTGTTCTTGAGTTTATAAACCAAAATAATCCTAACGATAGCATTAAAATAGACACAATTCCAAAAATAAAATACATTATTTTTTTATTACTGTATGCGTTTGTAGTCGAATTTGTATCAAAACTAGAATTTATAATTTTAGATTCAGATACGCCAGTCGTTTCAAAAATTTGCTGATGAATAAAATTCAAAGATTGAAAAGCAATGTGTCTGCCATCCAAAGCATTTATCGAATCTACCGCTTCTTTTAAGAATTCATCATATTGTAGGTGATCATTAAGGTCTCTTTCTCGGTCTGCAGGCAATTTATGCTGGAGATATTGCATCCATTCTTTAGTTGAAAGCATTGTAAATTTCTTTTCTACTTCTAATTTCATTTTATAAAATTAATTACTATTATTTTCAATATAGGTCTTCAAAAGTCTTTTACCGTTTTGAATATTTGTTTTAACTTGATTCAGGCTATATCCTGTAATTTCTGAAACTTCTTGATACGATTTATTTTGGATATAGAATAAATCGATACACATTTTTTGACTTTCGTTTAGGGTATCTATAGCCAATCTTAAACTATTGGTATCTAAAGTAGTATTTTTGGCATCAGTATTGATAAACAAGTTGTCTTCTTCTTTAGTAAGCTCTTCAATTAAGATCATTTTAGACTCTTCATTGGAAGCAGATTTCTTCTTTTTTTCAATATTACATTGGTCTACAATGAGTTTATAAAGCCATTTTTTAAAATCCATTACTTCAATCCTTTTAAGATCAGAGCTAATTTTATTATATGTTGTTAAGGTAAGATCTTCGGCATCCTTTTGATTTTGAAGATGTTTTACAGCTACACCAAAAACATACGGCGTGTATCTTAGAAATAATTCTCCAAGGTATGAATTGTCATGAGAAAATCGAAATTTTTTTATCAATTCTTCATCACTCAATTTACTATTTGAACTTGTTTTGAAATAAGACACGATTATTGTATTTAGAATGCTAAATTAATCTATTTATAGCAAATCACAACAAAAAATCTATAAATCAAGACACTTTTGTTTTTTTTTAATAATATCTTAGAAATTCATTTACATTTGCTTACTTTATTTCATTTATTTATGTATCATTTTTTCAAGTTTTTTTTATTTTTTCTTAGCCCCGAAAAAGCGCATTATCTTTCAATGGATTTATTAAAATTTTTAAATCATATTAAATTATTGAAATTGTTTTTTAGCGTAAAATCCACTCCAAAAACTATTTTTGGGCTTCAATTTCCGAATAAGTTGGGTATGGCTGCAGGTTTTGATAAAAATGCACAATATGTAGATGTTTTAGAAACATTAGGTTTTGGTTCCGTTGAAATAGGAACCGTGACGCCAAAACCTCAGTTTGGTAATCCAAAGCCGCGTTTATTTAGGTTAAAAAAAGAAGAAGCGATCATTAACCGAATGGGTTTTAACAACGAAGGCGTTGAACAAATTATTGAAAATCTAAAGAAATATTCAAATCGTAAAATCATTATTGGTGGAAATATAGGTAAAAATAAAGATACTGCAAATGAAGAAGCGTACAAAGATTATTTGGAGTGTTATCAAAAATTATATCCCTATGTAGATTATTTTACAATTAATGTAAGTTCTCCAAATACCCCTAATTTAAGAGCGTTGCAAGATAAAGATTCTTTAATGAAAATTATTAATGTACTTCAAGATTTCAAAAGTAATCAAGATGTCAAAAAGCCTTTATTTTTGAAAATTGCACCCGATTTAAATATCGATATTTTAAAAGATATTGTAGCCGTATATCAATTAACGAATTTGGATGCATTAGTTATTTCGAATACAACGATTGATTTTGATATTTTGAAATTAGAAAAAGAGAAAGCTAAAAATATTGGAGCTGGGGGATTAAGCGGAAAACCAATTTTTGAAAAAAGTAACCAAATCATTCGTGAGATAAAGTATATAGACGATTCTGTTAGAATTATTGGTGTGGGAGGAATTGACTCTGGAGCAAAAGCAAATGTAAAACTTGACTTAGGCTGTGAATTGGTTCAAATCTATACGGGTTTTATCTACAAAGGACCTTCTTTAATAAAAGAAATTGTAGAAGAAATAGGATAATTATATAAAATCTTAATCTGAAATTTTGGTTGCTATTTCTGTCCTTCCAATTAAAGGATGGAATATATAACCTCTAATATTGGCTTTATTTTCTCCAATCATAGTTAAAAGACATCTGTAGCTTTTTCCTGAAATGGGGTCATAAACATAGCCTCTATATTTCCCTTCTCCCTCATCTATAAAACTATACATTAGATTAATTCCTGTTACTCTTCGATTTCTAAGCTTCGGATTTGGGTTTTTTGTATCGATTAACGTTCTGCCTTGCTCTTGGTCATCTTCGTACATCCAAATGACTTTTCCGTTATATTTTTTAGTAGCTTCGTTATAGGTTACTCGAATCCTCTGTTTTTTGTTTTCCGATTCCCATACGCCTTCCATTTTATATTTCAAATTCTGCGCAAAAACTGCATTGGAAATGAAAATTAAAGCAAATATTATTTTTTTCATGTATGAAACTTTAATTGTTTTTAGTTTTTTGCAAAAATACAATAACCTTTTTAATAAACATCTAAATTCTATGATTCAAAATAAATTCTTTTAATTCTAGAACCTATACTTGTTAGAATTTCATATGGAATTGTTTGGGCACTTTCAGCTAAATCAATAATAGAAATGTGTTCGCCAAGTACTTCAACTTCATCGTTTAGATGAATATCATGTTCTTTTCCAAGATAAATCATGGTCATGTCCATACAAACATTTCCAATAGTAGGATATTTTTCACCATTTATATATACAAAAGCCCTTCCATTTCCCCAACTTCTTCGATAGCCATCAGCATAGCCAATATTTATAATCGCGATATAACTCTCTGTATCAATTTTACCCATTCTATTGTATCCAATGGTGTCCTTTGGACCTACTTTTTTTATCTGAGAGATTTTACCGACTAATCGAATCGGATTCAGAAGATTTTTAGAAATGGAGTCTTCGCTATTAATTCCAAAAAGCCCTATTCCTAGTCTAACCATTTCATATTGATAGTCAGAAAAATTTGAAATCCCTTCAGAATTCAATAAATGTCTTAATGGCTTGTATCCAATTTGATTTACAATTTCTTTATAAATTTTTTCAAACGTATTAATTTGATCTAATGTGAAATCTTTTAATGCTAAATTGTCACTTGCTGCCAAATGACTAAATATAGAAGCTAATGTTATTTGAGGTAGTTCTTTTATTTGATTAGAAATAAATAAAGCTTCTTCAAGATTTAGCCCAAGTCGATTCATTCCTGTCTCAATTTTTAGATGAATCTTTAAGTTTTTATTTAAATCCTTATTTTGATTAATATAATTTTTACAAGCTTCAAAACTTTCAATGCTATACACTTCGGGCTCTAGGTCAAATTCAATTAATTTATCAATCGCGTTCCAATTTGTGTTCAGCACCATAATTGGAGTTTTAATGCCTAAATTTCGAATCGAAATCCCTTCATCTAAGTAGGCAACGGCAAAATAATCTATTTTTTGATACTCTAGCAATTTTGCTAGTTCAATGCTCCCCAGTCCATATCCGAATGCCTTAAGCATAATCATGATTTTGGTTTCTGGCTTTAACTTTTTGGCAAAAACATTCAAGTTGTTTTTTATTGCATTTAGGTTGATTTCTAAATGTGTTTCATGGGTTTGCTGTTGAAATTCTTTTACTATTTTATCCAATTCAAAAACTCGAGAACCTTTAAATAATATCGTGGCGTTTGTAATTGTTTTTTGAAAATTTTGGTCTAGAAAATCTTTTTGATTTTCGAAAAATAAACACTCTTTTAAATTTGAGTTAAATGCATTTTCATATAATTTAAAAGTCTTTCCTATAAAAAATACAGTATCTAAATTTTTGGATTTTAAGAGCTCTAAAATTGTTTTATTCGCATTTTCATGATTTGAAAATGACTCAAACATTTCGGTTAAAATTGTAATTTTTTTTGTGCCGCCGGCTTGCTGCTCTAAAAAGTCTAATGCTTCAGATAATGAGGTTGGATCCGAATTGTACGTGTCGTTTATAATTCTATTGCCCGAATTCCCCTCGATCACTTCAAGTCGCATTTCTACTCTTCGTATATTTTCAATGGCATTAATATAATCATTAGGATTTTCTTTTAATACAAAAAGCATTGCGATACAGTGACATAGATTTTCGATTGATGATTTATCCTTATGTTTTAATGAAATGCAAACGGGATTCCCTTCATAATCAAAAAATAGTTTGTTTTCAATGATTTCAAATTTCAAATGAGCAGTAGCGTTAAATCCCCAGTTAAAAAGTTTGATACTATGATTATTTTTAAAAAATAAAAGAATGTGTTCATTTATAAAAGGGTCATCACTATTATAAATCAATACATTACAATTTGCAAATAGTTTTAATTTTTCTTTAAGAAGGGCCTCTTTATTTCTAAAATTTTGAATATGTGCAGTGCCAATGTTGGTAAGAATTCCAAATTTTGGTTGAATAATTTTTTCAAGATGTTCCATTTCGCCAGGCTTTGAAATTCCGGCTTCAAATACTCCGTAATCGTATAAATTGTCAATATTCCAAACGGAAAGAGGAACCCCAATTTGAGAATTGTAACTTTTTGGACTTTTTACAACTCGTTTTTGACTCGAAAGGATTTCAAAAAGCCATTCTTTTACAATCGTTTTGCCATTACTTCCTGTAATTCCAATAGATGGAATAGGATTATGTATTCGTTTTTGGATTGCAATTTTTTGAAGCGCATCTTGAACATTTTTTACAAAATAAAATGTGGCATTTGGCAATTTTTTAATGGAATCAATTTCATTTACAACAAAGCATCGAACGCCTTTTTCATAGGCATTTTCAACATATTCAGCACCTTTTTTTCTAGCACCATCCAAAGTAAAGAAGGCCGTTTTAGCGCCATTTATAATTTTTCTTGTATCAATGGATAAGTATAAAATGTCTGAAAATTCAATATCTGAATTAGAAAAATGATTTGTTTCAAAAATTTTTGAAAGTTTCACAATATGTGCGATTATTTTCCAAAATTATAAAGTTCTAAATAAAAATCGATAAAAAAATAAAAAAGAAATTAACTTTGCCTTCTAAAATATAATATTCTTATGCAAGATGTTCATCAAATTGTAAGTAATTCAAGAGAAAAATTTTCTAAGGCAATAGAACATTTAGAAAATGAATTGCTTAAAATCAGAGCAGGAAAAGCGAGCCCACAAATGTTAAATGGAATTATGGTAGAAGCTTACGGCTCATTAAGTCCACTTTCAGCTGTATGTAATATTTCTGTGCAAGACAGCAGAATGCTTGTATTACAGCCTTGGGACAAATCTCAATTTCAAATTATAGAAAAAGCAATTTTATTAGCAAACCTTGGATTTAATCCACAAAATGACGGTCAAGTAATTCGAATTGCAATTCCTCCGCTTACCGAAGAACGAAGAAGAGATCTTGCAAAACAAGCCAAAACAGAAGTTGAAAAATCTAAAGTTTCGGTAAGAAATATTAGAAGAGACGTTAATGAAGATTTAAAAAAGTTAAAAAAAGAGGGCGTTGCCGATGATTTAATTAAATCTGGTGAAGATCAAGTTCAAAAAATAACAGACGAGCATATTGCAAAATGTGATAAAATGATGGAAGCAAAGGAAAAAGAAATCATGTCTGTCTAATTTTTAGGTTTAATTAACGAATACAAATTAATCTTTAGTTTAGTTTTGTTGTCTTATAAGTATCTAAAATTTAATTAAAATGTATAGATTTTTATCTTTTTCTATTTTTATCTTGTTTAGTTTTTGTGTTACAGCTCAAAACGAAGCGAGTATTCAACTAAGTACCGAAACTATAGATTATGGAGTTATAAAAAAAGGTGCTGATGGCGAACGTACACTTACGGTATCAAATCGAGGTAATGCACCATTAGTTTTGTCGAATTGTGCGGGATCTTGCGGTTGTACAGTTCCTACTTGCCCAAGAGAGCCAATCATGCCAAATCGTTCTGCAACAATTAGTATTAAGTATGATACCAATAGGCCTGGGCCATTCAGTAAAATGATAACCATTTTTTCTAATGATCCCCAAAAAACAAGTGCCGTAGTTCGTATAACGGGTGAAGTTAAAGAATAATTAATTTTAAACATTAAACTTTTTGTTATTTTTCGTTTCAAATAGTAAATAAAAGTTTAACAGGAATCTAAATTTCCATATTTTTGTTATAAATTTAAATAAAAAAATTATGAAAAATTCAATATTAATATACATAATCACTTTTTTTGTATTTCAATTACAAGCTCAAGTTAAAGTTGGATTAAAAGAAGTACCAGATGTTCAAGTAGAAGATTTGGCAGGAAAAAAAATCTCTTTAAAAGAATATATTAAACCAGGTAAAAATTATGTTCTTGCATTTTGGGCTACTTGGTGTGTTCCTTGTAAGCGAGAATTAACGAACATGGTCGATTTAACTCCAAAATGGAAATCAGATTTCAATACCGAAGTTATTGCTATATCTACCGACGATAGCCGTGCTAAATCAAAATTAAAATCATTTGTAGCTGGCGAAGATTGGCCATATACCGTATTATTAGATCAAAATCAAGATTTAATGAGGGCTTTGGGTATTCAGCAAATTCCTTTTACAATGATTATTGATAAAAATGGTCAAATTATATATAGCCACAATTCTTATGTAGAAGGCGATGAATTTGAAATAGAAAATAAATTAAGCCAAATTTCCAAATAAATATGAAAAAAATATATTTTATATTAACAATACTCTTAAGTATTGGCACTTTAAACGCGCAGTTTGATTTCAAAAAAGTTTTAAAAGAAGCAGAAAATAGTATTAAAAAACCTTCAGGCACAGATACAAGTAATAAAAACAAATCGACTTCAACCCAGATTTTAGAAGGTTTAGGAAATGTCCTAAATGGAAAAAGTAGTGCAAATGAAATGACTCAAAGTAGAGCTAGTGAAGGCCTTAAAGCTGCATTAAAGTCTGGAACAGATTTTGCATCCGGAAAATTAGGCAGTGTGGATGGTTTTTTAGCGGATGCCGCGGTAAAAATTCTATTTCCTCCTGAAGCCAAAAAAATTGAAAACACGTTGCGAAAATTAGGAATGAATAAACAATGTGATAATGTAATCAATACCGTTAACCGAGCTGCTGAATCAGCTGTAGTAGAGGCTAAGCCTATTTTTGCGGCTGCAATTACAAACATGACGATTACGGATGCTATTAATATATTAACAGGAGGTCAAGGTGCGGCTACAGCGTATTTAAGAAGAACTTCGGGGCAAGAATTAGCCAATAAATTTCAACCTATTATTCAATCTAATCTCAATAAATCGGGTGCAACAAAGCATTGGACTTCAGTAATGAGTTCTTATAATAGAGTGCCTATGGTTGAAAAAGTAAATCCAAATTTAACGGATTACGTAACTCAAAAAGCCATTGATGGTGTGTTTTTAAAAGTAGCTGAAGAAGAAAATAAAATTAGAACCAATCCAACAGCTCGAGTTGGAGGAATTATAAAAGATGTTTTTGGATGGGCCGACCAGCAAAAAACAAAATAATTAAAAAAAAACGCTAAGATTCCAACGATTTTGTAAAAGCGGGATGGAATAATTCTAAAGTTTGTTTTAGTAAAACGCTTTCAACGTGCGTGTAAATTTCAGTCGTTGTTATTGAAGCATGTCCAAGCATTTCTTGAATCGATCTTAAATCAGCTCCATTTTCCAGTAAATGTGTTGCAAAAGAATGTCGAAACGTATGTGGAGATACACTTTTTTTAATACCAGTTTTTTCACAAAGATCTTGAATGATTTGAAAAATAGCAATTCTACTAATCGGTTTCCCTCTAAGATTTAAAAACAAAATATCAGCATTCTGGCTATTTAACTCATGATGATTTCGATAATTGTTTTTATACATTGAAATAAACTTTAAAGCGTCGTTGCCGATAGGCACTAATCGTTCCTTATTCCCTTTACCGATAACTTTTACAAGTGATAAATTAAAATCTACTGCTGAAATTTTTAAATTAATTAATTCAGAAACACGCAATCCACTGCTGTATAAGGTTTCTAATATGGCTCGATTTCTAACGCCCGCTTCAGTTGATAAATCAATAATATTTAAAATGCTTTCAATTTCTTCAAAGCTCAAAACATCAGGCAATTTTCTACTTTGCTTAGGCGACTCTATTAATTCTGCAGGATTTTGGTCTATTTCATTTTCAAAAATTAAAAAACTATAAAACTGTTTAATACTTGAAATGATTCTTGCTTGAGAAGCACTCGCAATTGAAAAATTTTCATTTAAATAATTTAGAAAATCTAAAATGTCTTTTTCTTTTATATCTTTAATAGTTTCAGGGTAACTCGAAATTATTAAAAATTCATTTAATTTTTTTAAATCTCTTAAATAAGCTTCAATCGTATTTTCCGACAATTGACATTCGAGCTTTAAATAGTTTTCAAAAGATTTTAAGTAATACAAGTTCATAACAACGACACAAAAATAACAAAAGAATTTTCTTTAATATATTAATTTAATTTTGATATTTAATAACATGATAATGAGTTTATTATATAACGTAACAAAATGTGTTGAAAAAAATATATCTAAATAAAAAAAACTTTTTACTTTTGCAGTTCACAAAATTCAAGAATTACACATGAAAAAATTAACTTTAATCGCATTATTTGCAATTGTTGGCTTTGTAGCTAACGCACAAAAAGGTTCTATCCTACTTTCAGGAAACATTGGTTTTTCAACTTCTTCTGTTGAAAAGTCAAACACATCAGCTCAATTGTTTAATTTTAATCCACAAATCGGTTATGGTATTTCAGATAACTTGCATTTTGGAGTTTTTAACGAAACAACTTTAGCAAAAGGTGCAGATTTTAACGGTAACGCATTAGGAAACGATAATTTAAATGGAAACTTAGTTGTTGTAGGTCCATTTTTACGTTACACTAAAAAATTCGGAGATATCTTCGCAGTATTTGCTGATGCAAAATTAGGTTGGATGTCAGGTTACCATGATGCAATGACGGATTCAAGAGGAAATGCTTCTGTTATGTCAGGTTTCCATTTTGGAATCACTCCAAGTGCATTAATTAACTTAACTAACAATTTTGGTTTAACATTCTCTTTTGGAGGAGTTAACTATCAAGCTTTTGGCTTTAACGAAGCTCAAAGCACGGAATTCAATATGAACTTCGGTAAACAATTTTCAGTAGGTGTACAGAAAGTTTTTGGTAAATAATAATTTCTAAAATTATTATACACATTTTTTAATTTATAAATCTAAGTACATGAAAAAAATAATTATAATCGCTCTAATGTCTGTTGCCAGCATGAGTATTTTTGCACAAAGTAACTCAATATTGGTATCTGGAGACGCAGGGTTTGAATTTTCAAAATCAAATCCACGAAGTGGCTCTGTTCAGAAATTAACTTTTAATCCAATGTTAGGATATCAAATGTGTGATAATTGGACAATTGGAGGTCATTTTGGTCTTACTTCATACACTGCAGGTAGTTCTGTAGCAGATGAATATCAAATTGGTCCATTTGTTCGTTATTCAAAAAAGATTTCTGATCATTTCTCATTATTTGCAGATACTCGTTTTGGATACATGTGGTCTGGAATGAATAACGTAAATGGTTGGAACATTAGCCTAACTCCAAAAGCTTTTATCAATCTTTCTAATAATTTTGGTTTAGTTTTTGATTTTGGTAGTCTTTCTTATTCTGATTTTGGTCATACTGGACATTCAGTTTCTTCGTTTGAAGCTAAATTCGGAAGAACAATTAATGTAGGTATTCAAAAGAACTTTGGTTTGAAATAAAAATCATACCTTTTTCAATACAAAAAAAGCCAATCCTTGTGATTGGTTTTTTTTATGTATTTATTTAAATTTTAGCAAGCTCTAATAATTTAAAAAAATGTATTTTTGTAGCTTTATTCCATTTTAAAATATAAGAAATGAGTGCAATTGTAGAAATTAAAGCAAGACAAATCCTTGACTCAAGAGGAAATCCAACAATTGAAGTAGATATATTCACAGAAAGTGGTGCAATGGGAAGAGCTGCCGTTCCTTCAGGAGCATCAACGGGTATTCATGAAGCCGTAGAATTGAGAGATGGCAATAAACAATATTATCTAGGTAAATCTGTTTTAAAGGCTATTGAAAATGTAAATACTATAATTTTTGATGCATTAATTGGAATTGATATAAGAGAACAAGAATTAATAGATCATATATTAATTGAATTAGACAAAACAGATAATAAATCAAACTTAGGCGCTAATGCCATGCTAGCTGTTTCTTTAGCAGCGGCTAAAGCTGCAGCAAATTTTTCTAATTTACCTTTATACCGATATATAGGTGGCGTACAAGCATCTACATTGCCTGTACCTATGATGAATATTTTAAATGGGGGTGCTCATGCAGATAATTCTATCGATTTTCAAGAGTTTATGGTAATGCCTACCGGAGCTACTAGTTTTAGTGAATCTTTAAGAATGGGAGTTGAAATTTTTCATTCATTAAAAGAGGTGTTAAAGAAGGCTGGATATAGCACAAATGTTGGTGATGAAGGTGGTTTTGCGCCAAATATTAAAAGTAATGAAGAAGCTATTGAAATCGTTTTAAAATCTATAGAAAATGCAGGATATACTCCTGGAAAAGATGTTTTTATTGCCATGGATGCAGCCGTTTCGGAAATGTGGAATGCGGAAGAACAAAAGTATATTTTCCATAAATCGGATCATCGAAAGTTAAGTAGTCAAGAAATGGTTGCGTATTGGAAGTCTTGGTGCGAAAAATATCCAATTGTATCCATTGAAGATGGAATGGCAGAAGATGATTGGGAAGGATGGAAATTACTTACAGAAGCTTTAGGTGAAAAAGTTCAGTTGGTAGGGGATGATTTATTTGTAACGAATCCAAAAAGACTTCAAAAAGGAATAGAAACGAATACCGCTAATGCACTTTTAGTAAAAGTAAATCAAATTGGAACATTAACGGAAACGATTCAAGCCGTTCGAATGGCGCAAAATAACGGTTATAATACGATAATGAGTCATCGAAGTGGCGAAACGGAAGATGTTACAATTGCAGACTTAGCTGTAGCTTTAAATTGCGGTCAAATCAAAACAGGTTCTGCATCGCGTTCGGATCGTATGGCTAAATATAACCAATTATTGCGGATAGAAGAATCTTTAGATTCAACCGCATTTTTTCCTAAGTTAAAATTTGGCAAATAAAAAATGGTTGATATCTTGGCTTTTGGAATTCATCCGGATGATGTAGAGTTAAGCTGCGGTGGAACTATTGCAAAAGAAATTTCAAATGGGAAAGTGGTAGCTATATGCGATTTGACCAAAGGAGAATTGGGTACTCGAGGCAATTCAGATACTCGTTTTAAAGAAAGTGAAGCTGCAAAAGATATTTTGGGTGTAAGCTACAGAGTTCAGCTAGATTTAGAAGATGTTTGGGTGCAAAACAATAAAACTTCAATATTGAAAATTATTGAAATTATACGGTATTTTAAACCCAAAATTGTGCTTTGCAACGCAATTTCAGATCGTCATCCAAATCATCCATTGGGTTATCAAATGGTTAAAGAGGCTGTTTTTTATTCCGGATTGTCAAAAATTTCGACAACATACAACAATCAATTACAAGAAGCTTTTCGGCCAAATGCCATGTATAGTTATATACAAAGTGATTTTATTCATCCAGATTTTGTAGTAGATATTACAGATTTTTTTGATGTAAAAATGAAATCTATTTTAGCCTATGCCTCACAATTTTATAATCCAAATAATGAGGAAGAGCAAGAAGAGACGTTTATCTCTACTCCTGAGTTTCTAAAATTAATTGAATCTAAAGATCGAATATTTGGCAAATCTATTGGAGTAACTTTTGCTGAGGGATTTAAAGTCGAACGATATATCGGTGT
Source organism: Chitinophagaceae bacterium (assembly GCA_017495115.1). Taxonomy (GTDB): domain Bacteria; phylum Bacteroidota; class Bacteroidia; order Chitinophagales; family JADJOU01; genus CHPMRC01. Next base: position 13,121 of record JAFEIJ010000048.1, on the reverse strand, counting down.
AAATAGTCTATTTGATTTATTTTAATAAAATAATCTAATGAAATAAAAAAAAAGCGCTAATTTTGCAATCCGTTTTTTGAAAATAATTGATCATGGATACGCGAAATATAGCTTTTGTTGGGCTTAAAAATGGAGTTCATACCTTTGAATTTGAATTGAACGAACAATTTTTTTCTAAGTATCCTGATAGTATTATCAAAAAAGGACATCTTGTTTCAAAGATTAAGTTAGATAAAAAAGATTCATTTTTTATTTTAAACTTTGAAATAGATGGAAAAGCAGAATTGTTGTGCGATCGATGTGTAGAGTTGTTTGATTATGAAATGATATTTGATTTTACATTGGTTGTCAAATTTGCAGAGCGTGAAACAAAGATAGGAGATGAAGAAGATGTTATCTATCTTTCCAAGTCGGATACACATATTGAGATGAGTGATATTTTATATGATTATATAACCATTCACATTCCAATTCAAATATTGCATCCAAATACAAAAGAAGGGTTGATTGGTTGTAATCCTGAAGTTATTAATAAACTTCGTTTATTTGAACCAAAAGATGTAGTTGAAAAAGAATTGGAAGATCCAAGATGGGAAAAATTAAAACAATTAAAAAATAATATAAAAGAATAAACTAAAATTATTATAACATGCCACATCCTAAGAAAAAAGTATCTACTACAAGAAGAGATAAAAGAAGAACCCATTATAAAGCAGAATTACCTACTTTAAGTACTTGCGGTACAACTGGTGAAACTCATATTCGTCATAGAGCGTATATGGTTGAAGGTGCGTTATACTACAAAGGAAAATTAGTAGTAGAAGCTAAAGGTTAATCTAACAAAAAATAAAATTATTTACATATAATGCCAAAGTATTACTTTGGCTTTTTGTGTTTTATTTATCCAAAATAAGTTGAAATGCGTCTAAAAAAACTCGAAATTAAAGGCTTTAAAAGTTTTGCAGATCGAACCGTGCTTCATTTCAATGATAATATTACGGGTATTGTAGGGCCTAATGGCTGTGGCAAATCTAATGTTGTAGATGCTATACGTTGGGTTTTAGGCGAGCAAAAAACAAGTCAACTTCGGTTGGAAAAAATGGACAATGTCCTTTTTAACGGATGTAAAACTCGAAAAGCATCTGGTCTTGCGGAAGTCTCTTTATCTTTTGATAATACCAAAAATATTTTAGCTACTGAATTTACAGAGGTTACAATTACTCGAAAACTATTTAGAAGTGGGGAGAGTGAGTATCGAATAAATGATGTTGGCTGCCGATTAAAAGATATTCAAAATTTATTTATAGATTCGGGAATAGGTTCGGATAGTTACGCTATCATTGAGTTGGGCATGGTAGACGAAATTCTGCAAAATAGAGACCATTCAAGAAGAAGATTGTTTGAACAAGCTTCGAGTATTACAAAGTACAAAATAAGAAAAAAAGAAAGTTTACAAAAATTAAAACAAACTGAGGAAAACTTAGATCGATTAGAAGATTTGTTAGCAGAGATTCAAAGTAATATTAAAGCTTTGGAGAATCAGGCTAAAAGAGCGGAAAGGTATAATCAAATTAGAGAGGAATATAAAGAGGTTTCTTTAGATATTATAAAACATCAAGTAAAAAACTATAAAGAAAATTATAATTTAGTTTTTAATCAAAAGAAAGAACAAGAGGATAATAAAATAGAAATAGAGCAAAAAATTGCGATTCAAGAAGCTGAAATTCAAAAGAATAAATTGGTTTTATTAGATAACGAAAAGCATTTAACTACAATTCAAAAACAATATAATGAATTAATAGGAGGAATTGGTAAAACGGAAAACGAAAGAAATATACTCAAAGAACAAATTCATAATTTTGCAATACGAAATCAGGAGTTAATTGCACAAAATGTGCAGTTAGAAATTGAATTGAATATATTAAACCAAGAGTTACAGAATAATCAAAATGAAATGGAATCCATTTCAAAGTCTTTTGAATTGACAAGTAAAGAGTTAGAGAAAAAGAAAAAAGAACTTTTAGAAATTGAAAAAACGTTTGAATCTAATAAAAACATTCTTGAAAAAGATAAAACATTGTTTCAAGGTCTTCAAAATGAGGTTTTTGAATTGGATAAACAAAAAACAATTGCTAGTAATTTATTAGTGCAATATCAAACGCAACTTAAAAATGAATTGTCGCAATTTGAAGATTTAAATAAGAAAGAAGAGGCGTGTCAGAACGAATTTAATAACAATCAAAAAGAAAAAGAAAAATTAGACTTAGAAATAGAATCGCTTCAGAAATGGGAAGTTGAGTTAAATGATAAGTTAATCGGATTAGAAAATCAAATTGTCGAAATTAAAGGAAAAGTAACAGTAAGCCAACGAAAATTAGATAGTAAGCGAAATGAGTATAATCTATTAAAATCAATGATTGATAATCTAGAAGGTTATCCAGAAAGTATTAAACATTTAAAAAGAAATGAAAAATCATTTCAAGATAAATTGATCTTTTCAGATTTAATTCATTGTGATGAACATTACAAATCGACGGTAGAATCCATTATAGCTCCAATATCAAATTATTTTATAGTTGAAAATGACGAAGACGCACAAACGGCAATTTTAAGTTTAAATAAATATCAAGCTGGAAAATCTGGTTTTATTGTACTAGATTGGATTAAAAAAATGCCAAAACCAAGTTTTGATATTATTCCTGGATGTATTTCGGCGCTTGAAATTATTCAAATTGACTCCAATTATAAAGTAATAATAGAGAAATTATTTTCTAAAACCTTTGTAGTAACAAACGATTCTATTTTTGATTTTGAATTGTATAAAGGAAAGGATTACCGATTTATTATTTTAGAAAATGGCAAAATTGTAGATGATAAAAGTGTTTTTGGCGGTGCAAAAAGTTTGTTTGATGGCGCTCAAGTCGGTAGAGCTAAAAATGCGGAGGCTTTAAAGTTGCAATTAGAAGAAGTTGAAAAAGAATTGAGCAAGCAAGAAAAGAGTTTAACAAAGCTTATTGAACAATCTAATGCAATAAAAGAATTGTCGAAAAAAGCCGAGATAGAAAAAATGCTTAAAGTTCAAAAAACTATTGATGAAGCTTATACGAAGTCCAAAGTTGTATTTGAGCAAATTCAGCAAGCTCATGAAAAATCAAAAAAACAAATATCAAGTTATGAGGAAGATATTAAAAAACAAGAGACTTCATTAATTCAAATTGAAAACACGTATAAAGAAAAATATCAAATTTTTAATGAAGTAAAATCTAAAAATGACATTCAAAATGAAGCCTTTGAAAAGTATTTAGAAATTTTTAATCAACAAAAGTCGGAGGTTTTAGAATTTGAAAGTAAATGGAAAACGCAACAAGTATTATTGAATCAAAAGAAAGAGCAAATTCAATTTTATAGTACAAAAATGGATCAAATTAAGCAACAGGTCCTTCAAAATACGTCTAAAATTGATGAAAATCAAAATTTAGAAAAACAAAAAATTGAATCGCTAAACAATTTAGAATCTACAATTCAAGAAAATAATACCGAGAAAGATAGTTTTTCTAAGAATATTGAAATAGCAGAAAAAGAATATTATACGCTTCGTGGCGATTTGATAGAACAAGAAAAGTCTTTAAAACTGGTTGAGCAACAAAGAAATCAATTTCAAGAGATAGTAAATGGTTATGAAAGTAAAATTCAAGAAATGCGATTGAATTTACAATCTATAAAAGAGCGATTAGATATAGAATTTAAATTAGAATTGAATGAATTTTTAAATTCGGATTTAGAAGTAGTTTCAGATATCGAATCATTGGAAAATAAACAAGCGCATTTTAGAAAAAGATTGGAGACCTACGGAGAAGTAAATCCTATGGCTATTGAAACCTATAAAGAAGTTAAAGAACGATTTGATTTTTTAACGTCTCAAAAAAATGATATATTAACGTCAAAACAGCATTTAATAAATACAATTAAAGAAATTGATGAAACGGCCAAAGATCGTTTTCTTGAGAGTTTTTATCAAGTTAGAACGAATTTTATCAATACGTTCCGAATTTTATTTACCGAAGACGATACTTGTGATTTGATATTAGTAGATCCTTCTAATCCAATAGATAGTGATATTGAAATTATTGCCAAACCAAAAGGTAAAAAACCACTTACGATTAATCAACTTTCAGGAGGAGAAAAAACGTTGACCGCAACGGCGCTTTTATTTTCATTATATCTTTTAAAACCAGCTCCATTTTGTATTTTTGATGAAGTAGATGCGCCATTAGATGATACAAATATTGCCAAATTTAATAAAATTATAGAAGAGTTTAGTAATAATTCTCAATTTATAATCGTAACGCATAACAAACAAACTATGGCATCCGTTGAGGTTTTGTATGGTGTAACAATGATCGAACAAGGGGTGAGCAAATTGGTTCCTGTTGATTTTCGCTCCATTGCAGAATCGTAATTAAAACGGATTTTTAAGAGTTAAAATAATTAAAAAATTTATTACATTACTTTCTATTTTTTTTGTTATATTTGCCGAAACTAAATATTGCTAAATGTTAGAAATTGGTCAAAAAGTAAACGGAAAATACATTGAAAATCCTTTTTTAGCGGAAGAGTATATTGATTTTATCAATGAAATTGTAACGCCAGGAACGGATATGAATCAATTGTATGAACATAATAAAAAGTTGAGAGCTGTTGAAATTGCCAATGACATTTTAAAATTATATGAAGAACAAACGCCATTGTCAGAAGATTTTATGAAATTGCTGGCAAAACCAAAATCTATTAAGTTAGCCTTAGTTACCGAGCCTTGGAGTATTGAAACTGCTCATATTTTATATTATATCAAACAAATTGAGAAAAATGGACAAGGTAAAGTCCAAGTACTTATATTTTTAAGAGATACAAATCCTGAAATTGTAGAAAAAGTATTGGAAGACCCTACTGTAAATCTTCCAAGAATAATAATTATGGATCGAAAAAATGAAGTCAAACGATTTTGGGGTCCAAGAACTGAAGAAGCGGAATTATACTATCAGACATTATTAGAAAAAGGCGCAGATAAAATGGAACGTTATGCCGAAATGCAAAAATGGTATAAAGAAGATAATGGAAAAGCTTTTCAAAAAGAGTTTTTTGAGGTAATAAAAGAAGTTTTTAATGGATTTTAATAAATAATCCCACTGCCAATTAATTCCTCTCCATCATACCACGCTGCAAATTGACCACTTGCAATACTCGAAATCAGTTTGTCAAAAATTATATATAGTCCTTCTTCTGTCATTATTAATTCTGCCTTTTCAAGTGGTTGACGGTATCGGATTCTTACGGAAAGCTTTTTTGTTTCGTTAGTCTTTAATTTTAAATCTTCCCTTACCCAGTGCATGTCTTTTTTTGTAATAAAAAGACCTTTTCGCCATAAACCTGGATGCTTATCTCCAATGCCAACATATAAAATATTGGTTGATGCATCTTTTTCAATTACATACAATGGTTCGCCAGTGCCACCAATACCAAGCCCTTTCCGCTGACCTATAGTGTAGAATTGAACTCCTTGATGCGTTCCGATAATTTTACCTTTAATTTCTTTAAAATTATGATTTTTTGAAAGTTCCGTAAAATTATCTGAAGCGTAGCGATAAAAATCAGAATCCTCAGGCAATAAAATAACTTTCCCTTGTTTTGGGGTTAGTTGTTGTTGTAAAAAAACGGGAAGTTTTACCTTTCCAATAAAGCATAAACCTTGAGAGTCTTTTTTTTCTGCAGTGATTAAGTCATATTTCTTTGCAATTTCACGCACTTCACTTTTTTGTAAATGGCCAATTGGGAAAATTGCTTTAGAAAGTTGAAACTGATTGAGTTGACATAAAAAATAACTTTGATCTTTATTGTTATCTTTGCCTGAGAGTAATCTATAAATGGGTTTATTATCAATTTCAATCGTCTCTTTTCTAACATAATGGCCTGTTGCCACATAATCTGCACCGAGCGCTAAAGCAATCTTTAAAAAAATGTCAAACTTGACTTCTCGATTACATAAAACATCCGGATTAGGGGTCCGTCCATTTTCATATTCTGAAAACATATAATCGACAATTCGTTCTTTATATTGAGCCGATAAATCAATAACTTGAAATGGAATATTTAGCTTTTGAGCTACTATTAAAGCATCATTACTGTCGTCAATCCAAGGGCATTCATTGTTTATAACAACACTTTCATCATTCCAATTACGCATAAAAATGGCAATTACTTCATAACCTTGCTCTAATAGCAAAGCTGCTGATACACTACTATCAACACCGCCTGACAAACCAATAACAACTTTTCCTTTTTTCAATTCAAAATGTATTTTTAAAAATAATGAATACCCGCATTGTATTTTTGTTGTATCAAGCCAATGATCCATTCAAAATCTTCTGGATTATTCATGATATCACGCTCCTCCATATTTAATATCAATATGGTTTCATTTTGAAGTTGTCCAAAATATTTTATATACTGTTCGTGTAATGAATGCAAATATTGGTCTTCAATCTCAAATTCAAAATCACGTCCTCGTTTTCGTATATTCTTTTGAGCTTTTTCAATAGAGATATTTAAATATATAGTAAGATCAGGTTTTGGCAATTTATTAAACATGATATCAAACAACTTTCTAAAAAGTTGCAATTCGTCATTTTTTAGATTATTTGCAGCAAAAACAAGCGATTTGTAAAATACAAAATCACTTATTGTCAATTGTGGAAAAAGATTTGGTTTGGAAAGAATATGACTTAATTGATGATATCGAGAGGCTAAGAATGACATTTCTAATGTAAATGCATAAGCATCTGGTGATTCATAAAATTTTTCAAGAAAGGTATTTTCTTCAAATTGTTCTAATAAACTTTCGGCTTCAAGTGCTCTACACAACGTATTGCATAATGTTGTTTTCCCCGCACCAATTATTCCTTCAATAGCAATATAATTGTACAAAATATAAGATTTAAATTAGATACAAAAGTAATGAAAATATGATGAAATTAAACTAAAACATTATTTGAATTGTAATCTTTCTAGTTTATATTCATTTTATTTTTACGCTTTCTATCATTTTTAAAAAAATAGTTTTTTTTTACATTTTAATATTTTTTTTTACATTTTTTTATAAACGTTATATATTTGCAGAAAATATCTAAAATTAAAGTTATGGTTAAAAAATTATTAACATTTTTTGTGTCGGCTATTTTTAGTATAGCAGCAATGGCACAAGACGTTATGGTAAGCGGTAAAGTTACCGATGCTAATGGTTCTCCTTTACCAGGGGCAATCGTAGTTGAAAAAGGTACCAATAATGCAGTTCGAACGGCTTTAGACGGTACTTATAAATTAACAATACCAGGAAATCGTGTTCCTACTTCAATTTTAATCCGTTCTACGGGTGCGGGTTCTGAAGAATTTTCGATTGATGGAAAATCAGAATCAGTTGAGTTTAATCCTTCTTTAGGAGCTCAAAAACAAAAAATTAGTGAAGTTGTAGTAACATCGGCTTCTAAAAAATCAGAGAAAGTATTAAATGCGCCTGCTTCTGTAAGTGTTCTTTCTGAAGCTCGTATTCAGCAAAATACTTCATTGTCTGTCGTTGACAATTTAAGAAAAACGGCAGCAGTTGATATTATGCCTACAGGTTTAGTATCAAATAACGTAAACGTTAGAGGACTCAATGGTATTTTTTCGGGTTCTATGTTGTATTTAGTGGACAATAGAATTGCATCGGTTCCGTCATTAAGAGTAAATGCATTTCAATTAGTACCAACTGCAAATACGGATTTAAGAAGTATGGAAGTAGTTAGAGGTCCTGCTTCTGCACTTTATGGTCCTTTTGCATCACAAGGTGTATTAGCAATGTATACAAAGTCTCCATTAGATATGGAAAATAGAATGGAAGTAACTGTTGGTTTAACTGCAGGATTACGAGCAGGTGATAATGACATGTCTCAGTTCAGATATAAAGCAGACAATTCGATTGAAAATTTAGGAATTTTAAATCCAGAAATTCGTATTGCAGGTAAAATTTCGGATCGATTAGGAATTAAAGTTTCTGGAAGTCATATGCAAGCTACTGATTTTGCATTTTTTGATTCTAGAGAACCTCGTCAAGGCAGTACAGTTGCATTTGGTAATCGTTCAGGAGGTAGTCCTTTTACTCCAACAGGAGAAAAAGCTAATTTTGTTAGAGATTTTAAAATTAAAAAATTGTCAGGAGATGCTCGATTAGATTGGAGACCTACTGATAATACAGAAATTATTTTTTCAGGAGGATATTCAAATAATACGAATATGGAATTAACTGGATTAGGTGCTGCTCAAGCTAGAGAATGGGTTTCTAATTATTTCCAGACTCGAATTAAGACAGGAAGATTATTTTTACAATATTTTATTAATCAAACAAATTCTGGAAATACATTCTTAATTCCTCAAAGTTCTACAGACACTAATTTTCAATATCTTAGCGAGAAGTCAAATTTACAGTCGTTTCAAGCACAGCATTCTTCAGAGTTATTTAATAAAAAATTAAGTTTAATCTATGGGGCTGATGTATTTTTAACAAGACCAAGAGGAAACGTGTATGGACGTTTTGATAATGGTGGTGCAAATATTAATCAATATGGAATATATGGACAAGGTAAATATGAGTTTAATAAACAATGGTCATTTACAGGAGCTCTAAGAGCAGATTATCAAGATGTAATTGATGAGTGGATGTTTTCTCCAAGAGCAGCTATTATGTTTAAACCTACTGAAAATAGAACAATTCGTTTAACCTATAATAGAGCCTTCCAAGCTCCAGGTGCTTTGAATTTCTTCTTAGATCTTAATAATGCATCTTTTCCGAATCAAGGAAGTGCAAGAGGTTTTGGAAATACAACGGGATTCCAGTATGGAGTTAATGGAAATGTTACTACCGCAAATGGAACTTTAACATCTGGACCTTTCAATGGTTCTCAAATTCCTCTGGCCGCTGCGCAATCAGGTGCATTTGCTGCAACTCAAAAGAATTTTGCTGTAGGAGCATTTACAAGAGCTTTATTAGGCGCTGGCTTAGGTCCTACGAGTGCCAGTGGTACAGCAAGTTTGCTGATGAGAGGCTTTGAAAATGTAAAAATGGACTTTACAGATTTTGTTACTGGTGAAACAGTTAATACTAACAATTTAAATAAAGAAGCTTTAAAAAGTACCGTTAATCAGACTCTTGAGGTTGGATATAAAGGTTATTTAATGGACAAGTTATCTTTAGGAGTAGATTTATATTACACTAGAGTAGAAAATCTTATTAGTCCTTTAACAGCGGCTTCATATTCTTTGACTTATACTAAAGAAGCATCAATAAAACAATTTGAAGCTAATCTAGCACTTATTGAAGCTGGAAGACCTGGTACTCTTGCTCCACTAAAAGAAGTGTTGTTAGGAAGTTCTAATGCAACGGATAATGCATTAGCAACCGCATTAGCTAAGCAATTAATGACAATTAATAATGCAACTTCTCCAGCGGTTATCGCTCCAAATGGCTCTGGCACTGGAAATGATATACTTTTAGCTTATTTTAATTTAGGCACAATTGATTATGCTGGTGTAGACTTACAACTAAATTATCAATTATCTGATGACATTAATGTTGATTTTGCTTATTCTTTTATAAATAAAGATAAAGTGTATCTTCAAGGAGCTGCAGACGGATTTGTAGGTTTAAATGCCCCTCAACATAAAACCGCAATGAATGTAGCTTGGAGATTGCCGATTGATAAGAAAAATGTTACATTAAATACGGGTTGGAGATGGATGGATAAATTTGACGCAAACTCTGCAGTTTATATTGGTAGAGTTAATGCGGCTAATTTATTTGATTTAGGATTTTCTTGGAAACCAAGCAAAAGTGCAGGTACCATTTTATCTTTAAATGCAAACAACTTATTAGATCATAGACATATGTTCTTCCCAGGTACACCAGCTATTGGTCGTGTTGTATTATTTAAAATTCAACATACTTTTGGTGTAAAATAAAAAATGAATTTATTTTTTATTCTATATAAAGGCAGCCATATGGCTGCCTTTTTTTATGAGTTATTTCAAATTATTCTATTTTTGCTTTTTAAATAATAAAATATGTCTTCATTTAATCCAAATAATATTGCTTTAGATAATGGAAATTTATATGGCTTGCCGTTAGATTTAAATACAGCAGCATGCGTTGTATTTCCAGTGCCTTGGGATGTTACTGTTTCTTATAAGGATGGTACAGCAAATGCACCAAATATCATTCAACAGGAGTCTTTACAGGTTGATTTGTATGATTTAACGTATCAAAATTTTTGGGATAAGGGTATTTATTTTGAACAACCTTCTGAAATTATTTTAAATAAAAGTACTATTTATAGAAATAAAGCGATTCAAGTACTGGATAAGATGTCGAATGGCTCAACAATTGATAATGATTCCTCTTTGCGTAATGAAGTTCAAGAAATTAATCAAGCTTGTAAAGAATTAATGGAGTTTGTTTATACGGAAACCAAAAAGTTTATTGACCAAGATAAGAAAGTTATACTTTTAGGTGGCGATCATAGTACGCCATTGGGTTATATCAAAGCACTTTCCGAAAAATATCAAGATTTTGGAATTCTTCAAATTGATGCACATTGTGATTTGAGAGAAGCTTATGAAGATTTTCAATTTTCACATGCTTCTGTAATGTTTAATGCATTGAAACTAAAGAGTGTTCAATCTTTGCACCAAGTAGGTATTCGAGATTTTTGTCAAGAAGAGTTGGATGTAGTGTCAGATTCAGAAAAAAAAGTACAAATTTATTTTGATAGAGATATTAAATATCAGATGTATGCTGGAATATCTTGGCATCAAATATGTGAAAATATAGTAAATAATTTACCACAATTTATTTATCTTAGCTTTGATATTGATGGATTAAATCCGGCATTATGCCCCAATACGGGAACTCCAGTTGCTGGTGGTTTTGAAGTCGATCAAATTTTTTATCTGTTAGATATGATCAAAAAGTCTAGAAAACAATTTATTGGTATGGATTTAAATGAGGTAGGCAATGATGTATGGGATGCAAATGTTGGCGCTCGAGTTTTGTATCGAATGATTGGCCTTTGGCTTTCATAAGAAATATATAGGTATATAGATTTGCTTTATATTTTGTATTTTTGTAAGTTATTATCAAAATATTATGGAAGAAGAGGTTTTTAACGGTAGTCATCAAGAGATGGAATCAGACCAAGAGTTGGTTCGTGAAGTGTCTATTGTAATTGATAAAGGACAAGAAGCGGTTCGTATTGATAAATTTTTGTGTAGTCGAGTAGAACGAATAAGCAGAACGAAATTCCAAGCAGCTGCAGATGCTAAAAGTTTGATTGTTAATGGCAAGCCTGTTAAAAGTAGTTATAAAGTGCAGCCTGGCGACCATATTCATGTTTTAATTCCAAGACCTTTTGGTTATGAAGGCATAGAACCCGAAGATATTCCATTAAATATAATTCATGAAGATTCGGATTTAATAATCATAAACAAGCCTGCAGGATTAGTGGTTCATCCTGGTGTAGGAAATTTTACCGGTACTTTAGTGAATGCCTTATTATTTCATGTTAAGGATTTAGTCAAAACGAATGATGCTCTTAAACCTGGAATCGTGCATCGCTTGGATAAGGAAACTAGTGGTGTAATGGTTATTGCTAAAAATGAATATGCTTTGGCTTTTTTAGCCAAACAATTTTTTGAAAAAACAAATGAAAGAAAATATTTAACGCTTGTTTGGGGCGATGTAGAAGGAGATTCTGGTACAATAGATAAACCTATTGCTCGTCATCAAACGGATCGAAAAAAAATGCATGCGTATGAACCATTTGAAAATGAAAATGCAAAACATTCCGTAACACACTATAAAGTTGTAGAGCGTTTCGGTTATGCTACATTAATTGAATGTGTTTTAGAAACAGGTCGAACGCACCAAATTAGAGTACATATGGCAAGTATTGGTCATCCTGTTTTTAATGATAAAAGATATGGAGGAAATGTAATTGTGAAGGGTACCATTTTTAGTAAATATAAGCAATTTGTTGAAAATTGTTTTAAAGTTTGTCCTCGGCAAGCATTACATGCAAAAATATTAGGTATTGAACATCCAACTCATAAAGAGTTTATAAGATTTGATTCAGAGTTGCCATCTGATATGAGTGATCTAATCGAAAAGTGGAGAAGTTATTCTAAGGGGCGTTTAGAAAATTACATATAAAACATAGCGTTGAAGCTCTATTTTAGCCTTTTAATAAAAAAAATAAATAAAATTTAAGTTTTGGCATGTCATTTGATATGATAAATATTAAATTTTATCCAAATGAAAAAAATAGTATACATTTTCGTCTTAAGTGTATTTTTTGCAAACCTACAAGCACAGTTTAAAGTAGGTACTAATGTTAAAAATATAAACCCAAATGCAATGTTTCAGGTTGATGCCGCTAATAAAGGTATTTTAATTCCTAGAATACAATTGGTTCAATCAACAAATTTTGCTCCTCTTTCTGCTCACGTTGAAGGTATGATTGCCTACAATACCGCAACAAGTAATGATGTAGTACCAGGATTTTATTACAATGATGGAGTAAAATGGAATTTAATAGGTAATGCAACTGGTCTTGCGAAAGTGGAAGATATTTTATCTTTAAATAATAATGCATTTCGATATATTAACGTAAATGGAGATACTGTTGTTATAACTAAAGTGTTTCAAAATGTTTTAAGTTATGATTCAGTTTCAAAAAATTTAATTACAAATGTTAATGGGGTTTTGGATACGGTATTACTAAATGTTCAAAAATTTGATACAACACACGTATATGCAAAAATCAAATCTGATAGTATACAATTTGCACAAAAAGTAGATAGTGTATATGTAAATGTAGCTGGTGACAGTGTATTTGTAAAAGATGGTTATGGAACTACGACAGGATTTAAATTAGCACAATTTGATACGACACATGTATATGCAAAAATCAAATCTGATAGTACGCAATTTGCACAAAAAGTAGATAGTGTATATGTAAATGTAGCTGGTGACAGTGTAT
>JAFEIJ010000017.1 GCA_017495115.1 Chitinophagaceae bacterium | reverse complement strand
TCCTTTTTAGAGGCTTCTACAATTAAGGAGTATAGTTGCTTCTTTCGTTTTTTTTTATCTTTTCATTTTTATAAGATATTCATAATATACTTGTATATTATGGTCTGGTAGTTCAGTTGGTTAGAATACATGCCTGTCACGCATGGGGTCGCGAGTTCGAGTCTCGTCCAGACCGCTTTATTTTTAGTAAATTTAAGTCCCTATAGCTTTTTTAGTTATAGGGACTTTTTTTTTAATTTAATTTTACTCAGTTATTCAAATTATTTTATTTTTACAAAAAAAACTTATGAAACGATTTTTATTATTAATTCCCTTTTTAATTTTAACAAAATCATCTTTTACTCAATCTTATAATATTCAATGGAGTGAAAATAAAAAAGATAAGCGAATTGTAACTCCAGATGCTGTAATAAAACAAAATAATGATTACTTAATTATCGGTGAGGCTTTTGGAAAAAATATTAAAAAAATGAAATTTTCTAAATTAGACTCTACTTTAAATATAATTGATTTTGCAAAGAAAAAAGACTGGAAGAATAAAAATTTAAATATAAGTAAACTAAGATATTTAATGCATGACATTTCAAATGAGTCTAGTTTTATTTATTTTAAGAAAGAGCATAAAGACAAGTCTAAAAAAGGTTATAAAATATTTAGAGCAAATTTAAGTGATGATTTAAAATTTGTTGGAGAACCAGTAAATGTGATGGATATTGTGGAGGATAAATCTGATTTGAAGAAATCATTATTTACTAATTACAATAACGATGTTAGCATTTTAAAAAGTAAAAATGAAGCATTTAGATTGTTTTATAATTTAGTTGTTAAAAAAACTACTGTAGAAGTTCATTGTGAAATGTATGATAAATCAATGAAGAAATTATGGTCCAAAAATGTTGATTTAAAACTAGAGGTTAAGAATTTTAAAAAATACTTTGTAACGCTAACGAATAAAGGGAATTTATTTATAAGTTATAATGAAATAACAGAAAAAGGCTTTTTTGGGGGTACTAAAAATTATGTAAATAAATTAATTCTTGTAAATAATCAAGGTAAAGACATAAAGCATATAAAATTAGATTTTAATGATTATTATATTGAAGATTATTTTATTGATTTTAGTAACGAAACAGGCAAGCTTAATCTTGTAGGTTTTTATAGTAATAAAAAAAATAGAAGTAAATTAAATGGAATTTTAAGTGCTTTTGTAGATGAAGAGAAAGGTATTGTAGAAAATGAAAACGAAACTCGCTTTTCGGATAAAGAATATGAGTTGTTTTATAAAGAAGCTAAAGCTAAAAAGAAAAGTAAAAAAGATAAAGGAGTAGATAATACGTATTTTATTGAAGATGTCCATGCGATGCCAGATGGTGGTACTATATATATTACTGAAAAATTTGAAGTTCGAGTTTATGAGCGAACCAACGGAAGACGAACTTATTATGTATCTACTTTTTTGTGTGGAGATATAGTTATAATGAAGGTAAATATTAAAGGTGAGATTGAGTGGAATAAAGTGCTTCCAAGAAAAATGACTTTTACTTTAAATGGAAGTTATTCATCAAATTACTATTTATATCGTGATGACATTATGGTTGGTCCTTATCTTTCTAATTCATTTAGAGTAGACGGAAATGTCTATTTAGTTTATAATGACGGTAATAAAAATATCAAGTTTCAAGCGGATTCTGATGAAAATGATGAAGAAGAGGAAGATGGAGATGATAAAAATTCTAAGAATAAGAAAAAAGTTAAAAAGAATAAAGTAGATAAAAAAGGTGGTGGTAGCATAGGTAAAGCTTCTACGGTTCTTAAAATAATGGATAAAGATGGTGTTAAAAAATCAGATGTTATTTTTGATGGAAAAGAAGAGAAAACAATTTTTTTAACTCATGAAATAAATCGAATCGATGATTATAATTATATGTTGTCTACTCAAAAAGTAAAAAAGAAAAAAATCGGTATATTCTCAGTTAAAAAAGATCCAAATTATAAGCCTTTTGTAGCAAAAGATATAGAGAAGGAGGCGAAAAAAGATTCAAATAATCAAACTATGAATGTTATTTATCGAGAGAAAGATACTATAATATCTTATGATACAATTGAAGGAAAAGTAACAGAAGTGAAAAAAGTTATTGAAAAGGAAGTGGTTAAGAAAGTTGAAGTTGAGGCTATTGAAAAACCAAAACCTAAGGTTATTTATACGCCAGCAGCTGTTTCTCCTGGTCGAAGAGCAACATCTGAAGAACAAGATTTCTTTGATCGTTTAAGAAAAGAAGCGCAAGAAAAACAATAATATAAATTGAAAAAATTACTACGAGTTTTAATTAACTCGTAGTAATTCATATTTATTAACAGAATTTATAAGTAGAGGTACTTTCTCTACCATCACAAGGTTTGAGTCCAAATTAAACCATTTTTCAGGTGTTGTAGTGATGTTTTTAAGCCATAAGTTAATTTTTATAGCTAATCGATCTTTAAAGTCTAACTGATTTTCAGTGGATAGAATTTCTTCTAAGATGACAAATCTAAAATCGCCAGCAATATTATTTTCTTTAAGAGAATGGTATGGACTATTTATAGTGACTTCACCTTTTTTTACCATATCTTCAATTACAATTCTTAAAAATTGACTAATTTTTTCTTCTACTTTAAATCCAAGATTAAACGTGATTCGATATACATCATTTTTAGAAATGGTATCTACTTTATATTCACATGTATAAGGACTTTTAGTTACGTTTACATGAACAAACCAATAATTATCGGCTCGTTTAGGTTGTTTTTGTAAAATGGAATAAATTATTTTATATTCAATTTCGGACTCTTTGGGTGAAGTAGTTAGAAATACTAAATTAGTTGCAAATTTAGGTAAAGATTGGTCGCTGCTAAGTGCTTTTAACTGATCTAAATAATCATTAATCGGTACATATTCTCTTAAAGATTGTTTAATTTTAACTGTACGCCATCGGCTAAACATGATTAAAATAAATAAACTAGATACAATTAAAGTAAAATACCCGCCATGCATAAATTTGATTAGATTTGCTATAAAAAATGCACCTTCTATAACTACATAAGTTAAAAATAAAACCCAGATAAGCAATGGTGCCCGCCGTTTTGTAATTAAATATTCTCTTAAGAGTAATGTCGTCATCAACATAGTAACCGTAATTGCCAGGCCATAAGCAGCTTCCATAGCAGCTGCTTTTTTAAAGTATAAAACTACCGAAATACATCCAATCAATAAAAAATTATTGATAATAGGAATGTAAATCTGTCCCAATGTAACAGCAGGGTATTTTATCTCAATTTTAGGGAAGATATTTAATCGAACGGCCTCACTAATAAGAGAAAAACTTCCACTAATCAATGCCTGAGATGCAATAATTGCAGCTAACGTTGCAATTCCAATTCCAACCAACAAAAATTCCTTTGGCATCATAGCAAAAAAAGGATTTTGTCCATTTAATAATTGACCTTCATGCTGTAAAAGCCAAACACCTTGCCCAAAATAATTTAAAATCAATGCTATTTTTACAAAAATCCAGCTAATTCTTATATTTTCTTTTCCAACATGCCCAAGGTCCGAATACAAGGCTTCAGCTCCCGTCGTACATAGAAAAATAGCACCCAAAAGCCAAAAACCTTTAGGGTTAAACAACATCTTAATGGCATAATGCGGAGAAAGCGCAACCAATATACTTGGATTTTTAATGATATAGTACACGCCCCAAAAAGCCAACATGCTAAACCATAACATCATTATAGGTCCAAAACTTTTGCCAACGGTAGATGTTCCCAATTGTTGCAACAAAAAAATTAATATTATAATAGCAATAACAATAGGAATCGTCTGAATTTCAGGATAAACAACACTAAGCCCTTCAATAGCAGACGAAATAGAAATAGGAGGCGTAATGATGCCATCTGCTAAAAGCATTGAGCCACCTAAAATTGCAATCCATATAAAATACTTTTTCTTTCTTTTTCTTTTTATCAGTGCAAATAATGAAAAAATACCACCTTCGCCATTATTATCCGCTTGAAGGGTAATCATTACATACTTAATGGTAGTAAGTAAGGTTATCGTCCAGAAAACAGCCGACAATCCTCCATATATTAATTCTTTGGTAATCATTTGTTTACCAATAATAGCGCTCATTACATATAAGGGCGAAGTTCCAATATCACCATAAATAATTCCAAGCGATACAATTACTCCAGCAATACTCAATTTATGCTGGTGAGATAAGTTTTTCTTCATTGATTTAAAATAATTCTGCAAAATTAATATTTTTGAAATATTATTGCATAAAAAACAAATATGTATTCTTTTTTATTTAGAAAAAAATCAATAAATAGTCTAATCCAAGAAGCAGATCAAGAAGGTCAACATACGTTAAAGCGTTCTTTAGGAGCCACTTCCTTGGTAATGTTAGGAATTGGTGCAATTATTGGTGCAGGATTATTTTCGCTCACAGGCATTGCCGCAGCGGAACATGCAGGCCCAGCAGTTACTTTATCTTTTGTTTTAGCAGCAGTAGCCTGTGCTTTCGCTGGATTATGTTATGCCGAATTTGCTTCAATGATTCCTGTAGCTGGAAGTGCTTATACATACAGTTATGCTACAATGGGCGAATTTATGGCTTGGATTATAGGTTGGGATTTGGTTTTAGAATATGCTTTAGGTGCAGCTACTGTTGGAGTAAGTTGGTCAAGATATTTTTTAGAATTATTAAATAAATACGGTTTGCATTTACCACATCAATTTATTTGTTCTCCATGGGAAACATTAAAATTAGGCGATGGAACCGTAATTGAAGGTGGTATTATTAATATTCCTGCAATTTTTATTGTGTCTTTATTGTCGCTTTTATTAATAAGAGGTACAAAAGAATCTGCTTTTATGAACAACTTATTGGTTGTTGTAAAAGTTATGGTTGTTTTAATTTTTATTGCGCTCGGATGGAGTTTTATTAATGAAGCAAATTATGTCCCATATATTCCTGAAAACACAGGAATTAAAGGTCAATTTGGCTGGTCAGGAATTGTAGCAGGAGCTGCAACTGTATTTTTTGCATTTATTGGGTTTGATGCCGTTTCTACAGCGGCTCAAGAAGCAAAAAATCCACAGAAAGGAATGCCAATTGGAATATTAGGTTCTTTAGTTATATGTACAGTTTTGTATGTATTGTTTGCACACGTCATGACAGGGCTTGTTAATTATAAAGATTTTGCTAATGATGCAAAACCCGCTGCTACAGCCTTTGCAAAAACAGGATATGGATTTTTACAAAATGGTCTTATTGTAGCAATTTTAGCTGGATATACTTCGGTAATTTTAGTTATGTTGATGGGGCAAAGTCGTGTGTTTTTTTCAATGAGTAAGGATGGGTTATTGCCAAAATTATTTTCAGACGTTCATCCTAAATTTAGAACACCTTGGAAAACAAATGTTTTTTTTATGGTGTTTGTTAGTTTGTTTGCAGGATTTGTCCCAGTGTCTGATTTAGGTCATATGGTAAGTATCGGAACTTTATTGGCTTTTTCTTTAGTATGTTTAGGTGTGTTAATGATGCGTTATAAAATGCCAGAAGCCAAACGAACTTTTAAAACACCTTTAATGCCTTTTGTGCCAATTGCAGGAATTGTAGTTTGTGTATATTTGATGACTGCCCTGCCATTAGAAAGCTGGTTTAGGCTTGTAATATGGATGGTTATAGGAGTAGTTATTTACTTCTTTTATGGAAAGAAAAATAGTACATTAAATAAGTAAAGTTAAGAATATAATACTTTGAAAAAGCTAAGCACATGTGTTTAGCTTTTTTTTATTTTATAATTGTACTATCCGAATTATTAATTTCTAACGTTGAATCTGATATTTGAATCATCTTTGAAGAATCAATAGTTTCAGTTTTACTTACTTGCTCAATGTTTTGTTGATTGTTTTTAGATTTTTTTTCAAAAAACACAAAAAGCAATATAGCTAAAATTAATGCTAAAATTAAAGGGAGTACTTTTTTTAACAATGAAAGTCCTTCATTATTTTCTTCCCTGTTTTTTTCAATTATATTTTTATCTTCCATTTTAATTAGGTATATTTACTTTTGACTGCAAATATAAATTATCAATTTTTAAAAGTATTAAAAAAAGTAATGGTATTAATAGTAGGAAGTGGTTTGGCCGCCTTTTCAATTGGTTTAGAATTGGAACGAAGAGCTATAAAGTTTAATATCATGGGTGATGATTTGACCAGCGCATCCCATATTTCTTCAGGAATTATAAATCCAATTTCGGGACGTGAATTACTTTTAACTCCAAATTATAATATTTTGTTAGATGCCGCAATACCTTTTTATGTCATAGATGGGACGAATTTTTTGAAAAAGGTTGATATAATTAAAAAAATCAAAGATATAAATACTATTAAAGATTTAGAGCTCAATATAGAAAATAAAACAGAATGGATTTCTAAAATAAATGAGGATACTGTTTTAATAAAAAAAGCCTACCAGCTTGATGTAAATTTGTTTCTGAATACTTTGAAAAAACGATTTATTGAAAGTGGAAATTTTTTTAAAGAGGCATTTGAATATAATTTAGTAGAATTGAAAGACAACGTAAAGTATAAGAATAAAGAATATGATTTTGTGATTTTTGCAGAAGGAATGGGGATTGTAAAAAATATTTTTTTTAATCATTTGCCATTTTTACCAAATAGAGGAGAGGCACTCTATTTAAGTGTTCAAAATTATAATAAAGAAGAGATCTGTCACGATGGAAAATTTATATGTAAATATGGTGATGGTTTTTGGGTGGGTTCAACTTTTGATCGCGTGCCTTTTTCAGAGCCATCAAAAACTGAAAATAGTTTTGAATCATTAAGTCAAGCCGCTATAAAATTAACCGAAGGTCACAATTTTCAAATTATGGCTCATTTAGGCGCATTTCGATGTGCTTCTCATGATCGAAGGCCTTATATTGATGTGCATACAGAGCATAAGCAGCTTTATGTTTTTAATGGTTTGGGGACTAAAGGAGCTACTTATATACCCTTTTTTACACATCAAATTATAGATCACATATTATACAAGACGCCAATAAATAAAGAGGTTCGGTTAGATCGTATTAAAAGAAATAAAATTTATCGAACTGTTTAAAAATAAATGATTAGTTTTGCACCTCAAAATTTTTAACTAACTTTTAATTAACTTTTAAGTTTTTCATTTATGGCAACTAAAATAAGATTACAAAGACACGGACGTGGTAAAAGACCTTTTTACTATGTAGTAGTAGCAGATAGCCGTGCAAGAAGAGATGGTAAATTTATCGATAGAATCGGTGATTATAACCCATTAACTGTTCCAGCTACAATCAATATCGATTTCGATAAAGCATTTCAATGGGTTATGAATGGTGCTGAGCCAACTGATACCGTTAGAAGAATACTTTCTTACAAAGGTGTAATGTACAAAAAACACTTAGCTAGAGGTTTAAGAAAAGGTGCTTTGACCGAAGAACAAATGGAGAAAATGATGAACGAGTGGTTTGAATACAAAGAAAATAAAATTGCAACTCGTGTTGAAAAATTAAATGCAGCAAAAGATGCTAAAAAAGCAGAAAATTTTGCGGCTGAAACAAAAAAACGTGAAGAGTATGCAGATAAGTTAAAAGCTGCTGAAGTAGTAGAAGAAGAAGCTCCAATTGAAGAAAATGTTGTTGAAGAAAATGTTGTAGTTGAAGAATCTACTGAAGAAAACGTTGAACAAACGGAAAATCAAGAATCAGAAGTAACTGAAACACCAGCTGAATAATATTCTTTTAATTAGATATTAAAAAGTGAAAACATTATGTTTTCACTTTTTTTTTGTACTTTTGCCTATGGATGAATTTATAGAAATCGGAAAAATTTTAAAACCAAAAGGTTTTGATGGATCACTTCGAATCGCATTAGACTTTGAAATAATTTCAGATATAGTTCCTAAAGCTTTTTTTATAGAAAAAGGTTCGGACTTTTCTCCTTTTTTGATTGATGCTTTTTGGTCAGATGCTCAAAGTGAATTGGTTCGATTTAAAAAAATTTCAACAAAAGAAGAAGCGGTTTTATTAAACTTCAAAAAAATATTTTTACCTAAATCTATAGCCGAGCCTTTTTTAGATCTTACAGAAGAGGCTACTTGGATAGATTATAAAGTTTATGATGCTAATTATTTTATAGGTACTGTCGTTGACATTTATGATAATTTACATCAACAAACACTTGAAATTCAATTAGATGGTAAAGAAGCGTTGGTTTTAATTCCTGTCGTTCAAGATTGGATACGAAACATCGATTTAGACTTAAAGATT
Organism: Chitinophagaceae bacterium; assembly: GCA_017495115.1. GTDB lineage: Bacteria > Bacteroidota > Bacteroidia > Chitinophagales > JADJOU01 > CHPMRC01. The sequence goes on along the minus strand of JAFEIJ010000017.1, from coordinate 54,083 downwards.
ATTGATATTAATTTGCCAGAAGGTATTTTAGATATAAATAAAACATAAAACATATGCAGATTGACATCATTAGCGTAGTGCCTCAATTAATGGAAAGTTTCTTAAATCATTCTATTTTAAAACGAGCTCAAGAAAAAAATCTATTAACTATTAACTTAGTTAATTTAAGGGATTATGGAATCGGAAACTACAAACAAGTTGATGATTATCAATATGGAGGCGATGCGGGTATGGTTCTAATGTGTGAGCCACTTTCCAACGCAATTGAATCTTTAATTTCTAAAAATGGCGCATATGATGAGATTATTTTTTTATGTCCAGATGGAAAAGTTTATGATCAAAAAACTGCGAATTTTTTATCCTTAAAAAATAGAATTTTACTCATCTGTGGTCATTACAAAGGAATAGATGAACGTATTCGAGAGAAATATGTTACCTTAGAAATCTCTATTGGTGATTATGTATTATCTGGCGGTGAATTAGCAGCGGCCGTCCTTGTCGATAGTATCGGTCGATTAATTCCTGGAGTTTTAAATAATGAGACTTCAGCATTAACAGATAGTTTTCAAGATAATTTATTATCGCCTCCCGTTTATACGCGTCCCGAAATTTGGGATGACCAAAAAGTGCCTGCTATACTATTATCTGGAAATGCTAAAGAAATAGATACATGGAAATACGAAGCTTCTTTAAACAGAACTAAAGAGCGAAGACCAGATTTATTTGAAAAATAAATTTGGAACTTGGAACTATTATCTAAATATAAATGTTTGTTCATATATTAATATAAATATTGTTTTATGGAGGTTTTAGGTTATTTTTTATCAATTTTAGTAGGTATTTCTCTTGGTTTAATTGGTAGTGGTGGAAGTATTCTTACTGTACCTATTTTAGTTTATATTTTAGCTATTAATCCAGTTGTAGCTACAGCATATTCACTTTTTGTAGTAGGTAGTACCGCATTAGTAGGCGGTATTCAAAATGCCATCCAGAAAAAAGTTGATTTTAAAACAGTAGTGATTTTTGGAATTCCTTCAATTATCGCTGTGTATATTACCCGTGCTTTTATTTTACCTATAATTCCTCTAGAAATAGTACAAATTGGGGGCTTAATCATAACAAAAGATATCTTTTTAATGCTATTGTTTGCTATTGTTATGATACTGGCTTCGATGAGTATGATCAAACAAAAAAAGAATTCGGCGGATTCAAAAGAACAATTGATTACATACAATTATCCTATGATATTATTAGAAGGTTCATTAGTAGGTGTTTTAACTGGTCTTGTAGGTGCAGGTGGTGGTTTTTTAATTATTCCAGCATTAGTTATTTTGGCAAAAATGCCTATGCGCTTGGCAGTAGGTACTTCTTTATTTATAATAGCAATTAAATCCCTTTTAGGATTTTTAGGTGATATTAAAACTGGATTAGAAGTTGATTGGAATTTTTTAATTTTATTTACAATGTTCTCGGTAATTGGAATATTTATAGGTACTTATCTTTCAAAAAAGATACCAAATGAAAAATTAAAAATTGCTTTTGGTTGGTTTGTATTAATTATGGGATTTTACATAATTTTTAAAGAGTTGATTTTTTAAAAATTATGTAAAAATAGCCTCAATTTCTTTAAACAATAAGCTTAAAGTTGATTTAAAAAATCATCAAATAGATATCTTGAATCATGAGGACCAGGACTACTTTCGGGATGATATTGCACTGAAAATGCTTTTTTATCCTTACATCGAATTCCTTCAACGGTGTCATCATTAAGATTAATATGCGTAAGCTCAATATTTTCAATATTTTTTATTGAATCAATATCTACTCCAAAGCCATGATTCTGTGAGGTAATCTCCGATTTTTGGTTTTTAAGATTTAAAACAGGATGATTCAAGCCTCTATGACCATTATGTAATTTATACGTTGTAGCACCTAAAGATAAAGCAAGAATTTGATGCCCCATACAAATACCAAAAATAGGAATATTTGAATCTAATGCAACTTTTACATTTTTTATTGCATAATCCATCGAAGCGGGATCACCAGGTCCATTAGAAAGAAAAATACCATTTGGTTTAGAAGAAAAAATTTCTTCTATTGGTGTTTTACAAGGATAAATGGTTAAATGGCAATCTCTTTCTAAAAAACAATTTAAAATATTTTGTTTTACACCAAAATCATAAACTGCAATTTTATATTTTGCATCTTTATTTCCTAATTCGTAGATTTCTTTCGTTGAAACATTTGAAGCCAATTCAAGTCCTTTCATTGAAGGCGCTTCGGAGAGTTGTTTTTTTAATGCATCTATGTTTTCAATATCCGAACTAATAATAGCATTCATACTACCATTTTTTCGAATATGCCTAACTAAAAATCGAGTATCTATACCACTAATAGCGGGAACTTCCCATTTTTCAAAATAGCTTTTCAAATCCAATTCACCATCTTTTCTTGAATATTTTTTTGAAAATTCTTTACAAATTAAACCAAAAATTTTAGGAGAATTACTTTCGGATTCGGAGGGATGAATTCCATAGTTTCCAATATGATTGGATGTCATAATTAACATCTGACCGAAATAACTCGGATCTGTAAATAACTCTTGATAACCTGTCATTCCGGTATTAAAACAAAGTTCTCCAATTTTAGTTACATTGGCGCCCTCTTGATTACCAAATAATGTAGTTCCATCTGCAAGAATTAAAACGGCCTTTTGGCTCATAAATTAAATTGATTTAAAAATATTTTTAAAAAATAACATTAACTGTTTCCAAAGACTTTTTTTTGGTTTATGTTGATAATGTTTAGTAGAATCCCAGTTGATTGCCATCTTATAAGTTTTCGATAACAAGAGCAGTAGCACCGCCACCACCATTGCAAATTCCAGCTACACCGTATTTTGCATTGTTATGTTTTAAAACTGAAAGTAAAGTACAAGCAATACGTGCTCCAGAACCACCAATTGGATGTCCCAAAGAAACGGCGCCTCCAAATACATTCACTTTTTCTGGATTAAGATTTAAGTCTTTCATATTTGCTAAAGCTACTACTGAAAAAGCTTCGTTAATTTCATAAAAATCAATTTGATCCGCATTTAAGCCAGCTCTTTTAATTGCTGCCGGAATTGCTAACGCCGGTGCTGTTGTAAACCAATCTGGATCTTGTTCTGCATCAGCATATCCAACGATTTTACCAATTGGTTTTAATCCAAGGGATTCCATTTTTTCTTTACTCATCAAAAGCATTCCACCGGCTCCATCATTAATTTTACTAGCATTTACAGCCGTTACGGTACCATTTTTATCAAAAGCAGGTTTTACCGTACTTACTTTGTCCCATTTAATATTTTTATACTCGTCATCTTCTGAAATCCATTTTGATTCTCCACCTCTTTGTGATATTTCTACTGGAATAATTTCATTTGAAAACAAATTATTTTTGTATGCTTCTTGTGCTCTTTCGTAAGATTTAATAGCATATGCGTCTTGTTCTTCTCTAGAAAAATTATATTTTGTAGCGCAAAATTCAGCTACATTTCCCATCATATTCTTTTTAAAAGGGTCTTGAAGACCATCTCTTACAATAGCATCGATAATTTCACCATTTCCAAAACGATAACCATTTCTTCCATTTGCTATATAATATGGAGAATTTGTCATACTTTCGAATCCACCACCTAATGTAATGTCATAAATTCCAAGTTGAATAGATTGTGCTGCTAATGCAATTGATTTTAAACCTGAAGCACAAACTTTGTTAATAGTAGTACATGCGGTATTATATGCAGCTCCACCACCCAATGCAGCTTGACGAGCGGGAGCTTGTCCATTATTAGCTTGAAGTACATTTCCTAAAATTACTTCTTGTAAATCTTCTCCTTTGATTCCTGCTTTTTCTATTAAGCTTTTTACTACAATACTACCAAGTTCTACGCCACTTTTAGATGATAAACTACCATTAAAACTTCCTATTGGAGTTCTACCATATGCTACAATATATACTTCTTTCATTTAAACTATTTTTTTAGTGATTTGCAAATATAAACAAATTCTAAAAAAACTTTTAAGAATAAAAACAAAAAGGGGATAGGATGTTTATAAAGAAATTATTTTCTTTGAAGCACTTCATCAATCATTCCATATTCTTTGGCTTCTTGTGCGCGCATCCAATAATCTCGATCGCTGTCTGCTTCGATTTTTGTATAATCTTGACCAGAATGTTGAGCTAATATTTCGTAAAGCTCTTTCTTGAGTTTATTAATTTCTATAACCGTATTTTCAATGTCACTAGCCATTCCACCTGCGCCTCCTAAAGGTTGGTGAATCATAACACGTGCATGAGGTAAAGCCGTTCTTTTTCCTTTTTTGCCTGCACATAAAAGCACCGCACTCATTGATGCAGCAAGTCCAGTACAAATAGTTGCTACATCTGGATTGATATATTGCATAGTGTCATATATTCCTAATCCTGCATATACACTACCTCCAGGTGAATTAATATAAATTTGTATATCGCTTTTAGAATCCGTACTTTCCATAAATAAAAGCTGCGCTTGAATAATATTAGCAACGTCATCATAAATCGGAACTCCTAAAAAAATAATACGATCCATCATTAATCTACTAAAAACATCCATTGCAACGGCGTTCATTCGACGCTCTTCGATAATATTGGGCGTTATATAGTCATTGATAACAGGAGAAGTGGCCTGCCACACAAAATCTTGGACAAGTTTGTCATTTATATTTTTATGCCTTGTCGCATACTTTATAAACTCGTTTCCTAAGTGTTCCATATGTAAGATTTTTATATTTAAGCTTCTTTTCTTTTTAATGAAGATTCTGTAAATTCTTCTTCTGTTTTTTTAACCGCTTTTGTTTTAACCATTTCTGCCATTTTAGCAAAAATTTTATCGTCTAATAACTTTTGATACGCTTCTTCTACTTTCTTACGATCTTTTAAGGTTTCTTTAAGCATATTGTCAATAAACTGATCTTCTGCAGGCATTCCATATTGCATTAACATATTTCTGTAATTACCTACAAAACTCTCACGAACTTCATCGAAACTTACTTTAATTTCATGCTTTTTAGCAAATTGAAGTGTGGTAATTTCCCATTTAAATTGACGGAAATATAAATCTTTTTCACTTTCAAATTTTTCAGCACCAATTTTATAATCATTACGATTTGTTATCCATCTTTTAAGAAAATCTTCGGGTAAATCTATAGCTAATTCTCGTGTGATGAATTTATAAATGTCGTCATATAAGAAATTATTAGAAACCGTTTCATATTGGTTTTCAATATCTTTTTTCAAAAATTCTTTTAAATCTTCTACGGTATTTTTTTGCTCATCTCTTGTGATTTGGGCAATTTGTTCTTGGCTCAATTCATTAGGAATAACCAATTTTTTAACATTTGTAATTTCTACATCAAATGTATCATTGGTTTGGTCAATAATTTCTTGAGTTGTATTCTCATCAAATTTGAAGATGTATTTATTTGGATTACTTTTTTCTGTAAACCAGTTATTTAACTTACTTGAAATCTTATCGCCTTTCTTTTTACCTTTTATGGAATTTTTCCCTTCATCTGTAAGATCTTCAAAAATCATTGAAGATTCCACAGAAATGTCTTTATTGTTGTTTAATGAAAAATATATAACATCTTTTTCATCTTCAATTGGATTTTCAGTATCTTCACTTGTTTTAAAATATGTTTTTACATTTTCTAATTCTTTTTCTACAATCGCATCAATATCTTTGATTTCATATTTTTCAAACGTTTTTCCATCAAAGTTTAACTCCACTTGAGGTTGTCTTGAATATTCGAATTCAAAAGTATAATTCAAGTTAGAAGCAATGCTTAAATTTATTTTCTCGTTATTTTCTGTTGGTATAGGTTGACCAAGAATATCAATTTCGTTTGATGTAAAATAGTTTTGGATTTCTTTATCAATGATTCTATTAATTTCTTCTGCCAAAATAGCATCTCCATACATTTTTTTCACCATTCCTTGTGGAACCATTCCTTTTCTAAAACCTTTAACTTCTGCAGTTTTTGCATATTGTTTAATTTTTTTTTCGATCTCAGGTAAATAATCATTAGTTTCGATAGTCAACTTAATGATTTCTGTTTTTTGATTGTCTAATTTTTGATTTTCGATTTGCATATTTAATAGGTATTTTATTTAAAACAAAAAAAACGCAGATTTTATTTGATCTGCGTTTATGGGTGCGGGCGGAGGGACTCGAACCCCCATACCGAAGGCACTAGATCCTAAGTCTAGCGTGTCTACCAATTTCACCACGCCCGCTTTTTTTAATTTTTAGGAGTGCAAAGATAATGATTTAATTTTATATCTATGCTTTTTTTTATGAAGAAGGTATTTTTATTTTCTCTCCTTCTTTTAGAGGCACATTCTCTGGAATATTATTAAGCTTTTTAAGTGTCTCTACAGGAACATTATATAAATTGCTAGCGCTTTGTAACGTGTCACCACCTTTAGCAATATGAATAAAATACTGCTGTAAGTTATTGCTTTCTAGTTTGTTTTTATTTGTTTTTATAACGATTTCTTGACCAATCAAAACATTGTCATCTTCTAATGAATTCCATGCTCTTAAATCATTTAAAGTTACGTTATATTTTCGGGTTAATTGTAATAAGGTTTCACCTCTTTTTAACTTATGAACAATTTCTTCATCCTCATCGGAAAGATTCGATTTATTAGGAACTGGCATCAACTGAGGCTTCACTTCTTTTATCGTTTTTTCAATCTTCAATTTAGAGCCTACCAATAATTTTTTTAAATTAGCTTTTTTGTTCCAGTCACTTAAATCAGCTAACGAAATTTGATATTTTCGTGCGATTTCAGTCGCATTTTCACCTTTTCTTATTTTATGATAATCAATTACCTTTTTGGTTTCTACAATTTTTACAATTTTAAACTCTTTATTTGATTTTGAATTTATGTTTGAAATAATACTAGATACCTTAACCGGTTCATTTTTTTGTTCTACATTATCATGATTTACTTCATTTGGTTTGGTACTTTCTGATGATTCTGCTAATGTTTCATTTGCAATAATAGGTTCAATAGGAATTGTTGGAGGTGGAATGTAAGCTGGATTATAAATATATGGATCTTGAGCTAACAAATCTACTTTTTTATCAAGATTAAATGCTATTTGTCGAGGTAAAAGAATACTAAATCCTTCGTCTGTCTTAGGAACGATTCCCTTTTTTAAAGCAGGATTGTATATTTTTAGTGTTTCTTCATCTGTACCACTTAATTCGGCTAGATATTTTAATGATTGTTTTTCATTAATTTTGTAGAACGTCGCATCTTTTATATTTATTTTTGGTGTACCTGGATAAAGTTGATAGTCTTTAGCATAATACATCATGTAAACCATTGCAATAAAAGAAGGTACATAATTTTGAGTTTCTCTTGGTAATGCACTTTTAATTGTCCAAAAATCATAACCACCAGAGCGCTTTATTGCTTTATTTACATTTCCTGGACCCGCATTATAAGAAGCTAAAGCCAAAAACCAATCACCATAAAGATTATGTAATTTTTTTAAAAATTTTACAGCATGCTCGGTTGAAATATAAATATCACTTCTAGAATCATATAATGTATTGATTTCCATACCTTCATATTTTGCTGTTCCATGCATAAACTGCCACAAACCAGTAGCACCAACTCTACTTTTAGCAAGAGGGTTTAGCGCACTTTCGATTACGGATAAACATTTTAACTCTAAAGGCAAATCAGCTTCTTCGAGCGCTTCCTCAAAAATAGGGAAGTACACTTGGCTCATTGTAAGCATTCGAGTTGTATAAGCTCTTTTTTTATAGGCAAAATAACGAATTAATTCTCCGACTTGAGGTGTAAATTTAAGAGGAATTGTAGTAGGAATTGCTAAAAGTCTTTTGTGTAATTCTTCATCTGAATATTGAGGTAAATCATTTACATTCATATTAATAAAATGCTCAACTTGCTCCTCATTAAAATAAGCCACATTCTTTTCAAACATTTTAGAAGTTAGATCTTCAAGCATTTCATAATTTAAAGTTCCTGCATTGGGTCCAGAATCATACGTAAATTTCCGACTATCTAACTGAGCAAAATTAGAATTATAAAAAACGAAACTGGTTATTATAAGATAAATGAACTTCATATATTAAAACGTTGTATATTATAAGATAAGCGCAAAGATAAAATAAATTTTTAAAATTTATATATTTTTTGAACATTTTATCCACAATTATTTTAGTTTTGTAATCTAATTTAAACATTAATAGATGTTATATTTTAAAAAATATCAAGGTTGCGGTAATGATTTCGTTATTATAAATAATATTGAAAATAAAATTAATTTAAATATAAATCAAATTGCATTTTTATGCGATCGGCGTTTTGGTATAGGCGCAGATGGTTTTATTGAAATAGTGACTATTCAAAAAGATTTTTTTAAAATGAATTACTACAACAGCGACGGCAATTTAAGTTCTTTATGCGGAAATGGAAGCCGCTGTGCCGTTCAGTTTTGTTTTGATATTCAGCTAATATCTAATAAAGGAATTTTTGAGTCAAATGGTATTGTTAATAAATTTGAAGTTTTAAAAGAGTCTGTTAAAATTGAAATGAATTCTATTTCAGAAATTCAAAATATTGGAAATCATTATGTTATAAACACAGGAAGTCCTCATTTTGTTATTTTTGAAGAAAAAATAAAGGATAAAAACATTATTATGCCCTCAAGAGAAATAAGGTATTCAAAGGATTTTCCTGAAGGCATCAATGTCAATTGGGTAGAAGAAATGGATAATCATTTATTTGTAAGAACGTATGAGCGCGGCGTAGAAGACGAAACGTACAGTTGCGGTACTGGTGTTACCGCTTCAGCTTTGGTTTATGCTAATAAAAACAATTTAACGGAAGGGCATATAAAAATAAAAACCAAGGGGGGTGATTTTGAAATTGGATTTAAAAAAGATAGTCAATTATATAAAAATGTAACGCTTGAAGGCGCAGCCAAAAAAGTTTTTGAAGGTCAAATAACAATTTAAATAGTAGCAATATCAAAACATATTTCCAAGATGATTTACTAATCGAAGTAGGCTGCGATGAAGCGGGTAGAGGATGCTTGGCGGGTCCGGTTGTTGCTGCGGCAGTTATTTGGCCTAAAGAATTGTTTTGTATTGATATTATAGATAGTAAATTAACTAAAAAAAAGGAAAGACCTTTTTTGGTAGATTTTATTAATAAAAACGCGCTTGCTATCGGAATAGGCATTGTGTCTCCTGAAAAAATTGATGAAATTAATATTTTAAATGCTTCCATTTTAGCTATGCATATTGCTTTGGATAATATTAATGAAAATTTTGATCGATTATTAATTGATGGAAATCGTTTTAAACCCTATAAAGAAAAAACACATCATTGTATAATTAAAGGCGATTCTAAATTTATCTCTATTGCCGCCGCATCAATTATAGCCAAATATAAAAGGGATGAAATCATGTTGGAATACCATTATAAATATCCTGAATATGGATTTGATAAAAATATGGGGTATCCGACTCTTTTTCATAGGAATGCGTTACTAAAATACAGTTATACAGATATTCATCGAAAAACATTTAAACATGTTTTGCCCTCAAATCAATTATCTTTGTTTAAATAAATAGTAAAAATGAGTTTTAAAGCGGGTTTTGTAAATATAATAGGTCTTCCAAATGTAGGAAAATCTTCTTTGGTTAATTATTTAATCGACGATCATTTAAGTATCGTCAATTCTAAATCTCAAACCACAAGACATAGTATTAGAGGGTTTATTTCAAATGAAAATCATCAAATCATTTTAGTTGATACACCCGGTTGGATTGAAAATCCGGCATATCAGTTACAAACGGAAATGAATAAATGTGTAGATTTAGCTTTTGAAGAAGGCGATATTATTTTGTTAGTTGTCGATAAATTCAATTCTTATAATGAATCGCATCATATAATACAAACATTGAATAAAACGAACGCTAAAATTATAGTACTTCTTAATAAAATCGATTTATATAAGCCAGAAGAAATCATAGATCTTCAGTCGCATTATCAACAAATTATTCCTAATGCTGATTTTTATGCGATTTCGACCACAGAAAAAATTGGAAAAGAGGTAATTATTGAAAAAATACTTGAATATTTGCCAAATCATCCGCCATATTTTGATATTGAAGAATGGACGGACAGAAATACAAGATTTTTTGTAAGTGAAATGATAAGAGAACGGATTTTTTCAAATTATCAAAAAGAAATTCCATATAGCACCGAAGTTGTAGTAGAAAAATACAAAGAAAAAGAAGATCAATCCGTGCTTATTGAAGCCACTATTTTTGTAGAACGAAGCAGTCAAAAAAATATTTTAATTGGTCACGAAGGCGAAAAAATCAAAAAAGTAAGTATTGAATCAAGAGATAAAATTTCAAACTTTTTAGGTCAAAAAGTGCATTTATTTTTGTTTGTCAAGGTTTTAGATAATTGGAGAAATAAAGAAAATGTTTTGAAAAAATTTGGTTATCTTAGTAAATAAAAAGAAAAATTAAATTTTAATCTTTTTTATATATTTTTGTACTTATTAAAAGTTAAAATTATGCAAAGACCATCAAGAATTTTTGATATTTTAGATTCTCAAGTTATTGAAAATCCAATTGAAAAAGCATTATCATATAAATATAATGGAAATACATGGACCCATTTTTCAACTAAAGATGTAAAGGAAAATGTCAATTTATACGCTACTGCGTTTTTCTCATATAACTTACAGAAAGGAGAACGAATTGCTTTAATTTCAAATAATAGACCCGAATGGGTATTTTGTGATGGAGGTATGATGCAAGCGGGCTTGATTAATGTTCCAATTTATCCAACAAGTAGTAAAAATGACTTTGAGTTTATTTTAAATAATTCGGAAGCTCGAATTATTTTTGTTTCGGACCAAACTATTTTTGATAAAATTAATTCAATTTTACCCAATTTACCTAATGTTTTAGATATTTTTAGTTTTGAAAAAATCCCGAATTGTAAACATATTTCTGAATTTTTAGCTAAAGCGAATTTAGAAAAAATGGAGGAAGTTGAAAAAGTTAAAAAAGAAATTGAAATTAATGATTTAGCTACGATAATATATACTTCTGGTACTACCGGAAATCCTAAAGGTGTCATGTTAAGTCATCGAAATATTATGTCACAAATAGAAAATTTAACTGAGATTCCATTAACTAAGAATATGGTTGTTCTTAGCTTTCTTCCAATGTGCCATATTTTTGAAAGAGCCGTTACGTATTTATATATATCAAGAAGTTGTCAAATTTTCTATGCAGAAAGTTTAGAGAAACTAAAAGATAATATTGCCGAAGTAAAACCTAAATTTTTCACTTGCGTTCCTCGTTTATTAGAAAAAATATATGAAGGATTAATTGCTAAAGGTCAAGAATTTACAGGTTTCAAGAAAATGTTATACTATTGGGCGGTAAATGTAGCAAGAAATTATGATGGTCAATCTAAAGGACTTTCATTTAGAATTGCTAATAAACTTATTTTTAGTAAGTGGAGAGAGGCATTAGGTGGCAATATTGAAAGTATAGTAACTGGTGCCGCAGCACTTCAACCTAGATTAGGTTTCTTTTTTGAAGCTATTGGCATTAAAATTAGAGAAGGATATGGACTAACGGAAACATCTCCAGTAATATCTTACAATAGAATTCAAAAGCCTGGCAAATATGGAACTGTCGGTGAATTGTTAGATAATACTTTAGTTCGTTTTGACCATCGTGATGGCATGAATGAAGGTGAAGGAGAAATCTTGGTTAAAGGGGAACAAGTAATGATGGGATATTTTAAAAATAATGAAGCTACAGCTGAAGTTATAAAGGATGGATGGTTTTATACGGGGGATATTGGTAAAATGGTTGAAGGCAAATATCTTAAAATTACAGATCGCGCTAAAGAACTATTCAAAACAAGTGGTGGAAAGTATGTAGCGCCTCAAGTGATTGAAAATAAAGTAAAAGAAAGTAAATATATCGAACAAATTGCGGTAATTGGTAATGATAAAAAATTTGTTTCAGCTTTAATATTTCCTTCTAAAATTAATTTTATAAATTGGTCAAAAATTAAAGGAATTGAAATTGATTTTAATAATCCAAATTGGGTAGAAAACGAATGGATTAATAAAAAAATGCAAAAAGTATTAGAGGCATTTAATGAAGATTTTAGTCAAATAGAAAAAATTAAGAAATTTAAATTGTTACCCAACGAATGGACTGTTGATGGAGGTGAGTTAACGCCTACATTGAAAGTTAAACGTAAATTCATTGATTCGAAGTACCATCAAGAAATTGAATCCTTATATATATAATGAGTTTTAAAGCATTCATTAATATTAATAAAATTTTTGGGGTGCATTCAAAAGATGTTAGTTTTTTGAAATCCTCTGAAATGCTTCAAAGTGGTGAACTTCAAAATGCATTTATTATCGTTGAAAATGGTCGTTTTATTCATATTGGTAAAATGGAAGATTATATTCCAAATCCCAATTATGATGTAATCGACTTTGAAGGCTATACTTTAATGCCAACGTATTGTGATTCGCATACGCATATTGTATTTGCAGCTCCAAGAGAACATGAATTTGAAATGAAAATTCAGGGAAAAACCTATCAAGAAATCGCCGATGCTGGAGGAGGAATTATAAATAGTGCTATAAAATTATCCGAAACTTCTTTTGAAAAACTGCTTGAAGATGCTTCGCTTCGATTAGATTCTTTAATAAAAATGGGAACGGGTGCCATTGAAATCAAATCTGGATATGGATTATCAATTGAATCGGAATTGAAAATGCTTAGAGTCATCAAAGCCTTGAAAGAAAAGTTTTCAATACCAATAAAAGCTACATTTTTAGGTGCACACGCGGTACCAAAAAAATATAGTTCGAATCAAGAATATATTAATGAAGTAATTTTCCCAATATTGCCTATAATTAATGAAGAAAAATTAGCGGATTATATAGACATTTTTATTGAAAAGAATTATTTTTCTATTGAAGATGCCAAAATAATTGTTGATGAAAGTAAAAAATACAATTTAAAACCAAAATTACATGTTAATCAATTAAATAATTTTGGTGCTTTGCAATTTGCTATTGATGAAAATGCTATTTCGGTTGATCATTTAGAAGAGGTTTCAGAACAAGAGATTAATTATTTAAAAGATAAAGCAACGGTTCCTACACTTTTACCTTCTTGTTCGTTTTTTATAAAAATTCCATATGCTCCTGCACGAAATATGATAGATTCAGGATTGGGAATTGCTTTAGCTTCTGATTTTAATCCTGGTAGTACCCCAAGTGGAAATATGAATTTTGTATGGTCTTTGGCTTGTATATATCAAAAATTGCTTCCTGTTGAAGCGTTTAATGCTTTGACAATAAATGGAGCTAAAGCTATGGAACTTGAAAATGAGGTAGGAAGTATTTCGGTAGGTAAAAGAGCAAATTTTATCATTTCAAAAAAAATGAACTCATTAGCATCGATACCTTATTCATTTGGTGAAATTCTTATAGAAAAAGTTTATATTGATGGAAGTGAATATGTCGGATTAAAAAACGATAAAACTTTTATTTAACAAATTGCTTTTACCATATTTTAATGTTTTGAACGTTTCCTTATCGTAAACATTTAGATTTGCTTCTTGCGCAATAATCTGACCAGCTGCAGTATCCCATTCTTTAGTTGGTAAATTTCGATAATATATATCTCCAATACCTTGAGCCATTCTACAAAACTTTAAGGAACTTCCAATTTCTTTAAATGCAATTTCATAATTACATTTCGGACATAAAATATCTTTAAATGATTCAAGGTTTGATTTATGTGAACGCGATACTATAAATGTGACTTGTTTTTTCCATTTAAAATAAATCTGATTCTTACATATTTTGTATCTCCTATCTTTTTTTAGAGGCAATATAACATTATCTTTAATTAAAAAACTACCCATGAATTTTTGAGCATAAAAGAACTCATCGGTACTTGGTGCATATACAATACCAAAAGTAGGTTCGCAATTTTGAATTAATGCAATATTTATTGTAAATTCTCCATTTTTGGCTATAAATTCTTTTGTTCCGTCTAAGGGATCTACCAACCAATATGAGTTTTCATCATTCTTAAAATTATGAGATTCTGAGTTTTCTTCACTAATTATTGGAAAATTATAATTTGATTTTAAAAACTTACATATTAAAGTATTTGAAACTAAATCGGCTTTTGTTAAAGGCGACGTATCACTTTTTGTTTCAACAGTAATTTCTTTATCATAAATTTCCATTACTGCTTTACCCGCATTCCTTACTACTTGAAGGAGTTCATTAATCTGACTAGAATTTAATTCAACGTTTGCAAACATTTTAAAAGACTTTCTTTCCAATGTTCAACAATCGTGCCAAAATCGGAATTCAACTTATTTTTATTCATTAAACTGTATTTTGGACGACTGGACGGTGTAGGAAATTGATCTGAATTAATTGGAGTTAATTTAATTGCTATATTTTTTATCTTAAATATTTCATAAGCAAAATCATACCAACTCGCAACTCCTTGGTTGGAATAATGATATATTTCTTTATTTTTATCTTTAAGATTAATAATATTTTCTAGAATAAATGATGCTAAATCTTTTGCATAGGTAGGCGATCCAATTTGATCAATAACAATATTTAATTCTTTTCTTTCTTGCGCCAAACGAAGCATTGTTTTAACAAAATTACTTCCATATTTACTATAAACCCAAGATGTTCTGATGATATTAAAAGAGTTTGAAGTATTGGATAATATGTTTTCACCTTCTAATTTACTTTTTCCATATACGGATATTGGATTTGTTTGATCATTTTCTTCATACGGAATATTTTTATTTCCATCAAAAACAAAATCTGTTGAAATATGGATTATATGAGTATTATACAAATTGCAATTCTCAGCTATATGATGCAGTGCATTCGCATTAATTTCATAACATTTTTCAATATCGCTTTCTGCTTTATCTACAGCTGTATAAGCTGCGCAATTTATGAAATAATCAGGCTTATATTCATCAAAAATAGATTTTGTTTTTTCTTTGTTTGTGATATCCCAAGATTTACTATCAAAAAAATGCAAATCTAGGTTGTTAAAACTTGAGGAAAGATCTTTAATTTCTAATCCAAGCTGTCCTGACGCTCCAGAAACTAATACTTTTTTTAACATAATCGAAATAAATTAAAATAATGTCGGTGCATTTTTTAGATGAGGTAAAATAAGGTCTTTCTCAGATAAAATGAGGTCATTATTATCAATTTGCCAATCTATTCCAATTTCAGGATCGTTATATATGATACCACCTTCTAATTCCTTGCAATAGAAATTATCACATTTGTAAAAGAACGTTGCCGTTTCGGTTAAAACAACAAATCCATGAGCAAACCCTCTAGGAATAAACATTTGACGGTTATTTTCTGAAGATAAAACCGCAGAAACATATTTGCCAAAAGTAGGTGAATCTTGACGTATATCAACAGCAACATCAAGTACTTCCCCTTCCAATACACGAACTAACTTAGCTTGAGCCGCATTACCCGTTTGAAAATGCAAACCTCTTAAAACTCCTTTTGTTGATTTGGATTGATTGTCTTGAACAAATGTACTATTTATTCCAATTTGAGCCAAACTTTCAGAATTATAACTTTCATAAAAATAACCTCTATGGTCTTTGAAAATTTTTGGTTCAAATAATATTACTTCTGGAATTGATGTAGGTATAACTTGCATTTAAATTAAATTTTTGTTTTCTAAAATTTGAGAATCAATCAATTTTTGTAAAAATTTATTTTTACTAATTTCTTCAAAATGATGCAGCTGTTTTGAAGAGTGGATATCCGAAGATACAAAGTCTATAAGATTATTATCAATAAGCATTTCAGCTGTTTTTTTTACTTTTTCGTTATAAATACCAAGTAAAGAGAACATATTTAGTTGAAAAAAAATTCCTAAGTCGCTTAAAGATTCATAAATTTTTTTAGGATTTCTTTCATTATAAATAAATGAATATCTTTCGGGATGGGCTAAAATAGGATTGTAACCTTTATTTAAAAGTTTAAAAATACATTCTTTGAAAATTGGGAATTCATAATTCATGCTGGTTTCGATAAGAACATATTTGTCTCCAAAATGTAATATATCATCTTGTTCAATTAATTTTTCAAATGATTCGTCAATAAAATATTCTGCGGCAAGTTCAAATGGTATTATTGCTTCGCATTGTTCTTTTATTTTTATATAGCTTTCTTTTAGCCCCTTACTATTGTTATCAAATCCATCGGACATAATATGGGGTGTTGTAATTATTTTCTTATAACCAAGATTTTTAAAAAAATGTAATATTTCTAATGTCTCTTCGATACTTTTGGATCCATCATCAACATTGGGAATTAAATGTGAATGAAAATCGACACCTATTTCAGAATAATTGAAATGTGACTTATTTTGATTAAAAAGATTGAATAAATTTTTCAATATTTATTTTTTGCAAATTTAAAGTTTTTTTATGATATAATTTTAATAAATTTATCCTTTCAAAATTCTGTTAAACTTTTTAATGAAATTCGCTATATTTGTACGATTAATTAAAAATTTATAAATATTTAAAAACATGAACAAATCTCTTTTTTTATTAGTTACTCTTATCTATTTGAATATCAATGCACAATCGAATGAAATCAAAAAAGCAAATGATTTTTTATTTGAATATCAAAATAATAAAAAAGTAGAAGATTTAAATAAAGCACTAGAAAATGCTAAGCTAGCTATGTCTAACGAATCCAATTCGAATGATGCTTTTTCAAATTATATTTATGGATTGGTTTTAAAAACTCATTATGATGCTAATGGACAAAACGATCAAGAAACTATTATTAATTCATACACTAGTTTGAAAAAATCTATTGATTTGGGAGCTAAGCTTTCAGAAAAAGACAAAAGTCAAGCGTTTAAACTCATTAAGTATATCGCTTTTGATTTTTATAATGCAGGTATCAATTTACATAATGCTAAAAAATCAGACCAAGCATTAAACATGTATAAAAAATTATATGAACTTATTGATTTTATGAGTTTGAACAAACAAACACTTGCAATTGATGGTCAAAGTGAATTAAAAAAGAGTGATGTAAACACCAATTATGTTGTATTTGCGGTTAATTCAAATAAAAATGATGAAGCGATTAAAATTCTCAAAGAAGACGTTCAGCAAAATCCAACAGAAAGCAAATACACTAATTTAGTTCAATTATTGAAAGACAATTCCGAAGAACGAAAAAAATATTTAAATGAAGGGCTTACTAAATATCCAAATAATTTAGATTTAATCATTTCGGATATCAATATAAGTTTAGCCGAAAAAAACAACACCAATGCAAAAGCTAAATTGCAAAAAGCAATTGAAATAAATCCAAAAAATCATCAGTTTTATTTGATTTTAGGTAATTTGCTCGAAAGCGAAAAAGATTCGGAAAATGCAAAGAAAAATTATACAAAAGCAATAGAAATCAACCCATCAGATTTTGAATCTAACTATAATTTGGCGGTAATTCAGTTTAACGAAGCTATTCAAATTTACAATAAAAACACGAGTAACGAAAAAGGTAGTGAAATTTATATGCCATATTTTAAAACCGCTAAATCTACTTTAGAAAAATGTAAACAGCTGCAACCTTCAAATAATGATGTAGATAAATTAATCCAAAAGATAAATGATATAAAATAAATTTTGGTATAGTTTTTGATACAGATTATTAGATAACAATATTGTTACTTTGAAGTTACTTTTATTCTTTTTATTTTTTTTAACTGGAAGTTTGTTTGGTCAAACTGAGTCTAAGGTGTTTAGTTCGGATACCAAAGAAGCAATGTATGCAACATCAATTTTAATCTACAAGGAAGGTAAAGTTATTAATATGATTAGAACCAACTCGGATGGCTCCTTTTCAATTCCTGATGATTTTAATTTTGAAGAAATTGAAATACGTAGACTGGGGTATGAAAAATTAATGTATAAAAAAAATGAAATTCCTACTCAAATTTATATTAAACCCGTACCAAATGCTATTGAAGAAATAGTGGTAACTGGTCAAATATTACCTGGTAATAAGTACCAATCTCCGTTTAAGTTAAAATATTATTCAAAAGAAGAAATTCAAAATAAAAAGGTCCATAATCTTGCTGAATTTTTACAAACTGAAAATAATTTTACAATTACGCAAGATCCTATATTAGGTACAAGAGTTTCTTTAAATGGACTTTCAGGACAAGATTTGAATTTATTAATAGATGGAGTGCCCGTTGCAGGTAAGTTGAATGGAACCGTAGATTTTTCTCAAATTTTATTAAATAATATTGAACGCGTAGAAGTTGTAGATGGTCCGTTGTCTGTAATTTATGGCACGAATGCTTCTGGTGGTGTAATTAACTTAATAACACAAACAAAAGTAAAAGATGCTTCTACATTAGATGCAAATATCTATGGGGAGTCTGTAGGTGTTTTAAATTTTAACACACAATTTGGTTTTAACCACGAAGGAAATAATGTTACTTTTGGGTTTGGTAGAAATGTTTTTTTAGGATGGGATCCAAATGAGGATGAGTTAAGACAAAAGATTAAACCTATATGGAGAGATTATAGTTGGAATCCGAAAGAACAATATTTTGCAAATTTGTCTTTTTATCGAAGAATTAATTCACAAAGCAATATACATGTTAAATTTAATGCTTTTTGGGAGTCTATTTTAAATAAGTTAAATCCAAGCTCTACATTTTCTAGAATCGTTTTTGATGAGAATTATTCAAATCAACGTTATGTTTTAGGATTAACTCATACTCAAAAGATTGATAAATCACTTGAATTGGTTAGTAATTTAAATGGTACTATTTTTCAAAGAACAGTCAAAAATTTTTCTCAAAATTTAACCAATTCCTATCGTGAAATACTAAGACAAGAAATTGAAAAACAATATAATTTGTTTGGTCGTGCTATATTAAGACAAGATCCAAAACAATCAAAAGTAAAAATGTTATATGGTGTTGATTTTAAGTATGATTTAATTAATACCCCTAAAATTGAATCGCAATCACAAGATATGTTCGAAGTTGGTGTTTTTTCGATGATTAATTTAAAAATTACCGAAAAATTATTTTTTCAACCTGGATTAAGATTTGGTTTTCATTCTCGTTTTTTATCTCCAATTTCTCCTACAGCGAATTTTAGATTTGAACCTAATGAAATTATAAGTACTCGATTTTCATACTCAAGAGGGTATCGAAATCCTGATATTAAAGAAATGTTTTTTGAGTTTATTGACAATAATCATAATATCAAAGGGAATTCGAATTTAAAAACAGAAATTAATGACAATTTCCAATTTGGATTTGATATAAAACCTAAATTTAAGCCCTATTCTAACCATTCTTATTCTACATCTTTTACTTTTTCGTATATCAACAAAGATAATGCGATTGAAATTGTCCCAGTAGATATATCAAAAAATGAATTCAAATATTTTAATATAGGAACTTCCAATTCATTAGTTTTTTCACTAGATAATCGAATGAAATACAAAGACTTTATTTTTTCTTTAGGTGCTAATGTGTTGGGTAATCAAAAAATCTATTTAGGCGTAAAGGAACAAATAAGAGATTTTTTTTATAATTTTTCTGTAAATTTGAATACAACCTATACAATTGCAAAATATGATATAAAACTATCGTTGCTAAATAAATTTAATTCTCCAAATACATTCACACTTCTTAATATTCTTGAAAATAAAGCATCTACATCTACAATTCCAAGTTTTATGATGTCAGATTTTAATGTATCCAAGTCATTTATTCAAAATAAATACACCTTAACGTTAGGAGTTAAAAATATATTTAATATTGAAAATTTAACATTGTCGGGATTTAATAATAATTTTCATAGTGGCAATGACAATAATCAGACCAATTTTTTATGGGGTAGAACTTTTTTTGCTTCATTTAATATTAATTTAAAAGAATAACTTTTGAAGATGAATAATAGTTTAATAAAATTAATCTTTGTAACTCTTTTAAATAAACAAAAATATTATTTTGTTAAGTTTTCTTTTATTGTATTAATTCTCAATTTGTCCGGCTGTATTAAAACGAATGACAATTTAGCTTCGCTTCCCGTAATACCATTTCCTCAAGTTCAAGTAAATTTAGGGAAGAACTATGAATTTAAAGAATATTATAGTATTAAAAACCGTCAAATTATTAAAACGGTTACTAATAAAGATTGGGATATTGCATTTTCAAATAATTTATCTTCAAAAAAACAAGTATTACTAAACTATGGAGTGAATACATTTTATCAGGGAATTAATACGTTTTCAACAAATTTTAATAATACATTATCTATTTTAGATTATAATAGATTTTTGAATCTTAATAAATATTCAAATTATTATGATGAAAATGACTCGCTGTTTAATGATAATTTTTATTATGAATCGGGTATCTTAAAGTCTAATAAATTTATATATATTATCCAAAGAGGAGAAAATAGTTTGAATTTAAATTGGAAAAAAATTCAAATATTGTCCTTTGATGAAAATGAAGTTCATATATTAATTTCTAATTTGGATAATTCAAGTAGATTTGATGTTAAAGTCCCATTAAACAAAACTTCAAATTATACCTATTTTTCTTTCGAAAAAAATAGCGCTGTAGATATTGAGCCAAAAAAAGAAGATTGGGATATTGAATTTACAAGATATGTTCAAAATGTTACACAATTTGATATTACTCAATATTATGCCGTTGCGGGTGCTTTGTTAAATCCAAGTAAAAATATTGAAGTTTCAAGAATTGAAAATAAAGCAATAGAAAATATAAAATTACAGGATGTTCAAAATTTGAATTATTCTAAAAGTTTATATGAAATTGGTTATGATTGGAAAAATTTTAGTAGTGCTTCAAATGATGGATTTTATTCTATTTTGCCAAGGGTATATGCAATTAAATTAAACAATGAATTTTATACCCTTCAATTTATAGAAACAACTAAAGTAATTGGAAATAAAAGGTACAATGGATATCCTTTGTTTTTACAAAATAATTTATAAAATCTTTTTACAAGGATTTTATTTGATTAAGTTAACTTTGCAAAGTTATAGTTTTTACAGAAATTAAAGCATTTAGTTAAGGATGAAATATCATTTGTCAATACCCAAAATGGGAGAGAGTGTATCGGAAGCAACAATAGTTCATTGGCTTAAAAAAGTTGGTGATATTGTTGAAAAAGATCAGCCATTTATAGAAGTTTCTACCGATAAAGTAGAAAGTGAAATTCCAGCACCTTTTAAATGCAAGATTTTAAGTATTTCTTATCAAAAAGACCAAACCGTTCCAGTTAATATTCCAATTGCGGAAGTAGAAATTTTAGATGGTTTTGTACCTTCTAAATTGGAAGAAATTAAAGAGAATTTGATAACTTTGGACGATAAAACACTTCAACCAAGTAAAACTAAAACAAGTTTTAATAAAACCGAAACGCAAAGGGTAGAGAATAATATTCATAAATTAAGTCCTTTAGTTAAAAAAATTGCAATAGAAAATGAAATTACCGAAGAAGATTTAAACTATATAAATGGATCGGGAATCGAAGGACGAATAACAAAAGATGATTTATTTTATTTTATAAAAAATAAAGAGGTATTCCGATCTCAATTTCCAAAAAATATTTTAAAAGAACATGTAAGTGAAATTCCATCGGATTCTGTTCCAAAAGGTATAGAATCAGATGATGAAATCGTAGTTTTTGATAGAATGCGTGGTTTAATTGCAAAACACATGTTGGATTCAAAAAGAAATGCTCCGCACTGCACTAGTTTTTCAGAAATTGATGTTTCAAAAATTGTAGAATATCGAGATTCAAATAAAGATATATTTCTAAAAGATAACAATATAAAAATTACGTATACCCATTTTTTTATGAAAATGGTCGTTGAAGCTTTAAATGATTTTCCTAAACTAAATGCACACAACTACTCTAAAGGATATGTTTTAAAGAAAAATGTTCACTTAGGTTTTGCTACCGCACTTCCTGATGGGAACTTAATCGTGCCTGTTTTAAGAACTGCACAATCTTTAGATTTGGTTTCTTTAGCTAAAAAGGTAAATGAAATTGCGGAAAAAGCAAAACAGTTTAATTTACAACCCGAAGATATTCAAGGTGGTACATTTACGATTTCAAATACAGGGATTTTTGGCAGTTTGATGGGGACGCCAATTATTAATCAACCACAAGTGGCGATTTTAAGTTTAGGTGAAATTATTAAAAAACCAAGTGTTGTAGAAACCGATCAAGGAGATCGTATTGAAATTCGTAAAAAAATGTTCGCATCATTATCTTATGATCATCGTATTATTGATGGTTCATATGCTGCAAGTTTTCTAAAAAAGCTGAAAAATTTAATAGAAAATTTTCAATACGTTGTATAATGAACAATAATGATATATTAAGTTTACTTAATCAGCCTATTCAAACTTCAAACTATTTGAATTTTTGCGAGGCTATAGAGTTTTTGAATAAAAAATATTATGACGATTCTGAGCAAATTATTACAGATTATGAATTCGATATATTGTTCAAAAAACTTGTTGATTTTGAATTAAATAATAAAGCATTAATTTCTAAAAAATCACCAACACAACTTGTGGCAAAAGGAATCGCTTCTACTTTTGATTCTGTGGCGCATTTAGTTCCTATGCTTTCTCTTTCTAATTCCTATAATTCGGATGATTTAATTCATTTTGACGAATCTATTAAAAAAGAGTTACAAGATATATTTTATGATTTTTATGTAGAACCCAAGTTTGATGGCAGTAGCATTTCATTGATGTATGAAAATGATCAATTGGTTCGAGCCGCAACTCGTGGCGATGGAATAAAAGGTGAAGATATTACTGAAAACGCCAAAAAAGTAAAAAATATTCCTCATAATGTGCTGTTTAGTCAATTTAATATAAAAAAAATTGAGCTAAGAGGTGAGGTTGTAATTCATAAATTGATATTTGATAAAATGAATCTTGAGCGAGAAGCCCAGGGTTTATCCGTTTTTCAAAATACAAGAAATACTGCAAGTGGTTCTTTAAGGTTAAAAGATCCTCAAGAAGTTGCCGCTCGAAATTTAGATGCTTTTATTTACTCAATTGGATATATTGAATTTATAGATTCCACAAATTCATCTCTTTTTGAAGTTTCACAAGAAGAAAATATTGCTTTGTTAAATCAATTAGGGTTTAATTCGGCTTTTCATTTAGGGAAAAAATGCAGTTCTATTGAAGAAGTTATTGAATTTTGTAACCAATGGGAAGATAAAAGAAATGATTTTGAGTTTGATATTGATGGAATGGTGGTAAAACTAAATCAGATAAAAAATCAAATGATGCTTGGTTTTACTTCACATCATCCAAAATGGGCCATTGCATATAAATTTAAAGCAATTGAAAAATCAACTAAATTATTAGAAATTGATTTTCAAGTCGGAAGAACAGGAATTGTAACTCCGGTAGCAAAAGTGGAGCCTGTAAGTGTTGGAGGCGTAACGATTCGAAGCATTTCATTACACAATGAAGATAATATTATTTCAAAGGATCTTAGAATAGGAGATACCGTATTTGTTGAGCGAGCAGGAGATGTCATTCCTCAAATTTCTAGAGTAGATTTATCAAAAAGAGTAGCACAAAAACCTTTTGTTTATATTCAAAATTGCCCTACGTGTAAAACTGAATTAATACGAAAAGAAGGAGAGGCCGCTTGGCGTTGTTTAAATTCTAATTGTGAATCTCAATTGTTGGAAAAAATAATATATTTTTCGAGCAAAGAGTCCATGAATATCAAAGGATTAGGTAAAGATATTATTAAACGTTTTTTTAATCTTGGAATAATAAAAAATTATATTGATATCTATCAACTTGATTATGATTTTATCCTATCACTAGAAGGTTGGAAATCTCAGTCGGTAGAAAATTTAAAAACAAGTATTGAAGAGAGCAAAAATAACGAACTTTATCGTTTAATAAATGCATTAGGGATTGATAATGTTGGAAATACAATGTCAAAAATATTAGCGAAAAAAGTGAATCATTTATTAGATTTTCAAAAATGGTCCTTAGAAGATTTTAATCTTATCGAAGATATTGGTCCTAAAATGGCTCAAAGTTTATTTATGTTTTTTAATGAAAAAGAAAATATAAATTTGTTACAAAACTTAGAACATTTAGGCGTTAATTTAACTGGAAGTTTTATTAATATTGAAGGCATTTTGAGTAATCAAGTTATTGTTTTTTCAGGTTTTAGAGATGCCGATTTAGAACTAAAAATTGAATCTCTTGGAGGTACAATAGCAAATAGTTTGTCCAAAAAAACAACAATATTAGTAATGAAAGAAATCGGAACAGGTAGTTCAAAAGAATCTAAAGCAAAAACATACGGAACTTTAGTTTATGATTTAGAATCTTTTAAAGAATTTTATCAAATTTAGTACCTAATTCTAATTATTTTTTTACTTTACATAAATTATTTTGATACTTATTAAGTAATTTTTGTAAATTTGTAACGTTTTACAAAACAATTATGAAGAAAAAAATATTAGGGGTTTTAAATTTCCTTGTTGTATATGTACTTTCAATTAATGCTCAATTGACGGTAAACCCAAATCAATCCGCAGCCAACTTAGCTCAGCAAATTATAGGCGCAGGAGTAACAATTACAAATGCAACTTTAAATTGTACGAATACAGCGAATGCTATCGTTAACTCAACAAATACTAATTTAGGCATTACTTCAGGAATCGTTTTAACTACTGGAAGAGCTCAAACCTCAGGTTCATTAATTGGATTAAATGGTTTACCCGGAGTTTTAGCAAATAATAATAATGGTTTAACCGCTCCTGATGCCAATTTGTCTTCACTAACAACAGCAACTCAGTTTGATGTTTGTGCACTCCAATTTAATGTTGTTCCTGCAGGAGATACTTTATATTTAAGATATTTATTTAGTTCCGAAGAATATCCAACATTTAATTGTACACAGTTTAATGATGTCTTTGGTATTTTTGTATCTGGTCCTGGAATTACAGGCACACCAAATTTTGCAAAAGTGCCTGGAACAAATATTAATGTTTCAATAAATAGTATAAATAATGGAGTTCCTGCTGGCAATATAACAAATTGCTCTTCTTTAGGAGCTGGATCGCCTTTTACTTCTCTTTATGTTAATAATTTAGGCTCCTCGATTTCACATAACGGATTTACGCAACCTTTAATTGCAAGAATTCCGGTTGTTGCTGGTAGTACATATTTATTTAAAGCTGCAATTGCGGATGTATCGGATGGAAGCGGTGATTCTGGTTTTTTTATTGAATCATCAAGTTTGTTTTCACAACCTTTGATTTCTTTAGAACCATTTTCATCGGATAATACGAATACGAAACCAATTTTTGCTAAAGAAGGTTGTAATCCTGCTCGTGTTCGAGTAAATAGACCACCAAATAATTCTGCATTAAATGTATCAATGACTTTTTCTGGAAATGCTACATTGAATAATGATTTTACAATGAGTACGGCTAATACGTTTACCATTCCAGCTGGAACTACTTCATTTGATGTAAACTTAAACGCATTAGTTGATAATATTATTGAACCTAATGATTCTGTTAAAATAAAATTTACAGCAGTTGGTTTTGGGTATTCGGATTCTGTTATAATATATATCCGAGATTTTGCTCCGAATTTAAAAGTGTTTAATAATTCTAATGATACTACCGTTTGTTCGGGAAATGCAGTACCTTTATATGTAACTGGATTTACAAGTCCTTATACATTTCAATGGATTTCTCCAGTAACTTTACAAAACGACAATACACTGAATCCAATTTTAAACCACCCTACGGTAAATAATTCGGTAACAAGACAAATTACATTTCGAATTTCGCATCCCGGATGTAGTTCAAGAGATTCTATAATAAATGTTACTATCAATCCTGTTCCAACGATATTTTTTAATAGTGGAAAAAATGTATCAATTTGCAAAGGAGATACTTTTCAAGTGAATACAAGTGTATTGCCTTCAAATGGTGCTTATTTATATTCTTGGACTCCAAATTTAAGAATTTCAAATACTTCGGCTACAAATCCAAAAATGTTTCCAATTGCTTCTCAAAAATATATTTTGAATGTAACGGATCCTGCGGGTTGCGGAGCAAAAGATTCTGTTAATATTTCTGTTTCACAAATTGATAGTGAGATTTTAAGTATAGTTTCAGACAGTACAAAATGTGGTATTCCTAATGGGAAAATTACTATAAATGTTAATAATGCTACTCCAAATTATTTATATTCATTAAATAATGGAAATCAAGTTTCGGGAAATGTTTTTAGTAATTTAGCGTCAGGTAATTATTCCGTTTCAATTAGAAATGGAGCCAATTGTAAAATAGACACGATTATAAACATTAAATCAGGCGCTCCAGGCCCGTCTGTTTCTCTTGTTGTTCTAGCAACAACATGTGGACAAAATAATGGTAAAATAAAAGCAAATGTAACAGGAGGTAAAGCGCCTTATAATTATTCATGGAGCAATAATGTGGTAAATAAAGATTCTATAATTAATTTAACTGCTGGAAATTATAATTTGACCGTTTCCGATGCAAATAATTGCATAATTACACAATCCATTATTGTGCCTGCAAGTAATGGAGTTAATAATATTGTAAATAAAAGTAACACAGCTTGTGGATTAAACAATGGTAGTATTAATGTTGCAGCAACTAATGGACTTTCTCCATTTACTTTCTTATGGAGCAATGGAAGCACGACTTCTAGTTTGTCAAATTTAACTTCTGGACGATATTTTTTAACAATAACGGATGCAAATAATTGTATTAAAAAAGATACCGTTTTTATTGATTCCTCTTCAAATTTATCATTTACAAAAAATGTTATACAAACAACATGTAATAATTCAAATGGATCCATATCTTATAACATTCTAAAAGGTGTAAATCCAATAAGTTTTTCTTGGAGCAATGGAACAACACTTTCTTCAAATACAAATTTATCTTCGGGTCAATATATCGTTACGATAACTGACAATGCATTGTGTAGTAAGATAGATACAACAATTATTCTTCCGTCATCATCTCCATCTGCGCAACGAATTTTTACAAACCCTAAATGCGGCTTAAGTAATGGTAAGATAAAACTAACTAACATTTCAGGTATAGCTCCTCTATCTTTTTTATGGAGTAATGGAACCACATTAGATAGTATTCAAAATTTAAGTGCGGGAGCCTACTCAGTTACTATTACGGATCCAAATGGTTGCAATGCTTCCTTAAGTATTCCATTGACAATGACTTCGAATCCCTCAATTAATTTTAACAAAGTAAATACGACTTGCGGTATAAATAACGGTGCAATTTTCACTTCGATTTCAAATGCAATTAATCCAATTACATATAATTGGAGCAATGGAGCGACTTCTTCAAGTATCAATAATCTTCAATCTGGAACGTATATTTTAACAATTACAGATAGCTTAGGATGTCTAAAAATAGATTCAACAATAATATTACCAAGTAATCCTTTTAATGTTAGTTACACTGTCGTTCAGCCATTATGTAAAAACAACTTTGGTTCTATTTCAAGTAATATCGTTTCAGGAAAAAGCCCATTTAAGTTTTCATGGAAAGACGGTAGCACTTTATCGAATCGTTTAAATATTTCACCAAATACATATATTGTTCTTGCGGAAGATTCCAATAAGTGTTTTAAAAGAGATACTTTTGTGATTAATCCACCTACAAATCCAGTTATTTCACTTAATGTTAAACATGCTTCTTGTGGTTTATTAGTGGGTTCAATAAAAGCTAATGTAAGTTTAGGTAAATCTCCTTATACATTTTTGTGGAGTACAGGAGCCACAACGGATAGTATTTCTAATTTGCCTCATTCTCAAAATTATTCACTAACGGTTACTGATGCGGATGGTTGTATTGATACAATTTCTGCAAAAATATTATTTGCACCAATTCCTACTTTTCAGGATTCATTTAGAAACGTAAGATGTGGATTAACTGATAATGGTTTTATTAGAATTTATAATATTATTTCACCATTTTCTTTTATCGTTAATTGGAATCATGGACCAAATTCTCCATTTGTTGGAATGCTTCCTGTTGGAAGTTATTCCGTTAATATTACAGATACATTTGGATGTCAAGTTTCAAAAACATTTAATATTCAAGACGATGGAATTCATAATGTTGTTTTAAATCAAGTTCGTCCAACATGTAATAAACCAAATGGAAGAATAACAGCAGTTCCATCTGGAGGAAAGCCACCTTATTCTATATTATGGAGTAATGGTAAAACAACATTTGTTAATGATTCCATTCCTCATGGAATATACACTGCTTCGGTTTTAGATGCAAATAACTGTTTAGTTAGCGAAAATTTAGATTTGAAAAATCAAACGCCAATAAAAGTTGATTTTGATTCGGTTCCATCTAGATGTGATTCAAATACGGGAGTACTATTTGCAAACGTATCAAATGGAACGCCTCCATTTAAATATATATGGGGCAATAATGATTCATTAAATTTTGCGGACAGTTTATCTATAGGGCTTCACACATTAAGAGTAATTGATAGTAATGGATGTATTTTTGATACTTTTTCAGAGATTAATTATATCTATGATATAACCGGAACTATTGATTCTTTTAAACTTGCTACCTGCGGATTAAATAATGGATATTTAAAATTTTCTATTGATACTTTTGTTCCGCCTCTTGTTATTCGTTGGAATGGTTTAGTAGATAGTTCCTATGTTCGATCTAATTTATCTAGTCAAAATTATACCATTTTTGCAGAAGATTCAAATAAATGTAGAATGGTAATTTCTCAAGATTTAAACGGAGGTCCTCCAATTGTAATATCTTCTAGTGTAACTACTCCTGTTCATTGTAACTTAAATGATGGAACAATTACAATCGGATTAACAGGAGACAGCTTAGATGTTTATCCACCTACCTTTCAATGGAGTAATTCAAAAATAACTCAAAATAATAATAACTTAGCAATTGGTAATTATTCTGTAACCGTTACGGACCGATATAATTGTATTGACACGCAAAGTTTTAGTATAATAAATGACATACCTTCTACTATTAATTTAGATACTATTGCTTCAACTTGTAGTTTAAATAATGGATTGGTTCGTCTTTTATTTTCAGATGAAAATCAAATAGATAGTATATTTTGGAATACGAATCAATTCATAAATCTAAAAACAATTCCAAATGCAGCTCCTGGTATTTATAGAGTTAGGGTAAATGACATTTTTGGATGTAATTATTTAGATACAATAACTTTGAGTGCTGTACCATTTCCTATTATTCAAATTAATAAAACAAATTCTAACTGTTTAAATGGTATAGGAAAAATAAAAGCAAATGTAGTTAATGGTTCACCTCCATATACTTTTTTTTGGAATAATTTCACTTCAAATGATTCATTAGTTAATTTACAATCTGGCAATTATTCACTTACGGTTACGGATAGTAAAGGTTGTCAAAAAGATACAACGGTTTCAATTATATATAGTCAACCTCCTCTTTTGAATTTATCAAAAATAGATGATGCTTGTCAATCGAATATTGGTTCAGTTTCAACTTCAGTTTTTAATGGAACAGCTCCATTTAGTTTCTTGTGGAATAATGGAAGTGTTTCTTCAAATTTAACAAATATCTCTTCAGGTGTCTTTTCAGTTACAGTTACGGATATTAATAATTGCTCTGAGACTAAATCAGTTAATGTCACGTCTACTCCAAAACCAATTGCGAATTACACAGTTTCAAATGCAACTTGCAACTTAAATAATGGATCCATCTTAGTAGCTTTATCTGGTGGTAAAACTCCCTTTAATATTTCTTGGAGTAATTTATCTACTTCTTTAAATCAAATAAATTTAGATTCTGGAACATTAGTTTTTAACTTAATAGATAGTAATCTTTGTCAAATAAAAGATACTTTAAAAGTTACTAGACAACCTTCAATTTCTCTTTCTTTATCAAAAATTGATGAAAATTGTTCGGCATCAAATGGTTCAATAAATACCAATATAAATGGTGGAACATTACCAATAACTTTCTTATGGAATAATGGTTCAACATCTCAAAATTTAACAAACATCAAAGCTGGATTATATTCTGTTTCAGCTTCTGATGCTTTAGGTTGTAGTTTTTCATCGTCAATAGTTATTAATGATTCGGCCGGACCAAATACAAGTGTCATAAATACACCTGCCACTTGCGGACAAAATAATGGTTCAATCAACGTAAGTGTATTTAATGGAAATCCTCCATATCAATTTTTTTGGAATAATGTATTGAGTCCAAATGCTTCATTACAAAATATAAATGGGGGTACATTTTTCTTTAAAGTTATTGATGCAAAAGGATGCCAAAAAATAGATACAATAATTAGGAATTCGGCAGGAGATATGTCTCTTTCATTTAATTCTAATCCTCCAAATTGTGGATTAAATAATGGTTTTGTAAAAGTGAATCCATTAAATGCACTTCCTCCAATTTTCTATAACTGGAGTTCGGGTAGTATTTCAGATAGTATTTTTAATTTAGTTCCAGGTAAGTATATTGTTACAGCAACTGATGCAACATCATGTATTCGAGTTGATTCTATTACAATAAATAGAGTTAATGCTCCTGTAATTAATTTCCAAAATACTTCAGCCACATGCGCAAATGCAGATGGTAAAATTAAAACAACAATATCTGGGGGATTAGCGCCTTTTACATATTTATGGTCAAATGCCTCTAATTCAGATAGTTTAATAAATGTAACCGCTGGAAATTATACGTTAACCATAACAGATAAATTAAAATGCTCTGTAAATAGCACCGTAAACTTGTCGACTACAGGAATTACGAGTATTAATGCAAATATTAAACAACCATCTTGTGAAAAACCAAATGGAAGAATTAAAGTTGTTCCAGTAGGAGGAACAATTCCATACAGTTATCAATGGAATATAGTTGGTAATTCCGACTCAATAATTAATTTACCGCCTTCATCTTATAATCTTACTGTTACAGATGCAAATGGATGTCAATTTTCGTCTAATTATTTATTGAACAATATTCCATCACCAATTTTAACTGCGTCTGTTTCTGATGCATCATGTGGCGCTAATAATGGATTGATTCAAACTTCAATTACATCAGGTACCAGTCCATTTATTTATTCTTGGTCTCATAATAATTTATTAAATAATCCATTAGCAACTAGTTTAGGAAATGGTTTGTATCGGGTTATTGTTTTTGATGGAAATAATTGTTCGGATACGTTGAATTTGAATGTCGGTAGAATACCTGATATTTTAGTTCAAGATAGTATTGTAAAATCTACTTGTGGAGATCCAAATGGTAAAATATTCCTTAAAACTTCTGGTGGTCAAGGTGCTTTATCTCTTGGATGGAGTAATGGTGCTTCAACAGCGTCTATTAATAATTTAAATGCAGGTTTTTATAGTGTTTTTGTTCAGGACGCATCTGGTTGTTCTAAGTTTATAAATTATGAAGTATTGAATATCCCAAAACCATTTATTCAAACGGTTACTTCCGATGTTGTTTGTGGAGTTAACAATGGAAGTATTTCAGCTTCTGTAGCTTCAAATACAGGTACCGCACCGTATACTTATTCTTGGAGCAATGGCGCAACCGGCACCAATTTAATTCAAAATTTATCAACAGGTATTTACAAAGTAACGGTTACGGATAGTTTAAATTGTAAAGATTCAACTACGGTAAGTATTGCTCAAGGTGTAGATCCTACTTTATCTTTAACCAAAAAAGATGTGGTTTGTACATTGCCAAATGGATTTATAGAAGTTGCTACAACGCGACTTCTCCCTCCTATAACGTATCTTTGGAATACCAATGATACAACTACTAGAATTGAAAATTTATTACCAGGAACTTATTCAATATTGGTTCGAGATGGAAGAAATTGTAGTTTAAGAGATACTATTTTAATTAATGATCAACCTGCTCCGATTATTAAATTAAATGGAACTTCATCGTATTGTAATCGAAACACCGGACGAATTGAAACGTTTGATAGTTTGGGTAAAAAGCCATTTACTTATTTATGGAGCAATGGAGTAACACTTAAAGATAATATAAATATTTCAAAAGGTAATTATCGAGTTACCATTACAGATGCAAATGGTTGTATTGTAAGAGATTCTTTAAATATTAATGATCTACCGGATAACTTAAAAATTACCAATGCAAAAGTGAATGATTTAAAATGTTTTGGAGAAAATACAGGAAGTGTAGAAGTTACTGTATCAGATGGAAATTTACCTTATAGTTATAGTGTCAAAGATAGTTTGTCTCAACTTAGTAATATCTTAACGAATCTTTTTGCTCAAGAATATATTATAAAAGTTGAAGATAACTTAGGATGTTTCCGCTTTGATACGGTTCGGCTTACCCAACCTACAAATCGAATTCTTAAAATAGAAAATAAAGTTAATCTGAGATGCTTTAATGAACCTGAAGGTTTATTGGAGGTTTCAGTAACTGGAGGAAAGTCTCCATATTCATTCAATTGGCCTTCACTAGGTGTTTCTGGACCCAAAGTTTCGAATTTAGCAAAAGGACAATATCAGGTTCGAGTTGTAGATGCGAATAATTGTGTAACTTTATATACAGATTCGGTATCTCAGCCTGAAGAGTTATTCATTGTTGATTCTTTGATATCTAATCCAAAATGTACAGGTGATCAAAATGGAAAAATTGAACTTTCTTTTAATGGAGGAATAGCTCCTTACGCTTTCATTTGGAGTGATGGCAGTAATTCAAGAATAAATAATGCACTTCCTAGTGGAAATCATTTTGTAGCAGTTACTGATGCAAATGGTTGTTTAGATACATTTCGTTATCGATTAGTCGATCCAAGTCCAATAGGATTTTTAAGTATTAAAACTTTAGATGTGCCGTGTCCAGATGAAAATAACGGTGAGTTAATTCTTGAAGGTAAAGGTGGTCAAGGAGCTCCTTATCAATTCTCTATTGATAGTGGAAAAACATTTTCGTTTACCAAATTTTTCAGAAAATTAGATTCTGGTAAATATATTTTTGCTTTGAGAGACTCTAATGGATGTACATTGTTTGATTCAACAATAATTAGAAATGCGGAACGAATTGCTATTTTAGCTAATCCAAAAATAGATACGATTAATTTAGGTGAATCACTTGAAATTTCTTATAATGTAATCGAAGGAAAAGCGGAGAGGATCAATGAGCAAATTTGGACAAGTCAAGAAGGCCTCGAATGTAATACGTGTGCTAAAACAATAGCGCAACCATATAAATCTTCTCAATATATAGTAGAAGTAACTTATAATGGGAATCGTTGTAAAACTTATGATACCATTCAGCTTATAGTTCTTAATAATAATCCATTTTATATTCCTAATATTTTTAATCCTTTAAACGAAAAAGAAAATATATTTAAAGTTTATGGATTAGGAATTAAATACGCTTTTTTATCCGTATTTAATCGTTGGGGAGAAAAAGTTTTTGATACAGAAAATGCAATTATTAATGGTTGGGATGGAACGTATAAAGGATCTCTAGTAGCTCCAGAAGTATATTATTACAAAGCTCAAATTTTCTATCTAAACGGAGAGATAAAGACGCAAAAAGGTGATATAACGTTAATTAGATAAATATTTATTACATTTTTTGATGTAATGTATATCCCAAAAAAATCATTAAAATACTAATGGATATTGTACTTATTAAGTAAACTAAAAAAAGAACATATTTAGCACTTTTTATCATCTCATATAATTCAAAGCTAAATGTGCTCATTGTGCTAAATCCACCACAGATTCCAATGGCTATTAATAATCGATAATTATTTTCGGTTTGGTTTTGAGTTGTATTCCAACTTAAAAAGATTCCTAAAATTAATGCGGCAAGTATATTGGACAAAAAAGTACCTATATAGCCTCGTTGCCCTAAATGATCAATTATTGTATTTAATCCATATCTAAATATGCCTCCAATTCCACTTCCTATAAAAACAATTAAAAAGGATTTCATTTATAAATGATTTAAAATATAAGTTAAGAAGAAGACAATTAAAATTATTAATATAAAGAATAAAAGTAATCGTTTTTCAATTTGCATTTTTTGAAAAAAAGGAATTTTAAAAACCAATTGATTGACTCGATCCAACCAATTTTCTTTTTCTTGTATTTCTTGAATTGGATATCCTAAATCCAATAGAATATCTTTAGCTTTCATAAAATCTTTTTCTTCAACTTGAAGACGCGCGCCACCAATAGCATGTGAATACATCGGATAAGAGTTTAAGGTATTCTCATCAAGAATTAAACATGAAATATCTTCAGATTCCAATCTACTTTTAATTATTAAAAGCTCTGAAGTGTAGGTGGCTCGATAAATAGTTATAAACATATTTTTTTTGACAAAAGTAGATTAATTTTAAATTATCTTAGAAAATTATTCGCTCCCTATTTCCTTTCTTATTTTTGTAGGTAATTTGTCAAATACCAATTCATAAGATTTTTTTATATGCAATTCCCATTCTTCCATTCGAAAACGAGATAATTGGTCAAAATAAATCCAATCGTATCGAGCTAAATATGGGGCAGGGGATAAGCCTTCATTTTCAAGTAATAAATTATATGTTTCTTTAGTCGTTTTAAAGGAACCATCAATTGGAAAATTATCGGGATTTAGGATCAAAAAAAGTTTTTTGCCAACGGTAAAACATAAATTGTGTTCCCATTTTATACTTTCTTCAACGCCTTGAAGCTCAAGACACATATTCCGAATTTGATCGATGTTCATATTGCTAGATTTAAGTAATAATAGATTTTTTATAAAAATAATATTTTTTCATTAAACCTTTTTAAACTTTTTAAGTCATATATTTAAATAAAACTAGAAATTGACCTATAGTCATGTGATGTTCAAGTTAATTATTGTTTAAAATTTTCGATTAAAGGCAGCTCAATACGGGCTGCTTTTTTTGTGTGTTAGCTTTATTTAATTATCCATAAATTTGCATATTGTATTTAAATTATTTTATGGCTCGTTTTCAGTTAAATTTCAAATCGTTAATTAATTATTTTCTTAGAGGTGTTTTTATAATCGCACCTATTTTTGGAACGGTTTATGCCATTTTTAAATTATTTTTAATAATAGATACCCCTTTACAAGATGTGTTCTATTCTATTTTTCATTTCCGTATTTATGGATTAGGAATTGTTTCTTTTACAATAATAATAATTTTAGTTGGTTATTTTGCTTCAAATATTTTCTTTAATGCCGTTTTAAAGAAAATGGAAGCTTTATTATTTAAACTACCTTTAGTTAAAGAAATCTATAAGGCATTGCGCGATATTTTTGGAGCTTTTGTAAGCGATAAGAAAAAGTTTGAAAAACCTGTTATCGCAGAAGTTTCAGAAGGCATTTTTCGTATAGGATTTATTACAAACGAAAATCTTTCAGACATTACGGATCTGGATGTGATAGCCGTTTATTTTCCTTTTTCATATGCATTTACAGGTGAGTTAATTTTGATGCATCATTCAAAAATAACTCCAGTTAAATCTGGAAAAGTAAGTGATATTATGAAATATGTAATTTCAGGTGGTATTATAGAAAAAAATTAGAGTTAAATTATGCAAGATTCAAGTAATAAAAATATTATACTTAAAAACGCTCATGAATTGAGAATGGTAATTGTGAAAAGTTCATATCATTCAGAAATAACTAATGCAATGTATCAGGATGCAATTCAAACTCTGAAATCACACGGAATAGAAAAAATTGAAACGATTGAGGTCTCAGGTGGTTATGAATTGGTCTATGGTAGCCAAGTTGCAATTCGTTCTTTTGAATCGGTTTCTGGCATTATTACTTTAGGCTGTGTCATCAAAGGTGCAACCGACCATGATGTTTATATAAATCAAGCGGTAGCAAATGGATTGATTGATCTTCAAATAAAAACAAATATTCCTATTGGATTTGGTTTACTTACTGTGAATAACAAAGAGCAAGCATTAGAACGAACTTTTGGACCAAAAGGTCAAAAAGGGAAAGAAGTTGCAGAAGCTGTTTTACAATCTATTTCACTTAGTTAAATATGAATTTTATCGAAATAAGTACCATTTTTTTTGATATGGATGGTGTTTTAATTGATTCGGAACCTTTTTGGAAAAAAGCGGAATTTGAAGTTTTTAAAAAACAACTTGATATTTCACTGTCTGATAAAGATCTAGAAGAGAGTATGGGTTTAAAAACAACGGAAGTAGTAGAACTTCATGCCAAAAAATATAAAATTGAATCAATAGACATTTCATTTATTGGTTTAGAGATTGAAAAAAATGTAGTTCAACAAATACTTCAATTTGGAAAACCAAAAGAAGGC
The DNA here is from genome assembly GCA_017495115.1 of Chitinophagaceae bacterium. Taxonomy (GTDB): domain Bacteria; phylum Bacteroidota; class Bacteroidia; order Chitinophagales; family JADJOU01; genus CHPMRC01. The sequence goes on along the minus strand of JAFEIJ010000017.1, from coordinate 17,403 downwards.
CTATATGAACTTTTAGAATGGGTAAATCATAAAAAGTGGCGAAGGGCTTTGGTTACATCTTCATCCCATTTAATTATCAATGCTGTTTTAGATTTTTTAAAATTAAATGATTTTTTTGAGGCAAAATTTTCTGCATATGATGAACTAAAAGGCAAACCTGATCCTGCGGTTTATTTATCTGCTTTAAAATATTTTAATTGCTCCAAAGAACAAGTAATTGTTATTGAAGATAGTAAAAATGGCGTTCGATCTGCTATATCTGCAGGCTTAAATGTACTTTCAATTCCTGACCAAAATCATGAAAAAAATATGGATTTTTTTTATGAAAATGCAATGGGTGTCTTTGAAAATCATTTTCAGATTCAATCTTTTTTGAGTCAAAACTTAAGTAAATAAATATTAAATTTACTACATTACTATACTTTTAATACTATTGATTTTTCTTTCGGTTTCGTTCCATTCGGTTTCAATATCTGAATCATTTATAATTCCTCCTCCGGCATAAAATAGAAGATCCTTTTCAAAAATCTCAAAACATCTTAAAAAAGCAAAAGCATATTGTTTGTCATCTTCAATAATTTGATGGCATAATCCGGTATAAAATGTTCGATTTTGGGGTTCATTTTGATTAATAAAATCAATGGCTTCATTTTTTGGAAAACCTGATAAAGCAGCACTTGGATGAATTTCTTTAATGATATTTTTAAAATCCTTTGATTCTATCTCAATTTCAATTTGATTTAATATATGTTTTATATCACCAAAATTGAAATGTTCTTTCGGCGTAACGACCACATTAGATTGATATTTAGATAAAATCTTATTGATGGAATCGGTTACAATTTCTTGTTCTAAATATTCTTTTTTTGAGAAATTGTCATTTTTAGAAATCGTTCCGGCTAAGGAATATGTTGAAAATTTTTTATTTTCTAAAATACCAACGATCTCAGGTGAAGCGCCCATCATTTGGATTTCATTTTTGATATAAAGCCAAAAAACAAATGTGTTAGGGAAATTGGTTTTTAAGGATTCAAATGCCCTTTTTGGACAAAAATATTTTGGTTTGATTTCAAGTTTAGTTCGAAATGCTACGACTTTTTTTATCTGATTCTCAGATATACATTTAAAAATAGCATTTAGGTAATTTGTATATTCAGATTTTGTCGTTCCAACGAGGTCTTTTGAAATAAATTCTAGCGATTCTGTATTAAAATTAAACCCTTCTTTTTTATAGCCATAATAAGTACTATTGTTTTTATAATTAGAAAGTTGTATATTGCAATGATTTATTTTTTCTTTGGTTAAAGAATAAGATATCGTTTTTTTTAGAAATGGATTATATAGTATTAAAAAATCCATAAACTATACGGGCTTAATGATAATATCGTAATCAATAATTTTTCGATATAGCGTTCTTTCACTAATTCCAAGCTCATGTGCTGCATTTTTTCTCTTAGCATTATGCTTCTCCAAAGCTTTTATAATAAGCTTCTTCTCCATTTCGGCTAAGTTTAAATTTACGTGCTCCTCAATGTGATAATTAGGTCTTTTATGCTCAATTTCATAAATTTTTGACACTTCTTCCACTTGATTTTTATATGAACTTGTAGGCATTTCTATGGCTAATGGTTGAACCGAGTTTGGTTTGCTGAAATCAGATATGTCATTTTTTGAAAAGTTATTCTGAGTAATTTGAAAAAATGCGCGTTTGATATCCGAAATATCTTGACGCATTTCAATTAACATTTTTAATAAAAACTCATTGGTGATTCCTTGTTCAAAAGGATCATTTTGTGGATTAATACTTTGCATCGTAGACGATGTAATCGGTAAAAAACGTTTGAAATCTTCAGGATAAATCGTATCACCTTGAAGCATTAAATTAATTTGTTCGGCTACATTTTTAAGTTGCCTCACATTTCCTGGCCAACGATAACTCATCAAAAGTTGTTCGGCTTCTTCAGACAGTTTCACTCGGGGCATTTTATTTTTTTCGCTAAAGTCTATTGAAAACTTTTTAAAAAGTAATATGATATCAAATCCTCGATTTCGAAGCGGAGGCACTTCAATCGGCACGGTATTTAATCGATAAAATAAATCTTCTCTAAATTTACCTTGTTGAACTTTTTCAAGCAAATTAACATTTGTAGCAGCAATAACTCGAACATCTACTTTTTCAATAGTGCTACTGCCCACCTTCATATACTCTCCATTTTGAAGCAATCGAAGCAGCCTTGCTTGAGTTCCTAATGGCATTTCACCAATTTCATCTAAAAAAATGGTTCCTTTATTTACCGTTTCAAAATATCCTTTTCTCTTGTCGTTAGCGCCTGTAAAACTTCCTTTTTCATGTCCAAAAAGTTCAGAATCAATAGTGCCCTCTGGAATTGCGCCACAATTAATCGCAATAAATGGATTACTTTTTCTTCGGCTTAATTGATGAATAACTTTAGAAAAAGCTTCTTTTCCTGTACCACTTTCGCCATTAATGAGAACTGTTAAATCTGTATGAGCTACTTTTTCAGCAGTAGTCAATGCATAATTTAGCGCATCCGAATTTCCAATAATTTCAAATCGGTTTTTTAAATCTTGTAAATCTTGCATTTTTTAATAAATTTAAGTTACAATTATTAAGATAGTATTATGGCTTCTTCAGAAGAAATTTTACGTATCACATTTCCAAAAAGCGTATTGCTATTGCAATCTACAATTTCAACTTCTATATAATCGCCCAAATTTAAATTCCCCTTATCTACGATCACTTTTTTATTCGAGTCGGTTCTTCCCAATAGTTGTTCTTTTGATTTTTTTGCAGTCCATTCAATAAGTACAATTTGTCTTTTACCGATTTGTTCTTGATTTCGTTCCAAGGAATGTTTATTTTGTAAATCTACAATTTCTTGTAATCTTCTTTTTTTCGTTTCTTCTGGAACGTCATCTACATATCTCTTCGCTGCAAGTGTTCCCGGCCTTTCCGAATAATAATACATATAACTCGTACCATATTTCACATATTCCATCATAGATAAGGTATCTAAATGTTCTTCTTCCGTTTCTCCACAAAACCCAGCAATAATATCTGCAGAAATAGCACAATTTGGGATAATTCTTTTTATAGCTTCGATGCGGTCTAAATACCAATCTCTATCGTAAGTACGATTCATTCTTTCTAAGCAAGAACTACTTCCACTTTGAAGAGGCAAGTGAATGTAATTACAAATATTAGGATATTTTACCATTATTTCTAAAACATCATCCGTCATGTCTTTCGGATGCGACGTTGAAAATCGAACTCGTAATTGAGGATGTACTTGAGCTACTTTTTCTAATAATCTAGAAAAATTGACAACATCAGGAGCGTATTTATTTTCAATTAGTTTTAATCCTTTCATCTTTGGATCTTCGGACCATCGATAACTATCTACATTTTGACCTAAAAGGGTAACTTCTTTAAATCCGTCCGCTACAAGCATTTTGACCTCTTCAAGAATCGATTCCGTACTTCTACTTCGCTCCCTACCTCTTGTAAAAGGTACTACACAAAACGAACACATGTTGTCGCAACCTCGCATGATACTAACAAAAGCGGTAACACCATTACTTGACAAACGAATTGGACTAATATCCGCATAGGTTTCATCTCTAGATAGTAATACATTTACTGCTTTTTGGCCGCCTTCTACTTCGCTTATCATATTTGGTAAATCTCGGTAAACATCAGGACCCGCAACTAAATCTACTAATTTTTCTTCTTCTAATAACTTTGTTTTAAGTCGCTCTGCCATACAACCTAAAACGCCAATCATCAATCCTTTTTTCTTCTTTTTTAGTTGGTTAAATTGTTTGATTCGATTTCGAACCGTTTGCTCTGCTTTTTCTCGAATCGAACATGTATTCAGAAATATGATATCGGCTTGTTCATATTCTTGAATCGGCGAAAAACCATTTTTATTTAAAACAGATGCTACAATTTCGCTATCGCTGACATTCATCTGACATCCATAACTTTCGATATAATAGGTTTTACCATTCTTTAAGACGGAAGGTTCGATTAGTTCGGTAGATGCGGCTATTTGTGTATCAATAGAACTCATTTATATAATAATTAATAGTTTATAATTGAAATACAAAAATAATGTATTTTTGACAAAAATGTTAGAATATCTTATGATTTAACTTCTTTTGATTTCAGTTATTTATTGTGTTTTAGCGGTTTTACAATAAATTAAACGTATGACAAAATGGCGGAGTTTTAATATACGGTAAAATAAGTATAATATTAAAAATAATAAATATTTAGATTTTAGTTTTTAATAGCTTTTATGACATTATGTATGATTTTATTGCTAAATAGATATGTTTAAATAACTTTTTGTCATAGTTTTCGGACATTTTATCTAAAAAACGATTTTTTTTATTTTGGTATAGCAATTGATAAATATGAAGATGTAAGAAATTATTAAAAATTTAAATTATATTAAAATGGGAAAAATTATTGGAATCGATTTAGGAACTACAAATTCATGTGTTTCGGTAATCGAAGGAAACGAACCCGTAGTCATTGCAAATGATGAAGGAAAAAGAACAACACCTTCAATTGTTGCTTTTTTGGAAAATGGAGAACGTAAAATTGGCGATCCAGCAAAACGTCAAGCGATTACAAATCCAATTAATACGATTTATAGCGCTAAAAGATTTATAGGTAGCCGATACAGCGAAATTGAAAATGAGGTTTCTAAAATGCCTTATAAAGTGGTAAAAGGTGATAATGATACCGTAAAAATTGATATCGATGGTCGTATGTATTCGCCTCAAGAAATCAGTGCAATGGTTTTACAAAAAATGAAAAAAAGTGCGGAAGACTTTTTGGGTCATGAAGTGACGGAAGCCGTAATTACGGTTCCTGCTTATTTTAATGATAGTCAGCGACAAGCTACAAAAGAAGCTGGAGAAATTGCAGGTTTAATTGTTAAACGAATTGTAAACGAACCAACCGCAGCAGCCTTGGCATATGGATTAGAAAAGAAAGATAAAGATTTGAAAATTGCCGTTTTTGACTTGGGTGGAGGAACTTTTGACGTTTCAGTTTTAGATTTAGGTGGTGGTGTATTTGAAGTAAAATCAACAAACGGAGATACTACTTTAGGAGGCGATGACTTTGATCAAGTCATTATTGATTGGTTGGCGGATGAATTCAAATCTTCGGATAATGTGGATTTAAGAAAAGATCCAATGGCGCTTCAACGTCTTAAAGAAGCCGCTGAAAAAGCTAAAATTGAGCTTTCTAGTTCAGGAGAAGTGGAAATAAATTTACCGTATATTACAGCAATTGATGGTGTGCCAAAACACTTGGTTCGAAAATTAACAAGAGCTAAATTTGAACAAATTGCGGACAGTTTATTCCAAAGAACCATAGAGCCTTGTAAAAAAGCACTTAAAGATGCTGGTTTAACGGCAGCAGATATCGATGAAGTATTATTGGTAGGAGGAAGTACTCGTATTCCAAAAGTTCAAGAATTGGTAGAGCAATTTTTTGGTAAAAAACCAAGTAAAGGTGTAAATCCTGATGAAGTTGTGGCTATGGGTGCAGCTGTTCAAGGTGGAATTATCAGCGGTGACGTTACAGATGATATCGTTTTAGTTGATGTTACGCCTTTATCTTTAGGAATTGAAACCATGGGTTCGGTGATGACTAAAGTGATTGAGTCGAACACTACAATACCTACTAAAAAATCGCAAGTATTTACAACTGCGGTAGATAATCAACCATCTGTAGAAATACATATTTTACAAGGTGAGCGAGCTATGGCAAAAGATAATAAAACGATTGGTCGTTTCCATTTAGATGGTATTCCACCAGCGCCAAGAGGTGTTCCACAAATTGAAGTTTCTTTTGATGTAGATGCTAATGGTATCTTAAAGGTATCGGCTAAAGATAAAGGAACCGGTAAAGAACAAAGTGTTCGTATTGAAGCCGGCACCAATTTATCTAAAGAAGATATTGAGCGCATGAAAGCAGAAGCAAAAGCTAATGAAGAGTCCGACAAAATCGAAAGAGAGCGAGTAGAGAAAATAAATGCTGCGGATAGTTTAGTTTTTCAAACTGAAAAACAATTAAAAGATTATGGTGATAAATTAAGTGCAGATAAAAAAGCACCAATTGAAGCGGCTCTTTCTGAATTAAAAACAGCTTTAGATGCTAAAGATTTAGACCAAATTACCGCGGTTACCGAAAAATTAAACGCTGCTTGGACTGCTGCGAGCGAAGAATTGTATAAAGCACAACAAGAGAATCCAACTGCGGACCAAGGAGATGCTCAAAGCACAAATTCTGGTAGTAATGAACCTGAAGATGTAGAATTTGAAGAAGTAAAATAAAAAAGTATTATTTTTGAATTTTAAAAAGGCGTCAATTTTTTGGCGCCTTTTTTTATATCGACTTAATCAATCATAAATCAACTAACTATTACAAAATAATACGTAAATATTTAACTTTTCAATATAATTTTACTCGATTTTTTTAAATTCTTAATGATATTTAATAAATCGTTGCCAAGGTATCCATTTAAAAAAGATTAAACCTGTACATAACAAAATGACCCAATAAAATATTTCGGATGTCCAGGCCCATACTATATTTAGTTTGAACGTCTCAAGGATGAGATGGATATATGCAAAGTAAAATAAAATCGTGATAGTTTCAATAATTAAATTGATTTTTGAATTACCTAATCCTAAAATACTATGGAAAAAAATATTCGCAATTGGTAAAATTAAGAAACTGATAAGTAGCATCATGTAAGGCCAAAAACTAATTTCGAGTATTGAAGTATCTTGCGTAAATAGTCTGAAAACATAGGGTTTAAAGATAAATAATATGGTTGTAAAAATTAATAAAATCATACTTCCTAAAAAGGATATTTTATATATTGTGGGTAAGATACTATTAATTTTTCGAGCGCCAACAAGCTGGCCTATAAATGTATTTGAAGTATTTGCCAATGCAAAACTTGGAATTGCTACTAATGAAAAAATTTGTTTTAAAATAATAGAAACGGCTAATGCTTGAATACTCATTCGTTCGATTAATGCAAAAAAATAAATCCAACATCCCAAACTTAAAATATGCTGCAACCATATAGGGTAGGAGAGAAGGATGATTTGAAAAGATACTTTTTTATCAAAAGGGCTCCATGAAAATATTTTAAAATCCGAATCATATTTATGTTTTTTATAGAAAAAATAACTTAGTATAACTACGAATCCAATAAACTCGGCAATTACTGTAGCGTATGCACTTCCGGAATATCCCATTGGTTGAAATCCAAATTTTCCAAAAACAAAAAGATAATTTAGAATTACATTTGAAACAGCGGCAATAATTTGAACAATAAGAATGATTTTGGTTTGATGAACGGCGATGAAAAAACTGCTTATCAAAGCGGTAATCATGACAAAACCAAAGCCTAAAGAACGAATTTTAAATAATTTTTCGCTCATTACAGATATTGCTTCATTTGAAAACATGAAATTGGAGATATCTGACGCAAAGAAATAAACTATACTTGAAATAAATAAAGAAATCGGAATCATAATCATCAAGCCATGCCTTATGATGACTCCAACTTGATTCCATTTATTTGCACCATAAAGCTGAGATAAAATAACTTGCACCGCTCTTGAAATTCCCCATCCTATCATCATCACTAAAAGTAAGATGATACTTGTAAAACCAACACTATCAATAGCTTCTTTGCCCAATGAACCCATAAACATCGTGTCGACCACAGCTGAAATACTCTCGCTGATACCTCCGAAAATTAAAGGCGTAGCCACGTTTAGTATTTCGCGATAGCTTGGAATTCCGTTTGCTTTATTTGAGTTCATGTGTATTAGTATTTATAAAAAAACCGAAATGAATTCATTTCGGTTTTTAATTTTTTATTTTGATGCTCTTTTTCGCTCGTTTTCGTCTAATAATATTTTACGAATTCGAATAGAAACTGGAGTCAGCTCCACATATTCATCTTTTGCAATATATTCCATTGCTTCTTCTAAAGAAAAATCAATTTTTGGAGGTAGTCCCACATTATCATCTTTACCTGCCGCTCTAAAGTTAGTTAATTGCTTTGCCGTACAAACGTTTACAACTAAATCACCTGGTCTAATTTGCTCTCCAACTACTTGTCCATTATAAACATGTTCTCCCGGTTCGATAAAAAATCGACCTCTATCAGAAAGTTTATCCATGGAATAACCTGTAGCCATTCCTGTTTCTTTAGAAATCAAAACACCATTAGCACGCGCTGGAATATCTCCTTTTAATGGAACATATTCTTTAAAACGATGTGCAATAATAGCTTCTCCCGCAGATTGCGTTAAAGCTTCATTTCTAAAACCATTAAGTCCTCTTGTCGGAATCTCAAATTCAAGACGTTGCATATCGCCTTTAGGCAACATAGACTTCATTTCACCTTTTCTTTGACTCACTAATTCAATTATTTTACCGGCATAATTTTCTGGAACATCAACAGAAAGAACTTCCAAAGGCTCACATTTTACCCCATCAATTTCTTTTATAATTACTTGTGGTTGACCTACTTGTAATTCATAACCTTCTCTTCGCATTGTTTCAAGCAATACGGATAAGTGTAATATTCCTCTACCAAAAACCAAAAATTGATCAGGCGAATCGGTGTCATGTACACGCAAAGCAAGATTTTTTTCTAATTCTTTATACAAACGATCACGAATATGTCTTGAAGTTACAAATTTACCTTCTTTACCGAAAAATGGAGAGTTGTTAATAGTAAATAACATACTCATTGTTGGTTCATCGATTTTGATTCGCTCTAAAGCTTCTGGATTTTCAAAATCAGCGATTGTATCTCCAATTTCAAAATCATCAATTCCTGTAACGGCTACAATATCTCCAGCTTCTGCTCGTTGAACTTTAACTTTACCTAAACCATCAAATAAGAAAATTTCTTTAGTTCGCATCTTTTTAGCGGTTCCATCAGATTTCATTAAAGAAATCGGCATATTTTCTTCAATTGCTCCTCGCTCGATTCGTCCTACTGCAATTCGTCCCGTATAACTTGAGAAGTCTAAAGAAGTAATTTGAAGCTGTAATGTTCCTTCACTAACTTTTGGAGCAGGTACTTCTGAAATTATAGTATCAAATAAAATATCAACATTGTCTGTAGGTGTTTTCCAATCGGCACTCATCCAACCATTTTTAGCTGAGCCATAAACGGTTTTAAAGTCTAACTGATCTTCGGTAGCATCTAAATTGAAAAATAAATCAAAAACATCTTCATGCGCTCTTTCTGGGTCGCAATTTGGTTTATCTACTTTATTTACAACAACAATCGCTTTTTTACCTAAAGCTAACGCTTTTTGGGTAACAAAACGAGTTTGTGGCATTGGTCCTTCAAATGCATCTACCAAAACCAATACTCCATCCGCCATGTTCAAAACACGTTCTACTTCACCTCCAAAATCCGCGTGACCTGGAGTATCTATGATATTAATTTTGTATCCTTTCCACGTTACGGCTACGTTTTTAGCTAAAATAGTAATACCGCGCTCGCGCTCTTGATCGTTATTATCTAAAATAAGTTCTGTAATTTGTTGGTTGTCTCTAAACAATTTGGCTGCGTGAAGCATTTTGTCGAGTAGTGTTGTTTTTCCGTGATCTACGTGTGCAATAATTGCAATATTTCTGATTTGATCCTTATTCACTGATGTTATTTTACGATTAATTTTAAAAAGGTGCAAAAGTAATTAAAAAAGTACAAATCAGTCGGTTAAATCTAAGTAAAGAAAAGACATCAAACTAATATGGATAAAAAAATGGTAGAAAAAAATTAGTTTTTGCGTTGTATTGTAAAATTTATCAACTCATGTAAAGCGTTTTTTGCATCGCTTTCTTTAAAGTACGAAAGTACCTCGCGCGCTTTATTGGCGTATTCATACATCACGTTCTCTGCATAAGTAATGCCTCCGGTTTCAATAACTTTTTGAATCACATAATTCACCTTTTCTTTATTGGTGTTTTGAAACTTGATAATAAATTTAATCTTTTCTTTTTCAATAAAACTAACTTGATTAAGTGAATAAATTAATGGTAAAGTTAATTTCTGCTCTTTAATATCAACTCCTTTAGTTTTGCCCGTTTGATAATCTCCATATTCAAATAAGTCGTCTTTAATTTGAAATGCCATACCCATGTAGGTTCCAAGTTGTTTTGCTTTTTCAATAAGTTGTTGATTATCAGATACAGAAGCCACGCCTAATGCACATGCTACTTTAAGTAATGAAGCTGTTTTTTTATTGATAATATCGTAATATACTTCTTCGGTAATATTTAGTTTTCTTGCTTTTTCTATTTGGAGTAATTCGCCTTCGCTCATTTCTTTAACCGATTCAGAGACCAATTCAAGTAAATCATAATTTTTCGATTCTAATGCAACTAACAATCCTTTTGATAATAAAAAATCACCTATAAGTACTGCAATTTTATTTTTCCAAATTGCATTAATTGAAAAAAAACCTCTACGCATATTGCTATCATCAACCACGTCGTCATGAACTAAAGTAGCGGTATGCAATAATTCAATCATTGTAGCTGCGGTGTAGGTTTTTGGTTGTATACTATCAACTAGCTGCGCGGTTAAAAAAACAATAGTTGGTCGGATTTGTTTTCCTTTGCTTTTTAAAATATACTTAGTTATAAGATTTAGTATAGAAATATTGCTTTTTGTAGCTTCACTTAACTTTTGATTTAGAATCAAAAGAGGTTCTTTTAATGGTTTTTGTATATCAGCAATAGTCATATTTTATTAAATCGAATACAAACTTAATGAAAATAGAAAAAATAGTATGTAATTTATCTTTTTAATAACATTAAAACAAAAATAAAGTAATTTAGATTAACTATTTTTCAACTGCTTTTAAAGGCTATTTCATGATATTTTTTGACATGCGTACCCATAAAAATTCGAGCATAAATTCGAATAATGGAAAGTCCATCAATAATAAAAGTAAATGAAACGATAAATACCAATAATACTTGATGAGCTTCTATATGGCTAAAAAGCAAATCTTCACCGACGAAAGTTGGAGAGATGGGGAATCCGGTCAACCCTAAACAGCATAGAAAAAACAACTGAGCGACTCTAGGATGCTCATACACATGTCCATGAAAAATAGTCAAATCTTTTATTTCTTCTTTGCGTTGCATCAATTTAAGTACCCAAAATCCCAATCCTCCAAAAAATAGAATTCCACTGAGATAAATATAAACTTCCTTTAAATCAAAGTTTGCATTGAATCCTATAGCTATCGCAATCCAAAAATGGCTCATTATAATAAGTATCCATGTAAATAATATGTCGCGACGTTCTGAGAAGGATTTTAACACCATTAACAATCCTATAAAGGCATAAAAAATAGGAAGATAAGCAAAGGCTTGCTTTGGTAATAAATCTTTGTGATATAGTAAATAGGCACTTAAAATATAAGTAGGTATAAAAAACCAAAGTATATTTTTGGCATTGAGAAAACGAACACTTCTCGCAAATTTTTTGATAGGATTCCACAATGCTTCATACATAAAACTGTCAAGATTCCATTCTTTTATGCTCAAAATATAAAGTCCATGTTGGATTTTTTGTGGAAATTTATATTCAATACTTTTCAAATGGGGTGAATAATTATAGAATTGCTCACGAATTAAATAGCTCACAATTGAGGGAGAAACTAATAACTGATAAGTCCTCAAAAAGGCATTTCCGGCTATATGAACTAATGCTAAATTTTCAAAACCTAAAGCAATTTCTATAAAAATAATTCCAATTTGAGAAATAGACGAATACGCTATTTGACTCTTGACACTTGATTGTACACGGGCTATCGCTGTTGTGACAACCATTGTCATTAATCCAAAAAATACAATGATTATTTTGACCAATAATTGATTTTCCCAAAAAGGATGCGTTCGCATCAGCAAAAAAGCACCTACATGTACCGAAAGCGAACCATAAAATATAGCGCTACTTGGCGTAGGGCCCTCCATAGCTCTTGGCAGCCAAAAAGAAAAAGGTAACTGTGCCGATTTTGCGGAAGCCGATACCAGAATCATAAGTGATATGAAAACACCAATTAAACTATGCTCCATCAAATGTTCGTGAACGAGATGTGCATCGTGTAGTTTTTGGAACGTAATATTTTCATGCCACAAATGATGGCTCATCCACATGGCTAAAAGCAGACCAATGTCGCCTATTCGATAAATAGAAAAGACTTTCATGGCATTTTTTACTGGCAAAAATCGTTCTCTATAAAAAGCAATAAGCAAGAATGATGAAATACCCAATATTTCCCAGCCTATAAATAATGTTTCAAAATTTCCAGCAAAAATGGTAAGATTATATCCTAAAAAGAAGAATAAAATGGTATTGAAAAAACGTTTGTAGCCAGGTTCTCTATGGAGATAATATCGACTATAAATTACTACCATAAAGCTCAAGAATGCTCCTACCAATAAATAAACAGCAGTAGTTTTATCAAAATAAAAATCGATAAAAAATTGATATTCTTCATTTTGGTAAATAGATAAATCCTTAATATTATAACTTCCAAATCCATGAAAAGCCCATAAAGCTATATACACAATAGCGGTAAATAATTGTATACCAACGGTAGCGGTGGCCGTATAAGAGAGGAATTGTTCTCTCTTTTCTTTTATAAGTAAACTCAATACAAATCCTAATAAAGGAATCAGTATAAAAAGTTGCATGAAATAGTTCATATTCTTATTCTTTTTAAAAAAATTATTAATTAAGTTGAAATACAGGTATATTTTCTGTTTGAGATTCTATTATAGATTCCACATTTTCTATTGATTTTATTTCAAATGGTAAAGGTTGGTATGATATAAATTCGCCTTTTTCAAATCGATAAAATTGCTTTTCTTCAGGATGAAATACGATAAGATGAATCCATTCATTTTCAAACCATTCATAAGTAGCGGGATTTGATTGAATCGTTTTCAATACTATTTCTGGAAAATGTTCTACGATCATTAATAAACGTACAGGATCATGCACTTCTATCATCTGACTAGGAAGTCCAGGCCTTAGGTCACCATCTATTCCATTTGCTACACCAATGAGTCCCATGACATTATGAGGCAGTTTGCTTCCAGCACCTAGTTTTTGATTATCAACTCTCGAAAAATAATATTCCAAATTAATCCCACCACATACAGGCGCGGCAGCATTTAAGATTCCTAATAGGTATTTGCCTTCGGGGTCTTGGATATAATCATACGAATTGAGAAATGCACGTCTATCTAAAAAAACTTTTTTGGATAAATCTCTTCTACCTACTATACACAATGCATTTGTAGCATGATTTAATTCGGGACGTGGCTCAAAAAGCGATACCGAACGTATCATAATTTTCTCGTGTATTTTAGCAGCATTTTTTTGAGTTTTGATACTTTCAAATCGTCTAGAACGCTCTTTTGCATTGAGGTCAAGTGCCGTTTTGAACTTTTTGCAATTTTCGACATGACGAATTTTATTTTCTATAGAAAGCAAATTTTCGTCAAAAAATACGATTTCGTCACGAGTTGTATCTCTAATAGCCCCTAAAAACTGAGTATTTTCTGAAATTTTAATTCCTTTCTCAGCCAATCGTTGTCTTACCTTAGGATGATTGGCCATAAAAGAAAGAGCTCGCGCATTTACCGAACCCGCTCTACCACTGCACGCCCCACAATCATAGGCTGCATAATGTGGATTATTATTGCTACTAGCACCATGTCCTATAACGTATACTATCGGTGCAAAATTTGACGTTAGTCCTATACTTCTCAAAACATTTTCGGTGCGAAGCGTCATTTCATCTATTGTAAATCCTATTTGAAGGCCATTCTCAATTTTTGATTCATTTTTGTTTTCTATGGTCAATTTTGATAATTTATCCATGTGTTTTAATGAACTGGCTGTAGCAGGATTCATTTGTGGTTTGAAAATATTGATAAAAAGTTTGAATGCACTCCAAAATCCAATAGATTGTGTAATAAACCAACCAAAAATAAAACTGTGTGAATGTTTGGAAAAATGAATGTCTTTTTCTTGTTTTTTCCTTACGCCAATTTCTTGAATTACATGCTTGGGAGTAATAGGAGCAGGACAAACTTTTGTTAGGAATTTGCCACCTTGTGGCTTGAAATAAAATTCAACCCCAAAAAAACCAGGCGTTCCATACGTTTCGCAAGAAGAGTCCGTATTTTCTATCCAACGTCTGATAGAACACTCCCTATCATCAATACAAAAAAGTGCTTGAAAACTTTTTTCGTCATTATTTTCTTTTATAAATTGGTAAGATAACGCATTCAAAACGGTGTCGTAGTAGCTCCATTCAAAAGATTCTTGAAACAAAATAAGGATTTCGTCCAATTCGCTTAGTTCATAACTAGTTTTGCTATTTATAGCCTCTTTTTCAGAATCTTCAAGTGATAAAGCTATTGGCTTCCAATCTTTGCCCAATCGATCAATTATCGTATCATATTCTAATAATAACTCAAAGAAAATAATGTCTTTTAGCGAAATTTTCTTTGCCACTAACAAGGTACTCGGATTATCTTCTATAGCCGAAACCATACCACTCCAGCCTTGATGCGCAAACTGCTGGTCTATTAAATAAGGCTCAAAATAGGCCTCGTCGCCTACAATGATTTGCAGCATTTTTTCAATAGAATTTCCTTCTTCAAATAATTTGTTTTTGGCTTCCTTGGTCTTGAAAAAGCTAGCAAAGGTATTGGATTCCAAATGTTTTATATTTTCTATAAAACTTCGTTTTTCGGTAGGAAAATCCCAAATGGAAATTCCTTGATCCAAATAGCTACAAAGAATACGAAAAAGAAGTGGATGCACAAAGTCATCAATTTCAAGATTATACTCTGTTGTCCATTTTGTACGAATAATACCTAGTCTAGGATCTACGCCTTCATTGACAGCGCTACTAAACATTTTAGATTTCCAATATGAAATGTTTTTATCGGAATATTTTTTAGCAATAATTTTATCAATTATTTGTTCTGAAATTTGCCCTTGTCTAAATCGTTTTCGGTATTCATTTAAGGATAAATAAGTTTTGTAGCCTAATGATTCTTTTGCATCTTTCAAAGCAAAATGAAAACTCTTGTCCTGAAAGGCATGAAGTGTATTGTGATGAATAAAGTCTTTGAGCGGTGCCTGAGCAGGCAAAAAGTGTTTTAGATGATGAATGATATCGTGTTCGTTATACATATTTTTTATTTTTTTACTCTAAATCCATTTTCTTAAAAATTTTATGAGCAATTGGAGTAAAAAGAATTCCTATATTGGTAATAAATACGATTCCACTAAATATAGCATAAAATGAGGCGAAAATTTTACCCGTATTTGTATACAAAGGATTTACAGGTCCCATACCACTTCCTATCATAGCAGCATCTACAAAGGCATCTATCCATTCCAGTTCTCCAAAGAAATGATATCCAATAGTTCCCAAACCTATCCATGCAAAAATGAAAATAATACTCGCAACCAAATGTTTGAGCTGTCGTATAATAAATTCTTTTTTAAAACCAAAGTGTATAGGGTTTTTCATATTATTATTTTTTAGCAATTTTGGTACTAAGCGGATGCTTTGATAAAGAACGATGATTTTCTAGACCAATAATTTTAACATCTCCCCCTTCTTTTGTATACTCTTTTTGAAATTGCATTATATTATCTATCACCGAATGATCTACTAATTTTGTTTTGCTAAAATCTATAGTGATATGCATTTGTTTTGGGATGGCTTCAAGACGACTTTTCAGTCCTAGGAAATTTGAAAAAATAGCCGCTGCTTCTATTTCAATAAAATAATTATTATCGTTGAACGAAACGGTTGCAGGTGCTTTGAATAATGAATTTATGGGTGCTCCATGATAAATGTGTATGCAAGTATTAAGTATAATCCCTGCGGCAATACCTACCAATAAATCTTCAAAAAGTGTAAACATGATAGTTACAATAAAAATTGCCAATTGATCTTTCCCTATTTGAAAAATATGAACAAATTCTTTTGGATGAGCCAGTTTGATTCCAACAGAAATCAACATGGCTGCAAGTGCCGTATTAGGAATCAATTCTATCCAATGTGTCGCAAACAATACAAATAATAGAATGAAAATTCCATGAAAAAAATTCGCCCATCGTGTTTTGGCACCATTATTTACATTGGCCGAACTTCTCGCTACTTCTGAAATCATAGGTAGCCCTCCAAAAATAGCTGATATGCAATTTCCTATTCCAATAGCTATTAAATCTTTATTTGTGTTTGATTTTCTTTTGTAGGGATCCATCATATCTATTGCTTTTACAGTCAATAAGCTTTCAAGTGAACCAACGAGTGCAAACATCACTACAAATTTAGAAAACACTCCAATTTGTTTTATTCCATCAAAACTTATATTTAAGTGAACACTATCAACTAAATTCCCAATATGAACAAGTGCATAAGTCGGCTCAGTATGATTAAAATCCAACATAATTTCAGCTGGGATTGCAATAAATAAAACAACTAACGGTGCTGGAATTTTTGAGAAATAAGGAATATTTACTTGATTCCAACACAACATAATCAATAAGCTAATAAAGCCAATAAGACTCGCTTTAGGATCCAGATGTTGAAAAAATGAGGGCAGCAAAGTAATAAGTTCTAAGATGCTTTTACCTTTGGTAAGCATCGGGTTAATATCTAACAAAACCGGAATTTGTTTTACAATAATAATTATCCCGATAGCAGCCAGCATACCATGAACCGTAGAAAGTGGAAAAAAATCTACTAATTTGCCCAATTTAAATACGCCAAAAAGTATTTGTATAATACTTGCAACAAAAATAGCTCCCAAAGCCAAATGCCATCCAATTTCACCGCCTCCAAATTCATTGACCGCTCCTACTACTATAACAATCAATCCTGCGGCAGGCCCTTTGATCGTTAGCTGAGACCCCGAAAAGAAACTGACAACAATTCCTCCAATAATTGCGGTAATAAGCCCCATTAGTGGTGGAAATTCGGAGGCTTTGGCTATACCCAAACTTAATGGAAGCGCTAACAAAAATACGATAAATCCTGAAGTAATATCGCTAGTTAAATTTTCTATTAATCCTTTTAATCCTTTACTAGGAATATTTGATTTAATCTTAGACATGAAAATATATTTTAATTTTATATAATAAATACGATTTCTTATATATTAGAATAAGAAGAAAATAGCTACAATTAAATAGCTAAATATAATTCTAAAAAACTCTTAAATTCTAAAGTTACAGAATTTAATGTATATTGCAATAC
>JAFEIJ010000030.1 GCA_017495115.1 Chitinophagaceae bacterium | reverse complement strand
TATGTCAAGGTCAGAGCTTTTTAGGTAGAAGCGTTGCAGGCACTTATATTGATACGTTAATTGGAGCAAATAGTAAGGGTTGTGATTCAATACGGACTTTAGTTTTAACAGTCAATCCAAAAACGACTTCTACTATAAATCAAACAATATGTCAAGGTCAGAGCTTTTTAGGTAGAAGCGTTGCAGGCACTTATATTGATACCTTATTTGGAGCAAATAGTAAAGGCTGTGACTCAATACGAACGTTAGTTTTAACAGTTAATCCGAAAACGAATTCTACTATCAATCAAACAATATGTCAAGGTCAGAGCTTTTTAGGTAGAAGCGTTTCAGGTACTTATATTGATACTTTGATTGGAGCAAATAGTAAGGGTTGTGATTCAATACGAACATTAAATTTAACTGTCAATCCAAAAACGAATTCTACTATAAATCAAACGATATGTCAAGGGCAGAGTTTTTTAGGTAGGAGTATTTCGGGCACCTATATTGATACGTTAGTTGGAGCAAATAGTAAAGGCTGTGACTCAATAAGAACCTTAGTTTTAACTGTCAATCCAAAAACGAATTCTACTATCAATCAAACAATATGTCAAGGACAAAGCTATTTGGGTAGGAGTATTTCGGGCACCTATATTGATACGTTAATTGGAGCAAATAGTAAGGGTTGTGATTCAATACGAACCTTAGTTTTAATAGTAAATCCGAAAACGACTTCTACAATTAATCAAACGATATGCCAAGGGCAGAGTTTTTTGGGTAGGAGTATTTCGGGCACTTATATTGATACTTTAATTGGAGCTAATAGCAAAGGCTGTGACTCAATCCGAACCTTAGTTTTAACAGTTAATCCAATTACTTTTGGTAATTTTTCATATGCTATTTGTCAAGGACAGAGTTATACTTTCAATGGAGTCTCTCGATCATTAGCAGGTACTTATTTGGATACCATTATAAATAGTAAAGGATGTGATTCGATACTAACATTGAATTTATTAATTAATGTTCCTTCAATATCTACTATAAATCAAACGATATGTCAAGGGCAGAATTTTCTTGGACGTAGTATTTCAGGTACTTATATAGATACGTTAATTGGAGCAAATAGTAAGGGTTGTGATTCAATACGAACATTAATTTTAACGGTCAATCCGAAAACGAATTCTACTATCAATCAAACAATATGTCAAGGACAAAGCTATTTGGGTAGGAGTATTTCGGGCACTTATATTGATACGTTAATTGGAGCAAATAGTAAAGGCTGTGACTCAATTAGAACCTTAGTTTTAACTGTCAATCCTAGAACGAATTCCACTATTAATCAATCGATATGCCAAGGGCAGAGTTTTTTAGGTAGGAGTATTTCTGGCACCTATGTTGACACATTAATTGGAGCAAATAGTAAAGGCTGCGACTCAATCCGAACCTTAGTTTTAACAGTTAATCCGAAAACAACATCTACTATCAATCAATCGATATGCCAAGGACAAAGTTATTTGGGTAGAAGTATTTCGGGTACATATATTGACACTTTGATTGGAATTAATAGTAATGGATGCGATTCAATCCGAACCTTAGTTTTAACTGTAAATCCAAAAACGACTTCTACGATCAATCAATCTATATGTCAAGGACAAAGCTTTTTAGGTAGAAGTGTCTCGGGTACATATATAGATACATTGATTGGAGCAAATAGCAATGGTTGTGATTCCATCCGAACTTTAATTCTAACTGTTGAAAATGTTCCTATTATTACAGATGTAATATCAGGCCCACCAGTTGTTTGTCAAGGGCAAAATAATGTCACTTATTCAATTTCAAATGTTTCAAATAATCCAACAAGTTATTTATGGACATTGCCAACTAATTTTTTTGGAACTAGTCAAACTAATCAAATTACCATTAATTTTCCAATTAATGCGTCGCCAGGTACATTAAGTGTTTTAGCGATAAATAAATGTGGCAATTCAAATATTGTTTTAAAAAGTATAATAGTAAATCCTAAGCCTGCTAAACCATCCATTTCAAATAGTAGTAATTCATTAATCTCAAGTTCATTAAATGGAAATCAATGGTATGATTTAAATGGTATAATTAATGGTGCTAACAATACGGTTTATGTAGGTGCTCCAAATAATTCGTATTATGTGGTGGTTACAGAACAAGGTTGTAGCTCCGATCCTTCTAATATTATTTCATTAGCAGGCTCATCTATATCAAATGATGAAAAGCATCAATTATTGGTATTTCCGGTTCCTTTCGAAAATGATTTATATATAACCGCTACAGATAATGAAGAAAAAGAGTATAGTCTTACAACTATTGATGGTAAAGTATTATTGAGTGGTAGTTTTAAAAATAGCTATATTGTCAATACAAAATCAATAACTAAAGGTACCTACATTTTGACTATTATATCAAAGGATAAAAGAGAACATTTTAAGGTTGTGAAAAATTAGAAATCGAATACAACAAAGCGCGTCAAGCAGCGATTACCAACCAAATTATGGAAATTGTAGGCGGAGCAGCCGCTTTAGATGCTTAATCATCCAAAATTTTAAAAATACTTTAAAGGAACTTCGAAAGAGGTTCCTTTTTTTTTAATATAAATTCAAATGTAAATGATTTAAAAAAAACGAGATAATTTTACAGTCTAAATTAAATAGGTTTAAATAAGTTTTGAATATAAAATGGATACAAATAATAAAAAAAAGGCACAAGAAGTCCAAATTAAAGATTTTACGTATGATTTACCTAATGATCGTATTGCAAAATATCCTTTAGAAGAACGCGATTTAAGTAAATTATTGGTATATCAAAATGGGAATATCACCGAAGATATTTATAAAAATTTGGATCAACATATTTCAGAAAACGCTTTGTTTGTTTTTAATAATTCTAAGGTAATTCAAGCGCGTCTTCATTTTAAAAATGCAAATGATTCAAATATCGAAATTTTTTGTTTAGAGCCCAGTGGTGAGGATGCAGAACCTTCTTCGGCCATGATTAAAAAACAATCGGTCGCTTGGGAATGTTTGATTGGCCGCTTGGATCGGTGGAAAGAAAATCAGATATGCATTCAGAAAAATGATTGCACGTTACAAGCAGAAATTGTAAAACGAAATGGAAATTTATTTACTGTAAATTTTAGCTGGCAGCCCGAAGATTTATGCTTTGCGGAAGTTCTTGAAAAAGTTGGAAATATTCCCATTCCCCCTTATTTAAAAAGAGAAAGTGAAGCTATAGATAAAAGTAGATATCAAACCGTTTATGCTACCCAAGAGGGATCTGTAGCAGCGCCTACCGCAGGACTTCATTTTACGAATGATATTTTTGAAAAACTGAATTCAAAAAAAGCCTTAATAGACTATGTGACGCTTCATGTCAGTGCAGGCACATTTAAGCCTGTGAAAAGTGAAACACTGGAAGGTCACGATATGCACGCGGAATGGATTGAAGTGTCGAAAGATTCAATCCAAAAGCTTATACATCAATTATCGGAGAATCATTCTAAGAAAAATATCATTGCCGTAGGAACGACCTCCATGAGAACGATTGAATCTTTGTATTGGATGGGCGTGAAAGCCAATCAAAATATAGAAGTCCCTATTCAAGATTTGGAAGTGAAACAATGGGATGCTTATGAGCTCAACCAAGAATTGTCAGCATTAGACGCTTTAAACAGTTTACTCGCATGGCTTGATAAAAACAAAATTGAAAAAATTATTTGTAAAACGCAATTACTCATCGTTCCTATTTATAAGTTAAGAATTATCCAAGCACTTATCACGAATTTTCATCAACCCAGTTCTACGTTACTTTTACTTGTAGCTGCAGTGGTAGGCGAAGATTGGAAAACGATTTATGATTATGCATTAGCTCATGATTTTAGATTTTTGAGCTACGGAGATGGTAGTCTGCTTTTTAGTAATAAATAGGTAAACTACATTTAAGATACCTTTTAAAATTATCTAAAACTAATTCAACTGTGGATTAATCGGATAATGAATCATTTCCGCATAAGGTTCGCCAAGGCTTTCTATAGCGGTTTTCCATAGTTCATCATCGGTTTTAGGGTTAAAAATCAACTCTGGTTTAAGATCGGATAAAATCCAAGATTTTTCAATTAATTCCTCTTTTAATTGATCTTTTCCCCAGCCCGAATAACCTAAATAAAATCGAATATCTTCGGGTAAAATATATTCAATGTCGAGCATGGCTTTCATTTCATCAATATCGCCATTCCAATAAAGCCCATTTCCAATAGGAATCGCATTTTTTAATTCTTTTGTTTTATGAACAAAAAATATACGATTGGTATCAACGGGGCCTCCAAAATACAAGTCAATGTCATCACGGACAATGCCTAAATTAATTTCCGAAATTTTATAGGGCATTTTTTTATTGATGATAAGCCCAAAGCTTTCATTTTCATTATGGTCGAGCATCATGATCACGCTTCTTCGGAATGCATCATCGAGCAAAAAAGGCTCGCTGATTAAAAATTGTCCATTTTTTATTTCTTCCATTTTCTTTTATTTTCCAATAATTAAAGAACTAAAATCCGCCTTTAGTTGCTCAATAGCCGATTTTGTGGGTATATTTTTATTATTTTGAAGACTTACGTTCAATATTTTTAAAGCTAAATCTTTTGCTGTAGCATTAGGCGCCAAAGACTGCGCGGCATTTAATATTTCTTGAATGGTTTGATCTTTTGCCAAGGAAATTACGCTCCATGTTTTTGAAGAAATATAAAGCTGTTGCGACAAATTATGTTCATATTCATCATTGATTTCTTTGGTCAAAATATATTGAAACTCTTGTGCCGAAAACTGACTATTATTAAGACGGGTAATCAGATGATTTGGCGAAATACGTTCTAAAAAAAGAATCATTCGTTCAAAAGCTTGTACGCGCGTAGGCAAAATTAACGCTTTGTATTCCTTATTAAGCTGAATGCGCTGTCGGAGGCTTTCTTGCTTTTTCCAATGTTCTAAGAATAGATAGACCAAAGCAATCATGGCAATCAATGGAATGAAATATTTTATTATTTCGATAAAAGTTGCATCGTTCATTTTTTTATTTTAAGTTTGGAACGCAAAATAAATCTATTTTGTTTTATTATCATAACAAATTTTTTTAAAATGGAGTTTACTGGAGAAATTGTATCATTTTCAACCAATGCAATCAAACAAGTTTTGAAGCTAAAAGCTAAAGAAGAGGATCAAAAAAAATTGCGTGTGGGCTATAAAAATGGAGGATGTTCGGGTTTGACCTATATTTTTGAATTTGATGAGCAAAATCCATCCGATATTGTTTCTAAAATTCAAGATTTTGAAATTATTATTGATTCGCAGCATGCCGCTAAATTGTTGGGACTCAAAGTAGATTATGAAGGCGGGCTCAACAATAGAGGTTTTATTTTTATCAACCCAAATGCTCAAACTACCTGTGGATGCGGGACCAGTTTTGGGTAACAATTAATTGAAAATACGTTGAATTCAAAAAAAATATTTATTGTTTCGGGTGAGGCTTCTGGAGATTTGCATGGTGCCGAATTGGTTAAAAAGTTATTTTTGGAAAATCCCAATCTCGAAATTTATGCATGGGGCGGCGATAAAATGCAGGCGGCTGGTGCCAAAATTTTGAAACATTACAAAGATTTGGCGTTTATGGGTTTTTGGGAAGTACTCAAAAACTTAGTGACTATTTTCAAAAATTTTAAACAAATCAAATCCGAAATCAAACAAATACAACCGGATGCAGTAATTTTGATTGACTATCCTGGTTTTAATATGCGGCTGCTTCCGTGGCTCTATGCACATCAATATAAAATTTACTATTATATTGCGCCACAGGCTTGGGCTTGGAAAGCCAAACGAAGCCATCAATTAGCGAAATATGTAAATCATTTATTTGTGATTTTACCTTTTGAATCCGAGTTTTTTAAAAAATATGATATTCCTGTTTCGTTTGTCGGGCATCCGTTGTTACAATCCATAGAAAAGGAACATATAGAAAAAAAAGGTAATCATATTGCAATACTGCCGGGAAGCCGCAAACAAGAGATTGAATCGATTTTGCCCGTCTTGCTTCAAATGAAAGACCATTTTCCAAATTATACGTTTCAGATTGCCGCTTTACGTTATTTAGGTGCCGATTATTATCAAAAATTTATAAAAGATAAAGACGTTGAACTCATTTGGGATGCGCCGCTAGAAGTGCTAAAACGCGCCGATTTGGCATTGGTGGCATCAGGAACAGCTACGTTGCAAGCGGCTTTGCTTGATACGCCTCAGATCGTGTGTTATAAAACAACGCCGATTAATTATTTTTTGGCTAAAAAGTTGATTCAAGTGCCTTATATTTCTCTTGTTAATTTAATTATGCAAAAAGAAGTGGTTAAAGAATTGATTCAAGAGGATTTAAACCCAACGCTATTATATCAAGAAATGAAAGCCCTTTCGTCAGGAAATAAAAAAGAGGTCTTATTGATGGAATATCAAAAACTAAAAACTGCAATTGGCGTAAAAAACGCCTCAGAAACCGTTGCCAAACATATTTTAAACGAGTTGTAAAAATGCGTTTATTTTTGTTTGATTAAAAATCAACTAATTATCCGAAAGACAAACTTAATATTTTGGTTCTTGCATTTTCTCTTCGCATTACTTTTTTTAATGCTTTTGAGGATTTTATTTTTAGTTAAATATGCGCCTGATTTTTCGTTTATAGAATGGTCAAACACTATTTGGAACGGTATTTTATTTGATTGGAGCGTGGTTTTATTTCAGATTTGGATACTTCGTTGGATTGATATTTTTAAATCCAAAGGGTTGCTTTTTGCGCTTCAGGTCACCTTTTTAATTTTCTTAATTTTTTGGTATATCGATTTTACGCTTTTTCGAGAATGGCAAAGTATTTTTAACTATCGTGCTGCCAAATATTTGTTCCAACCGTTTAAAATCATTAAAAACATTTCATCTTCCGAAATAGGTATTGGTATATTATTGGTTGTCGTTTTTTGGATGATGACGAAATTCATGTATAATAAATTATTGCAATACAAATCAACGACTTCATTTAAATGGAAATATCTTTTTTTTCAAATAGTACTTATTCCCATTGTTTTTTTTGCGTTGCGAGGCGGTTTTAGTGTCGTTCCAAAAACACAAAGCCATGCCTTTCATTCGACCCATCGGGTGCATAATTTAGCGTCAATCAATTCCACTTGGAATTTTTTCACAATTTTAATCAATTTTTCACCGTATATAAAGGGAAATCCATATAAGAAGTTTGATGAAAAAAATGTAAATCAATATATCAATCAATTATTTTCTGACGAAACAAATCTTACGGATACAAATTTGATTTGTAAATTGCAAAATCCTAATATTGTGCTTATTACATTAGAAGGCGTTGGAGTAGCGGCAATGCAAGCGACTTTAAATCAACAAAAAGCCATGCCTTTTTTAGATTCATTATCCAAAGAAGGGATTTATTTTAGCAATTTTTATGCGACAGGCTTCCGCACCGAGCAAGGTTTAGCTTCTTTATTGTCGGGCGCATTATCCTTGCCTTTTAATAATCTTACCGATGATGTCAATGCGCTTAAAAATATGCCTTCAATCATTCAGACGTTTCGAAACAAATCGTATCAAACAAACTTTCTTTTCGGTGGTGATATTGAGTTTATGAATGTAAAAGCCTATTTGAAATCCATTGGTTTTCAATCTATTAAAGATGTCAATGCGTTTAATAAAGCCGATCGCTTTCAAAAACTTGGCGTGCCAGATGCTATTTTGTTTAATAAAGCGGTATCCGAAATTTCAACTCAAAAAGCACCGTTTTTTTATCAAATCCTTACTCAAAGTACCCATACGCCTTTCGATATACCTGGGCAACAACCTTCGTCGGACGAAGCGCAAAATTATTTACAAGCCGCACGATATTTAGACAACGCTTTGTCTCAATTTTTTAAAAAAATAGAAAAGCAGCCCTGTTATAAAAATACAATTTTTATCATTACTTC
The DNA here is from genome assembly GCA_017495115.1 of Chitinophagaceae bacterium. GTDB lineage: Bacteria > Bacteroidota > Bacteroidia > Chitinophagales > JADJOU01 > CHPMRC01. The sequence continues at coordinate 58,564 of JAFEIJ010000030.1, read as the reverse complement.
GGACCACGCACATCATTATCCTCAAGACATTTCCATAGCTTCTTCAACACGATTTCATATTCCTTTAATTATATTCAGTCCTTCAAGTCTAAATTCAAATTTTGATAACAAAAAATATTTCGCTCAAAATGATTTCCCCGCTACGTTGATGCATATTTTAGGATGGAAAGAAAAACAATATTTAAAATTTTCGAGAAATTATTTCTCAAACAATATACCGTTTACATTTAGTACGTTTGTTGATGGATATTATTTTCAAAATGCAGATACGCAATTCAATCAAGATTATAGATGGCCTGTAAATGAAAATGACTCAAAAGTTATGAAAAACCACAAAACACCTATGTATTTGATGCAATACTTGGTTGATGATTTAAAAAATCATTAGTTTATACGGAATACCAATCGCCTTCTAAGGCTAGTTTTGTATTTATAAAAACACCTTTAGCTTCGTCTAATAAACCATCTAAATTTTCGTATCGAGAGGAATAATGACCAATTAATAAATTTTTCACGTTGCTTTTTTGAGCTATTGTAGCCGCTTGAACGGAGGTGGAATGCTTGGTTTCGGCAGCCCGTGCTTTATGAACATCCATAAATGTAGCTTCATGATAAAGCAAATCAATTTCTGAAACTATAGGGATAATCGCTTCAGAATATTCTGTATCACTGCAATACGCATATATTTTGGGAATATGAGGCTGATAGGTTAGCGATTCATAACTGTGCAATTGGCCGTTTTTGTCTGTGAAGTCCGCTCCATTTTTAATTGCAATAATGTCCTCAACAGCGATATTAAGCAATTGGATTTTTTCTTTAATAATATTTCGTTTTTTAGGTTTTTCTTTAAATAAAAAACCACTTGTTTCTATTTTATGAACTAAAGGTATTGAAAAAACCTCCATAAGTTCATTTTCCCAAATTTTTTGATTAGAAAGAGTGTCAATCACATGAAATTCAATAGGAAAACGAAGTATTGTTTTTGAATACAAACATTGCACGTCTACAATTTCTTTTAAACCTTTTGGTGCAATAATATCTAGTTTTTTTTCACGATTATTCATGCTCATGGTTGTAAGTAAACCAATTAGACCCAAATAATGGTCTCCATGAAGATGTGAAATAAATATAGCTTCAATTTTTTGATAGGATAAATGATTTTCAATCAATCGAAATTGAGTACCTTCGCCACAATCAATCATATAAAAAGAGTTATCTAATTCAAGCATTTGGCTTGAAGGATGCCTCCCATGGGCTGGCGAAGCACTATTGCTTCCAAGTATTTTTATATTCAAGGTTAATTTTTTGTTGTAAAAATAACTTTTTTTCTTTTTTTTCGTGGAAAAAGAATGTGAATCGAACATACTATTTTAATTCAATTGATAAAATAATTATATATTTGCTTACGTTTGAGCTATAAAACATGAAATATTTATTTATATTTTTATTTATTTTACAAAATCTTTCTGCACAGGAATTGAATGTAAAAGTAACGGTAAACGCAACCACAAATTCGACATCTATCAATCCACGAATTTTTAAAACACTTGAAAAAACGATTCAAGATTTTATAAGTTTAAAAAAATGGTCCGATCAAGAATATTCGAATGCGCAAAAGATTAATTGCAATTTGATTGTAAATATCACAGATATTCCAAAAATAGATTTGTTCAAAGCCGATTTTACCTTTCAAAGCGAGCGTCCCGTTTATAATACCAGCTATACGACACAAGTTTTTAGACATATAGAAAAAAGCATACCTTTTTCTTACGTAGAAAATGATCCAATTGTCTTTTCAGACAATGTGTACAATGGAAGTTTAGGTGCCAATTTAGCGTTTTATGCGTATATGATGATTGCTTTAGATAAAGAGACTTTTAAAGAAAAATCGGGCAACGAAATGTTTGAAAAAGCATTAAATTTATGTGATATTATACCTCAAAGTGCTAATGAAGGCGGCGAAAGTGTTTTAGGATTTAAAAGAAGTGAAGCACAAACCATATCCGGTCAACGCTCCAAAGTTGCGATGGCGCTATCGTTTACCAATACACGTATGGACAGCTATCGAAAAGCTATTGCCGATTATCATATTAACGGATTGGATTTGATGGAAGAGAATCCAAAACTGGCTAAAGAAAATATTGTTAAAGCCTTAGAATCCATAAAAGAAGCTCAAAAAATAAACCAAAACTATATCATTAACATGTTTGTTTTGTCAAAACAAAATGAGCTTTTTGGTATGTTTAAAAACGAAAGTCCAGAAATCAAAAAACGCGTTATTGCCGCAATGCAAACTATCGAGCCAAGTATTTCGGACGTCATTAACCAAAATTTAAAGTAGATACAAGCTTTAAAGGTTAATTTTTCAAATCATTTATTCATTATTTATTAAAATATTTTTACATTTGCGTAATTTTTAAAAATTATGACAGCGTTGATTAAAAAAGTTTGCTTCATTCTATTGATATTCATTTCAATTAAAATAAATGCGCAATTAAGTTTAGGTTCATACAATACGCCATTTGCAGGAGTTCATGGATTGCGAGTAAATCCAGCCGAAATTGTAGATAGTCGCTATAAATTTCATATGAATTTATTTGGATTAAATCTCAATGTGAATAACGATTACCTTGGAGTTAGTAAAAAAATGTTTGAGGAATTAAGACAAGGGCAGTCCAATATGAAAGATTCAAATCGAAGAGAATATTTGATTGAAAATCTTAATGGAAAAGGAAAGTCAGGATATGCTTATATCGAAATTCCGACGTTTAGCTTTATGTATAATCTTAATCATAAGCATTCGATTGGGCTTTCAACAGGTATTAAGTCGGTACATTCGTTTTCAAATGTAAGTGAGATTGTAGCTCGATTTTCTTATGATTCAAAAGATACAAGCACTTGGAAGCCAAATTCCAGTCAAGATTTAGCTATTAATTCCACAACGTGGAGTTATATTGGATTTACTTACGGAAGAGAGCTATTTAATAAAAAAGGAAAATATTTAAAAGCAGCCGTGACACTTAAAGCGAATTTTGGGATCTTGGGCGCTTATTTTAAATCAGATAATTTATATCTTGATATACTAGATCGTGATAATTATACTACGGCTAATGGTACCATGACGTCGCAGTTCGGAACACCTTTTTATGGTAGAGATGGAAAGTTTCAATCCCCTTCATTTAGTCTTTCTAATATGGGCCTTGGCGCTGATTTAGGCTTTATTTTTGAAAAAAGAGATGGAAAAGATTATACCTATGAGATGGATTGTAGAACGGATAATTTAAGAAATGATTTAAATAAATATAAATATCGAATAGGAGTGAGTGTTATCGATTTTGGAACCGTTCCTTTCGAGCCATCGGTTGCTTTGCAATCATTTACTTTTGATAGCTCTAAGTTTAATGGAGGTAGATTTAAAACAATTAATAAACCTTTTAAACAATACGATTTCATTGATTCATTAAAAGCGCTCTCAGGTTTTGCGGATACCAATGGTTTAATCATTGACACCACAATAAAGAAATATAGCGTTTGGACTCCAACAACGGTTAATGCATTTATTGATTACCGAATTTGGAAAGGATTTTTTATTGCCGCGAATACCACTTTTGGGTTTGTGATTAATAACGAAACGGGTTCAAAAATTAATAATACGTCTTTTGGATTAATACCAAGATGGGAAGGTAAAGCAGTAGGATTATATTTTCCTTTGGGATATAGCATGCTCAGTCAAGAATTTAATGCTGGGTTTGGCATGCGTTTATTTTTCTTAAACTTTGGAATACAAGATTTAATGGGTATTGCTGGATTTAAACAGCAATCTCGCAACGCTGGATTTCATTTTAGTATAAATGTTCCAATTGTAAATAAAGGCGTACCGAAAGATAAAGATAAAGATTTAATTTCGGATAAATTAGATAAATGTAAAGATGTTCCTGGAAATTGCGACAATATGGGATGCGCCGAGCCTGATCAAGATGAAGACGGCGTTCCAGACAAAGAAGATAAATGCCCAACATTAAAAGGACCTTTAGAAACAGCGGGTTGCCCTGATAAAGATAAAGATGGGATAATTGATAGAGAAGATAAATGCCCTAATGAAGCTGGATTGAAAGAATATTATGGCTGTCCTGACACCGATGGCGATGGCGTTTCAGATAATTATGACAAATGTCCTAAAGAAGTAGGATCTAAATTATTAGATGGCTGTCCGGATCGAGATGGCGATGGCGTTCCAGATTATATTGATAAATGCCCTGATACGGTAGGTTTAATTGGAAATGAAGGTTGCCCTGAAGAAATAAAAGATTTTGATGGCGACAGTATTCCTGATGACGAAGATGATTGTCCTCAACAATATGGAATAAAAGCAAATAGAGGTTGCCCGGCTGAAGATGTTGAGAAAAAAATAGCTAAATTAGCTCAAGAAAATTTAGAGTTTCTGACAGGAAGCGCGGTGATCAAGAAATCATCATTTGCGTCTTTAAATATGGTGGCTCAAATTCTTAAATCCAATACAGATTTAAAATTAAAACTTGAAGGTCATACGGATAATGTTGGTAAACTCGATAAGAATATGAAATTATCTTTGGATCGTGCCATAAGCGTCAAAACATTTATGCAATCTAAAGGCATTGAAGGTAAACGTATCGAAGCCGAAGGTTTTGGACCAACTAAACCAAAATCAGACAATGCATCTGAAGCAGGGCGCGCAATAAATAGAAGGGTTGAGATTGAAATGATTCGATAATATATTGAAATGAATGTAGTTGTTGTTGGCGTTGGTCATTTAGGGACTTATCATGTGGAGCAGTGGATTCAGATAGTAGGTAAAGAAAATGTATATGCTTTTGATATTAATCGGAAGCATATGGATCAAGTGAGCGAGAAATTTCAGTGTCCAAAAATTATAGATGCCGAACAGATTTTTGAAATCGCGGATATTATAGATATTGTAACTCCAACTCAATTTCATTTTGAATGGATTAAAAAAGGAATTTTACATCAAAAACATATTTTCGTTGAAAAGCCGATTTGTTATTCTATTGAAGAAGCAAATCAAATCGTTGAGTTATTAAAAAATTCAAAGTCTAAACTACAAGTTGGTCACATCGAACGTTTTAATCCAGCATTTGTATCGATAAAAGATAGTATAAAAGCGCCCAAATTTTTTGAAGTACACCGATTGGCGCCATTTAATCCTAGAGGAACAGAAGTTAGTGTCATTATGGATTTGATGATACACGATTTAGATATCATTTTAAGTATTATAAAAAGTTATCCCATAAAAATTGATGCAACTGGCGTAAATATTATGAGCGCTACGCCTGATATTGCCAATGTCCGTTTAGAATTTGAAAATGGATGCGTGGCAAATCTTACAGCAAGTAGAATTTCAATGAAAAAAATGCGAAAAATGCGTGTTTTTTCGGATAATGGCTATATTTCTATAGATTTTCTAAATAAAGATTCGGAAAAATATGAGATCGTAGAAGATAAAGAACAAATAGAAGGATTATCTTTTGTCAATTTTGAAGGCAAATCCAAAAAACTTGTATATGAAAATAAAGTGAATCAAAATCAAAATGCACTTTATGAAGAATTGTTTTCTTTTTATCAATCTATAAAGCACGGAGATTCTATAATAATTGATGAAAAACAAGGCGTTGAAGTATTTAGATTAGCGCATCAAATTCAAAGTTTGATATAGTAAATGGTCGATTCTATTTAGGATAAGGTTTAAAAAGTGTGTTTTAAATGATATTTTATGTTAAAAAATTAACATAAGTTATTTAGTTTCTATATATTTGCATCATTTTTAATTAATTTTTACCAAAATAGCATAGGAAATGAAAAAATTTTATATATTAATTACTTTATTTTTCTTGAGTTCAAACGTAAATGGACAGCAAGATATGGCATTCAGTATGTATATGTTTAACCCAACGGTTGTTAATCCAGCAACAGTAGGATATCAAGACAGAGCACAAATGTCAGGAATTTTTAGATATCAGTGGGTCGGAATTGAAGGAGCGCCAAGATCGGGCAATTTATCTTTCCACTCTCCATTAGGAAACAAAAATATGGCTTTAGGAGCTAATATTAAATATGACAAGCTTGGATTGATTAATAATGTGGGCTTAGACATTAACTACGCATATCGGATTCGTTTAACTGAGGAAACTCGTTTGTCTTTAGGATTAATGGCAAGTATATTTAATTTATCAGACAATCGATTAAGAGCATCGTTAATAGATAATGAGAATTTATCTAATTTAAGTACCTTTATCCCTAACTTTGGAGCAGGAGCCTATTTATTTTCAAAAAGATATTTTGTAGGAGCTAGTGTTCCCCATTTTTTAAAGTTAAAATATAAAAATGATGTTGATTCTGGAGGAACGAATCCACTTTCAAGACAGTATAACCACTATTTCTTTTCAGCTGGATATGTTTTTGGTAAAGAAGATGGCATGAAAATTAAGCCACAAGCATTTTATAAATTTAGTGATAATTCAAATCCAAACCTTGATTTAAACCTTAATTTCTTATTACAAGAACGTTTTTGGTTAGGTGTTGGGTTCCGTTTTGGTGGAGATGTTTTATCTGATGATAGAGGTGTAAATTATAGTTTCTTTAATGGCGAGGCTATTGTTGGGATATTCAAAATGTTAGTAAACCAAAATCTTGAAGTTGGATATTCTTATGATTATCATTTGTCTCGATTAAGACAAGCTACTTCGGGTTCTCACGAATTGTATTTAGGAATGTATTTCTCAAATAATAAGAAAGACCGATTTATTTCACCTCGTTATGTTAACTATTTCTAGAAGATAGAGTTTAAACCATATTCTTAAGAATTTAAAAAATTTAAAATGAAAAATACAATAAAAATACTGATTACTTTATTTGCTTTCAGTACTTTAATAAACTTGAATGCGCAGGCTATATCAGGAGATGAAAAAGATGGAGATGATGCCGCTCAAAAGTTTATGTTAGATAAAGCAATCAAAAGTTACAAAAAAGAATTAGAGACCAATCCAAGAAATTATAAAGTAAGTGAGAAGCTCGCTAATGTTCTATTAATAATAGACCCAAACAGTAATGAAGCATTAAAATTATTGTCGGAAGCAAATAATTCTGGATTTATGTCGAGCAGAGCTAAATTAAGATATGCTCAAATGTTGTCCTCTAAAGGCACCTTTAAAGAAGCTTCGGAAGTTTACAATAATTTTTTTACTGAAAGTCAAGCAGATGCTAAGTTGACAAATATTAATGAAGAGTACTTTCAATCCATTGCAACACCGAATAAATCTATTAAAATCAGAAATGTAGGCGAATTAAATTCACGTCAAGCGGATTTTTCACCAATATTTTATAGAAATAGAAGTATTTTATACATTACGACATCAAAAAATCGTCAAGGAAGTGGTTTTAAGCTTGTTGAAACCAATTATGATATGTTTACCGATGTATTTGTAGCAGAAGGAAATAAGTCTTACAATTTTCAACAAGGAAAACCTTTCTTCAAGAAAATGGATCAATCTTATATGCAAGGTCCTATGACATTTACAAAGGACTATGGCGTTATGTATTTAACAAGAACAAATTATGAAAATAATAAGAACAAAACGGTAGTAGCATCTGACAAAAAAACAGTAAACTTAAAGATCTTTAGAGTAACGTATTCGGGTTCACTTGATGAATGGACCGATGTTACTGAAATTAAATTAAATAGTGCACCAAATGCAGATGATTATTCATATGCACACCCTGCTTTATCTCCAAATGACGATGAGTTAATTTTTGCTAGTAACATGCCAGGTGGTTTTGGAGGTACTGATTTATGGAAAGTGAGAAGAGTAGGAATGGGATGGGGAACTCCAGAAAATTTAGGTCCAAAAATCAATACGCCAGGAGAAGAAAAATTCCCTTATATCGCAGCGGATGGAACATTATGTTTTGCTTCAGATGGATTGCCTGGTTTAGGAGGCTTAGATATATTTAAAGCAAAATTTGCCAATGAAGAATATGAAACTCCAGAAAATTTAGGAAACCCTATCAATACAAAAGATGACGACTTTGGTTTTATTATTGATAAAGATAATAAAGAAGGATTCTTTTCTTCAAATAGAAACGGAGGCATCGGAAATGATGACATCTATCATTGGAAAAGCGTTGATGTTATGCTAACGGTAAAAGTTATTGACGCTAAAACAAAAAATCCTATTGAATCTGCAAAAATTGCTGCAGATTGTATTAATAACCCAGATATTACAACAAATAAGGATGGCGAGTACAAAACTTCATTGGTTTCTACCAAATTATGTAGTTTGAATGTGTCAAAAGAAGGATACAAAAAAAATACTGCGGTATTAAAGAATTTCAATGAAACAAAAATAGTTGTTGTTCAATTGGAAGAGGATTTATCTCCAACAACAAAATTTGTATTAAGTGTAAAAGATTGTCAAACTGGACAAATGCTTCCTGATGCCAATGTAACGTTAAAGCAAATGTCTTCTGGCGACGAAGTAGGAGCCTTTACAAAAGCAAATGGAACCTTAAAAGTAGGCGGTATTGCTTTGAACGACGAGTATCAAGTTCGAATTTTCAAAGTAAATCAAGATGGAACTCGATATTTAGCTAAAACAGAAAGTGTGAGAACCCGTCCTGAAAATATTAATCAAAATGTAAATGTGGACGTTTGTCTTGAAAAAATTGAGAAAAATAAAGTCTTCAAAATTGACAATATTTATTTTGATGTAAATAAGTGGAATATCAGACCCGACGCTGCGAATGAGTTAGAAAAAATTGTTCGAATTATGTACGAAAATCCTACTTTAGTTATCGAAATGGGTTCGCATACGGATTGCAGAGGCTCTGATCAAGCCAATTTAGTATTATCTCAAAAAAGAGCGCAGTCTTCTATGGAGTATATCGCTTCTCGTGGTGTTGAGCGAAATCGATTATCTTTCAGAGGTTATGGTGAAACAATGCCAGTAAATAATTGTAGATGTGTAACCAAAAATGATTGTTCGGAATACGAACATCAGATGAATCGAAGAACCGAATTTAAAGTAATTAATTTCTAAAATAAAAAAGGTGTTGAAATTTCAACACCTTTTTTATTTTTATTCTATTTTTGCCCCTTTTCTAATTTTACAATGGTAGCACTAAACAATATTTCATTAAATTTTGGAGGCCGAAATCTTCTAAATAATATTTCATTTTTAATAAATCGAGAAGATCGCATAGGATTAACGGGCCGAAATGGCGCTGGAAAGTCAACACTTTTAAAATTATTGTCAGGTGTTTATAAGGCAGATTCTGGGACAATCAGCAAGCCTAATTATGCTACAATTGCTTTATTGAGTCAAGATCTTGAAAGTCGTTCTAATAAAAATGTTTTAGAAGAAACTAAAACGGCGTTTGCTGAAATCTTGGCTTTGGAGCAAAAAGTATTTGATATAACAAATCAACTTGAAACCCGAGACGATTATGAATCCGATGCATATATGCAACTCATTGAAGATTTGGGAGATATTCAAAATAGACTAAACCTTACCAATGTTTCTAATATTGACGCCGATATTGAGAGAGTTTTAAAAGGATTAGGATTTGAAAGAGAAGATTTTAAAAAATCAATGCAAGAATTGAGTGGAGGATGGCAAATGCGGGTTGAACTAGCAAAAATTCTATTACAAGCCCCCGATTTAATTTTGCTGGATGAGCCGACGAATCACCTTGATATTGAAAGTATTTTTTGGCTTGAAAACTTTTTAAAAGAATATAAAGGTGCCGTTGTTTTAGTATCGCACGACATTGCTTTTCTCGATGCCGTAACAAATCGAACCATTGAAGTAACGCTAGGAAATATCGAAGATTATAATGCAAATTATAGTAAATACCTCGAGTTAAGAAAAGAGCGACGAGAGCAGCTCAATAATGCATTTAAAAATCAGCAGGATCAAATAAAACAAATCGAACGAAATATAGACCGATTTAGAGCTAAAGCAAGTAAAGCAAGTTTTGCACAGTCGTTAATAAAAAAGCTTGATAAAATGGAACTCATTGAAGTAGATTCTGAAGAGAATGCTACAATGAATATTAAATTCCAAAAAGCACCGAATTCGGGTAAATTAATTTTGAAAGCGGATAAAGTAATAAAGAATTACGGAGATAAAAATATCATAAAGGGCTTTAGTTTTGAATTAGAGCGAGGTGATAAAATTGCATTTGTAGGTAAAAATGGTATGGGTAAATCTACTTTAGCTAAGATACTCGCAAATGATATTGATTCTTATGAAGGAAATGTGGAATGGGGTCATAATGTATTAAAAGGATATTTTGCACAACATCAAGCGGTAGATTTAAATAACAATAAAACGGTTTTTGAAACCATAGATGAAGAAGCCACTGGAGACATGCGAACTCAAGTCCGTAATTTACTCGGAGCGTTTTTGTTTGGTGGTGAAGATGTCGATAAAAAAGTTCGTGTTTTAAGTGGTGGCGAGCGAGGAAGGCTTTCGCTTGCAAAATTAATGCTACAACCTTATAATTTTTTAATTCTTGATGAGCCCACCAATCACTTGGATATTAGAAGTAAAAATGTATTAAAAAAAGCGATTCAATCTTTTGAAGGCACTTTTATTGTAGTCAGTCACGATCGAGACTTTTTGCAAGGTTTAACAACTAAAACGTATGAGTTTACAACAGAGGGGATTAGAGAATACTTAGGTACGATTGATGAGTTTTTAGAGAAAAAGAAAGTGGATTCATTTAGACAATTTGAATCGGAAAAATCATCAAATAATAGCGCAGATAACTCAAAATCCGTTGTGAAAAAAAATGAACCGGTTAAGTCAAGTCCTGAAAATAATAAAAAATTAGAGCAAAAAATTGAAAAGCTTGAAAATCTAATTTTAGAAAAAGAACAATTTATGGCTACGGACGCATTTTTAAATAATCCGGATACGCATAACAAAATTTACGCGGAATACCAAGATCTAAAATTACAGCTTGATAAATTGTATCAAGATTGGGAATCATTGATTTAGGTCTAGTTTATTTTTAATTTCATTTATTATTTGACCATCAATCACAACGTCAATGTGAATGGCGCCAATAGCAATTTTATGAGTTTCAAAAAGTGCTTGAAAGTTTCTCAACTTGATAGCATCTTTGGTCGTGGTTAATATAAATGAAATATTTAGATTTATAGCTTCATTGATTATTTTATTAAGGTCTTCATTAGAATAGTTGTAGTGATCTGCAAACTCAAAATGTTTGACGATTCTTGTTTTTTCTGATAAATCATGAATTAGCTCAGAGGTATTTGCCAATCCCGTTAATAATATAATTGAATTAGGCAAGGGCTCTATGTTGTTTGAAAAGATATTATGAATCTGAGTATATGTATAACTTGAGAAAAATGTCGGACTTGAATTGTATTTATCAATGGCATTTAAATAGAACTCTTTAGTATCTTGATGAATATTTGGAGGGCATTTTGTAATCATATTCAAATCAGATGTTATAGCTCTATTCTTTATATCCCTTAATGTTCCTAAAGGAAACAAGTCGTCTTTAAAAAAAGGATTGTTAAATCGAGTTAATAGTATTGTTAAGTCTGGATTTAAACTTCGGTGTTGCATGGCATCATCTAATAAAATTAAATCTATCGAGGCATCCATTTTTTGAAGACTTAAACATCCTTCAAATCTATTTTCACAAACGGCTACGGTAATATTTGGTAATGTCTCTTTAATCAGTTTAGGTTCATCGCCAACTAAATTCCAATCGGTTTGCTTATTTACAATTTGAAATCCTGAACTTTTTCTTTTGTAACCTCTGCTTAGAACAGCAATTTTGTAATCTTTGCTCAAGTTTTTTGCTAGATAGATGATTAAAGGCGTTTTACCACTCCCGCCCAAATTCAAGTTTCCAATACAAATTGTTTTTATAGGACTTTTATGAGATTTGAATATATTTTTATCATATAAATAATGACGAATCGTTAAAATAAACAATACTATTTTAGAAAAAAAAACATAAAATAAACCCATTTAAAGTCTAACAATTTTGATAATTTTAGAAAATTCATAACTGTTATCGTCAGAATTGATGATTCCTAAATAATCATATTTTGAGATTTTTATCATTCCATTACAATGTATTAAACAATTGTTGTTGAGTAAAATACTAACTTGCTCGACATTTTTTTGTCCCCAAAAAACCAAATCTCCAAATTTAGCATTTTTAATCAAAGAAATATGTTGACCGATATCTAGCATTTCATCAATATTTTTAGGGGAATTAATACCTAAATACTTTAAGTAAAAACGAATTAATCCCAAAGGGTCCATTCCAAATATAGATTGACCACCAGTCATATAGGGCGTGTTGACTAGTTTTTTCAATAAGGTTTCAATTTGATGTTGTTGTAAAACTTGGGTTGAAGAAATCGCATTCCCGTTAAAATTGATTTTTTGATCCATAAACTGGCAAACCAATCCATCAAAATTATAAAGCGTGCTCCCAATTGACAATAACGTAATTGCATGATTAAGAATTATTGTAGAAACCGAATCGGTTGTATAATATTTTGGGGCATTTTGTAAAACTTTAAACTCTTTAGGACTTAAAATTCTAGATTGAGATTTTAAAATATAACCACTGATGGAATTATTAATACATTGGATTTCTATAAATTTCTTATTAGAATTAATGACTTCATATGTCTCACCAAAAAGTAGCTGCCCCGCAGGAGTGCAATACTCCGACATGTCGCTATAAATAGTAGTACAAGATAAAAAACAAATTCCATATTTCATAAAAACATCATTTTCTAAATATTGTTTTTTTATAACTTTAAAAGAACAATATTTATAAATTTTACAAAAATAAACAATTGTATTTCATTTGAAATTTATTTATTCACATATTTTTTTATGTTTTTTTAAATGATTTAGAAAATATTTTATAATTTTGGACGTTGCAAATAAAGGCTAAAGATATAAATCGTATGGCAAAAATAATACATATTTTCTTGATTCTTATAGTTTCAAGTAGCGTTTTAACAGCTCAGTGTTCGTTTACCAAAACAATTAGTAAATTGGATCCCACTTGTGGTGCCAATGGTTCTATTAATGCAAATATCACAAATAGTAGTATAGGGGCAACATTTAGTCTTTATAAAGGAAATAGTTTTTTAGCTGGTGTTTTTGGATCGGGTATTAACGTGAACAACTTAGATGCAGGTACTTACAAAATTATTATTCGTGATAGCGCCACCGCTTGTACGGATTCATTTATTAACATCGTTTTGACTGCAAGTACAAACGCAATGGAAGTAGAATTAAAAGCAGATAGTGCTCGTTGTTCAAATTCTTCAGATGGAAAAATTTTTGCGGATGTTAAAAATTTCACATCACCAATCAGCTTTAAATGGAGTCATAATAGTTCACTAAATAATGCTACAGCCAGTAATTTGCCAGTTGGAAATTATGCGGTAACGGTTACAGATGGATCGGGTTGTATCATATCAAAGAATTTAGAGCTAAAGGCTAAAGTAGGTAAAATGTCGTTAAAAAAATTAACGATATTAAATGCTGCCTGTGGAAGAAAAATTGGATCCATCAATATTGAAATGGAAGGCGGTTATCCTCCTTATACGTTTAAATGGATAGATGTTACTAACAATAGAATGCCTTTGGATACTATTATTGCAGGAAAATATACGTGTTATTTTTTGGATACACTCAAATGTGATACTTTTTGGATTCGAGATATAGAAGTAAAAGAACCTGCATTACCTAAAGGTAAAATTACAGGTACGGATTCTATTTGTTTTAATGAAGGTTTTGGAACATTAAAAGCCGATGTAGTTCAAGGTGATTCGGCTTCAATAACTTACAGATGGCTTCATAATGGAAGCACGCAACAACAAGTTTCTGGATTAATTGCAGGGGATTATGCGGTGGTATTAAGAGACCGAGGAGGCTGCGTAGACACGGTAAGAAAAACAATTTATGAATTCCCCGATCGTGTTGTAAAATTAATAGGAAAAAACACAATGGTTTCGGGTCAAGTTCAAGATATTGTAATTGAAGATATGTTTGGATTATATGATATTATTTGGACGCCAAAAGAATCATCAATTGCTACTAATTTTGGAGTACGTGTTTTCCCTAAAGAAGATGTAACTTATTTTATGACAGCAAAGTATGGTCCGGGATGTGTCGTTAATGCAAGATTTAATATTGATATCGTAGAAAAAGTGGATGATATACAAGTGCCAGATTACTTTTCTCCAAATCAAGATGGCTCTTATGATAATTTTAGTTTATATCTAAATAATACCAACATTATTGAACAGTTTGAATTTAAAATCTTTGATCGTTGGGGAAATTTACTTTTTGTAGCCAATACCCCTTCATTTTCTTGGGATGGGAAAAATAAAACTGGAGAGGTTGTAAATAATAGTGTTTTAAACTATGTGATGTCATATACTACGGTTGATAATAAGTTTAAGCAAATCAGCAAAAGTGGTCAGATTTTATTAATGCGTTAATTCTATTTAGAAATGAGTTTATTTAAAAAATATATATTATTACTTGTTGTTTTTGGAGTTAACAATTTTTGTTCAGCTCAAGATTTTATCTTCAGTCAATATTTTGCTTCTCAGCCCTATTTAAATCCTTCATTGACTGGTTTTTTTGATGGTAGTTATCGAGGAAGTGTTAATTTTAGAAATCAAACGATTCAAGCAGGCGCAACTACAAGAACTTTTGGAGCTAGCTATGATCTTGGTTTATTAAAAGAAAAATTAGGTGGCGATTATTTTGGTCTTGGGGTCAATATGTATCGCGATGAAACGCAAAATTTATATGCAAAAAATTTAGGTAGGCTGAATTTGGCTTTTCATAAAAAACTCGGATACGAAATAGAACAATATTTATCTATTGGCACCTATCTTGGCTTACATCATGAAAGCTTAGGCCGAAATTTTTTACCGCCTCCAGGATCAGGAAATATTGATGAAATTCAAAGACGAAGTATTTCAAATTTTGATGTTGGATTAGGACTAAATTATTACATCATGCCAAGCGATCAGTTTAGTTTGTTTTTCGGTGTTTCAGCGGATCATTTAGTACCAATGAAAAATTCTTTTTTTAATACAGATGTAACTTTAGACAATCGACTAAATTCTTATATTTCTTCAAAATTCCTAGCGAATTCAAAATTAAGTATAATTCCTTCTTTTTTATTCTCTCGACAAGGAAATCAACAACAAATTAACCTTGGCGGCTTAGCGCAGTTAAATTTTGGAAATTTTGAAACCGATAAATCAAGTTTTTCGATAGGCCCATATTTTAGGTTTGGAAATTCTTCTTTTGATGCTATTATTGCCATGGCACGATTAGATTACAAAGGCTTTTGGGTGGGACTTAGTTATGATTATAATTTGAATGACTTAAACAGAGCTTCGGCTGCAGCAGGTGCTGCCGAATTAAGTGTTGGCTATATTGGATTATTTGAAAAAAATTATAAAAGTAGAGCCGATTGCCCTAATTTAAAAACGTTCTAAAGATTTCTTGTATATGAAAATGTATGTTTTATTTTTTTTCTTAGGCTTTTCCCTATTAGGATACAGTCAAGGTTTTACAATTTCTAACGAACGAATATGTCTTGGAGATATGGTTGTTTTTACGGATACGAATGCAGTTCCTCTTGGAAAAACCGTTGCTACTAGACAATGGAATTATGGTGATGGCGTTACTTTAAATAGTTCAAATGCTTCGGTGAGCTATACCTATAAAGATTCGAGTAATTCAATTATTCCATCTCTTCGAATAGTTTATTCTGATGTCTCTTTCCAAGATGTCATTTTCCCTAATGCCATTCGTATTATTTCGCCTCCAAAGGCACAATTTACAACAGATAAGACATTTACTTGCCCAAATATTGATATTAATTTTGTGCCAACGGCTACTCAAGGTTCCGGGGGTACAATAGCCCGTTTTATCATGCGTTTTGGAGATGGAGTGGTTCAAGATCCTTTTAATTCAAGTTATGTTAAAAAATATACTCTACCAGGAAGTTATAATACAAGAATGATTGTAGAGGATGCAAACGGATGTAAAGATTCCATAACAAAAACATTGTTGATTTCAATTCCGCCTCAAGCCAAAATTGCTTTAGATGGATTTGCTTGTCGAGATAGTGTAACGCTTTATAATAACCAAACCGCAAATAAAATACTTGCACAATACCGTTGGAAATGGATAACAGTAGATTCGGATGGCAGTTTACAAGATTTTTCAAGTACATTACCAGTTGATTTTCAAAAACAATGGACTAAAGAAGGTGTAAAGAAAGTATTTCTGATTTTGACCGACACCATTTCGGCTTGTGTTGATACGAGTAACGAAGTCCTTCATAATGTTGATACTATTGCTGAATTAGATATCACGCCTAGTATAGACACTTCAATTTGTCTTGGTCAATCTATTCAATATACCATCCGTGGAAGTAATCAAATTTCATTTGATAATTTTGTTTGGGGAAATAGAATCAGTGGCGATAGTATTATACTATATGAACCTAAAAATACAATTACCTATCGTGTTTTTGGGAAAACACCTAATTGCCCCGCTTCGTTTAGAGATATCAAGATTAATGTGGTAAAGCCTTTGGAATTAGAAGTTAATGCAAATCCTACGGAGATGGTTTTAGGAAGCAAAACGATTGTAACCGCCAAAGCAAATGGTGTTTGGGACAGTATTCGTTGGTCTAATAAAAATGTATTTTTGTGCTCAACATGCGATTCTACTTCGGCATCTCCTGTATCTTCTCAGTATTTGAAAGCTACGTTATTCTATAGTACGGGCACCTACAGTTGTTCGGTTTCAGATTCTGTATTCATTTTGATTGATTCTTCATGTACAAAAGATAATATTACAATACCTACTGCTTTTACCCCGAATGGTGATGAAGCAAACGATGTTTTTTATCCAATGGGAAGTCCATTAACCAATGTTTTAGATTTTAAAGTATATAATCGTTGGGGAAATTTAGTTTATTCAAATAATAATTTTCCGCCAAATCGTAAAGACATTGGATGGAACGGTAAAGAGTTTAATACAGGCGACGATTTAATTCATGGCGTGTATTATTATACCATTTCTGCAGAATGCAGCAATAAACAAGTATTAAATTTTCAAGGAGAAATAACTTTAATTAGATAAAGCCATTATAATTTTCATTATGAAAAATAAATTTTTATTTACGCTGATCGTTTGGTTTTCATCTGTTGTTTTGATGAATGGTCAAGATTTGCAATATTCCCAGTTCAACTCGATGCCATTAGCATTAAATCCTGCATTTACAGGAAACAGTTATTGTAATTATAGAGTTTCAACGATTTATCGAAATCAATGGATGGGTTCCAAAGATTTTAAAGCGTATCAATCGGCTTCCATTGGTGCAGATTTTAATTTAGGCAGAAATTCAAATGAATTAAATAATTTATGGGGTTTTGGTATTTTGGCAAATTACGACAAAACACCAACAAACACATTTTCAAACCATTCGTTATTATTAAGTCTTGCTTATCACCTTAGATTTGGTAAAGATGCTAATAGTTTCCTTTCATTCGGTTTACAAGGTGGCTTAGCTCAAAGAACGCTTGGTGATGGGAAATATATTTTTGCAAATAGTATAGACAATTATGGAAAACCCGTTTTACCTTCTGGCGAAAACTTTTTAAACGAATCTATTTTGTATCCAGATATGAATTTTGGAGCAATGGTAACAACAAATCCAGATCCAACTTTAAATATTTACGGTGGAGTTTCAGTATTTCATTTAACTCAACCTAATATTTCGCTAACAAATCAAAATTTTAAATTACCTACAAGGCTTAATGTTCATGCAGGAGCCCAAAAATATTTAGGCAATTTAGTAATTCTTCCTTCTGCATTTTTTCAATTTCAACAAGTTATGAATTGGAATGCGGGTACTTATATCGGTACTACATTAGCTCCTGAAACCGAAACCGCATCTCCTATAATAGGATATTTAGGGCTTTGGTATAAAAGTAATGATGCCATCGCAGCGGCAGCTCGTATTGACTTAGCTCAATTTAGCTTTGTGTTCAGCTATGACCTCCACACAGGTGGCGTAGCAAACAGCCAAGGTTCCATAGGTTCGCCAGAAATTAGTATTAACTACTTTGGATGCTTTGGACGCAATACTAGAAGAATTGGTTGTCCATCGTTATAATTTAGAATAACGTACCGTATAGTTCCATCTTTTTTTGAGAATATTTATAATCTAATGATTTTTTAAAATCTTGTATAGATTTTTTGCCTTTCATGACATCTTGAAGCATTTCTTCAAATCCTTTTTTTACAACATCTTTTAATTCTTCTTTAATCCCTATTTCATTTAATTCTTTCATCTGATTGATTTTATGATGCAAAAATACAAGTTGATGACGCCGTAAAATGTCGCAATTGATCCTTTTTTATTTATTTTACAAAATCTAATTATATATTGAATATTTTACAATTAATTCAAATTTGAATATATTAAAACGACAAATTATGGCATTTAAATTAAAAATAAAATTATGTTTTAAATACTTCAATATTCAATTTTACAGAATTTATATTAGTTTTGAACATTATTAATTTGTGTGTTAAATAGTTATATGAATATTAGAGATTTTATAGAAAAAGCACTTCTTGAAGACACGCAAGATCCCAATTTTATCATTCCTATTGGTGATCATAGTGCCAACAGTTGTATTCCTATTGAGGATGAAAAAAAGGCACGCTTAATTGTTAAAGATTCTGGAATTCTTGCAGGTGTAGAAATAGCCACTCAAATTTTTAATATCGTAGATCCGAGTTTAAAGATCGAAATTCTTATAAAAGATGGCACAAAAGTAAAATATGGCGATATTGCATTTATTGTAGAAGGCAAAACCCGATCTATTTTATTAGCCGAACGGTTGGTACTCAATACGATGCAACGCATGAGTGGAATTGCGACTAAAACCAATCATTTTGTCAATAAAATTGCACATACCCAATGTAAGGTTTTGGACACACGAAAAACCACTCCCAATTTTAGATATTTTGAAAAATTAGCAGTTAAAATTGGCGGTGGCGTCAATCACCGCTTCGGTTTATACGATATGATTATGCTAAAGGATAATCATATAGATTATTGTGGAGGTATCGTAAATGCAATTCAACGCGCAGATGCTTATAAAAAAGAGCACCAAATGCATGTTCCTATCGAAGTGGAAACAAGAAACTTAAATGAAGTTCAAACTGTTTTGGAAACGGGCTTGGTAGATCGCATTATGCTGGACAATTTTACGGTAGACGCCTGCCGCGAAGCAGTATTGTGGGTCAATCGCAGATTGCCATTAGAAGCCAGTGGAGGCATTAATGAAGAAACCATAGTGGATTATGCCGAAACGGGCGTTGATTTTGTTTCTATTGGCAGTTTAACGTATTCGTATAAGTCTTTAGATTTGAGTTTAAAAGCATTTTAATTTTTATATATGATCAATACCATAACGATAGAAAGTATCGAGCAAGAAGTAGAGAAATGGAATGAAACCTTATTAAATGTCCGTACTCTTTTAATCGAACAAAGGGTTTCAAACTATCCAATTTTTATTTTTCAAAAATCTTCAACACCCGTTTTTGGCAAACTAATTATCGATCAATCTCAAACCAATTACCAGTGGAATATTTTTATTACCCATCTTGAAGAATTGTATCATAAAAAGTTCATAACCGAAGATAAAATTGAAGATTTTCGATTAAATTATAAAGATAAAAGTGATATGTTTTGTATCTTATTTATTTCAAATGAACAAGACACTGGTTTCCTTTTCGTGCCAATTTTGTATTAAAATTATAATAGATAATATATAACTCAAATTCATAATAGGTTAATTATAAAAACATACATTGTTTATTTATTTTTGATAAGATTCTTCTTTTTTTAATTCACATTTCCCCTTTTTATTTTTAGTATCTTTGTGTATCATTTTTAATACAATTTTATGCTAGATCGTAGAGCTTTTTTAAAAAATACAACTAAAACCGTTGTTTTAAGTGGCTTGATGGGGCAGTCCATCCTTAAAGCCGAGTCTTTAGATGCTTTTGAAAAAATCACTATTTTGCATACCAACGATACGCATAGTAGAATAGACCCTTTTGATTCTGGCGATTTTGCTGGGCTTGGAGGCGTCATCGCCCGCAAAGCAATTATTGATGAAATACGAAAAGCTGAAAAACATGTTTTGCTTTTGGATGCTGGAGATATTTTTCAAGGCACACCCTATTTTAATTTATATAATGGCGAGTTGGAAATAAAAGCAATGAGCATGCTTGGATACGATGCGGCTACGATGGGAAATCATGATTTTGATGGAGGTATTGATAATTTTGACAAACAGCTCAACCACGCTAATTTTCCATTTATTGTAAGTAATTATAATTTTGAAAATACACCGTTGGATAAAAAAATCCAAAAATACAAGATATTTCAAAAAGGACAAATTCGAATTGGTGTTTTTGGATTGGGGATTGAGTTGGACGGTTTGGTGCCCAAAGCGCTTTTTGGAGAAACGCAATATTTAGACCCCATACATATTGGAAATCAATATGCTCACTTTTTGAAACATGAGAAGAAATGTCAGATAATCATAGGGTTATCACATCTAGGTTATTCTTACCCCAATAAACAAAGGGTTTCGGACTTGATGCTTGCGGAATCAATTGATAATGTGGATGTTATAATTGGAGGCCATACGCACACGTTTTTAAATTCTCCAAAAGAAATTAAAAATAAATTCGGAAAATTTGTCATAGTTAATCAAGTAGGTTGGGGAGGTATAAACTTAGGAAGATTAGATGTATATCTTAAAAAAGATTCAAAAAAAGTGGATAAAAATGAATCGATGTTGATAAAATGTCAGTAACTTGAAATAAAAAAATAAAGTTATTAACATTAAAATGTGCATATTCGCAGTCGGAAATATCAAAGTTTATTGTCGTATAGTTTATGAAAGAAAATGTAGAAAAGATTTGGTCAAATTGCTTGGAAATCATTAAGAATAATGTATCAAAATCTGTTTTTGAAACATGGTTTTTGCCTATCAAACCCGTTTCGTTAAAAGATGAAGTGCTTACAATTCAAGTGCCTTCTCAGTTTTTTTACGAGTGGCTCGAAGAAAATTATGTAGGCATTCTTAAGAAATCAATACAGCGAGAAATTGGTGCCAAAGCAAAACTAGAGTATAGTATTATAGTAGAAAATAATCCAAACAATCCGTCTACTATAAATTACCCAAATTTTAAATCACATAACGTAGATGCTACTGAGTCGTTTATGCCCCAAACGATTGGAGGACCTATTAAGAATCCTTTTGTAATTCCGGGTATTAAAAAAGTGAGTATCGATTCGCAGTTAAATCCTATTTATACTTTTGATAGTTTTGTTGAAGGCGATTGTAACCGCTTAGCGCGTGCTGCAGGTTATGCAATTGCACAAAAACCAGGTGGAACCGCATTTAATCCTTTGGTTTTATACGGAAGAACTGGAATGGGAAAAACCCATTTAATTCATGCTATTGGTAATTTTATCAAACAAGTCAATCCAAATAAAACGGTTTTATATGTTTCTGCGGATAAATTCTTAAATCAATACGTAGAATCGATTCGTAATAACTCTACAAACGAATTCATTCATTTTTACCAGCTAATAGATGTATTATTAGTGGACGATATTTATTGGTTAGGAGGAAAAGAACAAACGCAAAACGTATTTTTTCATATCTTTAATCATTTACATACCAACGGCAAACAAATTATCATCACTTCAGACCGTGCACCAAAGGATTTGGATGGTATCGAAGAGCGTTTATTGTCACGTTTGAAATGGGGCTTAATCACAGAGCTTACCTTGCCTGATTTTGATACCCGTTATGCTATTTTAGAGAAAAAAATGTATGCTGATGGCGTTATTTTACCTAAGGAAGTTGTAGAATACGTAGCCTATAATATTAATACCAATCTTAGAGACTTAGAAGGCGCTATGATTGCATTATTGGCGCAAGAAGCTTTAGTAAAAAGAGAAATTGACATCGATTTAGCTAAAAAAATCGTTAAGAATTATATCAAATCCGTTTCACGTGAAGTATCCGTTGACTTTATTCAGCAAATGGTTAGTGAATTTTATAATGTTGAAATCACCAGCTTATGCGACAATAATCGTAAAAGAGACGTAGTAGAAGCTCGACAAGTTTCGATGTATTTAGCGCGTAAATTCACTAAAAATTCATTAAAAGAAATTGGTAAGCATTTTGGAGGAAAAGACCACAGTACGGTTTTACATTCATTAAAACAAGTTGAGGATCAACTCCAAGTAAATAAGGCGTATAACGATAAAATTGAAGAATTAAAGAAAAGAATCAATTTGTCTTATTTATAGAACGTTTTAAATAATAATTTTTCAAGGGCATTAAAAAATAAATACTATATTTGCACTCTAATTTTTAAAAACAGTATTCGTTCTTAAAGATTAAAGGTGAGATGGGTGAGCGGCTTAAACCACCAGTTTGCTAAACTGACGTACGGGAAACTGTACCGCGAGTTCGAATCTCGCTCTCACCGCTCCAATTGGAATCAACCAATTCAAAATAAATAGGGATGTAGCGTCCCGCACGTGCGGGAGTAGCGCATCGAAGTTTGGAAGAGAAACTAAAAATAAATAGGGATGTAGCGCAGCCCGGTAGCGCATCTGGTTTGGGACCAGAGGGTCGCAGGTTCGAATCCTGTCATCCCTACTTCAATAAAAAATGCCTTGATGAACATCAAGGCATTTTTTATTTATAAAATTTTGTATTTAATCTTTCAATTCATTTTTAAAAACCTTTCATTCCGTCAATTTTTCATTTGTCATGTTTCATGTTTTCGTTTCGGCTATGAATTAGATCTTGCTCTTCTTTAGATATGTATAATTTTTTCTTCAAAATGATTGATGTTATAACTACATCTTCATTTCTTCTAATCTGCTGTCTATAAATTGAGCGAGTTCTTTGAATTTATCAAATTCAAATGCCGAAAAACAACTACTGTACTCCGAAATATTCTTTTGTGAAAGATTACCAATATTCTTAGCTAGTGTTTCGAAATTTTGAACATAAGTTTGCGGATCCGAAAGACTTTGTTGGTATAATTGAATCGCTACGATCACCGCCAATGCATAATCAATCATATAAAAAGGATATTTAAATAAATGCCCATTATTCAACCAGCTTTTCCCTTTTGTGTAGAATAAATCGGGTTCATGATTATTTATAAATTGAAATTTATCTTCTAATTTTTTATAGGTATTGCAAATAAACTCACTTGAAAGCTTATCTTCATTAAGATACAATATTTCTTGTAATTCATCATCAATACTACAATCAAACAGCATATTTAGATGACCAATAAAATTTTTTAACTGATATTTTTTAACACCTTCTCCTTCAAAAAATAAATTTAAATATGGATAAATAGCCATCTCCATCGAATGTGAAAAGATTTCGACCGTGTCTAAGCAAGCCTCGTGATATTTTGTAAGGCTATTTGTAATTGACATTTGCAGCGCATGCCCAATTTCATGAGATAAGACTCTAATATCGTTGAGAGTATTGACGGTTAAACCCGAATAAATTATAGGCAAATTATAACTTATTGCATAAGTACAATAACCTCCATATTTTTTATTATCTCTAATTTCATAATCTATTGCCCCGTATTTACTCATTTTATTTAGTGTATCTTGCCATATTTTTGAAAAATGACCAGACATTTCAATAAATTCATCAAT
The DNA here is from genome assembly GCA_017495115.1 of Chitinophagaceae bacterium. Taxonomy (GTDB): domain Bacteria; phylum Bacteroidota; class Bacteroidia; order Chitinophagales; family JADJOU01; genus CHPMRC01. Next base: position 34,660 of record JAFEIJ010000030.1, on the reverse strand, counting down.
GTTTTTTTGAATATCCTTATGTTTTAATTCTGCTTCGCCATCTATAAAATTAATATTATCGTAATAAGACAAATGGTCAAGTTTTAAATTTTTCTTTCGGAATTCTTTAATTTTTAAATAAATTCCTAAAAAATCTTTTGAAACTTGATTTCGAAATCCATCAATTTCTTTGGATCCGTATCCGATGCGACAATAATGATCAAATGAATATTCAAGATAATTATTATAGCCAAGTTTGCGCGCAAAGGCATTTCGAAGTTTAATTAACTGAATTAAAATAGCTGTTAAATACGTTTCTTCCTTCAAAAAATAAAAAGCTATGGTATCAAATGCTTTTTTTCTGGTTTCTCGATTCGCATCATTAAAATAGCTGTAAATGGCACTTAAAGAAACGGTTTTTCCTTCCCATATTACTTCAGCAGTTCCAATTTTTGAATCATAATCTTTTTCAATCTTTGAAATTTGTTCAAAAATTTCTTGAGCCTCTTTGGACATTTCTCTAGATCTCTTGAGTTCTTCAAGACCGTTATTACCAATCAAACTAGCTAAAGCGTCTAAAAATGGACTTTTTTTAACAATCGATTGTATTTTTAATAATCCTGATTTTAAAGTTGGATAACAATCTAAATAAACGGTGTAGATTTTATCGTAGGCTTCATTTTTCAAATCACCATTATACTTAAAATAGGTAATACTATAGTGAGATAAAAATACATCATTATAATCAAGCACTTTTTGATACAATTCAATTAATTCTTTTTCAGAAGCAACGGCTTTCAGTTCTTTTTCAAATTGTGTAAAATCTGCCTCAATGGCTTCTTTTGTTACTTTAGGAATTTCAATATTTTTAATGTTTTGCATGATATTTGGGTTATAATTTCAATTCTTGTTTTACAATAGCTTCTAATTTTTTTGCACTTTGGTTCCAATCAAATTTATGTATTTGAAGTTTTCCATTGGCAATTAATTTATTTTGGACCTCTTGATTTTGTATTTGATGTAGTGCGGTTACAATTTCTTCAATAGATTCGGGATCAATATAAATTGCGGCTTCACCTCCAACCTCGGGTAACGACGAAGAGCGGCTGGCAATAATTGGCGCTTCACAGGCCATCGCTTCTACAATCGGAATGCCAAATCCTTCATAAATAGATATAAAAACCAATGCTTCCGCTGCTCCATACCAATATCGTAATGTTTCGGGAGTTTGATGCGCCACACATTTTACAAAATTTTTATATTTCATATTTTGTAAAAAATTAAATGCTTCTTTGCTTTGCCAAGCCCAGCGCCCAACCAAAACCAAATAATGATTGGTTTGATATTTCTCTTTATACGCTTCAAAGCTTTTTAAAAGATTTAAAACATTTTTTCGAGGGTGAATAGAGCCTACATATAAAAAATAAGGACAACCTTCGGTAAATTGGTTTTTATGAGCCGTTTTTTCAGCTTCTTTTATCGGTTTATAAATATCACTGGAGGCGTTGTAAAGGACTTCAATTTTTTTGTGAGCCCCAAAAGTGGAAATTAAATCCTGTTTAGACGCTTCCGAAACAGTAATGATTACATCACTGCTGTTGTAATATTTTGGCGTAAAGTGTCGCATAAACCATTGCACGACTTTAGGGACTTGATTTTCATAATGCATAAAAGCAATGTCATGAATGGCTGTAATTTTAGCACATTGCGCGCTCAATGAAGTATAGGCATCAAGCGATAAAAATAAATCAATTTGATGTTTTTTGATAAACCTTGGTATGGCAAATTCAAACCACAAAAACCAAAGAATTGGATGTCTTGCCGGTGGATTTAAAACAATTGGAGATACATTTTCTCCAAAAATAAAATCGGGGTCATAAGGCCTGTCAAAAAGAAAGTAAAATTCAAATTCAGGATTGTTTTCAACCAATCGTTTCAGATTTTGATACATAAACCAACCGATTCCTTCTAATTGATCTTTAATTAGTAAACGAGTATTGACTGCAATACGAACCCTTTTTTGCAACTTTTTTTTAAATTTAAGCAAATCTATAAATTTTTTCAATAAAACTTCAATTATTTAAAATTTTGAAAAGATCTTTATACTAAATTCAAAAAAATTATACCATTTATGTTGTAGATTTAATTTAAATCAAATTAGGAATAATACCTCAATAGTAATAGTTTAGGTCATTTTTATTGACATATTACTAATACATATACGGCATTACCAATCTTTTTCTAATTTTTTGTCGTCGTTGGGTTTATTTTTTTGTTGTACCTTTTTTTGCGTATTTTGTTCTTGATTTTTGAGCGCTTCCAAAAGTTTTTCCGCATCCTCTTGCGAAATAGAACCCTTCGATGGCGCTATTTTCTTTTCTTCTGATTTGCCTTCTTGCGGATTTTCACCTTTATCTTTTTTCTCGTCGGGTTTTCCGTTTTGTTGGTTTTCTTCTTTATTTTTATCTTTTTGATTTTCTTTTGGATTATTTCCGCCACCGCCCTGGTCTTTTTTGCGTTTTTTAGCCAAAGCAAGATTTTTCTTGGCGTCCATATCATTCGGATTTTTTAGTAAAGCCGTTTCATACGCTTTTATGGCTTGGTCCATATCATTCGATTTGTAATACGCATTTCCAAGATTATAATGAGCTTTAGACAAGAAATCCTTGTCCGTATTTTTTTCTATAACTTTTTGATAATTCGGAATACTTTCTTTATACTTATTCAATTGATATTTGGTATTCCCCATATTGTAATTCGCTATTTTATTCGACGCGTCCATTTCAAGTGCTTTTTGAAATTTTGTTTCTGCTTCATTTAACTTTTGATTACTAAATTCTTTATTGCCGCTTCGAATGATTTTCTTGATATTTTTTTCTAAATTAGGGTCTTTGTTTTGCATTTGAGCCGATACGTTGGAAAATAGCAAAATCAAAAAACTGGAAAACAATATTTTTTTATAAAAATGGAATCCATTTGAAGGAATGAAAAAATCAATCGTTATAAGAATCAGCACAACCATCAAGAAATAATAAAAATAATTGTTATACGCCGTAAAATCCAACTCTTCATATTCTTTTTGTTCGATGGATTGAAGTTCTTTATTGATGTCTTCCACTATATCCGACTGCCCACCTAAATGAAAAAATTGTCCATCGCCGATAGCAGCCAAATTTTCTAACATCGAGCGTTTAAAAGCCGTTTTGATTACATTGCCTTGTTCATCTTTTTTAAAGTCATTCCCCATCGGAATCGGAGCGCCTTCCTCTTCGCCAACGCCCACCGCAATGGTTTTAATTCCAATGGATTTAGCCGCTTCGATAGCATCTTTAGCTTTACCTTCGTTGTCTTCGCCATCGGTAAGAATAAGGAGCGCTTTATTTTTACTCTGACTTTTTTCTAAGGAAGACGTCGCTAATTCAACGGCTTCGCCAATTGAAGTGCCTTGGCTGCTTATCGACTCGGTGCTTACATTTGGAAGTGCCATTTTTATTGCCGAATAATCAATCGTATAGGGAACTTGTATAAAGGCATTTCCAGCAAATAAAATTAACCCCACGCGATTGCCTTGCATTTGAGTTAATAATTTGCTTATCAATAATTTAGAGCGTTCTAATCTGTTGGGCTGAATGTCTTGCGCACGCATCGAATTGGACACATCCAATAATACCATCACATCGATGCCTTTTCCTTTTATTTTCTCCGCTTGAGTTCCCACTCTTGGATTTGCCAAACCTATAATAAGAAAAACAAAAGCGAATAGCCATAAAATTAACTTGATGGTGCCTATTTTTGAAGAATAATTAGGGAAAATGACTTTTTTTAAAGATGGTGCTGCAAATTCTTCAATACGCTTATTTTTCCACTTTAAAGTAGCAAAACCAAGTACAGCAAATAATAAAACTAAAATCAATACGTATAAAAAATCTGCATATTGAAATAAAGCCATAGTTTGTAATTTTATGCAAAAATCGATTTTTTTATTTAAAACGTACTTTCATTTTTTGTAAAAAAAGTTAATCTCAAATTACGATAAAGATAAGTGCCTAGTATCAATAAAAGAAGTTCAATAAATAAATAGGAGCTATTTCCCGCTATTCGCTTCTATCTCTTCCGCTTCGCTCCAGAGGATATTCGCTGCTATCGGGGCTATTTTTATGACATTTCATCGTTTTTCCTAGTTGAATCAATTTAATGTCTTCAATAGAAATATTGCCTTTTAAAAATCCAAATTGATATCGAATCAAATTGTCTTTGATGACATATTTGGTTGTAAACATTTCGTAAATGAAATAAGCAGCTGGAAGAAAGTAAATTAAAGACCTTAAAATTCTTTTATTGAAATCATCCCAATAATTATCAAAAAGAAATGTACCAACCATCAAATTTAAAAGGCTAGTAAGTAAGTAAGTGAAAGTAGGTCTGCTTTTGAATAAAAAGATTTGTTTTCATTTAAATAAATTAAACGTCTGGATATTTTTCTTTAAGATAAGAAATGGTAAAAAGGGTCAGGTTTTCAAGTACTTTAAGATTTATATCTGACACTTTTTTGACATAAATACACGCTTTGCCCATTTTAAACGTACCCAAATCATTGAGCATCGCAGCATGTGATTCGAGCCCAGAATAAACATATAATGAAATTGCCGCTTTTCTTGGTGAAAAAGCTATTAATGGCCATGAGCCTTCTTGTTTACTTTTGTCGGATTTATAATGATAGGAACCAAAACCAATCATGGAGGGGCCCCACATTTTTGCTTCAAATCCTGTAATTTTTTTAAAAAAATCAACTAAAAAACGGGCGTCTTCTTTTTGAGCAGATTTTTCTACAAATCGCTCGATAAAATCGTTTATCGTTTCTTCGGTTTGATGAGTTTTTACGCTCCCCATTTTAGTATTTAGGCAATTGGAATCTAAAAAATAATCCAGCCGTAGGATGCTGTGCTTCATAAATACTTAGCGCAGTCCCTTTTACAAAATGTGGTATTTGATAACCTCCGTTAATTCCGAAAGTAGCGTAATCGCTAACTTTAAATCCAATATTTAATCTAGGGTTGATATTGATGTAATGGTACTCGATAAATGATTTTTGATCTGTTGCAAAATCAACTCCTTGAATATTCATAAAACTGTATCCACCACGAATTTCGGGTGTAAACTGCACAATATGTTTTGGATTGATTGTAAAACCTAAAGTTAAACCTACGGTTGATTGTCTAAACGTATTCACTTCAATGACTTTACTAATGTCCGTAATATTGTAGGCTTCTCCTTTTTGCGAAGTATAAAGATTGGTTGAGCCATAAATACCTATACTTAAATTTGGTGTCGCTTGAAATCCTGCGGCAATACTTCCCGAAACGGTAGCACTGGTTGAACCATTTATCTTTAGTGTTGGGCTTCCAGTAAAATCTACTTGAGTAAATAGTTTTGACTTATCGCTAAAACTTGTCGAAGATTTACTATCGTTCGAACCACTTGATTTTTCAAACTTGGCTTTTGATTTTTCTGCCATTTTTTTGCGACTTTCCTCAAGCGCTTTCGCTTTTTCGGCTTCGGCTTTTGACTTTTCCGCAGCTACTTTAGAACTGCTCGGTTTGTATCCTTTAGGATATCTTTTTGTGTTTTGAGCAAATAATGAAGTATTTAAGCTCAAAATTAATGTTAAAATACAAAATTGTATAAGTTGACGATTCATGATATTAAATTTTTATCTTACAGTTAAAGTTTCAGAAGTTAAAGTGGTGCGATGTTCTCCAAGCAGTTCTTTGTGTAATTGTTCTATTTCATCCGAATTAAAGTTGCAAAACCATCTATCGGCGCGCGCTTCAATACTCGGTAATCCTTTTCCTCTCATTGTATCGCAAATAACTACGCAAGGTTTACCTTGATATAGTTTTAAATTTTTAAATCCCTGGTCTAATGCCGCGTAATCATGGCCATCAATTCGAATCACTTCCGCACCAAATGCTTTAAATTTATCTTCCATTGGTTCTAGAGGAATTAAATCTTCCGTAGCCATATTTGCCTGAAAATGATTTCGGTCTATAACAAAAATGATATTGTCAATTTTTTTAGCGCTGGCAACAAGCATGGTTTCCCATACAGAGCCTTCGTTACATTCGCCATCGCCTAAAATACAAACGACTTTATTTTTGCCTCCACGGATTTTAATATCTTGAGCAATGCCTAAAGAAACCGCGGGTAAATGACCTAGAGAACCCGAATGGAATTCTACACCTGGAATATTTCGATTTGGATGCCAATAAATCGAGTCATTACTTTTTAAATGATTGGATAATCGTGAAGCTTCTAGCCAACCTAATTCTACAAATAATCCATACAATGCAGGCACATCGTGTCCTTTGCTTAATAATAAATAGTCGCGATTAGGATCACTAAAACGGGTAGAATCAATCGATAAATATTCTTTATATAAATATACCAATAAATCCGTACAAGACAATGAAGCACCAATAAAGCAACCTCCATCGGTACTCATATTAATAATATGTTTTCTTACATTAAGGGCTATAGATTCAAGATGTTTGATATCCATTATTAAAATTAAATTTGTGACAAAGGTACAAATATTTTTTTAATGAATTTATTTTTAAAATGTTAAGTAAAAATTTAGATTATTGCGCTACAACACCCGAATATTCAAAACCTTTATATTTTTGATATAGGTCACTAAATATCTCTTGAAGCTCTTCGTAATTCATGGTATTGGTAAGTCGCATTCTAAATTCTTTTACATCAGGCAATCCTTTGAAATAATTGGCATAATGTCTTCGCATTTCTAATATTCCAAGATTGTTGCCTTTCCAACGTATCGAATGCGAAAGGTGTTTTTTGGCAGCATCGATGCGTTCTTCGAGCGTAGGAGGCCCTAACATCGTTTTATGTTCAAAATAATGTTTGATTTCTCTAAAAATCCAAGGATTTCCAATAGCCGCTCGGCCAATCATAATGCCATCAACACCAAATTTATTTTTATATTCATAGGCTTTTTCAGGACTGTCGATATCGCCATTTCCAAAAACTGGAATTTTAATTCTTGGGTTATTTTTCACTTTAGCAATCCAACTCCAGTCGCTGTGGCCTTTATACATTTGTACTCGCGTACGAGCATGAATCGAAAGTGCTTGAATGCCAATATCTTGAAGTCTTTCGGCTACTTCTTCAATATTTATCGTTTCCACATCCCAGCCCAAGCGTGTTTTAACTGTTACAGGCAGTGAAGTGCTTTCAATGACCGCTTTAGTTAGCGCAATCATTTTTGGAATATTTTTCAGAATACCAGCGCCCGCTTCTCGGCAAACCACTTTTTTTACTGGGCAACCGTAATTTATATCTAATAATGTAGGCTTATGTCGTTCTACAATAATTGCGGAATATTTCATGGCTTCAAAATCGCTGCCAAAAATCTGGATTCCAATAGGGCGTTCGTAATCGTATATATCTAATTTTTGAATGCTTTTTTCGGCATTGCGAACCAACCCGTCGGTGCTAATAAATTCAGTGTACATCAAATCTGCGCCATGCTCTTTGCATAAAGCGCGAAAAGGAGGGTCCGACACGTCTTCCATTGGGGCTAACAATAATGGAAACGTGCCGATATTTTCATTGCCAATTTGAATCATTTTTTTAAAATAATCTGCAAATTTAAGCTAAAATAATGATTGGGTGAGATATTATGATTCAAAAAACATAATAAATTTGATATCTATCAAGTATTTGTATTTAAAAGGTAACATTAATTTTTATTTTTATAATTAAAATAGTATTTTTGCATTATAAAAAAACTATATGTTACAAAAAAGCAAAGTTTTAGAAACATTAGAAGATTTGCCCGATCGATTTTCGATGGATGAGCTATTTGAAAAAATGTATGTCATAGAAAAAATTGAAAGAGGACTAGAAGAAATGAGTAATGGAGAAACAATTTCTGAAGAAGAATTAGACAAAGAAATAGATTCATGGTTCAAATAAAATGGACGCATCAAGCAAGGCAAGATCTAAAAGAAATAAAGGAATTCATTTCTAAAGACAGTTTTGTATATGCCCAAAATACCATCAAAAATATTAGAATAAAAACGGAAATACTAAAATCTTTTATTCAGATTGGAAGACAAGTTCCTGAGTATGAAGATCAAAAGATTCGTGAGTTAATTCAAGGAAATTATAGAATTATTTATTATGCCCCAAATAATAAAACGGCATTTATCTTAGCGGTAATACATGGTGCAAGAAATTTGAAAAAAATCAAATTAAATTTCCCTAAGTAATTACAATATAAACCTTCTGACTTCATCAGTAATGTATTCATATTACTTAAAACAATATTACATTTCTATAGAATTTATTATTATTGCATAATTTTTAAAACAAAAACAATTATAATCATATTGAAATGGGAAAATACGTTGACAACAATTTAATTAAAGATGAAAAAGTAGAACTAGAAACCACATACCATTGGATAATTTTCTGTAATCTACGAGCGCTCTTTACGCTTTTTATTATGCCTTTTATTGATAAACATTCTGATGAGTTTGTTATTACCAACAAGCGTGTGATAATAAAAACCGGTTTGATAAGTAGAAAGACCTTTGAAATGAATCATTCAAAAATTGAAAGTGTTAATGTTGATCAAAGTATCTTAGGCAGAATTCTTGGTTACGGAACCATACAGATTGTTGGCTCAGGTGGCACCAGAGAGACCTTCCCTAACATTCTTAATCCTATAGCATTTAGAAAAAAATTTCAAGAGTTGTCGATTTAGGTTCACTATAAAATAGAAGATTTTTTTATGGTTCAAAAAAGCAAAATTTTGGAAACCTTTGAAGATCTTTCCGATCCTTATTCGAAGGAGCTAATTTTTAAAAAAATTGTAAATGGAATAGAAGAGGTTAGAAATGGAGAAACTATTTCAGAAGAGGAACTAGATAGAGAAATCGATTCATGGTTCAAATAAAATAAGATATTAATTTATTAAAATTTTAGATTCTTTTAATTTCATAATTTAGATTTATACTTAAAATAATGATTGGGAGTATAGTAAATTTGAATTTTTGAATTCCCTCCTTCGAAATTAAACTACTATTTTTAACTTTTTGTATATATTTGTAAATTACAAAATACGAATTTTGTTGCGGAAAATTGCATTTTTTATTTTGCTTTTAAGTTTTCAATTCGGTTGGAGCAATTCTTGGTCTATCGAAAACGTTGAGAAAAGTATCGACGAGCAGTATATTGCGCTCAAAAATAAATACGAAAAAGAAGATTCTTTATTTTTTATCGATGTTTTAGATGTCATGATTTCATTAAAAACCGACGATAAAATCAAAACCAACAATAAAATTGTATATCTTAAATATATCGATAATTTTCTTACCGAAGCCAATTTAAGTTTATTTGCAAATAAAAAAATGGAAGATCGGAATTACCGCCGAGCCATCCGATTTTTTCCCACAATGGTTCATTATTCCGAAAATGGTAATTTAATTGACTTGGCAGATTATTATCCCGAAGAAATCATGAATGCCTTGCTTTTGGTGCCCAATCAAAATGTATTAAAAAAGATGATTTTGAAAATTGGCATTCAAAATCCACGAATTATTTATCAATATTTGGATGAATTGTATTTGTTTTCTTTTATTAATGAAGTGGTCGAACAGCACGTTATCAATCATCCTCAAGAGTTCTTGAATCATTATGATAATAATCCATTACTAAAAACTATAGTGCAAAATAGTACAAACCCTGCGATAAAAACCATTCTTTCTCTTAAAAATGAATTTGGAAATCTATCCACGCTTTATTTTTATTTAGATGAAATCGAAAAAAATGGATTTAATGCGACCAAAGAAGTTGATTTTGTGCGGTATAAAATGAATTATACCAAAATTTTATTAAAAATTGCTCAAGACGAAAAGGCCTTGGGAAGGTATTCGACGATTGAATATGTTTCAAAAATAGGAAAATGGATTTTTATTGATTATATCGATAAGGGCGAAAAAGTGTTTTTATCGTTTTCTTCCGACGAGTTGTTTATGCTTACGGCGATGAGTCATAAATTTTTAGGTCGCGAAGAATTGGAGTTTATGTTGGATTATTTGCAGAGCGAAAAAGTAAAGGATGTTTCCTCGGAGCCTATAAAACTGATGCCTGATTATATTATGCAGCAGTTTCTAATAAAAATTACCGAACTGCGCCTTAATAAAAAGCTTTATAGCTGTTTTGAGCAAGATGCGCTCGGGCTTTTGCTTGAAAAAGAAAAATATCAAGATTTAAATAAGCCTAGTTTAAAAAATACCCATTGGTTAACGACCAAATTTGACCCCGAAGGCGAAAAACGACAAAAAGAATTAGTAAAGAAAAATCAATTAGTTAAGACGTTTAATCTAAATAAAATTCAATTTTCGATGCTCAAATGGACTCGAAATTTAAATCAGGTAGATTCAAATATCAATGCTATTTTGGGAAGTGCTATCGGTGGGCCGTTTTTAAATTATTTATGCAGTTATCATCCCAATACGATTTTTAATAATAAAGAAAAGTTGTCATCCAGAAAAGATTTTGATGAAATCATGACAAAAGTGGCAATAGCAGCGCCCAATAGTATTAAAAAATATTTAGTGCCTTCCGAAAATGCAGTTTATCAGACGCTAAAATCCAATTCAAACAAAAATGTAGAGATTCTCAAGCAAATCTATGAAAAATATAAGTATAACACCAAAGCGTATGCGTTATTCGATTTGATTATAAAAAATAAAACAAATATAGATGGTGCGCATACTATCAGCCAAAACCAAATAACGTATCTTCAAAATTTGTGTGAAATTTCGGTTTCTAAAAAGCCTGTCGGACTGCATAGCGTTGAATCGGAGCAGAATGAACTTTCGTTAAAACTAATACGCGAGATTAACGACAAACCCAATGTTTCTAATCCTACATTATCTCAAATCAAACAGTTTAGCTACAAAGCGTTATACAGTTTTATGATTTTGGGTCGTGAGGAATTATTTGATTTTACGTTTAATCAGTTTTATTCGGCCTTGATGGTAGCTGCGGGCTCTTTTGATATACTTACTTTTTTCGAACAAGTCAATTATTACCGTTTTCGCGAATTTTGTAATCTTTTGGCCGAATTTAATAAATTTCCTACCTTTTTCTTAACGCATGCCAATGAAAACCAACAGAATCAGTTTATAGAAAAATTAATACAAATTGACTTTTCCGACATTCACGCACTCGAACATGCCGCTAATATCTCCGAATTTATAGCAAAATGCGAAAATGAAACGATTCAATCAAAGCTTCAGCAACAAATTAAAAAAGAATTTGACAAGTCTGAAGCGATACAAGATCAACTCGGAATGGCGGTTTACAGTCTTTTGGCAAGCAATATTGGAAAACGAGCACACGTGGAAAGGAGTTGGTTTCTTTCGATGGAAAGTAAGTATGCCAAACATTCGGTAACTTCGTTGAAAGTAGCCGATTTGATACAAAATAAAAAAGTGATCATAACCAGCTATTTTTATAATGACGCCGACGGAATTATGTCGTTTAACAGTTTTGTAAATACATTCAAAAATCTTTCCAATTGGTATATAAAAGATTTGGGAAGTTATTATTATCTCAGTTCGATGCAGGGTACTGAAATTGATTTTTTGGCAAATAAACCCCAGTTTGAAAAAGAAGGACAAGCGGCCATCGCGCAGTATTTAACGGTTAATCAAATGGAACCTTCAATCATTGTGCATCGCGGCCATAGTTATCATGCGCAAAAAACCATTGATCAGATGATAGGTTCACCTAAATTTATTTTTATGGGAAGTTGTGGGGGATATTATAAAATTCCCGAATTGCTTGAAAGAAGTCCCAATGCGCAAATTTTATCGACCAAACAAGTCGGAACGATGAGTATCAACGACCCCACGTTAAAGTTATTGGCCGAAAAAATCCGAACCAAACAAGACATCGATTGGGCAAGTTTTTGGGATGAACAAAAACAAAAATATAGCGCCCACAAAGATTTTAAAGATTATGTGCCACCACATAAAAACAACGGCGCCTTATTTATCAATGCATTTTTTAAGGTGGTGGGTTTGTAAAGAATCTAGGAAAAAACTTTATGTTATAAAAGGTTATTTACTCTGAATAATCATAATTTGAACACGTCTATTTTTTTCAATCATTCTATCACTATTGGTTTCTCCAATAATTTTTTCTTCTATTTTAGTTTTAGAAACATCCAAAAAATAAGTATTAATAACTTCTTTAACTCTACTATGGGCTAAAAAGTTATTGTATTCAACACTTCCTTCTTCACTCGTATACCCTGTAATTACAAGCTTATCAATTGTATTGGGGATAAAGTTTAACGCTTCGTTATTCAATATTTGAAAGGAATTTTTAGAAAAATAAAAGGTATAATAAAGTGTATCAGATATATTTTGAATTATTGAATCATTTGTATTAATACTAGTTTCTACAAAATCTTTGACTTCTTTTAAAGCCGTATCTGATATTAAAGTTAATGAAAAATCATCAATCATATAATAGCATAAACTTTCTTTATTTATATTAAAATTTGTGTATGAAGCACCATACTTTTGTGGATAAATGGTTTCAGGAATACCTCCGTAAAGATTTCCAAAATTAATATATCTTTCACCACCTTTTGCTTTATACTCAATTTTAATTTTTTGATAAACATTGGTGTCGTTATCTAATAAAACTCGAATACTATTTGGAAAAGTATCGGTTTGTTTTTTATATTTAAATTTTTTTTTGTCATAATCATACAGATAAAAAAAGTCATATTTTTTATCTGTAAAAAGGACTAAAAAATCTTTTGCTAAAAAATTGCCAAAAAAGGGTCGAATATGCATTTCAAACAAGTAATTTGAATCCTTTATTAAAGATTCTTTAAGGATAGCAACGCGATCACTTACGTAATATGTTTTATCTCCAAAACCAAAATAACAAAGTTCTGCAAAGTTTTTACCCGAATGAGGCAACTTCACGATACCTTTACTTATAAAACCATTTTTGTTAAAAACTTTTTCATGACTCCACGAACTTATTTTTGCGGATTCATAGTATGGGTGCTTATCTTCAGTCAGCATACTATCAGGTATTTCATAAACATCATCATATCCTCCAGGCTCATGTAAGATATGAATCGTCGAATCTGACGATATTTGTTCAAAATCAGGATTTATAATCAAGTTTTGTGCATTTACCTTGAAGGAGGTTACTAATAAAAAAAGTGTAATAATTTTCGCCATTTTTATAATAAAAGCCTACTTTCAATTTTTTGAAAGCAGGCTTTTTCATTTTGCAAATTAAATAAATTTAACCGTTTTTAGATATGCTTCTTCTCTATTGCCATTTTTTACTAATTTGTCGTGGTCATAAACATTAATAAAAATTTCATCTCCTTTTATTACAACTTTAGCTAGTTGATTATCAACTAAAACTGATTCAAGAAATTTTTCTATTTTAGAAAAATTGTTTAAAACAAAATTGATTTTTGAAATATCTAATGTTTCCCAAAATAAAATAATATCTTTAGGTGGCTGAACTCTTTCGTAGCATCTACAGTTTGTATATTCTCCTTTTCCACATACATTTATATCGCAAGCGTTTGTTACATAACAATCTTCCCTCCCTCGGTTGTTATAGCAATGAATTTTAGAAAAAGCACTATTAAATACAATTAGACTAATGGTTAATAAAAATAATTTTTTCATAAGATAAATTTTTAAAGTTTAATAATAAATTTGAAATTAAATTTTACTAAACTAATTTTATTATAACAAATGATTTAAATTTCCAATAGAACATCTGGTAAGGTTTTAGTTATTGCCTATCTTGTCCTTTTGAATGTTTTCGATATGTAATTTAAGATTAGAACTAATAAAATTTATTATACAAAAATAAACCTTATAATCCGTAAAAATATGATAAATTATACCACTTTTTATGGTATATTGTCTTGTCTACATATCTAAATTTTGATCACTATCTTGATTTTTATCATCAAACAATGATTTTTCAATTTTTTTTAAATTATGTATTGTTTTACTTATGTATTCTTTTATTAATTCAGGATCGCTGTATTGATTATAAAAGTTGTTTTCCCCACCCATTACAATCCCAATACTTCCTTTACTTTTTTGATTATTAATATTCTGAACAATAGTTTCGGGTAAAAGTTCTGAAAAAGGAATGTCTAGTGTATTTGAGATTTTTACTAATGTGTCTAATCTAACATCATTATTCCTATTGTTTTCTAAGCGTTCATATGTAGAGAGTTTCATGTCAAGTATTTTGGCAAAATCTGCTTGTGTTTTGCCCATTTCAGTACGTTTACTTCGTAGTTTATTTCCTATATCAACCATAATGACTTTTTTGCAAATATAATATTTTTTTTGAATAGTTTTAAAATTTGATTTATAATATAGGGAACAATTTTATTTAAAATAGCAATTAAATCATATTTTGAATACAAGGAAATTATCTCCAAATATTTATTTTTGTATTTTTGCAAAACAAATAATTAAAAAATGTCAACCGTTACAATTAAAGTTAATGACAATGCTTTAATGGCCGCTCTAATCAAAGTTTTTGAGTCGCTTAATATTTCTTTTGTTGTGCGTAATGATAAGAAAGTAAAGTACTCAAAAGAATTTCTCAAAAGAATTGAGAATGCCGATAAGGAATATAAAAATGGAACATTGACTCCTTTAAATCCAGATAATATATGGGAAGCTATCTCATAGAAATTGCTTCAGTCGTGCTTTAAGACCTGGTCATTATTCTGATAAATAATAGTTTCCTAACTTTCTATGTTCTTTTTAAAAAGCTTAAAATCAATCTGACTTCTTAATTGCATCAGCCAAATTCCGATGCAAATCCATCCAATAACTGCGGGATAGAAGAATAATCGCATTGTATTGTCTTGTTCGTAAATGTTAAAACCTGGATTGCCGCCGTTGCCTGGATGGAGCGACGCTTTTAGTCTTGGTAAAATATAAATAAATACTATATAAATTGAAAAAGCAAAAATATTATAAACGGCGGCTAATTTTGCTTTTTTGATTTGATCCGTAACGCTACTACGCAAAATGGCATACGCAAAATACGTTAACATACCTATAGCCGCGCCATTTAATTTTGGATCGTCTGTCCAAAATGCACCCCAAGTAAATTTGGCCCAAAGCATTCCAGTTAGAATACCTAAAGTGCCAAAAAGCAAGCCAATTTCCACACTATTTTTAGCTTTTATGTCATCCTCTAAGTTGCCTTTATTGAGATATCGAACCGAATAAAATAAACTTGTTGATAATAAAAACATCATACCAAACCACATCGGAACGTGAAAAAATAAATTACGAATACTTTCTCTTAAAATAGGCCGATTCGGGAAACTTAATGAAAAAGGATTTTTTGTAATCAACTCCTTTTTATCAATTTGAGGAAATGGAAGTTGCGCTATTGAACTATCCGCCATAAACACATTGAAATATACAAATCCGCCATTTTTTATATTTTGCGCCCATAAATCAAAGGTGTTCCCACGAATCACACCTTCGTAATAATTAGGATTTAAGGTGGTTAATAGAAATCCATCTTTAATGTTTTTTACATTGTGAATTTTTAAAACTCGTTTTTCTTCGGCTTTTAGTGCATTTTGGATAAGAAAAAATGTACTCGGTGCCTTTACTTTTGGTGCGTAAACTTCAATCTGAATTAAACTGTCTTGAAAAGAGGTGTAAGATGCCTTTTCAATATTTGGGCTTAGCGGTAAGAATAATCCTCCTACAACGCTGTATAAAACTAAAAATAGGGCAAAAAATTTAAATAAATTTGATTTTAGCATAACGAAAATATTTTATTCTTTCCAGATATATGGAAATAGAATCAAAGACATAATAATTAACAACAAATTAAATCCGAGTAAAATGCCAAAAGTTTGGAGTAAATTGTCGGAGGGCGTTTGTGAAAAAGATTCTCTACAAAGTTTAGACGTATAAATTATAATAGGTAAGCTCAAAGGAAAACCTAAAATAGAGCTCAATAGCGTGCTTTTTTGAGTAGCTATCGATATAGCGGTGGTTAGCGTATAAATAATACTAAATCCGGTGCTTGAAAGAATTATTGTAATTAAAAAAATAGGTAAATTTTCTATTGGATTTCCAAGCCACAAATTAAAAAATAGAAAAGTAAACAAGCTAAAAAATATACCATAAGTAGTATGAAATGCTATTTTGGAAAGGATAAAACTTTCGGGTCTAAAAAGCAGAAAATAATATAAATATCGAGCGGAGCTGTCCTTAGAAAAATTGATAAAAATTTGAGAAATAATTGTGAATAAAATCACCACCCAAAATAAAATATTCCAATATTTTACTTCGAGCTGCACCAAAGCGCCCTGAATATTCATCAAAAAATAAACTAAATAGCTTATTGAAGTAAGATATAATAAAATACTAAATACCGATGAGCTCTTTGAAATGGACTGCTTCCACTCCGAAGAAAATAATAACCAAAACTCTCGATAAAATTGCAAAACTCAATAAATAGATTCGTTGCAAAAATACAAATTATAAGTTAATCTGAGATTTTTCATTAGACTCATAGCAAATTAATGCAAATATTAGGAAAGACGAAAATTTTGAGAGGAATAATTAAGGAACTAAATTACGCAATCTATTATCACAATTTTAATATCTAATTTCTTAAGAATACTTTTGTTAATGTGAATTCAATTTCATTAGAATGGAGTATCTGATAAAAAGTCCTCATCATTCATTTTAGAACTTATTGTTTTTACACCACCCGAGCTACCCGATTCAAACACATCTTCGTTCATTGAAGGTTTACTAAAATTGGAGCTTTCGTAATTAATACCATTTTCATCATAATTACAGTATTTGATATATTGTCCAACAAATCGTGCTAAAACGGTATCCGTTTCTCCATTTCGGTGCTTTTCTATAATAATTTCAGCTAATCCTTTTAAGCTATTACCATCCCCATCCACAGGATCTTCTCTATTGTAATATTCCTCTCGATATAAAAATATAACCATATCCGCATCTTGCTCTATCGAACCCGACTCCCTCAAATCCGAAAGTAAAGGCCTTTTCCCTTTACCGCTACCAGAGCGCTGTTCGGTTTGACGACTCAGCTGTGCAAGCGCAATAACAGGTACTTCAAGTTCTTTTGCAATCGCTTTTAATGATCTAGAAATATATGCAATTTCTTGTTCACGGTTGGTAATCGCTTTTCCTTTGCCTTCATTGACGTTGCCGGTCATAAGCTGTAAGTAGTCAATAATAATTAAGTCCAAGCCTCTTTCACGCTTAATTTTTCGAACTTTTTTTCTAAAGTCCATAACGCTGAGTCCTGCCGTATCGTCAATATATAAATTGGCTTTATTTAAATTCCCAATTCGGGTGGTAATAATTTCTAATTCCGCAGGTGATAAGGTGCCTCGTTGAATTTTCGTTTGTTCAATTTCGGTTTCCGAAGAAATTAAACGTTGCAAAATCTGACCCGTACTCATCTCAAGAGAAAAGAAGGCTACCGATTTTTTATCTAAAACGGCCGCATTTCTTGCTAAAGCTAGAGTAAACGCCGTTTTACCCATACCCGGTCTTCCGGCCACGATAATCAAATCGCTTTTTTGCCACCCACCCGTGATGCGGTCTAATTTTTCAAATCCGGTTTGTACACCTTGTATTTTATTGTCTTTTGCAGTTAAAATACGTCCTTTAAGCTGTTCAATGGCTTCAATTAAAATACTACTAATTATCGATGGATCTTTTGACGTATAGTTATCCGCTAATTTGTATAAACTTTGTTCGGTTTCATCCAAAACTTCAAAAACGTCTCTACCCGAATCATAAGAATCTTCAATAACTTTGTTTCCTAGCCGGATTAACTCGCGTTGGATATATTTTTGAGCAACGATACGCGAATGAAATTCCACGTTGGCACTACTTCCTACGACGTTGGATAAGTCAATTAAATAAGCGGGGCCACCCACCATTTCCAAAGTGCCATCTTTAAGCATTTGGTCGGCTAAAATTCCAATATCTATAGGCTCATTGCGAGAATATATTTTTTTTGCAGCCGCATAAACCGTTTGGTGATTAGGTAAATAAAAAGATTCGACATCTAAAATCTCATTCACCAAATCCATCGCTTCTTTATCCAACATAAGAGCAGATAAAACGGCGCGTTCCATCTCAATATTTTGAGGGGCTTTTTTACCTAAATCGACATCCTTGATTTTTTTACCAAGAAGATTCGATTGTAAACGTGTTGAAAATTGATTTTGATCCATATTTATTGATAACGTATTTACTATTTTGCCACAAATTTAATAAAAATGACATTTGTTACTAAAATAGTTATAAAGATATTTATGTGGAAAGATTTGATTTAAGTATTTTTTTGTTAATATAATGTTAATCCCAAATTATGCTTTAGATAATTACAAAGTAATTAATAAGGCGTTAGTTGGGATTAACCCCGTAAATGGATTGTTTCAATCAATATTAAATTGATTGAATTACAAGACATTATACGATTAATCATTTTTAATGATTAATTTGGGTTAATATAAATTAATTAGACTTGAAAAATCTAAATAAATAACCCTTCTTTATCCTATAAAAATGTTTTAAATAAAAGAAAAAATGTGAATATTTTTTTGACGTATACTTTGTATTTTAATATCTCAAATATCTAATCGAATCTCTATTTTTCAAAAAAACACCTTCCCTTTTTCAATTCCATCTTATTTTTGCTTTTGTAGTAAATAATAATTTCAACCAATGAAAAAATTGCAAAAGCTCAAATTAACAAAAATGACCTTTCAAATGAACCACGGGGTGTATGAATTTGAGCAGAATAAAAATACTACATTTGAAGTCAATCTCTCTATTTTTTCTAATTTTTCGGTTTCAATGCAAACGGATCAATTGCAGGATACAATAGATTATCAAGTTATTTATGACCTTGTTTCTAAAGAGATGCATATTCGAGCACACTTAATCGAACACATTGCGCATCGAATTATCCAGTCTATTGCTAATGATTTTAAAGAAATTAAAAAACTCAAACTAAAAATTAGCAAGATGAATCCACCCATTCAAGGCGATATTAAAAAAACAGAATTTGAAGTAAAATGGAAACGAAAAAACTAGGCGATCGTTACTTTAGGATCTAAATAAACATCTTGAACCGACTGTAATAATGCAATACCCGTTTTCATATCCTTTTGAAACGCTTTACGTCCTAGAATTAAACCCTGACCACCTGCTCTTTTATTGATAATCGCGGTTTCGATGGCTTCAGCCATATCGGTTGCACCTTTGCTTTCTCCTCCCGAATTGATTAACCCCATACGACCCATATAACAATTTGCTACTTGATATCGACAAAGATCAATAGGATTATCTGAAGTTAACTCGCTGTATACTTTATCATGCGTTTTACCATGTTTAGTCGCTAAATAACCACCATTATTAGTAGGTAATTTTTGTTTAATGATATCCGCTTGAATGGTTACACCCAAATGATTTGCTTGAGCAGTTAAATCGGCAGCGGCATGATAATCAACGCCATCTTTTTTGAAATCACTATTTCTCAAATAGCACCATAAAATTGTGGCCATGCCAAGTTCGTGCGCATAATCAAATGCTTTAGCAACCTCTACAATTTGTCTTCTGCTTTCTTGGCTTCCAAAATATATTGTTGCTCCAACGGCAACGGCACCCATTTCCCAAGCATTTTTTATGGTTCCAAACATAATTTGGTCGTATGCATTAGGATAAGATAAAAACTCGTTATGGTTAATTTTTACAATAAAAGGGATTTTATGGGCATATTTACGAGCAACACTTCCAAGAACGCCATATGTACTTGCTACAGCATTACAACCTGACTCTATAGCAAGTTTTACGATATTTTCACTATCAAAATAAATAGGATTTGGAGCAAAAGAAGCGCCTGCACTATGTTCGATACCTTGATCTACAGGCAAAATACTCATATAGCCTGTATTTTTTAATCTTCCTGTTCCATATAATTGCTCTAAGCTTCTCAATGTAGGAATATTTCGATTGGTGTGGGCATAAATATCCGATACAAAATTGCCTGAAGGCAAGTGAAGCATGTTTTTATCAATTTTTGGAGTTTGATAGTCTAAAAGTAATTTGGCTTTATCCTCTCCTAAAAGTTCGCTATAGTTCATATTAAATTATTTTTTGGTTTTGTAAAATAAGAAATTAACGGTTGAAAAATAAAATAACCGCTCCAGTGATTAACATATTTATTAAAGCAATAGGAATTAATTTTTTCCAACCTAATTCCATTAATTGGTCATATCTAAAACGTGGTAAGGTCCAACGAATCCACATAAATACAAATATAAAAAATCCTGTTTTAAGCATCATACTAGCAAATCCAAGTACCGTAAGTGTTATGCCACTAAAATTTGCCATGCCTGGAAAACTATAGCCGCCAAAGAATAAAACGGTGATGATTGCTGAGGAAACAAACATATTAATATATTCAGCAAATAAATAGAATCCAAGCTTCATACTTGAATATTCCGTATGGTAACCTCCAATCAACTCACTTTCGCATTCCGCCATATCAAAAGGCGCACGATTACATTCTGCCAATGCACAAGTTAAAAAAAGAATAAAACCCAAAGGCTGATAAAATACGTTCCAATTCAGTCCCGAAATACCAAATAAACTCGTAGATTGTTTACCAACAATTTCTTTAAGTCCTACAGAACCTGTCATCATAACAATTGTAATAATGATAATTCCCATAGCTAATTCATAACTAATCATCTGTGAACTTGCTCGGATAGCCGAAAAAAGAGAATATTTATTATTACTCGCCCAGCCGCCAATCATTATGCCATAAATACCAATAGATAAAATACCTAAAACATATAGAATACCAATATTGATATCCGACACTTGCATTGAAATTACTTTTGTGCTTAATACTAAATCAGGTCCCCAAGGAATTACCGCACTCGACATCAAAGCCGTCATCATTGCAATACCTGGACCTGCAATAAAAAGCCATTTGCTCGCACTAGAAGGAATAATTTCTTCTTTAAAAAACATTTTACCGCCATCGGCCAATGGTTGTAATAAGCCAAATATTCCGGCGCGATTAGGACCAATTCGATCTTGAAGAAAAGCGGCTACTTTTCGCTCTAAATAAGTAGAATACATTGCTATAACTAATGACAATACAAAAATTGCAATAACTAAAGCGGATCGTTCGATTATAAATTCTAGCATTTGATATCTTTTTGAAGTGGCGCAAATTTAATTATTTTTAGTATAATCAACTCAAAAAAGATTTTTCTATTTCTTTAATCAAAGTAATTTATATTTTATAATACAAAAAAATTATATAATTATTATAACGATCTAATTTGAAAATTAGCGAAAATTAATAGTTATTAATTATTGTTTTTAAAACTTCCAATATGTTTTATGTTAAAATAATGCAAAAATTTATTTTAATTATTAATAAAATAATTTTGGCATGTTTTTTGATATTAAGTTTTAGTGTTTTAAAAAATTAATATCAAAACAAAAATTTATATGAAAAAATTATTATTACTATTCGTATTATTTATGAGTGTCTTGTTGAACGCTCAAATGAAAATAGGTTCTAATCCTACATCAATTGGGACTTCTAACAATTTAGAAGTTGAAGCAACTTCTTCGGATAAAGTATATGTTCATAAAGTGGATGGGCGTGTATTTATTGAGAATAAACCCAAAGCAGAAAGTTCAGATAGTGTAGTGATGCGTGATGCGAATGGCGAAATTCGTCAAATATCAATAGCGCGTCTAATGGGAATGCAAGATTTTGATGGAGATGGGTTGTCAAATAATTCAGACTCAGATGATGATGGCGATGGAATAGCGGATGCAAGTGACAGATGTCCATTACAATATGGTTGTCCTTCTAATCCTGCTGGTGGATCAACGCATGGATGTCCCGTAAATTGTGTTTTGAATAATTCTCCTTCATCAAATGGAACAGCAGTAATTAGTGCTTTTACAAATTGTAATGCAGCATCTTCGGGTACATTGCAGTTGGGAACAGCAGTTTCAGGAGTAACTCAAACAATTACAGCAACAGTAACTACGGCAGGAACTTATAATATCATAGCAACAGCAAATGGTGTTACATTTGTAGGTTCGGGTTTTGTAAATGCTGGAACTCAAAATATTGTTTTAACCGCAAGTGGAACGCCTCAAGCAACAGGTACCTTTACTTATACATTAAATACGAATCCGAATTGTAGCTTTACAAGATCTGTAACAAGTTCAGTAGCTCAAAGTATCGGAGGGCATAATTGGTGTTCAGGAAGTTGTAATGGAGGCGGACAAGGAGGAAGTGATGTTTTTCAAACAGGATATGCTAATGTTGGAAGTTCATTTACTTTAGGTGCGGGTAACTATAGATTATCTTTTAATCTTGGTCTTACAGCTCGTGGAAAAACGTATTCAGGGGCTCCAAATAAACCTATAGAAGGAACTATTTGGGTACGAATTGTAAACACATCAAATGGAACCGTATTTTTTGACGGTACTTCTTCAGGAAGAAATACTTTTTCAGGTTGCACACCAAGAGGTACTGGAGATCACTCCGCTTCAGGAAATTTATCTGCAATGTCAGGCATCGTTGCTTTACCTGCAGGAACGTATCAAATACAAGTTCGTGGTGAGAGTTATATGGGTGGATGTTCGAGTGGTTCAAGTGATCAGTGGGCAGGTTGTTGTCCTTCTATGAATGGAGGAAGCGTAAATGTTACCGCACAGTAATTTGTCAATAATTAATTGAGATAAGATGAAAAATAATAAACTAATAATTTTTGTAGTTTGCATTTTAATTTTTTTAAGTAATTTTAAAATTAATGCACAACAAGCTTCATTTGGCAATACTTACATTCCTAATAATGCGGAAGTTGTTGTTTATGGTCATCATGACTTTTTAAATAATAACAGTAGTCCTTTGCCAGGTAAAATAGGTGTAGCGAGAACAAATGTAAATGGATTGTTTTCTTTTCATACCACTAATACCTATTCTGGAGCACTAAATACCGCTCATGTAGATGGTTATGTAAAGTATTACAGCAATAATTCAAGTATGTTGTTTATGTTCCCAAGTGGAAATAATAATAAGTTGGGATTATCAGGTGTGATGTCGTTACCTTCAGGAACTTCGGCATCAGCAGCATATTTTAATGTAGACCCAAATACGGCTACTGCTGCTAATTTGATATCAGGAATTTTACCTGCTTTACCTACAGGCGCTCCTTTTTCTAGAAGTTCAAAAGATACGTCAATCATTTTAGTAAGTACTAAGGAATATTGGGATATTAATGGTTCGACAGCTACAAGAATAATTTTAACTTGGGATACTTCAAGAAGTGACGTCAATACCATTACGAATTCAAAATTATATAATTTAGTTATTGCAGGTTGGAATGGCTCTAGATGGGTAAACCTTGGTGCTTCTAATGTTATAGGAAGTTTAACATCGGTAGGTTCTATTACTACTACAAATGCTATTGTTCCAGATAGCTTTAGAGCCTATACTTTTGCTTCAATAGCATTATGTTTTGCAGATAGTTCAGTTCCTAATATTACAGCTACATCTCTTCAAAATAATTGCCCTGCTAGTACGGTTAGTTTAAATTCTATTTCGGTATCTAATCGTCCAAGCAATAGTATTTTACAATGGCATACTTCGTTACCTGCAACAAATTCGAATTTGGTATCAAATACAACAGCATTAGGAGCGGGTAAATATTATGCCGTATTTAAAGATACCTTAAATAATTGTTATTCAAAAAATGGCATGAATGCGGATTCAATAACGGTCAATATTGTTTCTTGTTGTAATAGTTTATCTGCTTCAATTACAAAAACGGATTGTAGTAATGCATCTAATAATGATGGTTCTGCTCAAGCTAATGTTTCTGGGGGCACTGCGCCATTTACTTTTTTATGGTCAAATAATTCAACAAGTGCTTCAATTGGTTCATTAACGCCAGGTACTTACAAAGTTACCGTTACGGATGCAGTGAATTGTACGGTTGAACAATCTGTTGTAATAAATACATTTATTTGCTCTACGCCTAATATTACGTTTACTAAAACAGATATTAAATGTTTTGGAGCATCAACAGGAAGCATTACTGCTAATGTAACGGGTGGCACGGCTCCATATAGTTTTTTATGGGCTAACTCTTCAGGAGGACAAGGCAATACACAAACTATTTCAAGCAAACCAGCAGGTTCTTATTCTCTAACGGTTACGGATAGCAAAGGCTGTAATTCAAGTTCGAACATATCTTTAATTCAAGGGAATCGGTTAACTGCATCAATAATTTCTTCATCATGTAATGCCAAAGTTTCAGCGCCTTTTGACGGAAATGCAGTAGCAACTGCTTCGGGTGGAAAATCACCTTATACTTTTTTGTGGTCAAATAATGCTACTACGTCTTCAATAACTAATGTTCAGACACCGGGAATTCAGAAAGTAGTGATTACAGATAGTTTAGGATGTAAAGATTCTGCGCAGTTTTCTTGTTCTACGCCTGGGTGTAATAACTTAGCAATTAGCTCGATATCAAAAAATAATATATCTTGTTTTAATGGAAATAATGGTTCGGCTACCCCTGTAGTTTCTGGAGGCACGTCTCCATTTAAATTTAAATGGTCAAATAATGACTCAACGTCAACAACAAATAAATTAACAGCAGGTATATATTCCGTAACAGTAACGGATAATGCAAATTGTACCGTTTCTTCGAGCGTTTCTATCACGCAACCTTCTCAAATTTCAACGAGTTTCTCAGTTACAAATGCAAGGTGTGTTGGTTCTTCAACAGGTGCTATAGATCTTCAAGTGTCTGGTGGTTCAAGTCCATACGCTTATGATTGGAGTTCGGGTGATACTACTCAAGATATTAATAACGTATCTTCGGGTAATTATACAGTTATTGTTAAAGATGCCAATAATTGTTCGGTTTCAGCATCTACTTCAATATCACAACCTTCATCCGCATTGTCCGTTACAATTTCTAAAAATGACCCAAGTATTGCAGCCAATAATAATGGATCTGCATCGGCAACTGCAAATGGTGGCGTGAGTCCATATACCTTTAAATGGAATAATAATCTAGGAACGAATTCTAGTGTATCTAATTTATCTCCAGGTACTTATACTGTAACGGTTACGGATGCCAACAATTGTACGGTTTCAACGCAAGCAGTTATAGCTACTTTTGTATGTTCTTCTCCAATTTTATCTTTTACCAATTCTACAATACCTTGTTTTGGAGCTAGTAATGGAACAAGTACCGTAAACGTTAGTGGTGGTTCAACACCATATACATTTAGCTGGTCTACAGGAGCCACTACACAAACGATTTCCAACAATAAATCGGGGTCCTATTCTGTAACCGTTGCGGATAGCAAAGGCTGTACTTCATCTTCAAATACATTTATTTCCGAAAGACCTCAATTGACAGCATCTACTACAAGTAGTTGTAACACAAAGGTTAATAGTCCATTTGATGGAAATGCAACTGTTACTCCTTCTGGAGGAACTAAACCGTATACGTTTAAATGGGTAGATGGAACGAATACACAAATAGCTACGACCGCTTCTATTTCTAATGTTGGAAGTGGAGCATATGCGGTAACCGTTACGGATTCTAATAATTGTACTATTGTTGAATCATTTAGTTGTGCCGCTCCTGGTTGTAATAACTTAACGATATCTTCGGTTTCTATATTTACTCCAAAATGTAATGGGGATAAAAATGGAAGCGCTATTGCAATAATTTCGGGTGGAACGGCACCATATACATATACTTGGTCAAATAATGGATCGACAAAAGATTCAATAAAAAATATTGGAAGTGGATCTTATGCTGTAACCGTAAGAGATAATGCCAATTGTACTTCCTCTAGGTTATTTACCGTTAATGAGCCAGCAAAAATATCTGCGAGTATTTCTAATACTAACATTTCTTGTTTCAATGGTGCATCAGGTGTTGCAAATTTACAAGTATCGGGAGGGACATCTCCATACACTTATATGTGGTCAAATAATAGCACTGCCGAAGATTTAAATAATGTAGTTGCTGGAAATTATTTAGTTGTGATCACCGATGCAAATAATTGTAAATTAAATGCATCTACAATTATACAACAACCGGCTTCAGAAATTATTGTAACGATTTCTAAAAATGATCCAAGTACAATGAGCAATAATAATGGAAATGCTAATGCTTCCGTTTCAGGAGGCACCTCTCCATATACATTTTCTTGGAGCAATGGTTTAGGTTCTAATGCAGCCGTTTCCAATTTGTCTCCGGGCACATATAATGTTACGGTTACTGATGCAAATAATTGTACCGCAATTGGAAGTGTTGTTATTTCAGATTTTGTTTGTTCTGCACCTACAATTTCTTTTACGAATACGAAAGTTATTTGTGGTGGTGCCTCAACTGGTGCTAGTTCAGTTTCCGCTTCAGGAGGCTCTTCGCCTTATTCATATTTATGGTCAACAGGAGCCACAACTTCTAGTATAACTAACCAATTGTCTGGTTCTTATTCCGTAACAGTTACTGATAATAAAGGATGTAAAGCATCTTCAAATACGTTTATTTCTGAAAATTCTAAATTAAATCCTTTACTTACCTTCACTTGTAATACTAAAGCGGCATCACCATTTGATGGATTAGCAAGTGTTTCAGTTTCAGGAGGGACATCACCTTATACTTATAAATGGGCAGATGCAAATAATTCTCAAATCTCTACAACGTCTTCAATTTCTAATATTGGAAGTGGTAATTTTAGTGTAACTGTAACGGATGCTAATAATTGTACCGTTGTTGAATCCTTTAATTGTGCTTCAACAGCATGTAAAGGTTTAAGCATTGTAAGTGTTACAACGACAAAGCCAAATTGTTTTGGAGACGCTACAGGGTCGGCTAGTGCAATGGTATCAGGTGGCACTTCACCATATACGTTTGCATGGTCTTCTGGAGCATCTACAACTTCTTCAAATAACAATATTGCGGCAGGTTCATATAACGTAACGGTTACCGATGCGTTGAATTGTACTGCTACAAAATCGTTTGTGGTTGAAAATCCAACTAAAATGACGGCAAGTGTTTCATCTGTAAATACGCCTTGTTTAAATGGAAATACGGGTATTATAGATCTTCAAGTTACCGGAGGTAGAAAAGCAAATGGATATAAATATGCTTGGTCTAACGGTGATACTTCAGAAGATTTAATGAATTTAGTTGCAGGTACATATTCGGTAACGGTAACGGATGCGAATAACTGTACGGTAAATGCTTCTGCTACAATACAGCAAGGAACTACAGCTCTAAATCTTGCTTTAGCTACAATTCAGCCATCTAGCACTTCAAATAATGATGGTGCTATTGAAGCACAAGTGTCTGGTGGTTCATCTTCAACGTACACCTATTTATGGTCAAATAATGCAACAACTGCTAAAATTTCAAATCTAACTCCAAATCGTTATTGTGTAACGGTTAGTGATTTGTCAGGATGTCGCAAAACGCTATGTGATTCAATTAAGCCATTTAATTGTATTCCGACTGGAAAACCAATTTTGTCAAATAATTCAATTTCAAATATTTGTCCAATTCTGACATCGGATTTAACTCAAATTACACCAAATAATCAACCTGTAGGTTCTGTTTTAGAATGGCATACGAGTTTACCTGCTTCAAGCAATACGAAAGTTTCAAATCCTGGTGCAGTAAATACGGGAACGTATTATGCGGTATATTATAATCCTTCATCAAATTGTTATTCAAATTCTGGTAATGATGGAACTAGCGTTTTAGTTACAAATTCAAATTGTACAGATTGCAATGCTGGAAATACAGACCCTAAACTATCTAGTATTGGTTTAAGCAATATTTGTCCAGCAACTACTGCTGATTTAACTCTTGTTACGGCTAATAATCAACCTAATGGTACTATTTTAGAATGGCATACAAGTTTACCTGTTTCAAGCAATACGAAGGTTTCAAATCCTAGTGCGGTTCCTGCTGGAATTTATTTTGCCGTTTTCTTTGATGTAACTAATAATTGTTACAGCAAGGGAGGACAAAATGGAACGCCATTAATTGTAACTATTACAAGTTGTCCTAACCCATGTAAATCTGGACCAATTGCACCTAAATTAAGTCAAGAAGTATTAACTAATAATTGTCCAACAACAACGGCTGATTTAACATCTATAACGGCTTCGAATACGCCTTCAGGTGCTGTTTTACAATGGCATTCTGGAGTTCCGGCAACAAGTGCTAATAAATTGCAAAACCCAAGTCAAGTGTTAAGTGGAACATATTACGCAGTGTTTTATGATGCTACTAATAATTGTTATAGTGGCGATGGATACGGAATGTATGAAGTAAAAGTTTCAACTACAAGTTGTCCTACAAATTGTAATGCGGGTAAAGTCGCTCCCGTTTTGAGTGCAAATCAAATTACAAATATTTGTCCAGCAACTATGGTGGACTTAACTACAATTGCTACAAGTAACCGACCTGTAGGAGCGGTTTTACAATGGCATACAAATATTCCTACAAACGATGCAAATAAAGTACAAAATCCAAAATCGGTAACAAGTGGTACTTATTATGCGGTGTTTTATGATTCAGTAAATAAATGTTATACAACAGGTGGCTTGGGAACAACGTCTGTAATTGCAAGCACTACCAATTGTCCGAATCCTTGTAATTCAGGAAATTACGCACCAGACTTTAAAGAAACAGCTTTAGGTAATATTTGCCCAATAGCTACCATAGATTTAACTGCGATTAAAGTATCAAATCAACCAAAAGGTACTGTTGTTCAATGGCATACAGCACTTCCAGCATCTAATTCAAATAAAGTTTCAAATCCAGCACAGTATAATGTCACTGGAAAAGTGTATGCGGTATTTTATGATGCTACGAATAATTGTTATAGCCAAAATGGACAATCAGGAAAAGAACTTCTAGTTGTTATTAAAACGTGTCCGGATACATGTAATAGTGGCAATTCAAATCCTATTTTATCTGGAGGAAATGATATTACAAATTTATGTCCTGCTTTAACTTCGGATTTAACAGCAATTACAGCTACTAATTTACCAAGTGGTGCTAAATTACAATGGCATACGGCTTTACCAGCAACGAGTGCTAATAAAGTTTCGAATCCAAAAGTGGTTAATAGTGGCACGTATTATGCCGTATTTTTTGATAGTTTAAAAAATTGTTATTCTTTAAATGGCGCTTCTGGAACACAAGTTATTGTTACAAATACAACGTGCCCTAAGTGTTTAGTTTCAGGAAATACAAGTCCTCAGTTTTCAAGTAGTGAATTAAATACAACGTGTCCTTTAACAACAGCTAATCTTAATAATGTCGTTGTTTTAAATAAACCAAAAGGTGTTATTCTAAGATGGTATACTTCAAATACAACAAATTCGAGCTTTTTAGTTTCTAATCCAACGGCAGTAAGTGCAGGTATTTATTATGCTACGTTCTATGATTCGGCAAACAATTGTCTAGCAAATAATGGTCAAGGGGCGTTTACTCCAGTTACTGTTACCGAAACCAAGTGTTGTAATGCAGGAACGGAAGCTCCAATGTTAGACGCACTTTCAATTACAAACTTGTGTCCAGATAGTTTAGCGGATTTAACATATGTTAGTGCTACTAATCAACCTAATGGAGTGGTTTTAGAATGGCATTCTGCTACTCCGGTTAGTGCTTCAACAAAAGTAGCAAATCCATACGCTGTTCGTGCAGGAACGTATTATGCTGTTTTTTATGATGTTGTACAAGGTTGTTATAGTAGTAATGGTAATTTAACGACACCATTAAGTGTTACTTTAAGAACATGTACTGATTGTAGTGCAGGTGAGTCCGCGCCAATGTTACCAGGTCAAGGTATATCTAATACATGCCCAGCTACTACCGTTGATTTAACAGCTATTAAGCCAACCAATCAACCAAGTGGTATTGTTGTAGAATGGCATACAAGTCCAGTTGTGACAAGTACTTCAAGAGTTAAAAACCCTAATGCAGTTACAGCAGGAACCTATTATGCAATCTATTTTGACCCTACAAATCAATGTTATGCAGGAGAGGGAACAGCAACTCAAGAATATATTGTAACAATTACAAATTGTAACACCCCTTGTAATGCGGGAGCAAATGCACCTATCTTCTCTCAAGAATTAGCTACAAATACATGTCCAACTAAAACAGTAGATTTAAGTGCAATTTCTGCATCAAATAGACCATCAGGTACTGTTTTGCAGTGGCATTCTGCTGTTCCAACCACAGCTTCAAATAAAGTTGCAAATAATGTTGTATCTAATACAGGAACGTATTATGCTGTATTCTTTGATCCTTCAAATAATTGTTATAGTGGTGCAGGTCTTGGAACAAAAGCTGTACAAGTAGTAATCAAGAAATGTGATACGCCATCGTATTGTGATACATTTAGTCAAATGCCTGTATTGTCAAGAGATACCGCAATAAATAATTGTCCAACAACTACGGTAGATTTGACTCAGTTGTCATCCAGTTCAGGCGGCTCCGTAATTGTGAGCTGGCATACAGCAACACCTGCTTCGATGTCAAATAAAGTAGTTAATCCAACGCAAATTTCTGCGGGTACGTATTATGCCGTGCTATATGACACAACAAGAAAATGTTTTAGTCTGTCTGGAATGGCTACTAGAAGAGTAGTAGTTTCAACTTCAAATTGTCCTGAGTGTCAGTCTGGAATCGATGCACCAAGATTATCGGTATCTTCTTTAACGAATCCTTGTCCAATAGCAACGGTTGATTTAACGAAAGTTACGGCAACGAATACGCCTAAAAATACACAGTTGACATGGCATACAAGCTTACCAGCTTCTAATGCGAATCGCGTGTCGAACCCAAGCGCTGTATCTATTGCAGGAACGTATTATGCTGCATTTTTTGATGCGAAAAACAATTGTTATTCTGATAAAGGCAACGCTGCATCTCCAGTTACGGTTGCTTTAATTAATTGTAATACTCCTTGTAATTCGGGTAATGTAAAACCAATTTTAAGCGCGAGCACATTAAAAAATATTTGCCCTACTACTTCAGCTAATTTATTAAGTATTTCCGTTTCAAATAAGCCTACAAATCAACATGTAGTATTACAATGGCACACAGATTTACCCGCTTCTACATTAAATAAAGTAGCAAATCCATCGTCTGTTTCCACAGGCACCTATTACGCCGTTTTTTATGATTCAATAAATAAATGTTATAGTAATGCTGGGCAAGATGGAACAAGCGTTTTAGTTTCTTTAGAAGATTGTAATAATAAATGTATTGCAGGTAAAGAACAGCCTAAATTTGAAAGTAATACACATAATAATGTTTGTCCAGATTCAGTTGCTAATCTAACACTTTTAGTACCAAAAAATAAACCAGAAGGAACGGTCATTGAGTGGAGAACTTCAACGGGTGTTGTAGTTTCAAGACCAGATTCGGTTAGAGCA
Organism: Chitinophagaceae bacterium; assembly: GCA_017495115.1. Lineage (GTDB taxonomy): Bacteria > Bacteroidota > Bacteroidia > Chitinophagales > JADJOU01 > CHPMRC01. Next base: position 3,007 of record JAFEIJ010000030.1, on the reverse strand, counting down.
GGAACGTATTTCCCTTATTTTAGAGATACGGTAAATAAATGCTACAGCACAGGAGCGGATAATCCAATTACAGTTACTTTAATTAAATGTGTTGATTTTGGAGCTAAAAATGATTATGTACAGTTGGATCCTACAAAATCAGGTAGTACTATTATAGATGTAGCGGCTAATGATGGGGTTAAAAATGGTAGTAAGTTTTCGATTACACCTAATGGAAATCCTAAAAAAGGTACCGCAACGATTGATCCTATAACGGGTCAACTCACTTATACACCTACGGATACTAATTATGTAGGTTATGACACGATTGAATATCAATTATGCGATACGATTAAAAATGTATGTAGTACCGCCTATGTGATTGTTTCATTAAACAAACCAAAAGATACAACCGTAACGAATGCTACAAATTCTAATGGAATCGTTGATATTGATTTGAATGAAAATAATGGAATTCCAAAGAAACCAAACGGAGCTTCGGAGTCTTATAATATTGTGTCTAATCCAAACAAAGGTACTGTCGTTATTAATCCAGCAACAGGTAGAGTGACGTATACCAAATTTTCAGATAGTTGCGGTATGGATTCCGTTCAAGTTTCAAAAACGTATACATACACGGATGGAAGACCCGATGAAGTATATACGTTCTGGGTTTATCTAGATAACAAATGCCCGGATGATGAAAATATTCCAAATTATATTTCTCCTAATGGTGATGGTGCAAATGAAAATTTTGTAATTCCGGCATCATTTAAGAAAAAGTATCCAAACTTACGTTTATCGGTATTTAATCGTTGGGGCAATATGGTGTGGAGAAGCAATGGTGTATATCAAAATAACTGGGGTGGAAGTCATTTTGATGGCGAATTGCTACCAGACGGTGTATATTATTATATCATAGAGTTAGAAGATCAAGATGAAAAAACCAAAACCGGATTTATTCAGGTGATGAGAAATTAAAAAAAAAGAGAAGCTTCGGCTTCTCTTTTTTTTTGATAAAATGTATAGCATTTTTCCTTATTTATTGGCTTTGAAGAAACTCCTACGCCTCGTTTCATTTCCTCACAAACCGACTAAATTAAAAAATGACAAAACCAATGATTGTGATACTTTTTAACTATATTTGCCAAAGCAGATAATACCAAAAGTAATGAAGTAAATGTTTTTTAAAGATAGGACTTTGCGACTAGTGAGTTTCATTATTGGCTCGTTGAGCCTAATGAAACCCTAGCTGTTATGCCTAGTTGATTTATTTTCTTTCATACATAACCTTTGCCCATTCATCTGGGTCGCTAACGATGTCATACAATTTATATGGTGGTTTGTTATTGTAGATAAAGAGGTTCGTGAAAAGACCTTGTCTTGACTGATTTGTTTTCGCAATTGTCAGGGAGTCATAATGCACCGATATTGTCCAAGGGTAACCAAATGAAAAATATTTTTCGAGTTTCCATTTCCCTATACCGTTGCAAATGTCATAATTGTCGAAGTCGTTGAAAATTGGATAATTTGTAATTGTGAATGTGCTATCTGACTTTAATGTAATATGTCCTTGTAAATCTTTGTCGTGGTCGGTCAAATATGTTGCGTTTTTGGGGTCTAAATAATATGTCCCAATAAGTTCTTTAAAATCAGGTTTGTCTTGTGCGAAATGACTGTATGGTGAGGACTGTCGTTCTCCGTCTATAACAGCAAATACTCCGAAAAGTATTGTTGGCAAGAATGTTCCTATAATTGTCAGAACAAGTCCAATTTTAAGCAGTCGAATTGCGATTTTGTTTGTATTCAGTTTGCCGAACAGTCTTAAAAGTAGTTCTATTATCCAGCCTGATGTGTAAAAGAAATTTGCCATAAAGACAAATAGAATAGGTGTCATGGGATGAATAAAGTCAACTGCACCAACAACTACAAAATGAAAACAAATCAAACTTATAAGTCCACTGAAAAGAATTATAGCATTAAATGCAATTCGTCTTAGTTCCCACCAAGCGATTACATGATACCATTTTCTGTCGTCCAGTCGATGGCTAAATAATATGTTGTAAAGTCGTCTCATTCAATTGGGCATAACGTTTTCGGGCTTTGCGTTCGGGCGGGTTTTCAAAGCACTTAATTTCAATTTTGCACTTAACTTCATTTGAAAACCAAATGTTCAATTTAGCACTGAACCCACCATTTTGCCATACTGCTGTAATGTGTAGTAATAATTATATTTTTAACTTATTTATACAATCTTTTAGCAAGTATGATATATTTATTAAAGAATTGACATTAGCTAATGCTAAATTTGTGAATTTATCTTTATAATCATCCTTTACTTTATAAAGTGTTTGTAAAATTTCATCATTTGTTAATTCTCTTGATTTAAGTAATTCCATATTTACATTCTCAATTCCAATGAAACTTTCTCTTGTTCTTAATTCTAACCAATCTTTTTCTTTTGCGAGATTCCAAACTTCAACTCCAATTAAATCTTCCATAGTTGAATGAAATTCGATACCTTTTGATTTAATTGATTTTAAAATTGGTGAATATTTAAATGCTGTTTTTAATAAAGAAAATGTTTTTAATTCAGCTGAATTTTCACCAATATCAACTTTTATTTGTTCTATTGTTGCAAGCCCTGGTTTATCATTATCTAAAAGTCCAATTGCTTTGAGTGGTTGATTATTAACTTTTTTATTTAATGAATATGCCCAAAGTTTGATTTTACGAGCTACCCAATTTGTACCACCATTGAAATCAACGTATTCAATTTTAAACTTTGATACATAATTTTGAAAATAAATTTCTGTTGCTTTCTGTAGTAATTTAAAATCATTTACACCTTCAACAAATATTGTTTCAATAACGTATTGATGAAGATTATCCTTTATTAATGTAATATGAAAAATGAAATCTCTCAAATAGACTTTCCAATCCTCTGATCCCATATTAAAGTGGAGTACTTTCCAAAGATTATTGAAATTTGCTTCAAATTCAACGTGTTGAGTTAGTCCAATAATAT
>JAFEIJ010000035.1 GCA_017495115.1 Chitinophagaceae bacterium | reverse complement strand
CCGAAACGGAGTGCAAATATAGAACTTGTATTTTTAATCTGTCAAACTTTTTTTAAACTTTTTACTGTTTTATTGCACAAATCCCTATAAATCAATAAGAAAAAAATTTATTTTTTTGTTTTTTATACCCTTTTTATTAACTTTAATACCTCTTTTTTTAATCCTACTACCTCTTTTTTATTCAATTCGTTATCGATAACTTCTTAAACGTCGGAATTTCTTTTGATGAATTGAAAATTTCGTAATTATCTTCTCTTACACATTGTATAATCTCTTGAATCTCCGAATCGGTAATTAAAAAATGTTGTAATACATTCGAAAATATCTGAATGGATGTTTCAAATTCTTCTGGCACTACTTCATCCGCACCTATTGCTTTTAATTCCGTAATTTCTTTTATATATCTTGTTCTAACTACAATATGTATAGTTTCTGAAATATCTCGTATTTCTTTAATGATTAATTTTGTAGCATTTATGTCTGAAATTGCTATAACTACAGATTGGGCTTGATGAATTTTTGCAATTTCTAATATATGAGGATGAATCGCATCACCATAAATAACAGGAATGCCTTTTAGCTTTGAATCTTTAACAATATTAGCATTACTTTCAATAACGACATGTGGGATTCCACTTGCTTTTGAAACTTTTGCCAAATTATTACCATTTAGCCCCAATCCAATGATAACTAAATGATTGTTCAAATACGAATCATCAATATTATTATCAAGTGTATCTAATTGATTGTATTTATAGATATTATTAATACCGATTCGTTTTGAAACTTTTATAAAATGGTTTGTAAATCTATCGGAAAATAAAATAATAAAAGGTGTAATGATCATTGAAATAATAGAAACGGATAGAAAATATTGGTTTGAAGTTTCATTTAACAATTGATAACTGATGCCTACTTTTGATAATATAAATGCAAATTCACCAACTTGAAACAAAGACAATCCAGTTAATATAACTACTTTTGGAGGATATTTTAAAACAGCTACGGCTATTCCAGCAATAATGGATTTAATGATAATGGTAATTAACAAAAGAATGGTAATGATCATTATGTTATTCATAAAAAATGATAAATCCAACAACATTCCAACCGACACAAAGAAAAAACTGGTAAACAATTCTTTAAAAGGTAAAATAACACTTGTAGATTGATGACTGTATTCGGATTCAGAGATGATTAATCCTGCAATAAAAGCACCTAACGCCAAAGATAACCCCGCTTGAGACGTTAAATAAGCTATTACAAAACATAAAGTTATTGTTGTTAATAAAAACAAATCCTTACTTTTGGTTTTAGCTACCGCATACATTAATTTTGGAACGATATATTTGGCACTTATGTAAGTAAGCAATATTACCAATAAAGATTTAAACAATAATGATAAAATGCTAAATTTTAAATTATCTGATTTTCCCGCTATAATTGGCGTAAATAGCATCATCGGAACGACTATGATATCTTGAAAAATCAAAATGGCTAATGCGTTTTTACCTTGTGCCGATGTAATTTCATACCGATCTTGAAGGGTTTTTAAAACAATAGCCGTACTAGATAGTGAAAATAAAAAACCAATAAATACCGCTTCATTCCATGTATTTCCAATAAAATGATAAATCCCAGCAGAAACCAACACCGTAAGAAAAACTTGAATAAAACCCGCAACAAAAACCGTTTTTTTAATTAAAGCAAGTTGTTTGAGCGAAAGCTCCATACCTATAACAAATAGTAATAAGATAACGCCAATTTCTGAAAGTACTTCAACTTCTTTAACTGCATTAATTAGACTTAAACCATAGGGCCCAATGACAATACCTGTCAATAAAAAACCAATTATGGAAGGTAATTTGAGTCTTTTGAGAAAAAAAACTATAAAAACCGAAAAAAATAATAGGATTGAAATGTCTTTAATAATTGGGAAATCGTGCATAAATTGTTGATTTTAAAGATTACATATTCACAAATATAGCTAAAAAAAATTATTTAGGCATTCTAATTTTTATTATAATAGATGAAATTAACGTTAAAACTGCAATGAAGTAAACCGCTATTTCGACTCCGTATATATCTGCTAAAATTCCAGAAATAAAAGCGCCAAAAGCATAACCAAAATCCCTCCATAATCTAAAAATTCCTATAATTTCGGCTCTTTGATTTGGGGCAGTATTTGAAGCAATGGTATTTAAAAATGTAGGATAAACTAGAGCTGTTCCTAATCCCAAAATGGCAGCTAGAAAAACAATTATCCAAAATGAAGTATAAAAAGGTAACGCAAAAATGGCGATTCCTTGTATGAACATACCCCAAAACAACATTTCTTTTTTAGAGAAATTGTCTGACATTTTTCCTGTAAACAATTGACCAAAACCCCAAACCGCAGGATAAACAGCGGTAATTATTCCTATTTTATCCAATGAAAATGAAGCACTTAGTAATATAATAGGCAAAAGACCCCAAATCATTCCATCATTAAGATTATTAATAAAACCGGCTTGAGTCACCGAACTTAAGGTTTTGTGTTTAAAAGTAGTTTCTAAAAATAAATTATCTAAATTTTGATTTGAATTTGTTTCTTGTTCTTTTTCAACAAAAATTGAAGTATCTTTAACTAAAAATATACTAAATAATATGCCTAAAATAGAAAGTAAAATACCTATATAAAATGGATATGGCGTGATTCCATATTTTTGAGCGACAAAACATGAAAGAAATGCAAAAAGACCAACCGCAACATATCCTGCAAATTCATTAATACCCATAGCTAAACCCCTATTTTTTGGCCCAACAAGATCCATTTTCATTACTACCGTGCTGCTCCAAGTAAATCCTTGACTGATACCCAATAATATATTTGCAAAAACAACCCAATTCCAAGAATTGGCATAAATTAAAATAAAGGGAATCGGTAAAGCAATCATCCAACCCAATACCAATATATTTTTCCGACCATACTTATTTGCCAAAAAACCTGAAAAATAATTTGCAATGGCTTTAGAAATTCCAAATGCAATAATAAATGAAAGTATTGCCGATTTTGAAGTCATTCCAAATTCAGTTTCTGCAAATTTTGGAAAAATCGAACGTTCGATGCCCACCATACCTCCTACAAAAGCATTTACGATAACTAAAATAAGAAATGCTTTCCAATTTTCGCGAAGTCCAAGTTTTACGTTTTTCATTTATTATATATGAAAAAGATAACATTTTGTTTTTATTTATAGTTCTTTTGATTTGAATCAAGAGATTTTGAATACCGTTTAAAAGTAAATATTCCAATTTGATTTATACGAAAATGATTAGATTTGTGGCATAAATTAAAAGCTACGAATAATGGAATCTAAAAAAAGTATTTCTATAATGGGTGCCGGATTGGTTGGCTCATTGATGGCATGCTATATGCAAAAAAGAGGTTTGAAAGTAAATGTATATGAAAGTCGTGGCGATATGCGTAAACAAGGTTATGTTGGAGGACGAAGTATCAATTTAGCTTTAAGTACACGTGGATGGACCGCTTTAGAAAAAATAGGAATAGACGAGGATATTAAAAAAATTGCGATTCCGATGTTTGGACGAGTTATTCATCAAAAAGATGGATCTACGGATTATCAACCCTATGGAAAAGAAAACGAGGCGATATATTCCGTATCAAGAGGTGATTTAAATAAAAAATTAATTGAATTAGCGGATCAATTTGAAGATGTTCATTTTAATTTTAATTCATTTTGTCAGTCTATTAATTTTGAAAAAAATGAAGCTGAGATTTTAAATACCGAAACAAAATCTAATTTTAAAATTTCGGATGATATAGTAATTGGAACGGATGGTGCATTTTCAAGAGTTCGTGAATCGATGCAAAAACTGCCACGTTTTAATTACGATCAATATTATATTAATTATGGTTATAAAGAATTAACAATTCCTGCGGGACCTAATGGAAGCTATTTAATCGAAAAAGAAGCCTTACATATTTGGCCAAGAGGAGAATTTATGATGATTGCTTTACCTAATATGGATGGTAGTTTTACGTGCACTTTATTTGTTCCTTTTGAAGGCGAAAATGCCTTTGATGATTTAACCGATGAGCAAAAAGTTAAAGATTATTTTGAATATCATTTTCCAGATGCCATACAATTGATGCCAACATTAATCGAAGACTTTTTCAAAAATCCGACATCTGCTTTAGTAACAGTTCGTTGTTACCCTTGGCATAAAAATAATTTTGGCATCATGGGAGATGCTTCGCATGCCATCGTACCTTTTTTCGGACAAGGAATGAATTGTGGCTTTGAGGATGTGCGAATTTTTGATGAATTGTATGGTAAATTTGGAGATAACACAGAAACTTTGCTTAATCATTTTGAGTTGTCTCGAAAAGAAAATGCCGATGCAATTGCGCAAATGGCTTTAGATAACTTTATTGAAATGCGCGATTTGGTTGGTGATAAAAATTTCTTAAGAAAAAAACATATTGAGCATTTAATTATGGAGCATCCAAGTTATAATTATACTTCGATGTATCAGTATGTTTCTTTTTCAAATGAGCCATACGCTTTTGCTTATCAAGTTGGACAAAAACAAACCAAAATGTTGGAAGCTTTGAGTAAAATTGAAAATATAGAATCTAAAATTGATACCGAAGAAGTGAAACAAATCGTATCATCACATTTATAATTCATGGAAGATAAATATTTATTAAGGGGCGTTTCGGCCAAAAAAGAAGATGTTCATAAAGCTATTGAACGAATGAGCCATGGGCTTTATCCTAAAATGTTTTGTAAAGTTTATCCAGATTGGTTAGCAGGAAGTGATGATTATGTGAATCTTATGAGTAGTGATGGTAGCGGAACCAAGTCTATTTTAGCCTATTTGTATTGGAAAGAAACCGGCGACGCTTCAATTTTTAGAGGCATTGGTCAAGATGCACTTGTAATGAACTTGGATGATATGATGTGTGTGGGCGCAACATCTAATTTTTTATTTACGAGTTTAATCAATCGAAATAAGCTTCGAATTGACGGCTCAGTCATTAAAGAAATTATTGAAGGAACGCAAGAGTATATTGAAAAATTGTCGGAATGGGGCGTAAATATTTTTTATACTGGCGGCGAAACAGCCGATGTTGGCGATCTTGTACGTACGATTAGCGTAGATGCAAGTATGGCAAGCCGTATGCCGAAAAAAGACTTGATTTTCACTAATAACATAAAACCAGGCATGGTTATCGTTGGTTTTTCGAGTGGAGGCAATTGTATTTATGAAAATAATTATAATAGTGGTATTGGAAGCAATGGATTAACTTCGGCTCGACATGATTTATTAAATCATTATTATTATGATAATTTTCCAGAAACCATTGAAAAACAAATTGATGCTAAAGTTCAATATAATGGAACACATCGTTTAACTGATATTGTTTTTGATCAGCATACGCTGGGCAAAATGATTTTGTCTCCGACGATGAGTTATGCGCCTATTTTGAAAAAAGTACTTGAAGATTATAAAGGACAAATTGCTTCGATTATACATTGCACAGGAGGTGGCGCAGGTAAAGTGTTACATTTTGCCGAAGAAGTAAAAATCGTAAAAAATAATTGGTTGGAAATCCCACCTATTTTTGAGTTAATTCAAAAGGAAAGTAATACCTCTTGGGAAGAAATGTTTCGCGTTTTTAATATGGGTGTTCGTTTGGAGATGTATATGGAAAGCGAAGCAATTGCGAATGAAATTATCCAAATTTCTAAAACATTTAATATTGATGCTCAAATAATTGGATACACCGACGCTTCCGAAAATGCCTTCGTAGAAATACATCATCAAGAGAATAAATTCATTTTAAAACCATAAAAAATATGAAAAAAGATATGTATTTTTTATCATTTTTATTAAAATCTTTATTTCTAGGCAGAGGACTATCTTATTACCCCGAATATTTAACTCATAAAACGTTTCATGCTTATAGTAGTTTTATTCTTGGATATGATTTGGTACCTGATAAATTGGAGCTACCTTTAAATTTTAACAGTTTTTGTAAAATTAGCATTAAACATTAATAAAATTAAATCATCAAATAGTTAAATTTAAACATTAAAAAAAATTTTATGAAAAAATTAATCATTTTATTAACCTTAATGGGAAGCCTACAAATGATGCATGCACAACGAATTGCATATATTGAAAGTGAGTATATCTTAGAACGCGTTACGCCTTATAAGCAAGCGAAAGAACGCTTGGAAAAACAAAGCCAAGAATGGCAAAAAGAAATTGAAAAAAAGATGAAAGACTTGGATGAATTGTACAAAAAATTTCAAGCAGAACAAGCCTTGTATACCGATGCAATCAAAAAGCAAAAAATTGATGACATCGAAAAAAGAGAACGAGAAATAGGCGAATTGCAAAAACAACGATTTGGACCAAATGGTGATATTTTTAATAAGCGTCAAGAAATGATTCAACCTATTATCAATCAAATGTTTGACGAGGTAAAGAAAATTGCGGAGTCCAAATCTTTTGATATGGTTTTAGATAAAAGTAATGGAAATGCCATGGTATATGTAAGTTCAAAGTTAAATATTAGCGACCAAGTCATAAAAGCTATGGGA
>JAFEIJ010000043.1 GCA_017495115.1 Chitinophagaceae bacterium | reverse complement strand
GAGCTAAATTTAAAGCTTGACCCGCACAACGTTCTGTTAAAACGGCAGCTTGGGTTGAGAATTGTACGCTATCTTTTACATTAAGTTTTACAGAATCGTAGACTTTGCATCCATTTGAATGTGTAGCGGTGATTAAATATTGAATGGTATCATTTGGCCTTGCCCATACTGTATCTCTATTCGTTCCTGCATACGCTATGGTAGCACCTGGATTTCTAAATAAACCGGTAGTCGGTGACCAGGTGATTGGATATTTACCTAATTGGTAAAACCAAGTATTTGGTCTATTCGTAGGCGTAGCAGCTAATGTACCTGAAGCTGTTGAAGGGCATAAGCTTGCAGCTCCTGCATCTTGATACCTTACGTATCCCATATTAGTAGAAGGTGTTGCTTGTACACCAATTGCTCCATTAAATGCAGTATGATCAATACAAATTTCTAAAACGACATTAGAAGTTCCATCCCAAATAAAAGATGAAGAAAAAGGTATTCTTCTTTGAATACCTGCAGCTGGTAAAGGATAGTTAGACTGAGTAAATACGATTTGATTTGGTTGAGCAATATACGCACCACTGATGATTGTAGCTGAAGTATTACCCATTCTCACCGTATAATTATTAAAAGAAGTAAAAGTTGTTACTGTGTTAGAAACTACATCAAAACCAATTGAGTCAATTGGGCCAGCTTGTAGCCCTAATGCTGATAATTCAGCTGCAGTATATAAGATTTGAGCCCTACTGTCGTGATAACCAGAATAAAAAGGGGAAACTCCTGGCACAGTTTGTGCAGTAGTTGAAGTGCCGATTTTCCCACTTGCCGTAAACCCACTTGCAGCATTTAACTCCTCAATAATTCCATTACAAATATTTAATGGTCCTGGCGTATTTAATGTAATCGCTGTAGGCAACGTTAAAACGGTATAATCTATTGTATCTTGATTTTTACATAACAAACCTGAAGTTTGCTCCGCCTCCAAAATATATCGATAAGTGCCTGGTAAGGTTTGGTTAAAGGTATAACCCGATGCTTGCGTTCCGGTTACATCGGTCGTATTCCATGTATATGTATTGTATGTAGATAACGTGGAAGGCGCTGTAATTTGAATCAAATCTGAAACAGCTCCACTACAAACCGTATCTCTAACTTGAGATAAAGTTAAAGCTGGTGGTGCTAGAACATTAGCGACAACAGGGGTTCCACTGGATTGGCAACCTGTTTTGTAAACAATTTTACCCACAAATATTCTATCCGCAATTCCTGTGCCAAAAGTTGCGGCACTTGGAGAAGATGCACCTCCAAAAAATGTTAAGTCTGCATTTGTATACGTATTGTTTGTAGGTGTACCTGTCATATACCTTCCTGTGTATGCAATAAAAATACCATATGTTTGACCTGCATTTAAAGTAATACCGCCTGGTATTGGCATTTCAAGATATATTCCATTATTCGGATTAATCACTCCTGTAAGAGCAGTACCACCAACATTGGTCCAAGCAGCTGCATTCGTTTGAGATCCTACATAAGTACCTAATTTATAAAATATTTGATACGCCGTATTTGTACCAGTATGCGCGCCTAAGAATGAATCTAGTGTAATATTCACATTTGGTGTTAAATTGAACATTACACCATTTGTTCCATTATTTGCTCCCCATGCAGCATTTGGTGTCGTTGTAGTAAATAAACTTGTTGCCGCTCCAGGTGCTGTCGTCGCTTTTGCAATAAAAGTATCTGTAGCTATCAAAGTAGGCGTTGTATACGTATTACCTGCACCTAAATATGTGCCTGTTTTTGAATACCATTGAACGTTTGATGTATTTGCAAAGGCTTCAAGCGTCGCGGTTCCGACTCCACAAATCGTATCGTGTTTAAAACTATCTATTAAAGGATTATTAACGACAATCTCTTTAACAGGCGAAGGCGAAATCCCTCCTCCTATTGGATTTCCATTACAACTTAATGCCACACGATATTGTGTTGTATCCAATAAAATGCCTGTTTGTAATGTATCACGAATTGAACCCGTCACATTAGACCATGTCGTTCCATTATCAATACTTTTTTGCCATTGAAGTGTGGCTCCATTTTTAGGAGTACCATTAAGTGTTATCAACGAAGCTCCATATAAACAATGGGTTTCAAGGTTTGCAGTAAGATTTATTGAACTTGAAAAAGGCACTGGATTTACAATAACGGTATCTAACATTTGACAACCTGTTGTTGGATTATTTGCTTGTAATACAAAAGTATCTCGAGTTGCGGCAGTTGATTGAAAAACCCAACCATTGGTGGCATTTCCAGTAGCGGTACCACCACCTGAGCTCGTCCAAGCAAACGTTGTATAATAAGGCGTAGAAGAAATTTTAACGGTATCTGAAGAAGTATTCGAAGTTGGATTACAAATTTGAATGGTATCTTGTGTAAATGTGATTGGATTAGCAGTTTCAATTACTGCATACACCGGGGCACTTTGGCGCTTTCACATTTTTCTCCAAAGACCATTTTATAAAAATAATAATACGTTGTAGTGGAATTAGTACCTGTTAATGATGTAAGCGAAGCATTTATAGCACCTACAGAAGTTCCTGCCAAATTATTAATTGGAATAGGGTAAGCAGGTGTTGGCGCAGAAGTTTGATAATAAAATGGAGATGTTCCTGTAAAAGCTGTAATAAAAATTCTATAATTTCCTACTGGTAGAGTCGGCCAATCCGCTTTAAACATTCTTAAATATTGAGCAGGAGCAGGTGTAGCTGCAGGAATTGTGACCGTAATTGGAGTGTATAAAGCTGTTGCTCCTGTAGCATCATATAACTGAACAGTAGCGGTTCCGGCATTTCCTGTGCATAAAATTCCAAAACTATCTAACTTCATAGGTTGTGTCAATGAAAATGTAATCCCTCTAGGTACGGCACCAAGTGCGAGTGGTGATGCTGGAAGATTTGGAGCACCAACAGCGTAATCAAACAATAATTTATTACTTACATAAAACGTATCCGTTGAAGTCAAAACAGGTGTTGTTAAGGAAGTTCCTGTAATTTGTATTGGTGTATTTAAATCATCTTTATCATACCAAAGCGCATCCGTTATACCATTTGCCACTAATGTTAAAGTACCTGTCCCGCAAAGTGTATCATGAACAGCAATTGGATTATCTGGTAAATCAAAAGAATCTACTAAGAAATTATTAATTGGATTTCCAGCATTATCTATAATATCGGCATATACATACCCTTTATCTCCTGTAGGGAAAAATCTATTTGATGAAGATAATATTAACGGAGTAGTAGCACCTCCAAATGTATTAGCGCGTTTGAAATTTATTGTATATGGAGGGCAACCATTGGCAACATTAAAATTCACCAATATACTATCTCCAAAACAAGGTACTTGGGTATTAAATGAATTCGAAACTACAGTAGGTAATGACGTATTTTTATTTAAATAAAATGTATCCACAAATGTACAACCAAAAGCATCCGATGCTGTAATTTCATATCGTTCTCTATTAGCAGTATTTCCAAAAAATCCAACAGAAGTAGGACTGTAAATTCGTGTTGAGGCTAATGTTGTGTTTAAAGAATCTTTCCAAACAAAATTAATACCCGAATTCGCTGCTGCAGTACCAAAAATTCTAAAATTTGGCAATGTCGTATAAGTCAATTTATTCGATATAGTATCTGGACAAATTGTAGATGCTGCAGTAGCACCATTTATATTTGCTTTTATTGTAGAAATATAACTTGTAGTTCGGGCATTTACCGTTCTCGACATTGTGGCAGTAGAGCCCGCATTACCATGACAAAAATCCAATACAATATTTGAAACACCATCCCAATTAAATGGTGTTGAAAAGTTTAAAATAGTGCCATACCCTAAAGCCGGCAATAAACTTGGACTATTATAAACAGTTGTAAGAGCAGCTGGTGGTAGCCATGTTGTCATTGTATTTTGAGTTGTATGACCTACTTTTAAAGATAAATCTAACATTGGAAGTGTACCTGCGTTGGTTACATCTAATGCAATAGCCGTAATGTCTCCTGCTCGCAATCCTTGCGCTAATAAATCCGAAGCTAATAATAAATGTTGTGTATGATTATTGCTCCATAAAGAATAATATGGATTTGAATAGGTAGCTGTAGTGGTAGCAGTTCCCGTTGCTACAAAATTTATTGGAGGCGCTGCAGGTTGAGGCAAAACAAGATTGGCTTCCAAAACCGCAGGATTATTTACACAAACAATTTCTGGGGTTGCTTTAAATGTAATATTTGGAGAAACACCAATACTAAATGACTTAAATCCTGTAACGGGGAAAGCTAAAGTAGGTAAACTTACCGTACTTGGGCAGAAACCTAGAGGAAAAGATACCTGATTATTTCCTAAATTAGGCGTTGAAGCATTATCTTGAGCTACTACAAAGTATTCAATTATAGAACCTGTTGTAGGCGTAATAGACAATAAATTGTAATTTAAATTAAATGTAAAATTGGGTGACGTACCCGTTGCTTCTACAAATTTCCATCCGTTCGTCGTACTGGTATTAGTAGCAGGCAACGCATTATTTTCTGAAGATTCTTTAAAATACAATCGAGGCTTTGAAGTCGTAGTATTGACTCCAGATGCATCCGATATAGTAGCTGCTAAAGTTGGAGCTTGTGTACAATTTATATTTGGAAAATTATTGTAAACAATACTTGGAGGATTCAAGTCTTGGCTATTTGTTCCTGTAAATTGAAGTGCTCCAATATCTGCAGTAGCAGGACGAGCAGCACCAGAATAATCCGACGTAATACTGGCAATACTTGTAGCACCATTTTTAGCAAATGAATTTCCAGATGGGTTCATTGTACTATCCGCGTTGGTCACGAGATTATTTTCAAAAAATGTCCCCGATTCTCCCATCCAAGATTTATATAAACCACATGAAGTATTAAATGCATTGTCATAAATCCCTTGTGCTGAAGGATAATTATAATTGGTATACGCATTAATTAAAGGTTGTGCCACATTGTCTAATCCTTGTGCGAATATAAAATTATGCTCATTAGATCCCGAATCAATATGATAAATATTATTAGAAATACTCTGTAAATTGATAGGCTTAGTTCCTGCCGTTCCAGTAGTAGTAACTCTCAAACATGACAACGCTCCACCCGTAGGCCCCGCATTCCCTCTAATACTTACAATATTATTATTTACATTTGCCAAAGTGGTTGCGGCTCCTATTGCAATGCCACTAGCACCAAACGAAGTAGTACTACTAGAAGTTACGTTTGGTAAAAATACGGTGTTATATGCTATTGAAGTGGTTTGTGCATTCGTTGCCAAAATACCATATATATTATCTATTTTTGTCGCATTTGGTGAAAATAAATTTCTAACAAAATTGTTATACACCAATGATGAAGCCAAAGCACTAGAAGCATTAGCATAAATACCAAATACAGATGCATCGGCTGGGTTACCAACACTAGACAAGGAATCTACTATATTATTATAAATACGCATTTGTCTATTGGGTGCCGCATGGGTAAATATTCCGTACACACGGTTTGCGCCAGTACTTGTTGTAACTGTGGAAGATCTTAATCTAAATATTTTATTATTATAAACATGAATATCATTTGCATTATTTGCATATTCTATAGCAGATAGGTTTGTGGGGCCTGTCGTAGCCAATTGTAATCTTAGTCTTCTAAAATCATTATTAAAAATACGTACCGAATCGTCAAATGAAACAGTAGAATAAATACAACTTAAATTACTAGCCGTTGTAGTTGTGGTAGCGCTATTATGTTGTATATTATCAAAAATATTATTTGAAACTTCAAGACTTTTATTAGCCGCTACAAAAACCATATAGGAAGTCCCAGAAGCACTCGTTCTAGTAATATTTCTAAATTCATTACCTCGAATTTTTACATCTGAATGTGAAGTAGTTCCTGTTATACTCAAAGGATAAAATAATCCCGTTGTATTTACAGTAAAATTTTCAAATTTATTCGAATCGATACTTACCGTATGAACATTTCCTCCAGAATAAGCTGATAGTATTATTGGATAAACAACTCCTGAAGACACTAAAGGTAAATTAATAGTAATTGTATTTTTGGCTACTCTATAATTAGCTCCAACATAAGCAGAACGAGCAATAGCTGAGCTTTGTGTGGTTGTAACATTTGCACGAATATTAAACGAATTCCCTTCAATATTGGTTTGTCCTCCACTAAAGGATGTTTGAAAAATCGCATAATTGGTTGATGTTTGTAGTTGATCTCCAATAAATGAATTATTTGTTACCGTTAAGTGGTCGTGGTAATATTGATAAATTCCATAACAAGCTGAGGTACCTCCACCGTAATTGTTAAATATATTATTGGTAACGGTTACAAATTGGCTATTTGCAGATGTGGGACTTCGTATCACTACTCCATTATAAATTTCATTAAAATTACAATTACTCACTGTAATTAATCGGTGCATATCACTTGGTGTTGTTCCAAAAGGATTCCATGAAGATGCGGTACCCGATGCATATACAAATGCTCCAATAAAGACCCCTGAACCTGATGTTGATTGATTTTTCAAGTTAAAAACACAACTATCTATTAAAATATTTTGGCATCCATTAGCACTTCCAGCGGTAGTACCCGCATTATATATTCCTATGGCATTATCCATACATGTGGTAGTTGTTATATTCGCTACTAAATCTAAAAAATTAATTCGTTTAATTGTAACAAAATCAACTCCTGTAAGTACCAAAATAGCGTCATTAGTTGCAGAAGTCACACTACCCGCTTTAGTACCCGTATATCCAGATATAGAATTTCCATTTCCATTAATAATTAATGGATTGGTAGCTGAAAGTGTATTATAAAGAGCCGTAGATCCTAAATTATATCCAGGTGACGGAGCGGTTTGATTGGCATTGATATTAATAATAGCACCACCTATTCCTACTCCATTGGAGTTGAGGTCGGTTATCGCAGCTGCCAGCGTAGCGTAATCACCAGGAATGTTTTTAATACCTGTAACTTGGGCTGAAACCACAAATACAGACATGATAAAAACCATTGTGAGTAAAAGATTCTTTTTCATATTTTATTTAATTTTTGCAATTATTAAAATTTGTTAAACACAAAGGCAAATGTACATAAAAAAAATTAATATAAAGTAAAAATTAAATAAAATTTTAATATAATTTAAAAATAAATAAAAGTAATTAGTAATTAGTGATTTGAAATAGATCTATTTACTCATTACTGATTATAAATTACTTAAATTTTCTAATTACTAATTACTCCAATTTCATTTCCTCCAGCTAAAGAAGGAGGCGATCCATTGCGCTAATCCCTAAAACCTGTAACCCAAAAATCAACACATCGAATCTATCTATGGAATGTAATAGTAAAAAGAAATCAAAAACGGTCAACCTTATTTAGGCATTAACATCTAATTACTCATTACTGATTACAAATTACTTAAAAAGTATATCATCTAAAACCAGCGTTTAATTTAAAATAATTATTTTTGCGAATTAAAATAAAATACAAATGCAAATTTCCGAATTTATTGAAGATTTAAAGTGGAGGGGATTATTTCAAGATATGGTAGCTGGTACCGAAGAATATCTTAACTCGGAAAATGCATCAGGATATATTGGTTTTGACCCAACGGCGGATTCTTTACATTTGGGGTCATTTCAACAAATTATACTATTAAAGCGTATGCAATTAGCAGGCATTCGTCCTATTGCTTTGATGGGAGGCGCTACGGGGCGCGTGGGCGACCCAACGGGAAAAACAGAAGAACGACAATTACTAGACAATGAATCGCTCCAAAAAAATATAGACGGCATCAAAAAACAACTTTCTAAATTTATTCAATTTGGAAATGGTCCGAAAGATGCTTTATTAGTAGATAATTATGATTGGTTTAAAGATTGGACTTTTTTAGATTTTATCAGAGAAGTAGGAAAACATATCACCGTTGGTTATATGATGAGTAAAGATAGCGTACAAAATCGATTGGAAACAGGACTTTCTTTTACCGAATTTACGTACCAATTGATCCAAGGTTATGACTTTTTGCATCTTTTTGATACGTATAAATGTAAACTCCAAATGGGCGGTAGCGACCAATGGGGAAATATCACAACAGGCGTTGAATTAATAAGACGTATCAAAGGCGAAAAAGGATTTGCAATTACGTCTCCTCTAGTAACACGTGCGGATGGCTCTAAATTTGGAAAAACCGCTTCGGGTGAAAACATTTGGTTGGATCCCGATAAAACATCGCCATATAAATTTTATCAATTTTTATTAAATCGTTCGGATGATGAGGCAAAAGATTTATTACGTAGATTTTCTTTTAAAGATAGAGAAACTATAGAAGCTCATGAAATAGCGCACCTGGAAGTACCACATTTAAGAATACTTCAAAAAGCATTGGCAGAAGAATTAACAATATTGGTGCATTCCGAATCGGATTTAGAAATAGCACAAAAGGCAAGTCAAATCCTTTTTGGAACTGCCGATATAGAAGCGTTGCAATCGCTTTCTATTCAAACCATTGAAGAGATTTTTGAAGGCGTGCCTCAACATCAAATAAATAGAAGCCAAATTGACGAAGGGATGGAAATTATTTCCTTTTTAGTAGAAGGTACAAAAATTTTTAGTTCGAATGGACAAGCTAGACAAAAAGTTGGAGAAAATGCGATTAGCATCAATAAACAAAAAATAAATTTAGAAAAACAAATTGACAAAAATGATTTATTGCACAATCAATATATATTGGTTCAACAAGGCAAGAAAAATTATTTTTTAGTTCATATTCAATAAAAAAATGTTTGCATTAAAAAAAAATGTTTATTTTTGCACCCTCAAATTTTAAAGTATAAATTTAACGAAAAAATTATATAAATGCCTACAATTCAACAATTAGTAAGAAAAGGTCGAAAAGTAATCGAGTACAAATCTAAATCGAGAGCACTTGATGCTTGCCCACAAAAACGTGGAGTGTGCACAAAAGTATACACAACGACACCAAAAAAACCGAACTCTGCATTACGTAAAGTAGCTAAAGTACGTTTAACTAACAGTATTGAAGTTATTGCTTATATTCCAGGAGAAGGTCATAACTTACAAGAGCACTCTATTGTATTGATCCGTGGAGGAAGGGTAAAAGATTTACCAGGAGTACGTTATCATATCGTTCGTGGCGCTTTAGATACAGCGGGAGTTAATAACCGTAAACAATCTAGAAGTAAATATGGCGCAAAACGTCCAAAAGCTTAAAATTAAGAAATTAAATTATTAATATTCATATAAAATGAGAAAGAGTAAACCAAAAAAGAGATATTTGCAACCCGATTCGGTATTTAATGACGAAATGGTTACATTTTTTGTAAATAATTTGATGTGGGACGGAAAAAAATCTGTTGCATTTTCAATATTTTACGATGCAATGAAAATCGTTGATGGGAAAGCAGAAGAAGGTAGCAATGGTTATGAGACTTGGAAGAAAGCCTTAGCCAATGTAACTCCAAGTGTTGAAGTAAAGAGCCGTCGTATTGGAGGTTCTAACTTTCAAATTCCTACTGAAGTACGTCCAGCGAGAAGAAATTCTTTGGGTATGAAGTGGTTGATTATGTTTTCTAGAAAAAGAAACGGCAAATCTATGGCTGACAAATTAGCTCAAGAAATTCTTGCTGCTAGCAAAGGTGAAGGTGCTGCTTACAAAAAGAAAGAAGATACTCACCGTATGGCTGATGCGAATAAAGCTTTTGCACACTTTAACAGATAATACTTAAAATAAAATAAAATGTCTAGAGACTTAAGATATACTAGAAATATTGGTATTGCTGCGCATATTGATGCGGGTAAGACTACTACTACCGAGCGTATATTATACTATACTGGTATAACACACAAAATAGGTGAAGTTCATGATGGTGCTGCTACTATGGACTGGATGGAACAAGAACAAGAGCGTGGTATTACAATTACTTCTGCTGCAACAACTTGTACTTGGAAATTTCCTACGGACCAAGGTAATGATTTACCTGAAACAATGCCATACCACTTTAATATCATCGATACTCCGGGTCACGTGGATTTCACGGTTGAAGTAAATCGTTCATTACGTGTATTAGACGGATTAGTATTTTTGTTTAGTGCGGTTGATGGTGTAGAGCCACAATCTGAAACAAACTGGAGATTGGCTGATAATTATAAAGTTCCAAGAATGGGATTTGTAAATAAAATGGATCGTCAAGGAGCGGATTTCTTAAACGTGTGTAAACAAGTTAAAGAAATGTTAGGTTCTAAAGCGGTTCCTTTAGTTTTACCAATTGGTGCTGAAGATGATTTCAAAGGTGTTGTAGATTTGATTGCAAACAGAGGAATTGTATGGCATGACAATACACAAGGTTCTACTTTTGATATCGTTCCGATTCCAGAAGACATGAAAGAACAAGTAGCTGAATATCGTGCATTTTTGATCGAAGCCGTTGCAGAATATGATGAGAATTTAATGGAAAAATTCTTTGATAATCCAGATACAATTCAAGAAGATGAAATTCATAATGCATTAAGAAGAGCAGCAATTGATATTGCAATTATTCCAATGTTGTGTGGATCTTCATTCAAAAACAAAGGTGTTCAATTTATGTTGGATGCTGTTTGTAGATATTTGCCATCTCCAATGGATAAAGAAGGAATTAAAGGAACAAATCCTAAAACAGATGAGCCTATTATCCGTAAACCTTCGGTTACTGAGCCTTTTGCAGCATTAGCATTTAAAATTGCTACGGATCCATTTGTAGGTCGTTTGGCTTTCTTTAGAGCATATTCTGGTAGATTAGATGCGGGTTCTTATGTATTAAACACAAGAAGTGATAACAAAGAGCGTATTTCACGTATTTATCAAATGCATGCAAATAAACAAAACGCTATTGAGTATATTGAGGCTGGAGATATTGGAGCCGCTGTAGGTTTTAAAGATATTAAAACTGGAGATACTTTATGTGACGAAAAAGCACCTATCGTATTAGAAAGTATGGTATTCCCTGAACCGGTAATCGGTTTAGCTATTGAGCCTAAGTCTCAAAAAGATTTAGAGAAAATGGGTATGGCGCTTGCTAAATTAAGTGAAGAAGATCCTACTTTTAGAGCTCGATATGACGATGAAACTGGACAAACTATAATTTCAGGAATGGGTGAGCTACACTTAGAGATTATTATTGACCGTATGAAGCGTGAATTTAAAGTGGAGTTAAACCAAGGTGCACCTCAAGTAAACTATAAAGAAGCTCTTACTACTAAAGTTTCTCATAGAGAAAAACTTAAAAAACAATCAGGTGGTTCGGGTTTATTTGCGGATATGGAATTTGATTTAGGTCCTGCAGATCCTGAATTTTTAGAAAGTGATGACTTTAAATCAGGTAAGAAAAAATTACAATTCGAGTGGGGAATCGTAGGTGGTGCTATTGATAAAAATTACATGAAGCCTATCACCGATGGATTTACTGCAATGATGAGTAATGGTGTATTAGCTGGATATAACATCGATTCTATGAAAGTTAGAGTTTATGATGGAAGTATGCACTCGGTGGATAGTAAGCCAATCGCATTTGAGCTTTGTGCTAAAGATGGATTTAAAGAAGCTGCTGTAAAAGCAAATCCAGTAATATTAGAGCCAATTATGAAATTAGAGGTAATCACTCCAGATGAATATGTTGGTTCGGTAATTGGTGACTTAAACAGAAGAAGAGGTTTACCTAAAGGACAAGAAACGAAGCCTACAGGTACTGTTATTAAAGCAGATGTGCCTTTATCTGAAATGTTTGGTTATGTAACTCAATTACGTACGATTACTTCAGGAAGAGCAAGCAGTGTTATGGAATTTTCACATTATGTACAAGTTCCTAACAATGTGGCTAAAGATATTATGGAGAAAGCAAAAGGTAAATCAAACGCTTAATCCTTTATTCAACTAAATTATAAAGCCTCTTAAATTTTTAAGAGGCTTTTTTTTTGGTTAAGTTAAATTGTAAAAAACTAATTTTGTATTTATAAATAAGGATTATGATTAAGGTAAAACCAAGCAATCCAAAAGGAGTAAGAGATTTTCTACCCGCCGAACAAGAGCGAAGACAGTATATAATTCAAATACTTCAAAAACATTTTGAATTATTTGGTTATCAAAGTATATATACACCATCTTTTGAACGTTTTGAAACCTTAGCTGGAAAATACGGTGAAGAAGGAGATAAATTATTTTTCAAAATATTAAATTCTGGAAATTTTCTTGAAAAAAGAGGTCAATCTATTCTTCCAGAATTAGAACAAAATCTTAACGCGCCTCAAAAAACGGCTGGATTAGTTAGTGAGAAAGGTTTACGATATGATCATACCGTACCATTAGCAAGATTTGTTAGTCAGTATCAAAATGAACTTATCTTTCCATTTAAAAGATATGCCATTGGCCCTGTTTGGAGAGCCGATCGTCCACAAAAAGGAAGATATCAAGAATTTTTTCAATGCGACATCGATATCGTTGGAACATCGGGCGTTGAGGCCGAAATTGAAATTATTGATTTAATACAAAATGTATATAAAGCGCTAGGAATTGAAGTTGAAATTTTGTGTAACCACAAAGATTTATTTTATGGATTATGCAAAAAATATGAAATAGATTCTAAACAAACGGATGTTGCTACGATTATTGACAAATGGGAGAAAATTGGAGTTGATGAAGTTCGAATTCAATTAAATGATTTATTTGAGAGTCATTCAGAACAAATTGATTTATTTTTAAATGACATTTCAAATCCAAATTTATTAGATCAAATTCAACCCGATAATGAATTTTTAAAAATTGGTATTGATGCCATTAATGAACTCAGAAAATTGACGCCATTACAATCCGTAAAAATTACGAATCAACTCGTTAGAGGCTTAGACTATTATACTGGTTTTGTTTTTGAAGTTGTTTGTAAACAAATGGAATATGGTTCGATTGGTGGCGGTGGAAGATATGATGCTTTAACGGAAGTTTTTGGACTTAAAAATATGAACGGCATAGGATTTTCATTTGGATTAGATCGTATTTATGATGTCATGGAAACGTTAGATTTATTCCCAAAATTTGAAAATAAACAACATATTTTAGTTTTGAATATTGATAAAGACGCACTAAGTAAGAATTTAGATATCGTAAAAAAGCTTAGAGAGCATGGAATTTGTGCTTTTCTATTTCCGTCTTTAAGTAAGATAGACAAACAATTGTCTTATGCCGATAAAATGGGGATTTCGAAGGCTATAATCATTGGTAGTGAAGAGTTAAAAACAGAAAAAGTAATCATTAAAAATCTAAAAAAGCGAACTCAAGAACTTGTTTCTTTTGATTTGGCAATAGATAAATTATTAGAAACAGCATAATTTTTTATAAAAAAAATAATCATTTAAAAAAAAAAGATTATTTTTGCACACTCAAAATTAAAATGTAGATTAATATGTACGCAATAGTAGAAATAGCAGGAAAACAGTACAAAGCAGAAGCAGGTAAGCATATATATGTAGATAAATTAACAGGTAATGCTGGAGATAAAGTAACTTTTGATAAAGTATTATTATTAGCTAAAGGAAGCGATGTTAAAATTGGAACTCCTACAACTGGAACTAAAGTTGAGGCTACAATTAAAGATCAAGTAAGAGCTGATAAAGTTATTGTATTCAAAAAGAAAAGAAGAAAAGGATATCGTGTAAAAAATGGACATCGTCAGCCATACACACAAATTACTATTGATAGTATTTAATTTTCATTGACAATTATTTTTTAAAAATATAAAATTATAATAAAATGGCACATAAAAAAGGTGTAGGTAGCTCCAAAAACGGAAGAGAAAGTCATAGTAAACGACTTGGTGTAAAATTATACGGTGGTCAAATTGCAATACCTGGTAATATAATTGTTAGACAAAGAGGTACTCAGTTTCATCCAGGCTTAGGTGTTGGGATTGGAAAAGACCATACTATCTTTGCAATGGTTGAAGGTGTTATTGAATTCAAGCGTAAGAAAAACGATCGTACATTTATCAACGTAATTCCTAGTTCAAACTAGATTTATTTGGGATTTTAATCCCTTTTATTCTTAATATAAAAACTCTGCAGAAACTTTTGCAGAGTTTTTTTTGTATTTAATTAAACTATATATAAAATGAACACTTCCACGTATACTTTTAAAGATATTTTTAGAGAGCAAGAGAAAAATTTAAATAATTTTCAGAATTCATATATACATAGTGCTAAACTAGATGCTTTTGAAGAATTTGAAAAACTTGGCTTTCCTACTCGTAAAAATGAAGCTTGGAAATATACAAACGTATCTTCATTTACAAGAGCCTCTTTAAACCCTTTATTTTTTCCACAACAACATTTAGATATCAAAAAAAGTGATTTTAGATATTATAATCATATTCGTGCACACAAATTGGTTGTCGTTAATGGAAGTTTTCAAGCACATTTGAGTGAAATTATTGAAGATGAAAATGAAGGTGTAACAATTAAATCTGTGAGTGAAGCTATTTTAGAAAAAAATAAAGATTTTGAAAAGTACTTTAATACGTTAAATCAAAAATCCAACGATGGATTTATGGCTTTAAATACGTCGATGTTTGGAGATGGCATTTTTATTCATATTGCCGAAAACACTAAAGCAAAATATCCAATATTATGGTTGTTTATTTCTAAAGACAATTCAAATTGTATTATCAACCCGCGAAATTTAATTCTATTAGAAAAAAACAGTCAAGTAGAAATTATAAAAGACCATCAAGGTATTGCTGAAACGGATTATTTTATTAATGCAATGACCGAAATTATCTTAAATGAATCTTCTCGATTGGATATGACCATGATTGAAAATGAGACTTCACAAGGACTTCATTATATTGGAAACAAAGAAATACGTCAGAAAAAAAATTCATATTTTAATTATACCAATATTGCATTATCTGGCAAGTTGATTCGAAATAATCTAAGAACCATTCTTGAAGAAGAAAATGCAAACTGCGACATTAAAGGTATTTTTTATGGTAAAGAAAATGATTTGATTGATAATTTTATAATTGTAGAACATAAAGCTACTAATTGTACAAGTAATCAATTATTTAAAGGTATTCTTAATGAAGAATCTAATGGTGTATTTACGGGCAAAATATATGTTCATCCTGGCGCTAATCAAACCAATGCATATCAAAAAAACAATAATCTTTTACTAAGCGAAGATGCCACTATTAATACAAGACCGCAGTTAGAGATTTTTGCTGATGATGTAAAATGCAGTCATGGAGCTACAAATGGTCAAATTGACCAAAATGCACTTTACTATCTTCAATCGAGAGGTTTAACTAAAAAAACGGCTCATGCGTTTGTTCAATATGCTTTTTTAGCGGAAGTTTTTGAAAATATTCCAAATAAAGAAATGCGAAATTATTTAGATGAAGTGTTTCGATTCAAAATGGGACTAATGAGCATTTAAATATACTATTTTTAGTATTTTTACGTTATTTCATTATTCTTTTAAACGAATAAAATTGCGAAAATCTTTTGTACTTCTTTTATGTTTTATTTATATAAATAACAACCTATTTTCTCAAAAATTAGAGATTGAGCAGGAAATTGGAATTGGTGCTGGATTTTCAAATTATTTTGGCGACTTAAATGACCATTTCGGATTCAAAGGCGTTTCTTGGAGTTCGGGTATTTTTTTAAGACAAAATATTGGAAAACGATTTGCATTCCGAACCAGTTTTAATTACTTAAAAGTTGGCTATAAAGATGAATTCTCGGAACGATTATCTAATAAAAATAGAAATCTTTCTTTTCATTCAACAATATATGATATCAATGCGCAAGTTGAATTTAATTTTTTAAATTTCGTTCGAAGCGTATACTACAATAAAGAAGGCAGTGCCTTTTCTCCATATCTTTCATTTGGATTTGGCGTTTTTTTCTTTAATCCTCAAACTACATATGAAGGAAAAACCTATAATCTACAACCTTTAGGTACCGAAGGACAAACCGATCCAGATTATACCGGAATCAGTAAATATAATCTATATAGTTTTGCTTTGGTTTATGGAGGTGGATTAAAATATCATGTTAGTAAAAACATTTCTGTAGGCCTCGATTTCTCGATTCGAAGAACCTTTACGGACTATCTAGACGACGTAAGCGGATACTATTCGCCAATCATATCTTTACCTGAAGCTGATAAAGGCATAGCCGCAAAGCTTCATAATCGAAGCCCTGAAGTTGGAGATTTTACAAACAAAACGGGCAAAATGCGTGGCACTTTAGATGGTAATGACGACTTTGCCACGTTACAATTTTCAATATCTTGGAATTTTTTAAACAATGCTTGTAAAAACAATTTTTGATATGAATAATTTAGTATTGCTTAAAATATTCCTATTATTTTTGTAGTTATGAATCAATTAAAATCTTATTTATACACCTCAAGACTAAGAACGTTGCCGCTTAGCATTTCTTGTGTAATTAATGCGGGTGCTATTGCTTATTATTTAGATGCATTTTCAATATCAATCTTTTTCTTTAGTTTGTTAACCGTTCTTTTACTTCAGGTGATTTCAAATTTTTCTAACGACATCGGAGATTTCGAACACGGCACGGATGATGATACTCGTATTGGTCCCAAAAGAGCGCTTCAATCCGGAATGCTCTCCCCTAGTAATATTAAGCTTGCTATCAAAATACTTTTTACTGCTTGTATAATTTCGGGAATCGTTTTGTTGACAATCGCTCATATTTTTATTTATCAAAAAATTCTATTCTTTAGTTTAGGATTAATTTCAATTTGGGCAGCCAATAATTATACAAGTGGAAATGTTTCATACGGATATAAAATGTTAGGCGATGTAGCTGTTTTTATTTTCTTTGGAATTTTAGGAGTAACGGGTTGTTTATTTTTATTTATACATACGATAAATAATGCTTCATTGTTTGTAGCAATAGGATTAGGACTTTTAACAGTGGCGGTTCTTCATTTGAATAATCTGCGCGATTTATATGCCGATAAAGAACATAATAAAATCACACTAGCGGTAAAATTAGGTCATGAAAATTCAAAAATATATTTTCTTCTATTAGTTCTATTCGGGATCATATTTTGGGGAAGTTATGTTTTTACTCAAAATCTGACGAATCTTTTTAGCTATTTATATTATTTAGGCTTTCTTCCAATACTGTTTGTTTTAATTTCATTTTTTAAGATTAAGAAAAATGAAGATTATGATAAACTTTTAAAACCTCTAGCCATTAGTATTTTTGTAACTTCTGTTTTGTTCTTTCTATCTCAAATTTTTTAGAAAATGCAAAAAAAACTTCAAGCTTTTGTAGAACCTTATCAATTAAATTTTTCTTTTAATGCTAAAACTTCGCGTGGCGAAATCAAAAAAAGAGATATTTTGCTTCTAGAAATAAGTGACAATTTTGGAAGGACTGGTGTTGGCGAAATTGCACCACTTGAAGGATTGAGTAAAGAATTGGATTTAAATTTTGAAGAAAAGGTAAATGAAGTCGTTGAAAATATTGAATACTTTTTGAACAATTTAGATCTTTTGATTGATTACCCATCAATAGTTTTCGGCATTGAGTCCGCTTGGATGAATTACAAAAATTCACAAGGAATGTTTTACAAAACGAATTTCACTTCCAATTCGGTTGGTATTCCAATAAATGCTTTAGTTTGGATGGATGATTTTGAAGGAATGAAAGCGCAAATAGATAAAATTTTAGCTGAAAATCCAAAATGTATAAAACTTAAAATTGGAGGCATCGATTGGGAATCTGAACTCGAATTAATTCAATATATTCGAAACAAAACGATTGATAATTCATTAGATATTCGATTGGATGCCAATGGCGCATTTTCTTATGATGAAGCCATTTTGAAACTGAATCAATTGCTTCCTTTTAATATTCACTCCATCGAACAACCATTAGCTAAAAATAACAATAAATATGAATTGCTGTGCGATCAAAACATCATTCCTATTGCTTTAGATGAGGAGTTAATTGGAGTCAATTTGTATAAAGATAAATATAAACTACTTAAAGATATTCAACCGCAATTTATCGTTTTAAAACCAAGCCTTCACGGAGGTTTGAGAGGATGTGAAGAATGGATTTTTTTAGCGCGCCAATTACAAATTGGGTGGTGGATAACATCGGCACTTGAAAGCAACCTTGGATTAAGCGCCATAGCGCAATGGTGCAGTCAATATCCCGAATGTTATCAATTTCCGCAAGGATTAGGCACAGGAAATCTATATTCCAATAATCTTCCGGCCAAGCATATCATAAAGAATTATGAATTATATTTTACAAATATTCAATAAACAACTCTTATGAAAACTACTTCTTCTTTCCAAAAAATGATAACAAGCGCTTTATATTTTAAAGCTTTTTTATTATTCCGACTGCCATTAGCTTTAATTGCAGGTATAAAAATTGACTTCATAGACAAAAATCAATGTAAAGTAGCATTACCTTTTAAATGGCTCAATAAGAATCCTTTTGGATCGATGTATTTTGCGAGTTTATCAATGGCATCAGAACTTAGCACCGGGCTTCTTGTTTTACAAGCTATTGATAATCAAGAGTATCAATTTTCGATTCTTGTAAAACAAATGAAAGGGAATTTTGAAAAAAAAGGTATGGAAAATATTTATTTTGAATGCCATCTTAAGCAAGAATTATTATTTGAAACTTTTGAAAAAACGATAAAATCGGATTCATGGGAATCTATAACTATTGAAAGTGTTGGAAAAACAAGAGATGGTGAAATTTGTTGTACTTTTGAATATGAATGGGCCATCCGAAAAAGCAAATAATATCTTAAAGCAAGATATCTTATTTTACGATCATGAATGTATCATGTGCAGCCATTTTATTGGTTTCATATATGAATTACACCCTACCCTAGTATTTTCAAAAATTAATTCGAAACGTTACGAAAATTTAAATTTAAATCCAACCATAGATAGCGTTGTATTTTATTTTTCGAGAAACGTATATATCAAATCAGATGCTGTTTTAATGTTGTTCTTGCATTCCAATTCAAGAAAATGGAGACTTTTTGCTGCTATCTTTAAATGGGCCCCAAAATGGATACGTAATTTTTTGTATGATATTATAGCAAAATACCGAAAACAAATTTCTAAACTATTTTTTAAAAATAATTATTGCAATATTTCAATTAAAAAAGAAGATTAGCTTAGTTTTTAGGAAGCTGAAAATCAAAAATGAGCCAATCATTGTTTGATTTAAGCACTAACTGCGCGGTAGCTTTTCCTTTAAAACGAATTATTTCCGAGCTATTTGTAATCTTTGCTTCGATTTCTACATCCAGCTCCACTTTTGCATTAGGTAAATCAATTTCAGTGGCATTAAATTCTTGATATTGAATCTCAATTGATTCGTAGGAATCAATAAATAAAGACCAAAAATCTTCAATTTTTGCCTCTTCATCTATATTTTCTTTAATAGATTCAAAATCTAAAGCTTCCAAATTTTTAAAAAAATCTAAACAAACTTCTTTTATTGCTTCATTATAATTTGGAACAAAATCTTCATAAATAAAATGACTTATAAATCCTTCTATATCGATATCAATAATATTTTTATCTAAAAATTCATTAGTTATAAAATTATAAAATTCAAAAGGATCAACATCGTATTGTGTTGAAACGATGATACCACTTTGAAAAAAAAGATTTAAAATATGACTCGTTTCGGTTTTAACTGTTTCTTCCGTTAAAAACTCAAGTTCTAAAAATTCAGGATTCCGTAGTTTTTCTCGAATGGTCGTTTCTTTTTTAGATTTAATTTTCTTTTCAAATTCAAGTATATTGTCCAGAAACTTACCTTCAATTTCAGGAGGAACATTAGAAAAGTCCATTTCTGTAAGAAATTGACCTCCATTCATTTCTATTTTCAATCTTTTTAAATCATTATCCAAGCGAATTTTATCCTCATCACTTAAATTTTCTTCATTTTCAAAAAAATCTTCGGGTTCCTCTTCAAGCATTTTTTGTTATTGAGTTACAAAAATACGGTTTTTATAATGATTAACTATATATTTTGAACTTATTTTAAAAAAAAATGGTTTAAATGGTAAAATATTAATCATGAGTCAAGTCCCTATTGATATCTATTTTGAACAAACCCCAAATCCTGAGAGTTTAAAATTTGTAACCAATCAAGTATTACTTCCAAATATTGTATTCGAATCTAAGCGTAATCAAAATGATGGAAAATCTCCATTGGCAAATGCTTTGTATGAAAAATTTGAATGGATTCAAGGTGTTTTTATATCCAATAACTTCATTACAATATCTAAATCAGACCAAAATGATTGGTATGAATATATGCATGATGCTAAGGAATATTTAAAAATGTATTTTCAAAATCGATTTGAAGTTGTTCTACCAGAATATTTAGATGCTAAACTCGAAGAATATAATCAAGAAATTTCTACAAATACCATTGAAGGTAAAATTATTGATTTGTTAGAAAAATATGTAAAACCTGCAGTTCAAAATGATGGTGGATTTATTTCATTTAAGTCATTTGACAACGGTATAGTTACTTTAAGTATGCAAGGCAGTTGTAGTGGATGTCCTTCTTCTCAAGTCACCTTAAAATCAGGTATAGAAGGATTATTAAAACGAATGGTTCCAGAAGTACTTGAAGTTGTTGCAGAAGCCAACTAATATTGCAATTATTGTATTTTGTAATAATAGACCCCTAAAAGTACAATCAAAAACGAAATATTAAAAAAAGAAATGATTAACACAATTCCTAAATTGAGGTTAATGAATGCTAAAATAAGTATCAAGAAGAGATAAATAAATGGATTAAAAAATCGAGCGCGATACAATACTTTATTTTCCTTTTTTAAGGAAAGCAAAGTCCAATGATACATATAATAACTGTATAATACAACAAATCCTAATTCAAGCAATTTGAAAATAAAAATATGATAATTTTGAATCTGAAAAGCGTTTTTAAATAGCAATGGAATTAAAAAATACATTAGATGAACCGAAAATCCTAATAATATAAGATATTTCACAAGATTTTCAAACTTTTTAATTTTATTCAAAGAAACTATATCCAGAAAGCTTATTGCTTTTTTATACGTTATCCACAAAAAAGGAATAAAAACGGCGCCAAGCAATACTCCACTTTTTCTGTTATCAAATGATATTTCAAACAAAAACTCATAATTTATTGTTTTTTGAAATAAATTTGGATGGTATAACAAAAAAAAGTCTGAAATTCCAGAAATCAATGGACTTGAAAATGCAATAATTAAAAATCTATCGAGACCCCAAATATTACTTTTTATATTCAAATTATTCATTTTGAACACAAAAATAAATTATAAAAATAAAAAGCTTCAAATATTAATTTTTGTGTTATCTTTGCACCATTCTTATTAAGAATTGGATAGTTTTGTTGTTTGTAATACATCTATGAAAACCAATCAAACAACAAAATTATTTAAATGTAAAATGAATAAAAAAAATGGTTGAACGCCTCGAACAAATTATTAGTAAAGTAAAACACCTTAAAGAAGAAAACGCACGTTTGACGCAGACAACCATTGAAAAACAAGAATATATTACAAATTTAAATGAAGAAATAAATAATTCGGATCAAGCGGTTCTTAATTTAAGAAAAAAAATGGAAGAATTGATTTCGGAAAAAGAACAAATTCATTTAGAGAAGCTAAATTTAGAAAGTACATTAAAATTCTATACGGAAGCGCCTGATAATATGTCAAAAAAAGAAATAAAATTAAAAATTGATAGCTATATAACACAGATTGATCAATGTATTAAATTATTGGAAAATAACTAATGGAAGGGATGATAGAAAAGACAACTTTGGAGGTAATCATTGCGGGAAGGCATTATCCTCTTAAGATACAAAAAAAAGATGAAGAAATGGTCTTGCGAATTGTAAAAAACATCAATATGAAGTTAGAGCAATTACGCCAAGCATATGACGCTAAAGATAATCAAGATTACTTAGCCATGTGCCTTTTACAACTTACTGCACAGCAAGTTAGCCAATCCGATTCGTCTTCTTTTGATTTCGAACCTCAAATAAAAGAAATTGAAGCGATATTAGCAGATATTTAAATAGTTATTTCTCTTTTTTAAGCATTGTTTATAAAGTTTATAGATCATTGATTTTTTAGTATAATAAATCAAAAACGTATAAAATTAAATAAACATGATAGAAACAGTAATTGGATTAGTAACCTTAGTCATTGGAGCCGCAGCAGGTTTCATTTTTGGTAAAAAAAGTGTATCCGCTGATGTAGCAAAAATTGAAGAAGATAGTAAAAAAGAAGCGCATCGAATCATTGAAAACGCTAAAAAAGAAGCCGAAACGATTCACAAAAATAAGCTTATAGAAGCTAAAGAAGAAATACTTAAAAAAACGAGTGAATTTGAAAATAGCACGAGAGATCGCGAATCAAAACTTGTTCAAAAAGAAAATGACATAAAAAACAGAAGTAATCAATTATCTCAAAAGATTGAGAATCAATCAAGAACAGAAAAAGCTTTTGAATCGGAAAAACTAAAAGTTGAAAAACTTCAAGAATCATTGGAAGCCAAACAAGAAGAGTTGAATAAACAACATGAAACCTATTTAAAAGAATTAGAAAAAATATCTGGGCTTACTAAAGAACAAGCAAAAGAACAAATTATTGAAGCAGTTAAAATTAAAGTGGAATCTGAAGCTTTAAAAGAGGCTAAAGTAATTTATGACGAAACTGTAAACAAAGCTAATAAAGAAGCTAAAAAAGTTATTATTCAAACCATTCAAAGAACGGCTTCGGAACATGCAATAGAAAATACAGTCAGTGTATTTAACCTAGAAAGCGACGATCAAAAAGGTCAAATCATTGGTAGAGAAGGTAGAAATATAAGAGCTATTGAATCCGCAACAGGTTGCGAACTTATTGTTGATGACACTCCTGAGGCAATTATTATTTCGGGATATGACCCAATTCGAAGAGAAATTGCTCGTTT
The DNA here is from genome assembly GCA_017495115.1 of Chitinophagaceae bacterium. Classification (GTDB taxonomy): domain Bacteria; phylum Bacteroidota; class Bacteroidia; order Chitinophagales; family JADJOU01; genus CHPMRC01. The sequence goes on along the minus strand of JAFEIJ010000043.1, from coordinate 44,169 downwards.
GTCTTTACAAAGATTGGTTGCGGACGGTCGTATTCACCCGGCTCGTATTGAAGAAGTTGTAGCTAAAACAAAAAAACAATTAGAAGAACATATTGTAGAAATTGGTGAGCGAACTATTTTGGATTTAAATATTCAAGGCATGCACCCTGAATTAGTTAGGTATGTAGGTAGAATGCGTTTCCGTTCAAGTTATGGACAAAATTTATTAATGCACTCAAGAGAAACGGCAAACCTTTGTGCAACAATGGCTGCTGAATTAGGCTTAAATCCTAAATTAGCTAAACGTGCTGGATTATTACACGATATAGGTAAAGTCCCTGATGAAGAATCTGAACTTTCTCATGCTTTACTAGGTATGAAAATATGTGAAAAATATGGCGAACATCCAGCAGTTTGTAATGCGGTAGGAGCGCATCACGATGAAATTGAAATGAAATTTGTGATTTCTCCAATTGTTCAAGCATGTGACTCCATTTCAGGAGCGCGTCCTGGTGCACGAAGAGAAGTTATGGAAAGTTACATGAAACGAATCTCGGATTTGGAATCGTTAGCGGGCGCTTATAAAGGTGTCGAAAAAGCATTTGCAATTCAAGCCGGAAGAGAACTAAGAGTTATCGTTGAGAGTGATAAAATTTCAGATAAAGAAAGTGAAGATTTATCATTTGAAATTGCGCAAAAAATTCAAACCGATATGACGTATCCTGGTCAAATTAAGGTTACCGTAATCCGAGAAAAAAGAGCAGTTAACGTCGCAAAATAATATTTGATGAATCTCCATTTAACAACTGAAAGTGACTCTGGATATCAAAATTTAGAATCCGAATCTTTCCTTAATATTCTTAAATGGATGAATCAAGAAGATGCTAAAGTACATTTAGCAATTGAAAAATGTATTCCTCAAATAGAAAAATTTGTAGAGGCTGCATTGCCGCTACTTAGTAACAAAGGCAGACTTTTTTATATTGGTTCCGGAACAAGTGGACGCCTTGGTGTAGTAGATGCCTCTGAGCTCCCCCCTACATTTGGCGTAGCATTTGACAAAGTTATTGGAATAATAGCGGGTGGCGATACGGCTATACGAAAAGCTGTTGAAGGTGCAGAAGATGACATTTCACAAGGTTGGGAAGATTTAAAGAAATGGAATATTAATTCAAACGATATCGTTATTGGAATTGCTGCAAGTGGTCGGACGCCATACGTAATTGGCGCGCTTAAAAATGCTCAAGAAAATAATATTCTTACCGCATGTATTACCTGTAATCTGAATGCGGAAATGATTGCTTATTCTAATTTCCCCATAATTGCAGAAGTAGGGCCTGAATTTATTTCTGGTAGCACCCGACTCAAAGCGGGAACCTCCCAAAAACTCATTTTAAATATGATAAGTACCAGCTTAATGATTAAAATGGGCCATGTGAAAGGAAATAAAATGGTGGATATGCAACTAACAAATAAAAAGTTAGTAGCGCGTGGCGCAAAAATGATTGCCGAACAACTTAATTTGAATCTTGAACACGCTGAAAAATTACTCATCAATTTTGGTAGTGTTCGTAATGCAATAGAAAATTATAAACCATAATATAATGAAATTAGCAATAGTAGGAGCAACAGGAATGGTTGGCACCAAAATGCTTCAAGTGATCAAAGAACGTAAACTTCCTTACAGCGAATTATATCTTGTTGCAAGCAAAAAAAGTGCGGGCAAAGAAGTTGAATTTAATGGTGGTAAATATACGGTTCTATCCATTGAGGAAGCTTTAGAAAAAAAGATTGATATAGCGCTTTTTTCAGCCGGTGGGGAAACTTCAAAAATGTGGGCACCAAAGTTTGCTAGTCAAGGCACCGTTGTCATTGATAACAGCTCTGCGTGGAGAATGGATTTAGATAAAAAACTTATTGTACCCGAAGTAAATGGTCATTTGATAGATAAAAATGATCTAATTATCGCAAATCCCAATTGCTCTACAATCCAATTAGTCGTTGTACTTAATGAATTACAAAAAGTAAATCCAATTCAACGTGTTGTGGTAAGCACCTATCAGTCTATTACAGGGACAGGCGTAAAAGCCGTTGAACAAATGGAAAATGAACGGAATGGAATATCGTCCGAAATGATTTACCCCTATCCGATTGACAAAAACTTAATTCCTCATATAGATACATTTTTAGAAAACGGTTATACCAAAGAAGAACAAAAAATCATTGATGAATCAAAGAAAATATTAAACTTACCTGATTTAGCAATTACTTCAACTGCAGTTAGAGTTCCGGTTATGGGTGGCCATAGCGAATCTGTAAATATTGAGTTTGAAAATGAAATTGATTTAATTGCCTTCATTCAAGTTCTTAAAAATGCGGATGGAGTTAAATTCTTTGACAATCTTGATAATCTTGAATATCCAATGCCTATTTTATCCGAAGATAATGATTATGTATGGATTGGTCGCATTCGAAAAGACAACAGCCATCCTAAAGCAATAAATCTTTGGATTGTATCCGACAATTTAAGAAAAGGCGCAGCAACAAATGCCGTTCAAATTGCAGAGATTGTAAAATCTTTAAAACAGCTTTAAAATCTGACTTTTATTCCTATTGAAAAGAACGTAGATAATTGTCTTGGTCTTTGATATTGACTATTAAACAATGGGAAATTTTCTAATTGAGAAACGTATGACGCCATAATCGAAGTATTAAGCGAAAACCTTTTACTCAGATAATTATCGAAATCAAAACCAGCTATATAACCCATTTGAAGGCTATTATATTGCCTTTTATCCGCATCAATATTATATTCACTTTTCAAATTAGTCATTAAATTTCGTTCATAATAATTGACTTGATATTGAAGTACACTTCCATAAATAAGCCCTGCTTTTAAACTTAAAACTTTTGGATATGCATTATCAAAAAATATACTATATCTTAACATTAATGGGAATTCTAATTGATCTATATACATTAAACCATCGCGTTCTAATACACCCATACCTTCTTTAAATCCTTGAATATATTGACTAAAATAAGCACCGGTTTCCACGCTCCAATGTTTTTTGAAATAATAACCCAATTGAAAGCCCGTTGTATATCCAAATTTAGAAGTAAATACCGCATTACTTGAAAAATAGTCATTTTGAACATTTGAATTATAAAACACTTGAGACAAATTGCCCCCAATAACGGGTGTAAAATAAAAACTATTTGATGATTTTGAAACTTCTAAATCAATTTTATAATCTTGATTTAAAGTTATAGGAGGCATAATTTCATTGGAAAAATCCTTTTCATTAATTTCTAATCTTTTATTGATTATTTCAACGGGTTCTAATTCAATCCAATTTTGATTATAATAAACTTTAATTTTTTGATCTTCCGATTCGATTATAGGTATTTCAGATATCAATTTTGAATCATTAACCAATTTATCATTATTCGTTTTATTTTTTAAATTTAAAACGGGTCTATCAATACTTTTTCTATAATTTTTTTCTGCAATTTTTATTTCATTAATTTCACTAATTAATTTATTATTTTGGTTCTTATCTATATCAAAAGTTACTTTTTTATAAAACTGCGTTTTATTATTTGAAGCAACGTTTGGTAAAATAACATTTAAATTATTTTTAGAATAATTTTGATATAAAAAAATTGAACTTAACAATGAAGTTAATAAACCAGAAAACAAAACCCATTTTTGCGCTTGAGTAAAATAACTCCAAGCAAAAACACCTCGTTTTTTCTTTTTTTGCAAATGCTTTTCTACACCCATCCATACCTTTCTTGAAGGCATAGCTTCTGCATTTTTAATTAACAATAAATAATCCTCAAACTGATTCATAAACTATACTTATAAGACGTTTTTTAATCCAAAAAGGTTGTATCGTCACTTTTATTATTAAACAATTTATTTACTTTTTCTTTTAAAATACTTCTTGCTCTTGAAAACTGAGACTTTGAAGTGCCTTCCGATATGTTTAAAATTTCTGCAATTTGTATGTGTGTATATCCCTCAATGGCATATAAATTAAAAATAGTACGATAACCAACCGGCAAATCTTGAATCAGATTTATCAATTGATCGTAATCATATGTTTGTATATCAAAATCTTGAACTACAATAGATTCAAATTCAACCGCTTCCTTAAATCCAATTAATGATTTTCTGTAATACGCTATAGCAGTATTTACAACAATCCTCCGCATCCAGCCTTCAAATGAACCTTTAAATTGAAATTGCTGTAAATTGTCAAAAATTTTAATAAAGGCATCTTGAAGAATATCTTCTGCTTCATCGTGATTTTTAGAATATCTTAATGTAACTGCGAAAAACTTGGAAGCATACAAATCATATAACTTTTTTTGAGCTATATACTGCCCATTTATACATGATTTAATAAGTTTTTGTTCTTCATTTTGCATTATCAAAAATTAATTCATCAAGTAATTAACTTTTCAAGCGCAATGGACCTTGAACCTTTTAACAAAATTGTGTAATGATCAATTTTTAATTTCTCAAATAATTGTTTAGCCTCGATATTATTTTCGGCATATTGAAAACCAAATTGACCCGCCGCATCTTTAAAATACTCCCCTACTAAAATAACGTTTTCAAAATGACTTTTAGAAGCCAACTCAGCTATTCTATAATGTTCATTTTCCGAAAATTCACCTAATTCCATCATCGCTCCTAAAATAGCCAATTTAGGACCTTTGAATGTTTCCAAATTTCTTAATGCCGCCTCCATACTACTTGGATTTGCATTATATGCATCTAATATCCATGTATTATTTCCAATGCTTTGAATTTGAGAACGACTATTATTGGGAAAATAGGATTCAATCCCATTTTTTATTTGCATTTTATCAATTTCAAAGAATTTCCCGACACAAATTGCGGCTAAAATATTATTGACATTATAAGAACCTGTCAAATTACTTTTAATTTCAAGATTCCATTCAGGAATTTCTATAGTAACCTTTTCATTTTTAAAAATCTCTTTTCCGTATACGAATGAATTAGGGTCATTTATACTATAATCAAAAGCCTTTAAATTAATATCTTTAACTTTATTTAATGCCGTAGAATCGTTTCTATTAAAAAAAACAATACCACTTCTTTCTTTTATATCTTCAAAAAGTTCTGATTTACCTTTGATAACGCCTTCAATGCCTCCAAACCCTTCTAAATGTGCCTTTCCAAAATTGGTAATTATTCCATAATTGGGAAGCACGTAATTGCAATAACTCGCTATTTCTTTTTGATGATTAGCACCCATTTCTACTATAGATATTTCATCCGTTGGTCTAATATCTAAAAGCGTTAAAGGAATACCAATATGATTATTTAAATTCCCTTTGGTATAAGCAGTCTTAAATTTTTGAGATAAAACGTTATAAAGCAATTCTTTAGTTGTCGTTTTACCATTACTTCCAGTAATAGCAATTATTGGAATATTTAATCGTAATCGATGAAATTTAGCTAGTTCTTGTAATGTTCTTAAAACATCTGTTACTAATATTGCTTGACTACCGATTTTATTTGCAATATCTTTATCATCTACAATAACATATTTTGCGCCTTTTTTTATGGCATCTTCGGCAAACAAATTACCATCAAAATTATCCCCTCTTAAAGCAAAATAAATTTCTCCACCTTTAATTTTTCGTGTATCTGTTGTAACTATTTGGCGACATTCCAAATAATACTTATATAAAATTTCTAAATCCATTTATATTATAAATTTAAAATATATAAAAAAGCCCCCTTCGTAGAAGAGGGCTTTTATTAAAAATTTGTATTATTATTTTCTTTTAGCTTTTCCAAAGTTGTTTCCACTTGGAAATTTATTGCCTTTTGGACTACCAACGCGATCCATAGCACATCTAAATCCGATATCATCAGATGCTTCAAACTCTTGCATATGTCTTCTAGAGCCTGGAGACAACCAATACGCGATATCTTTCCATGAGCCACCTTTAAACACTCTTGATTTATCATTAACTAAAGAGGAAACTCCGTAGTTATAAGTTACTTGAGAAGATTCATCCTGATCGATATAATTTCGTACATCAGACTTGCGATAATTTCTTCTTTCTGCAGCTTCTTCTTCAGTTACATCACGATATTGAAGACGACCTAAAGAATCTTTCTCAGCAAGCTCTGTACCATCTTCACTTCTTAATTTTGTTTTAAACACGTTACCTCTGAACGCCCCTAAATCATTTGCATCTAAAGAAGTCATAGGACGATATACATCCATTACCCATTCATTTACATTTCCTGCCATATTATATAAGCCATAATCATTCGGGAAAAATGATTTAACATCAGCAGTAATTGCAGCATCATCATTAAGATTTCCCGCTATACCCATATAATCACCACGACCTCTTTTGAAATTTGATAAAAACTTACCTTGATATTTACCTGCTTTTGGATATCTTAAGCTAAAACCATTCCAAGGATATAATTTTTGATCTGTAAAACGCTCTTCATCTTTGAAAGGTAAATTTCCTTTTAATGAATAAGCCGCAAATTCCCATTCTGATTCCGTTGGCAATCTATAATCAGGTTGTAAAATACCATCTTCAAAACGCACATTACGAATATCTTTAGACATGATATCTTTCTTTTGTTTTTTTCCTGCTTGAGGCTCATATTGACCCGCCAAATAGGCACCTGTATTAAAGTTATTATCATCTACATCCGAAGTTGGATCTAACGCTATAACACCTTGTTTTGCTAAAATACCTTCATTTACTCGGTCTGAACGCCATTTAGCAAAATCATTTGCTTGCAACCAATTAACACCTACTACTGGATAATAATCATAAGATGGATGACGGAAATAATATTCTAAATAAGGTTCGTTATATGCTAACTCATCTCTCCAAACTAAAGTATCAGGTAAAGCTTTAGCAACTACTTGTGGAAAAGACTCGCCAAAAACTCTTGTTAACCAATGCAAATATTCTTTGTAATGAATATTAGCCACTTCAGTTTCATCCATATAAAATGAATTGACAGAAACTTTCCTAGGCACTGAATTCCACTCGAACATAACATCTTGCTCTTTTTGACCCATCATAAAAGTACCACCTTCTACAAAAACCAAACCTGGAGCTATATCTTGACCTTTATAGGCTACTTTTTCGAAGCCACCATTTTTAGCATCATTGTAATTCCATCCTGTTACCGATGAAGCGCCACCTGAACCGCCTTTGCTTTTGCAAGACGAAAAATTCGCTAAAAATATACTTGAGATAGCGAAAAAAACGATTAATTTTCTCATTTTATAATGATTTTAAAATTTAAAAATACTTTAAACTGTATGCAAATATAATTTGTTTTTACAAATTAGATTATTTTTTTTGTTAAATAACGCTTAATATTTTTGAATATTGTATAAAAGTTAAAAAAAAGAAAAATTACAAATGCATTTCACTTGCTATTTCTTGTGGTACAAACTTACTTACATCCCCTTTACCTAAAATAATTTCTCTAACTATTGTTGAACTAATTGAAGAGTATTCTGGTGGCGACAAAATTAAAATAGTCTCAATATCAATATTCATGGTATGATTGAGATGCGCAATGGTTTTTTCATATTCAAAATCCGCTGCAGAACGAATGCCTCTTAAAATATAATTGGCCGAGACCTCTTTACAATAATTAATGGTTAAACCATGATAAGACGAAACTTCGATTTTGGATTCGTTTTCAAAAACTTTATGCATCCATTCCATTCTTTTTTCCAAAGGGAAAAGGTATTTTTTTTGAGAATTAACCCCTACCGCAATAATAATTTTATCAAACAAAGGAATACATCGTTTTACAATATCTACATGACCAACGGTTATAGGATCAAACGAGCCAGGAAAAACTGCAATTTTCATACATTATAATATTTAAAGCTCTGTAACAAATTTTGTATATGCTTGAATAAAAATAGCTCCTAAGTTTTTATGAGGAGGTACATAATCCTGAAACTTCTCAAATGCATATTTATTATTTTTAACCTTTTCATACAATTCAAACCAAATATAATTCCAATCTAAATCTTTATTTGAGCGGACTACTTCGGCAATAATAAAAAGTAAAGGATTATTTACCGACATCGTTCCAATTTGTTTACTAGAAATAATATGACAATTACTGGAACGATTTAAAACTTCATTAATGTTGTTATAACTACCACAGCTACCTAAAAATACAATTTTCGTAGTACTTGGCATTTGATCAATCGTATTCATCGTATAATAACTATGGCCACGATGCACCATCATTTGTATATCTTTTCGAAACGAATCAAATTTGGCGATTAAAGCGGCTTGGCCATCTAATTCTGCTTTAGGTTGATTGGCATAAATCTCAATTTTACTGCCTTTTATAGATTCTATTTTTACATAGGTGCTTCGATTTGTTATTTTATAATTTGGCGTATTAAATGTAGCCAAAAAACTAGAAAAAGATGCATATCCATCATCGTCATCATAAAAGAAATGAATTTGTCTATGCACTTTATCGAATCCTTTTAAATCCTGAATTGATATTTTATCAACTGGATTCAGTTTATATTTACTGGCTACCTCTTTAAACCAAAGGCTATCATTATCTGATTTTGAGGCAAAGAGGCTTTTTAATAATCCGTATATCGCCAAGCCATTTTTCACATTGTCTTTTTCTACACGTTGATATTCATTAATTATATTTTTTTGAATCAATTCTAATTGCTCTTTGCTTTTTATACTTCCAAAGGCATCCGCTACATCAATTGCTGGTCTTAAATCTCCTGAATTTTTCTCTAAATTGTTTGTAAATTTCGTCAACAATTCATTCGATTTATCTTTACTCATGGTTTGTAAGAAATTATTCAACTTGCCATATCCTGCACAGAGTTTGATAAACGTTCTGAATTTATTAAATTGCATACGTTCTAACATTTGCCAACCCGTTACTTTATCTTCTTTAAGACGATACAATAAACGCTCAAAAACACCATTAAAACTTGATGTAAATATTTCATCTTCCGAGTATACTAATAAAGTATACAATTCTTTCCAATTAAAATCATCAACACTTTTAAAACGAATTTTAGGATTGGGTTCATTATGAAGATTATTGATTTCTCTAGCATATTTTAAAGCTGATATTTTTAGTTCTTCATCCAAAGAATAAATGGCTTGACAGTATGGCTCATTCCTAATTTCAATCATTTTACGTAGAAACTTTCTTGGATCTTGAGAAATAGTATGCGCTTCTGAAATAGTCATTTTACCTTCAATAATATCGTCGACCAAAACCATGCCTTTAGATAAAATATTATATTCATTAAAAAATCCTCGCATTCCCATGATACTTGGATTTGTATTTTCTCTCAAAATCGAGCGAATTTCCGTTTCACCAATTAGATAATTCTTTGTTACATTAGGAGCAACGACACCGCAAACTTCAACTACCGTATCTCGATATTTCATTTCTCGATATTTATAAAATACCTTTAAGACTTCATTGGGAAACGTTAAAGAAGAATGCACTAAAAAAGTTTTTGCATCTTGAAAATTCTTATAAAAATAAACATTTTTAATTGAGTATAGAGGATCCGTTATCAAAAAACTTAACAAATCGCCGTGTTCAATAGCTCCTACAATGCCAAATGCATTATGAAATAATTTCTGAAAATATAATGGTAACGAATAGGTATTTTGATTTACTTCACTCAATGTTTTATATACGCCATACGTTAAATTTTGTTTTTGCCAATTATATAAAACTTCACTTTTTTCTATTCTATGAACTAATGAATCCGCCAATTTTAAATATACTAATGTGGCTATTCTACTTGTTTCCTCATCATTATTTACGGCTACAAAAGAATCCAATTTTCCATCAAAAGTATCAATTCGTATTTTTTCGTTTAAAATCAAATCTGCAACAGAAGGTCTTTTCATCTGAGCATTTGAAAAATTTTGAATAAGAATCAAAAAAACAAGAATCGTAATTTTCATAATCTATTAATTATACAAGACTTTAACTTTTAATTAAAGATTTTATTTTAAAAAACTCAAAATTAAGCGTGGTATTTGGCGCCAAAATTGTATTATAAACGCGCGCCCATACATTTTGATAAATGGATGTTTCCGAAAACGTAACTTCTATTGCATTAGGAATGGAATCCAATTGCATTTCGATAGTATTAAACTGTTCGTATTTCCAATTGGTCAGTTTGTACTTTTTGTATCGATTTGAATTTATAACAAGCGTTTTATACTCCATAGAATCGGAAGAACTGTAATATTCTACAAAACTTAATTTAGCCGAATCTCTTACAACTAATTTATAAAGATTTTCTCTACTTTTTTGATATTCGATAATATTATTTGAAGCCTCCCAAACGTTTTGAATTGAAGCACCCTCAATTTGATACTTCTTTTTATTTTCATATTTTTTTGGAGCCATAAACGTTAAAGAAATCATAATTATTAAGAATACGAAAACTATAAACAAAATAAACGCAAAGATTTTGCCTAATATTGGATTTCCGTAATTTAATGTTTGATTCGATGGATTCATATTTAGTTATTAATTCCGTGACAGTTTTTAAATTTCTTACCACTTCCACAATGGCAAGGATCATTTCTTCCAATTTTTAAACCTACTCGAATCGGTTCTTTTTTTGGTTGAGACATTTTATCTGATTCATCCGCACCATATTCTTCAGAGCTATCAAATTGTTTTTCATTTGTAGAAAAATTATTGAAATTGGTTTGAAGAGGCGCCGATGTTGCTTTAATTGCGTTTTTATTTTGGTCTAATAATTGATATTTGACTAAAATCTGCCCCATTATAAAATTACCATTTTGAATCATTTTCGAAAACAATTCAAAAGCTTCTTTTTTATAAATTACAATTGGATCTTTTTGTTCCCAAACCGCATTTTGAACCGACTGTTTCAATTCATCCATCTCGCGTAAATGCTTTGTCCAAAGATTATCAATATTTTCAAGTACGATTGATTTCTCAATATCTTTAATGATACTTTGACCTTCTGTTTTTAATGCGTCTTCTAATTTGCAAAAAACAGGCTGATTCATTCCCATGTAGGTAATTTCAACAATTACATTGATAATATTTGCTTGATTTTGAGCTATATTTTTAAACGCAGGGAAAATTTGTTGAACTATTTTTTCATGCTTTTGAGCTCGATAGCTTATAATTTGTTCAAAGATTTCATTTACTAAACTATCCGAATCTTTTAATGAAAAACTTTGCGAATCAATACTGGATTCAATACCAAAATATTGAATCATCTCAATCATAAAGTTATCAAAATCATTGCTTTTTTTATTAAAAGTAACGACATCCGAAAGTACATTATAAATTATGTTTTCAATATCAATATTTAGTCGTTCTCCAAAAAGCGCATTTCTTCTTTTTTTATAAATCACTTCTCTTTGAGCATTCATCACATCATCATATTCCAACAATCTCTTACGCATTCCAAAGTGATTTTCTTCAACTTTTTTCTGAGCGCGTTCAATAGATTTTGTAATCATCGAATGTTCAATCACTTCGCCTTCTTTAAGTCCCATCGTATCCATGATTTTAGAGATACGCTCTGAACCAAAAATACGCATTAAATCATCTTCGAGAGATACATAAAAAACCGATTCTCCTGGGTCGCCTTGACGTCCACTTCGACCTCTCAACTGTCTATCAATACGACGGCTTTCATGTCTTTCTGAGCCTATAATTGCTAAACCACCTAACGCTTTAATTTCATCCGTAATTTTAATATCCGTTCCACGACCCGCCATATTGGTCGCTATCGTAACACCTCCAAATTTACCCGCTTCGGCTACAATTTCGGCCTCTCTTCCGTGATATTTCGCATTTAATACATTATGTTTTACATTTCTTAATTTAAGCATTCTTCCCAAAAGTTCACTGACCTCTACATTGGTTGTACCCACCAATACTGGTCTTCCAACCTCTTGCCATGCGGCAATTTGGTCAATAATAGCATTGTATTTTTCACGTTTTGTTTTGAATACTAAATCATTTCTATCTTTACGAATAATAGGCTTATTCGTAGGAATAGTCATAACATCCAATTTGTAAATATCCCAAAATTCGGAAGCTTCTGTTTCTGCAGTTCCGGTCATACCACATAATTTATGGTACATTCTAAAATAATTTTGAAGCGTAATAGTGGCTACCGTTTGGCTGCTTGCTTCTACTTTTACATTCTCTTTAGCTTCAATAGCTTGATGCAATCCATCGCTATATCGCCTTCCATCCATAATACGTCCCGTATTTTCATCAACAATTTTTACTTTGTTGTCCATCACAACGTATTGGATATCTTTTTCGAATAAGGTATACGCTTTCAAAAGTTGCGTAACCACATGCAATCGCTCTGATTTTTGCTGAAAATTCTGCATCAGCGCCGATTTCTTCTGTATTTTTTCTTCATTTGCAATTCCTAATTGATTAATCATTCCAATTTCTGTAGACAAATCAGGAATCACAAAGAAATCTTTTTCTTCTCCAGCGGTTGTAATCGCTTCAATACCTTTATCCGTTAATGAAACTTGATTATTTTTTTCATCAATAGTAAATAATAATTCCGCATCTACTTTTGGCATCTCTTTTTGATTATCTTGTAGATAACGCGCTTCTGTTTTTAATAAAACCTGACGATTTCCTTCCTCGCTCAAAAAACGAATTAATGGCGAATATTTTGGTAATCCTCGATGCGCTCTCAATAATGCCATTCCTCCTCCGGTATCCGAAACATCACCATTGGCTATTAATGTTTTGGCATCATTAAAGATTTTATTTACCAATTGCTTTTGCATTTCAAAAATCTTAGCCACTCGTGGCCTTAATTCATTAAATAAAACCTCATCTTTATCCGTTTGATCTACACGACCTGATATAATCAATGGAGTTCGAGCATCATCAATCAAAACAGAATCCGTTTCGTCGATGATGGCATAATGTAATTTTTTCTGCACCAATTCTTCGGTAAACTCTACCATGTTATCTCTCAAATAGTCAAAGCCAAACTCGTTGTTCGTTCCATAAACGATATCTGAATTATACGCTTTTTGTCTTTCTGGGCTATGAGGACGAGTTGTATCGATACATGCAACGGAAAGCCCAAGGAAATTAAATAAAGGCGCGTTCCATTCACTATCTCTTAAAGCCAAATAATCATTAACCGTTACTAAATGAACGCCAAGCCCTGTAAGCGCATTTAAATAGACCGGCAAAGTCGCTACTAATGTTTTTCCTTCACCCGTTGCCATTTCTGAAATTTTTCCTTGATGCAACGCAATACCGCCAATCAACTGAACGTCATAATGCACCATATTCCAAAAAACTTCATTGCCTGCGGCGAGCCATTTATTATGATAAATCGCTTCATTGCCTTCCACTTTAATATGAGGATATTTTTTGGATAATTCTATATCTAATTCCGTAGCGTTTAATCTCAATGTTTCATTTTCGGTAAAACGTCGGGCGGCATCTTTACAAACCGCAAATGCTTCGGGTAATATTTGAAGTAATATTTCTTCAATTTTTTGATCTTTTTGTTTGATCAATTCTTCAATTTGATTCAAATACTTTTCTTTAACTTGGCTATTATTTTCTTGACTAACCGAAGTTCTTAAATCCTCAATTTGAGTTGTAAAATCAGAAACATATACTGCAATCCTTTCTTTAAACTCAAAGGTTTTTGCCCGTAATTCCGTATTCGTAAGCGATGCTAATTTGGGATACTCCACATGAATGGCATCCACAAGATACTGAATGGCTTTAATATCTTTTTCTTGTTTTGTTCCAAATATTTTTGTAATTGACTTGGTAAGTGCTCCTAACATATAAAAAATTGTAAATCGTAATTTTATTTTAAATCTAATTGGCAAATATAACGAATTCTAAAAGAATGATTATAAATTTTGAACTTCAAATTGTTATAAATTCATAAAGCGTAAATTTATAATCAGAATGCTTAATTTAAAATCTAGTTTTAAACAAAAAAACACGTCATTTTTGACGTGTTTTTAGCTTAATTTAAAAAGAAAAGATAAATTTTACTTCAACAATTCTCTACTAATTACTAATTTTTGAATTTCAGAAGTTCCTTCACCAATGGTACAAAGTTTACAATCTCTGTAAAATTTCTCTACTGGAAACTCTTTAATATATCCATATCCACCAAAAATTTGAACCGCTTCATTAGCGACTCTGCAAGAAACTTCACTCGCATAATATTTAGCAATAGCTGATTCTTTGGTCACTTTCATGCCGTTATTTTTTAAATATGCCGACTGATAGATTAACAATTCAGAGGCTTCAATTTCAGTAGCCATATCTGCTAATTTGAACGCAATAGCTTGTTTATCCGCAATTGGTTTACCAAATTGTTCACGCTCTTTACTGTATTTAATTGATGCTTCAAAAGCGCCTTTAGCAATACCAAGACTTAAAGCGGCAATCGAAATTCTTCCACCGTCTAATATTTTCATTGCTTGAATAAATCCGTCACCCACATTTCCTAAAACAGCGTCATCTCCTACTCTACAATTTTCAAAAATAACTTCTGCCGTTTCGCTAGCACGCATGCCCAATTTGTCTTCTTTTTTACCCGCTTTTAAACCAGGATTTCCGCGCTCTACTATAAAAGCCGTCATTCCTTTACTGTCTAATAAATCGCCTGTTCTAGCAATAACAACTACAACATCGCCTGATTTACCATGCGTAATAAAGTTTTTAACACCATTAATTACCCAACCATCGCCATCTTTTTTAGCCGTACACATCATTCGCATGGCATCACTTCCTGTATTTGGTTCTGTTAATGCCCAAGCGCCTATAAATTGGCCACTTGCTAATTTTGGTGAATATTTCTGACGTTGTGCTTCATTTCCAAACTGGAATAAATGCATAGAGCACAATGAATTGTGCGCCGCATAGCTTAAACCTACCGACCCACATACTTTAGCTAATTCTTCAATCGCTACAATATATTCATCATATCCCAATCCTGCGCCACCATAAGCTTCTGGGATTAATATACCCATAAGGCCTAGTTCACCTAACTTTTCAAAAACGGCTCTTGGGAATTCTTGTGTTTCATCCCATTCTTTAAAATAAGGTAATACTTCTTTTTTAGCAAATTCTCTAACGGTCTCTCGAATCATTTGCTGTTGTTCGCTATATTCAAAATTCATAATGACTACTTGTTTTTTTTATTTTGCAAATATACTTAAAATCGTGTAAAACAACGAACTGATTTTATTAAATATATTAAAAAATACAATTATTTGAATGTATCTTAATAAAATGTTATTCAAAAAAAAACGCCAAGATAATAATCTTGGCGTCCTATTCATTAATTTAAATTTTCGAGTTCTTTATTTTTCATTTTAAGTTTGTGTTCTTTAAATGAAACCATTTTCCCTGTTTCTTCATCCCATAAATTGGCGTAAACCGTTTTGAAACTTTCCAACAATGAAAGTGAAACCGCATATTTTTGAAAAATTGGATTATCTTTACTACATTTTGGTAAATTGTAATTAGGAATCGTCGGCGCTAAATGATGAATATGGTGATAACCAATATTTCCTGTTAACCAATGACCAATTTTTGGTAAATTATAAAACGTACTTCCACGAATTGCAGATAATAGATAATTCCAATTATCTTTACTACTTTTATAAACATCTTTATATTGATGTTGAATATAGAAAAACCAAAGTGCGTACGTTCCAAAAAATGCTAAATTGATTAATTGAACCGCTATGAATTTAGATGGCTCTAAAATAAAGGCTAATGCAACATAAAATAACAAAAAGAGTACATTACTATATGTTACGCTTTTTCTAACTTTTTGAAAATATTCTGTTTTTAAAAAAGCAAAACGATTAAAAACCGTTACATAAATAACCCCTCCAATAGTAAACAAATAAAGTGGATTTCTATAAATACGATATCTGATTTTTTGCTTTAATGTCAATTTACTGTATTGTTCGGTTGTTAAACATTGAACATCGCCGATATCCGAAGTTTCTAATTGTGCGTTGTGCGCATGATGAAAATCATGGTTTTTAGCCCAATATTTATAAGGAATAATCGTACAAAAACTACAAATGGTACCGATAATATCATTCCATTTTTGACTACTTGTAAATGACTTGTGGCCACAATCGTGCTGAACAATGAAAATACGACCTAATAAAAGACCGTTGAGAATGGCTAATGCCACCACCCAAAAAACGGTTAACCAGTTTTGTGTATTTAATAAAACATATTGAAGCGCCCATATAGATCCGAACATGATAAAATTTTGAATCGTTTGGAAAGCGGCTTTTTTATTGTTAGGTATTTGATATTGCTTTATTAATTGATGCCAATTTTTAAGCTCGTCTTTAATGAGTTCATAGTTTACGGAGCTATTTGATATAGAAGCTGTATTCATTTTATTTTTTAATTTTTTTTTACAAAAATAGATTATTTAAGATAAACGTATCTTAAATTTTTATTAACACTTTAAGCAATTTGAGAAATTGATAAAAAAACGTTCCTTAAATTTAATAGCAATCATTAATATGCAACGCACTTAATGCTATCTATAAGTACAATGATTCCATCTGGAAAAAATTTTCGATAACGCGTCAGTTCAATACTTGAATCAGAAAATTTCCCAAACCGAATCGCTTCATGTTTAATGGCGTCTATCGTAATCGTTCTTTCAAAAAATGAATCTGCTTTCATTCGATATTCATCGTGAGCACTGTTAGTTTTAAACTCAATTTTATTTGTAGTATAATTTAAAATTAAAGTTGCGGGAAAGGTATCAAATTTTGAAAAATTTTGATATGAAGCTCCAGGTAGCGCATATTTTTTGAGATAGGAACACGTTACAGGCACTTCTTTTATTACGTCCTCCTTTTTAGAACAAGAAATAACGAATAAAGTTAAAAAGAAGAGTACTGATATTGTTTTCATTATTTAAATTTTTATTAACACTCTGCAATATTAACCGAAATATTGGTTGCCAAACCAGCTTCTGAGGTTTCTTTATATTTTGTATTCATATCTAAAGCGGTTTGCCACATCGTTTGTATGACATTATCCAAAGACACTTTCGCGTCGCTTGGATTACTTTCGAGTGCAATATTGGAAGCGGTTATCGCTTTTATACTTCCCATCGTATTTCGTTCGATGCAAGGAATCTGAACCAAACCACCTACAGGATCACAAGTAAGTCCTAAATGATGCTCCATAGCGATTTCGGCGGCCATTAATACTTGTTCGGAAGTACCACCTAAAATTTCAGTCAGTCCTGCGGCGGCCATGGCGCTCGAAACACCAATTTCGGCTTGACATCCTCCCATCGCAGCACTAATCGTTGCGGACTTTTTAAACAAGGTGCCAATTTCACCTGCGGTTAAAATAAAATCAACAATTTTTTGTTCATCAATATTGGGTAAAAAACTTACCGCATACATCAAAACGGATGGAATGACTCCAGCCGCTCCATTGGTTGGCGCTGTAACCACTCGACCGTACGATGCATTTTCTTCATTAACAGCCAATGCAAATACGCTAATCCATTTATTTACTTTATTAAAATCTTTATCTTGATTTTGAAGCCATTCTAGCCATAATTCTTTAGATTCAAATGTTTGATTATTTGATAAGCTAAGAAAAATATCTTGGGCTCTTCGTTTTACTTTAAGAAAACCAGGCAAAACGCCATTTTTATTGACGCCTCTCCAAATTGCGTCAAACATTTCATGCCATAAATGAATTGCTTTTTTATTGATTTCGGCATCTGTAAACCAAGTGCTTTCATTATAATGAACCAACTGCGAAAGCGTTTTATTCATTTTTTTAGTATTCAGGAGTAAATCCGCTCCCGAATGACAGGGCAACTTCGACTTTGGACGCGATGAAGCAATACTTTCAAGCCCCTCTTCAATCACAAAACCTCCACCTACCGAAAAATAGGTTTTAGAAAATGATTCTTGATTTTTAAATATTGCTTCAATTTTCATCGCATTGGGATGCCCCGAATGCGTAATTTTATTTTCGAAAATAATGGATTCTTTGGTAAAAGAAATCTGCTTGAATTGACCCAAAAATAACATTTCGGAAGCTAAAATTTCTTCATATATTTTGGCTAAATGGTCAGTATTTTCAATTTTATAATCCAATCCCGCCAAACCCAATGTTATTGCAAAATCGGTACCGTGTCCTTTTCCAGTTTTAGCTAAAGAGCCATATAAATATACCTTAATCGATTCAATTTCCTCTTTTAGCTCATGTTGTTTCAAATAATTTACAAACTGCAAAGAAGCTTCCCAAGGTCCCATCGTATGGGAACTCGAAGGGCCAATTCCAATTTTTATTATATCAAAAATACTAATAGAATCCATAGCTCGGAAAATAAATTTATTGTAACTGCAAATTTAATCCAAATAAATCATTAAAAAATAATTAATCGCATAACGAATTGTAATTCAATCAATTTAACCCGGATTAATCATTAGAAAATGATTAATCGCATAATAGATTGTACTTCAATCAAATTTATTTTTTGATTGAAGTAATCTATTTACGGGATTAAACCCAACTAACGCTTTATTTATTAATGCGTAATAACCTAATGCGTAAGTTGGGTTTAACAAAAAGGAATAAAGACGGCGAATTTTAGTGTGACCAACGAAATCCCAATCTAAGATTTTTGGGTAAGGTATAATAAAATAAAAGTCCGGTAAATGCACCTCCTAAATGGGCAAAATGACCAAGCGGATCACCTTCTAATTGTAAAATAGCTAAAATCAAATCAAATGCGATTAGGCCGATTAATAAAAATTTTGCTTTAATTGCAACGGGAATAAACATTAGATAAAATTTCATATTCGGAAACATCCGAGCAAAAACAGCAAATACCCCATACAACGCGCCACTGGCTCCGACCGAAACCGAAAGCGCATGTTTTAATTGTGGATACATTTGATCTAAAGATTGATTCAAATTGGTGATATTTGGAAATTGACTTTCGAGGGGCAAAGAAGGATCATAAATCCAAAAACGCCCTAGCGCCAAATAGACAAAAAAAGCAGTAACCGCTAAATGTAATAGACTTCCAAAAATACCCGACAAAAAATACAAAACAAAAAATCTTGTAGAACCAATCATCCGCTCTAAAGTGGGTCCTAAATTATAAAGACTAAACATATTAAAGAACAAATGCATCAATCCACCATGCAAAAAGATTGAGGTAATAATCTGAAAAAATTGAAATTTAGGATGTTCAAAATAATACAAAGCAAATTGCATACTAAAACTGCGACTAACCACCGATGGAAACAATTCGGGAACGAGATAAACACCTACCGTAACGATTAAAATAAAAGTTGTCACTGGGCTTTGACGATAAAAAGAATTGAATGTATTCATAATAGTACTACTCCGAAGTTTGCGCCATTTGATATGGCTTTAAAAATTCTAACAAATTATCGTTAATAATGGTTTCATCTATTGATAAAACTATAGTTTTGGGCGTGTGTTTAAAATACAATTTTATTGCTTTACCGCTTCCGGTTATAAATCCATAGCCATACTTTTTGCTAAATTTATACCCTGTGCCCCAAAAATCTCCTAAAGCATTTACAGATAACCATTCTATTTTATCTAGATTTTCTATTTCAATTTTTTTTCGATGAAACGGACGCCAACCATAAGTAATGCATTGATGATCAAATTGAATTTCTAAAAAAGTATATTTTAAAATTAAAAAAGGACTCACTGCTAAAGTAGTTACTCCTAAAAACACATACATATTAAACTGCTTTTCGGAAAGAGAAACAAGCATCATGATAATCAGAACATTAAGCAATCCTATCAAAAAAAACGGTTTGACATCATTTGAAAAAAAAGATTTTTTGGAAACGGTAATCATTTTATTTTTTTTTACAAATTTAGGCAAATTAGAATAAAAGTAATATGTTTGTAAAAAAAATTAATTTATGAAATCTTTTGACGTACAATTTTCGAAAACAACTAAAGTGATTACTGCAGTCAGTTTATTAATTTTAATTGCAGCTACCGGTTTTTTCTTATATGAAATTCAAAATGGCAGTCCTATTTCGACTTCGATTAAAATGATTATATTCATTGCGCCACTTTCAATTATTATTACCTATTTGTATATGCCTCAAAAATATGAAATACAAGAACAAAACATTGTGATTCATCGAAAAATTGGCAATTTGCAAATACCAATCAAAGATATAACAAATATTGAAAAGATTGAAACATATACCCAACTCGGTTTTATCATTCGTTTGTTTGGCTCGGGCGGTTTATTTGGATGGCTGGGGATTTTTTATTCGGGTAAATATGGCAAATTCAAACTTTATGCTGGCGCAGCTTCACCCTTGGTTATGATCACGTATCAAAATAACCAAAAAGTTGGAATTTCTCCAACTGAAATTGATGCGTTTATTGAAGCGTTGAACCCAAATTAATTATTAAAAAAATATATACTAAATAATTTATAATCAAACTTTTACACAAGCTACTTTACAAATTGTAAGTATTCATATGTAAAATAGCACAAGAAACAGCTAAAAAGCATAACTTGGATTTGTAAAAAAATCTACATATAAATTTAAAAAGGCTACTTCTCAATATTTTTGAAAGGTAGCCTTTTTTGCTATTTTTATACTAAAAATATAATTTTGTAAAAAATATGATAAAGTATTTAATATCAATTAAATAAAATTTTCACTTTACATATTATAAGCATTTTACTTTACATATTATAAGTATTTTATTTTACAGATTGTAAGATAATATTATAACAAATCAAACTCCTAAAGAAGCTAAAGAAATTACATTAATGCCATCATTGCGTTTATAACTGATACCTGTTCCTGTAATGATATTCAAAGAAGCCAAATTCGCCTTACTGTTTTCGCCTAGCATTGCTTCAAATTTAAGTAGATTTTTTGCAGCATCTTCTATTTGACCAGTACCTAATTTAATTTCAAAAGCACAAAACACGCCGTCGTATTTTTGAACAATGGCATCTACTTCAAGTCCCGTAGAATCGTTATAATGAAAGACTTTTGCATCATTAGCTTGCGCATAAACTCTAAGTTCATGAATGGCTAAGGATTCAAATAAAAAGCCTGTATATTTCAAATCGTTCAACAAGGCTTTTTTCCCTATACCAAGAGCGGCTACCGCCAAAGATACATCAGAAAAGTGCCTTTTTGAAGACTTGCGCAAGGAAGCCGAAGAGCGAATATGGGCATTCCAAGCCGGTTGGTCTTCAATAATCATCAATCGATCTAGTGTTTCTAAATAATCGTAAATAGTAGGCCGCGAAACATCGATATTTTCATGAAGTTTAATATCTTTTTCGAGTACGGTAATATCTACCGAAGTAGCTACATTACGAGCGATTGCTCGCAAGAGACTTCGCACTTTATCTGGATTTCGTTTTATCGAAGAAACGCGACTCATGTCCAACTCAGTTAATAAATCAATATACGCACGATTCATTTCCATGGCTTGTGGTAATTTTCTTGGTATCAGGGCAGGAAATCCCCCTTTTATGATTCGCTCCACAATGACCTCTAAATCAGTTGGGTGGTCAATAACCACTTGAAATTCTCCTTCAAATAACTTGCTCAAACTTATGGCTCCTGAAGACCATCCCAACTCTTGCCCGCTCATCGTACGCATATCTAGCACCGTAAAACGTCCTGCCCCAGAATGCATTTTTACACGCTCTTCGGGATTGGATGAGCCAGTCAAGATGAATTGAGCTACGTCATTTCGATCATCGACTTCGTGTCTTATATAATTCCAAATCTTTGGAAACTCTTGCCATTCATCAATTAAAAGAGGCGTATCTCCAATCAAAAGACGCTGAGGTGCTGTTTCCATCATGAGCGCCACGTGCTCATTTTGATCAAATGAAAGAAAACTAGACGCATATTGTTTTGCCGATTGGGTTTTGCCACAAGCTTTCATACCTCGAATTAACAACGCACCTGAAGCCTCCAATTTTCGTTGTAATTCTACATCCGAAATACGCTTAATATAGGGCAATTCGCTTTTCATACAATCTGTTTATTTTGTGGCAAATATAAAGCTATTTTACAAATTATAAGCATTTTATTTTACAGATTGCAGATAATTTACTTTACAGATTATAGACATTTCACTTTACAAATTGTAAAACTTAATCTATGAAATAGAACAGGAAACGGTATAAACAAAAATCCCCAAAGAATTCTTTGGGGATTATTAATTAAATTTTTGTTTTCCTACTCTATTTTGGCTTTTCGGAATACGCCATACTATTTTTGTAATATTATTTATTATACCAAGTATGAGTGCTTCCAGAAGCACAACATCTTGAAGCACTTGGAGATGTACCCTGCTTTAGATAAACTTCGGCGTCACATTTCCTGCAAGTTTGATTATAGTTACCTGCTTTGCCACAAAATTGATAGTTATGCGTTTTTGAAGATGAACTTCTACATCCACTTTCCCAAGGAGCCGCAGAAGCCTTTTTTGTTTTACAACAATTACTACATAAATACCAATTCTCATTGGAAGAAATTTTATTATTCTTATTTATAAATGAAAAATTTACAAATAAAAGAATTGTAATGATTGGGATGATTACTTTTTTCATTTTTATATATTTTTTACTTTTCCTACTCTATTTAGGCTTTTCGGAGACCACCTTGATATTTAATAATTAATTATCTACAAAGATTCCAGGTTCTATTCTGGTTATCTATTAGGGCTTGTAATTGTCCAGCTCCATCATATTGACATATAAATTTCATTGATGGTAAATTTGAATTTTTACCGGTAAAAGTAAATGTCAAAGCATATGCAGCGCCATAAACTCCTTCGTCTCTTATAGACCATTGACCTTGTGTTGTCTTTTTTAAAACTCCAAAATTATCGTACAAATTAAATGAAGCATTACTTGATCCATCATTTGATAGATTAACTTCATACTTTCCATTAGAATTAAATGCACAATATTTTTTTGATTGTGCAGAAATATTCTGTGTCGAGAACATTATAATTAATATCAATAAAATATTTTTTTTCATAACTTATTATTTTTTTACGTCTCCTATACTCTATTTCGCTTTTCGTGTTAACGTCTTTGTTTTTATTTTACTTTATAATATATTTCAAATTATTTTTTTGATATAAAAATAATTGTAAATCCCCCAAATAAAGTCTTTGGAGGATTTACAATTATTTAACCTAAATTGTTTTAATTACCTAGTTTGTATCCTAAAGATAAAGCTGGCCTAACCCCTAGACTACCTTCTCCGGTAAACATTGTATATCCAAGGCCTGTAGATACATCAATTACTAAATTGTCGGAAAGTGGGTGTGTATAACCAAAACTTGCACCAATATGTATTTGACCTACACTAGTTGAAGTACTATTAGGACCACCAGAAACAGTCTTCGAAAACATTGTGTAAGCAACATTGGAACCAATGTGAAGGCCATCGAAAGCAGATTTTAAATAATAATCAAATCTTGGCTCAATGTTCATCCAAGAAGAACTAGCCTCTCCAAAATGATAATCAAAATTTCCACCAATTACCATGTTCTCACTAAGCCCATGCTGAAAAGAAACCCCAGGTCCAAAGAAAGTAGGGGAGCCCGTTTGGAAATTTTTTGTAACACCACCTCTAAGTGATAATAATGATTGTGCATTTGTAGAATTTACAAGCGCAATTGTTGCAATAATTAAAAAGATTTTTTTCATTTTTTTTAAAATTTAATTGTTTAAAATAATTCCTACTCTATTTTGGCTTTTCGGAGACCGCCTTTTTATTATTATTTTATATTTTTGAAAATTTTGTAACTATCGTATAGTCTGATGATGAGGATGACTCTATAATTTGAAATGAACTACAGTCAAATTTATAAATTTCAGTTGCACTTGATGAAGAGGAGCCACTTGACCCTATCATCAATAAATTTTTACCATTTTGAGTTAACATACTCCAAGTCCCGGTCTGATCATTCATTGTAGTGCAACCCGATATTGGAGTTTGAAAAAATTTATAGGTACCATCTGAATTTAAAGTTAATCTATCTCTTTCTAAACTTTTACAAGGATCATTATTAAATCTATTTTTATAACTATTGGTAATATCAATTCCATTTGAATCGACGCGTTCAATAGACTGCCTGTAAGTTTTCCCTTGAAATGTTTCTTTAGAAAAAGAACAGCTGTCTTCACTTTTACTACAAGAAATGATCAATGCGCTTAAAATCAAAGCGAATAATGTAATTTTTTTCATTTTTTTTAAAAATTTAATTGTTTAATATAATTCCTACTCTATTCAGGCTTTTCGGAGACCGCCGTTTATTTATTTACTTATATACTATTAGCATGGATCATCTTTTCCTTCAATTGATAAATCCAAAAACACCGCTCCATTAGTACGCTTAGGACTTGAACCAAAATTAAATCTGATACCCGAAGTACCACTATACCATATATTAGGCTTCGGTGTGAAATCAACTGTATTCCCTGAAGCATCTTTAAATTTAGCTGTCATATTATCATTTTCCATATTTGTTATTTTGGGAGAACCAGTAAAACAAGACCCTGATTGAACAATTAAGAATCTTCCTGTGGAAGATTCCTCACTTTTACTACAAGAAAAGATGAATGTACTTAAAATCAAAGCGAATAATGTAATTTTTTTCATTTTTTTAAAATTTAATTGTTTAAAATAATTCCTACTCTATTCAGGCTTTTCGGAATACGCCATATTATCCTTTATAACCCTATAGTGTTAATTTTGGCAAAAAGGTTAACAATAAAAATTGATTTTTACAATTTTTAACATAATAAATATTAATAAAAACAATTAAAGCATTGAAAATGAATGCTTTTATAAAAATAAAAATATTACTTTTTATTCTTTAAGATCTTATCAATTTGTTGAATCATTTTTTCGCGTTTTGCAACTTTTTCTTGGTAAAGTTCTACCAATTCGGCATCATCAAGTTCTAATTGCCCTCTTTGATAAAACTCCAAAATTTCTGGATGATTATCAAAATATGATTTGATTGTTATGTAGGATGCATCAATTTGATTAATAAGGATTTTTTTATTTTTTTTTATTTTTTTTTGAATCCAAAAAATGAGGAAGGCAAAAATTAAAACGATAACAATATATAATAAAAAATAAGAGATCTTAAACCAGCTAAACCATGATTTATTAATAAAAAATAAAAATAATGGCAGCATAATAACGCCAAAGTTCATATAAATCCAATTTAACATTTGCTGAGGTTCATTAAGCATCTTTTTTATACTGTGAATATGGTATGCCTCAGGTGAAGATTTGTACTTTTCTACAAACTGCAAATCTTTTTTCAAGTATAATTCAAGAAGACTTCTAAATGTTTTTATACTTTCTATTTCTTTGTTCATAATTTTATTATATTAAAAAATAATTAGTCTTATAAACCTATAGTGTATAAATTGGCAAAAAGGTTAACAACAAAACAACAACTTTAACCTAATTTAACAAAATGTCTAATAAAAAAAACAAATGTTTTTTTCTTAAAAAAAGTAAATTTGTAAAATGAAAATAAACATTATATTTGTTACATTTCTTATATTTCTATTAACTTTAGGTTGCTCAAAACCCAAGGAATCTGAGTCATACGCTAAAAAAGAACTTTCGAAAATCAATAAAGAAACGATTGTTTTGATTCAAGAAATCTTACAAAAAGAAACTTTAGTTGATATAACTCAACTGGGCATGGGAAATATTGTATTTTCCATATTTAAAGATTCCTTGAAAAATTATAATGAAACTGAAAAATATATATTTGCGCAATTAGCAAGAAGCCGTGGTTTCTATTTTTTAGGGCTCGATGTGATTCAAAAAGCAAATTTTTCAAACAAATTTCAAAACGCATATTACAAATTTAATGATGCCGTCAACACATTTGACTTTACTTTATGTCAAAAATATTTAAATGAAATGGAAACCTTAATCCATAAAGAAACATCTATTAAAAGTAAGGTATTTCTTTATCTTTCAAGAGGGCATTTGCAACACAACAAAGGCGATTATCAATCTGCAATTAAAAATTTTGACACGTGTTTATCTATTTGTAACCAACACCATTTAGACACACTAAAAGCAAATATTTACAGGAAAATTGGAAACAGCTATAATGATTTGGCTCGAATAAACTATGGCGAAAAAAAATATATCGAACACTATATTCAAAAGGCGTTGTATTACTATAACAAAGAAAAAGAACATAATGATAAATATTTAAAAAGTATTTACAAAACCAATGGATTAATAGATGTCGTTATAGCATTGATGTATGAAAGGATAAATCGCAATCCTCTTGATTTTATAGCTAACGCATATCAGAAATTAATATTTTATTCGGATTCTGCTATTGTCTTAAATACCAATGCTTCCGCAACGTCATTAATGCAATTAATTGCATTTGACCATTATGCTAAACTAAATAGCCTTGAAAACAGTAAAATATTAGATAGTATTTACAAAAATCATCATACGCTAACAGGCAATAATACATTAACTTCTTTTTGCTCTGATTATGGCTTAGAAACCAAAGTATATAACCATCAAAACATTATAGAAAATTACATAATTTACAAATTAAAAGATACGTTTTCATTGAACAAATCTTTACACATACTAAATCTAAGCAACAGTGAAAAGTATCCTTATATCATAAAACTACAACAAATCAAAGAAATTTTTAAAGAAAATTACACCGATGCGATTCGTTGTTATCTTCAACTTCAAGAAATTAAAGCATATAGTATCATTAAAGGCAATAAAGAATTAGAACGAAAATCCATTCAATTATTGAACCGTTTGAATCATATTGGGCGCCATCGTTTTATTTCTAATTCTAATAAAGTAATTACGAATAAAGATATTATAAAATTACAAGATTATTGTAAGATTAATAACACGAGTATAATTGATTATCAGTTAACAAATAAAGGGATTACAATAACCACCATTATAAATTCAAAAGGATTTAATCAAAGTTTGGATACAGGAAGAATTCATAGTATTCAGTATTATATTGATAGTTTGAAATTTTATGCCGAACATGACCAGATTATTCCTTATAAAAAATTGGCTGACACGATATACCGTACGTTAAAGTTAGACCAAATAAAAACGAAAAATATTATCATTTGTGGCGATGAGCTGCTTGAACAAATTCCTTTCGATGGACTTATTTATAAAAAAAGTGCTTCAAACCGCTGGAAAGATCAACACTTTTTAATCAAAAAACAAAATATTCAACTGATTCCATCGTTGTCATTTTTAACGTATCACATGAATTCAACTAAAGATATCATTCCACTTAAAGTAGATTTATACAACAATTCAAAGGATGGAATCAGCTTACCATTTAATAAAAACTTAGAAAAATGGATGAGAGAAAATTTGGAAGTTTCGCACAATATTAAAAAGGACAAATACCAAGCAATTCTTCATCTTTTGGGACACACAAAAGAAAATGAAAAAAAAGAAAAGACCTATTTTATGGATTCTACATCATTTAATCTAAAAAGTAAAATTAACGTGCCTCCAAAACTTTGTATTTTACACGGTTGTGAGTCGAATCATGGTAAATTATACAAATCCGAAGGGATTATTTCATTAAGTCGTATGTTTTTTTATAACGGCGCCGAAGCGGTTATTTCATCGACATGGGATTTGGATAATCAATCGAGCGTTGAATTATTTAAATACTTCTATAAAAATTTAGACACGAAAACATCAAGTCTAATAGCTTTAAAAAAATCAAAAAAAGAAATCATCAATGATCCTATTCGAGTGGAATGGGCCAATCCAAAATATTGGGCTTTCATCAATTATTATGGCGTGGATTTAACCTTTGATTGATTTTAATATATCTACAGCCAGTTCTTTATAAGCATTCGAATCATCCTCAGCAATTTCTAGAAAAAGGTCTTTAAATTTCTTATCCTTATCTTTTAGATACATTAATGCAAGCCTAAACTTAGCCTTATCTTGATACAACCTCATCGAAGATTGACTCATTATCGCTTTATATGAACTAATTGCAATATCAGAATTATTGAGCATTTCATTACAATAAGCAATATAAAAATCTACAGAATCTGATTTTGGCGCTTTTTTAAGATAAAACAATGCTTTTTCATATTCAATATTTGCAAAATAATACATCGCTGAATCAATCATTTTTGGACTTTCCGCATTCATTTTTAGCGACAAACCCACTTCGGTATTTCTATATTTTGAATAAATCTCTTGATTCAAATCGAGCCTATTTAACCAATAATTTAAACCTAAAAATAAAACAAAAGCAATTATTGTAAATGAAATATAAATATTAAATCTCCTTCTTCTTCGCACTTTTCTTGTCAATGTATTCAGTCTACTTTTCAAAGTATCTGAAGTCATGGCTTCCTCTTCTATTTCTTTGCGAAGCGCACGATAGACTTTAAATTTATGTTTATATATTTCATCCAATTCAATTTTTGCCTTCAGAATATAGAATTCATCCTCGGTCAGTGTCCGATTAAACAATTCATCAAATTCGAGAATATCCTCCTCGCTAAGTTGATACAAATCTTTATTCTTCATCTTCTAATACAATTTTATTAACCTTAGCACTAATGCTTGAAATACATCTACTTTTTTGCACCTTTACCACATCTCCATTTTTATATCCTAATAAATGCGCTATTTCATCTAATGACTTTTTATTAAAATAAAACAAATTTAGTATTTTTTTACAAGAGTCGTTCATTTTAGTTAAAATAAACTTAACCGCTTTGTCAATTTTTTGATCATATTCATCAAATTCTACAGCATTTTCAGCAAAATAAGCATCATTAGCAATTTTAAGTTTGGAATCTTGCAGATATGCTCCAAGTTTGGCATTGCCTATATAAATTAAATACGAAGATAAACTCGTATGAATTTCTTCTAATGCACCCGTTTTTATATTATTATATAAATCTATTATAGTATCTTGAAAAACATCTTCAATAACCGCATACGAAATATTTTTATATTTATCTTGAGCAAATTTTACAAACAATGGCTTAACTTCTAGATAAATTTTATCTAATTCTTGCAAGTCGCCTTCTTTAATTTTTTTTAATCTATTATATTTCATACTCCTATAGTGTCATTTTTAACAAAAAGGTTAACAAATTAAATGTTAAAAATCCTTAAATGTACTCTAATCCTCCTACTTACACTTTTCAATCAGCCAGTTTTTTTCTACTATATTAGGGTTTTGAGTTAATTCGTGCGACAATTTCTTTTTTTGAGAATATGAAGCGTTATATACTTTTTTAGCATATTTTATAAAGTTAAAATACGCATTTTTATAATTATCCGAAAGTATTTTATTGGTTTTTATAAACGATTTAAAACTTAAGGCTAAAGACTGAAACGCTTCAAATTCATTGAGTTCAAAATATATTTTCATCAAAAGAAGTTTAGAATTCGTTGCATAAAATAAATCTTGATTATACTCTACTTTTAAAAGATGCCGCATACTCGATTTATATTTTTTTTCTTCATATTCGATTCGTGCCAAATTATAATGGTAACAATTTAACTTAATGTCTCCTTCTAACAAATTAATATACTTTTCTAAAAATTGTCCGGCCCATATTAATTCTTTTTTTCGAAGGGCTATTAATACAACATTATTAATCGTTCTAAAATCTACAAATCCTTCCAACTCAAAAAAACCTTGTTTTTCGAGAAAAAGATAAATTTCATATCGTTCATCAATAAAATTAGCGTTTCCCGAATTTGTTTTTTGGATGGTATAATTAATCAAATAATTAATAATGGCATGAATTTCATCTTTATGCCAACTATTAATTTGTTCTAAAAATATTTTTTTTAAATGAAAATAATCTTCCTCTTTTTTGTGGGTCAACAAATCTATTAATAAAATATACGTATGAATATAAACTATTTGATTCGAATTATATCTTTGTTTTATTTCTTCAAGCTTTTCTATTGGCAATTCATGACTTTTTGATTGATATAGATTTTGATATTGAAGCAAAATACAATAATTTTTCAAAAATGTTAGGTCGGCAAATTCTTGAGAAGATTTTATAGAATCAATAATTTTATCAAATTGCTCTTGATGATTTCGTTGAAATTGAATTTCAAAAAAAGAGGCTTCTTGGCTTTTAAAATATTTGTTTAATAAATAATTTTCAGAATTGGTAACTACATCATTTTTTTTATTCAAATCCATTTGAATATTCTTTTTCAACTTCTTTTGAATAATAAAATCGCGCCATATTTTCTCACAAAATTGGTTATTTAATTTAAGTTGATTTAAAATAACCCACTCTTGAAGAGCCCCCAACAAACGATTTTGAATAAACCGCAGTTTCCCATCCGAAAATATGTGTTCATTTGGATATATATATCGATACAAATCTTCTTTTGACTGCGAATCCCATTTGTTATTATTAACCATTTCAAGATAAAATTCATGCATTTGAATGAGAATAGGACTTGAATTCCAAACACTATTTTTCAAATATTTATCGAGTTCTTTTAATTCCTTCGTGTTAAATGCACTATAAACTTCTCCTAAAACTGATGATTTCATAAAATATTTTATCTAACAAAGTTAATATTTTATATTCAAAATGGATTATTTTTTTTACTAACTTTGCCGTACATTTTGTAAAAAACAACTAATTTTACATATTATGAAAAAATGGATTATAATTTTTATGCTTTTTGGGCTTAAGCTTCAAGCTCAAATTAATGCCAAACCTGACACTTTTAAAATTCCATCAGATTTAACGAATTTCCATTTTCGAGTTTTTCGAAATGACAGTAATATGAATAACGTATTCATCCATAAACTATTTTATATCAACAGCACCGATTCGGCGGGTATTGAAGATTCATTTGGAGGTATCATTTCTTGGTTTGACCCCGACACCAATATTTCTTCAAAAACGATAAATTATCAACTTCGAAGAACGACCAATTCAGATTCAATCAATGAATTTTTAGTCATTCAAAAAGTTAAAATATTCGACACCCTTTTTCCAAGCGAGACCAACAAAGATGGTATGGTAAATCATTTTGACATATTTTCTTTAGGTTTATTGCATAATCAATCGGGCAATCCTCGTGCATTAAGTCAAGAAAATATTACATTTAGCCCTAAAAAAACGGCTGATTGGAATTCAAAAAATGGATTTAATGGCATCAATGCTAAGCATGCCGACGCCAATGGAGATGGGATTATAGACGATCAAGACTTCCAAGCTCTATTAACTCATTATGGGAAAATAACAAAAAATTACACACCTGCGCTGAGTCCAAGTTCTAACATTAATAAACTATCTATATTGCCCGAAATTAAAGACACGTTATTCCAAAAAGATTCGATTCGCTTGCGTTTAAAAACACAAATTTCGACATTGCAGCAAAACTTAATTGCACAAGGAGTAGGATTTAGTTACTCCGCAAAGGTTTATAAAGACAATATTTTATTTAAAACCTTGCCAAAAGAACAAGTTCAGTTTAATTTTAAAGTAAACACAAATATAAATCCTTCGAATATCGAAGTCTTTAAAATTGAATCACAAACAACTTTGAATAATTTTAATCAAGCTTCAATTGTTAAAAAGAAATTTGACAATAAAGACATTACTGGAGAACTTGGAGCTGTTGAAATTGTAATCATCGAAGTTGATATTGGAAAAATAGACACGTCTAAAGTTCAAATTGAAATCCAATTGGATAGCATCGCATTAGTTGACAACAATGGTAATTTAATTCCGATTCAAGGAGACACATTCCGCTTTAATCTTTTTGATTCTTGCAAACTTTTTAACGCAAATATCAATAAAATTGGAGACGGCCCGAATGAAGGAGATGTTGATTTAACCGCATTTCTATCGCCAAATTACCCAGGCATACAATTTCTTTGGAAGGACAACTCTACAAATGCGTCTTCAAGTAATAATTCAAAAGGGACTACTTGGGTAAATATTTCGTCAGCTATTTTAAATTGTAACTGGAAAACGAGTTTTGAAGTCATCGATACCATTAAGTTGAGCATTACATCTAAAGACATTAAAGACCTTAATATTTACTATATACCTGCTACAAAAAATTTAGTTATAGAAAACAAAAATGTAACAAAACATCATTTAAAGATTTATGATTTATTAGGTCAAGTAATGCTTTCAGGAACTATTGAACCATATGAAAAAAATCAAATTGCAACAGAAAAATGGTCCTCTGGAATATATTTTATTCATATTGATGATCAAAAATCAATAAAATTTATACGATAAAACCTTAAAAAAAGAACCTATTCCATATTAATCTAAAAATCGCATTTATATAAATGCGATTTTTTTTAATATTCAAAATTCAAAAACCATCTAACAAAATGCATTTTTTATGCAAATTTCGTATATCAACAAGAACTAATTTTGCAGTAAATTATTTAATCACCTTAAAATCAAAAAAAATGAAAAACAAAGGTTTATTTTTGAGAATATCAATGCTGCTGGTTGGTATTTTGTTTTTTTATAAAAACAGTACAGCGCAATGTAGTAATTTTAATGTAAGTGCTACACAAACCTATGACGGTCCCAATAAGAATGACGCTACATTAAGTGCTTCAGCAATAGGTGGTAGTAATTCTATTGGCTATAATTTAATGAAGATTGTTAATGGTAATAATACTTATGTTGGATATTCAACGAGTACTTTTACAAATCTAAGTGCTGGAACATACAATTTAAACGTTTTTGACACTATAAACAAATGCTTTGACACACTTACCGTTTCTATAACTGACACAGGTGTTTATAACTGTAATCAATTAAACTTAACGGCCGTAAAAACATATGATGGTTCGAGCTCCAACGATGTAACCATGACTTTATCAGCAAGTGGAGGCAGTGGTGCATATTGGTTTCAAATCTTCAAATACAATCCTAACTTAAGTTTAATTGCAAATTCAAATGTTAAATCAAATTTAAGTGCAGGAACCTATAAATTTATCGTTCATGATTCTATTTCTAACTGTTTGGACTCATTTTCAACTTATGTATATGATTCGGTGTATACCGTAAATCCTTGTTCTACTTTATCCGCATATTTATATAAACTTTCAGATGGCAACAGTTCTAATGATGTTACACTAAAAACAGACTATTTATCTTCTACTGCTATGTATTTTTGGTATAAAAACAATTCTGCAATAAATAATAATTCAAATATATTAAACAACGCTACTTCAGGAACTTATAAATTAATCATTTATGATACTGTAAATAATTGTATAGATTCTTTTTCAACTTATATTACGGATAGCTCAGGCAACAATAACTTCAATTGCAATTATTTCAAAGGTGAAATTTACCATGTAGATTCTTGTGACTCAAATGATTTATTCTTATATACTTCGGCTAATGGTTCTTCAAACTATAGTTATCTTTGGAGCAACGGAAGTACTTCAAGCAATATCTCTGGTTTAGTATCAGGACAATATAGTGTCATTATAACGGATTTAACATATGGATGCAAAGACACCATTAGTGGATATTATGCAGACTCCACTTGTAATATTTGCGACTTTTTTAATGTATATGCCCTTTTCGATGATAGTTGTGTAACCAACGATATTCGTCTTGAAGCAGTAGCATATTATAACAATAATACGAGCTCAAATGCCATTTCATACACTTGGAGTAATGGCAGCTCTTCAAAAATCCTAACCAATCTTAGTTCTGGAGTTTATACAGTTACCGCTTATGATAGCATAAATCAGTGTACTGCTACCAATTGGATTCACGCTATAGATTCAAACACAAAATGTTGTGAAGCCTATTTTTACGCTCAAGACAAAAATACAGGGTCTAATAAAACATTTTTTAATAATTCGCACTCTAAATACGATTCGATTACAACAACCCTTTGGACTTTTGGAGATGGCACAACATCAACACAATTTAATCCAAATCATACGTATCCTAACCAAGGCAGTTATTTAGTTTGTCTTCAAATTGAAGATAGCAAAGGGTGTAAAGATACATTTTGTGATGTGGTTTATGCTCCTCAAGCTGGAAAAAACCTTGCCGTATATCATTACAGCGGATGGCCTTATATTATAGATACCTCAAGATTCGTTTGGATTGAATACAAAAATATAGGCACAACATCTGAAAATGCAACAGTTGAATACAGCATTCCTGCTGGCGCAAGTATTGTCTCTGCAAATCCACCTGTTTCATTTACATTAGGAAATAAAGCCTTATTTAATCTAGGGGTTTTAGCACCAGGAGCCATTGGATATATTTATGTAGCCGTGCATACGCCAAATACATTTACTCTTGGAAGTATAAAATGCGATACCGCTCGAATTTTATCACTTTCTGGCGACATCGACCCATCGAATAATGTTTCTTATGCTTGCGACAGTGTTGTTGGTTCATACGACCCTAATGATAAAACGCCTTCACCTAAAGGAGAAGGTATTGATGGAAACATTGACCCTTCAACTCCTGAAATCAGCTATCTTGTTCGTTTTCAAAATGAAGGAAACTGGAGAACCTATAAAGTGCGTATCGAAGATCAAATTGACCCTAACTTTGACCTAAGCAATATCAAAATAGGTAAAGCTTCGCATCCATTCCGATTGGTAAAACAAGAAAATGGAAAGTTAATTTGGTATTTCGATAACATCCATTTAACGCCAAAAGCAGAAAGTGAAGCACTAAGCCAAGGTTATATTACATATACTTTACCGCTCAAAAAACAACTGGCTGAAGGCACGCAACTTAAAAATACCGCATACATTTACTTCGATAAAAATCCAGCGATAATTACCAATACTACCGTAAATACGCTAAAATCAAAAAGTAAAGTAATTGTTAATCAGAATGACGCATCTAATTTCAATGCGTATTTCAACGAAAGCGGACAGCTTCAAGTAACTTCTGATGAAAACATTCAACAAATTCGAGTATTCGGAATTGACGGTAAAATTTTGATTGAAAAAGCGATTCAAAATCAAAAACAAATCCAAATTCAAATTCCAAATCCTTCAAAAGGAATTTATTTAATTCAAATCGAACAAGCTAAACAAACTCAATTTAGAAAAGTTAACTATTAACAAATAGTCGAAAAATCCATTAAAACCAAGCCATCTGTTTTTCAGATGGCTTTTTTTTATTATTTGGGCGCGTTAACCGGCTATTCGCTTTACTCCGCTTCGCTTCGTGTTCGCTTCTATCCGGCGCGCAAAAACATAAAGATTTTTAAAACCCCCAAAAATTCAAACTTTTGAATTAAACTATTTTTGAACAAAATAACTTATATTTGCCTATTCAAATAAAAAATACACAATACTGCATTTTATGAGCTATAATATTACGGAAATCGACCAATGGGCAAAGGCATTTTGGAATGAAAACAAGGTTTATGAGGTTACCAATGACACCTCGCTTCCAAAACATTATGTTTTAGACATGTTTCCTTATCCAAGTGGCGCAGGACTTCACGTTGGACACCCACTGGGCTATGTAGCGAGTGATATTTACGCACGATTCAAAAAAATGCAAGGTTTTAACGTTTTGCATCCCATGGGATTTGACAGTTTTGGACTCCCAACCGAACAGTATGCCATCGAAACGGGCATTCATCCTGCCGATGCTACAACCAAAAATATTGAAACTTATAAAAAACAAATCAACAATATTGGCTACAATTACGATTGGAGCCGTGAAGTTATTACGAGTGACCCAAAATACTACAAATGGACCCAATGGATTTTTCTACGTTTGTTTGATAGTATTTATTGTTATGAAAATCAAAAAGCATATTCGATATCGGTATTAATCAATCATTTTGAAACCCACGGTAATCATAATAATACCGCATTTACGAATAAAGAAGTGCCTCCTTTTTCTGCAGAAGAATGGCATCAATTTTCAGAAAAAGAGAAAAATGACATTTTGATGCACTACCGTTTGGCTTATGTCGATTACGCCGAAGTCAACTGGTGCGAAGCGTTAGGCACCGTTTTAGCAAATGACGAAGTTATTAATGGAAAAAGTGAACGAGGCGGGCACCCTGTCGTAAAGAAAACGATGAAACAATGGTTTCTTCGCATTTCGGCTTATGCACAGCGACTGCTTGACAATTTAGAATCCCTCGAATTTACAGAATCTTTAAAAGAACAACAACGCAATTGGATTGGAAAAAGCCAAGGCGCTTTAATCGATTTTAAATGCAATGAAGATACTATAAAAGTATACACGACAAGACCCGACACCATCTTTGGAAGTACTTTTGTCGTTTTATCTCCAGAACATCCTTTGATCGAAAAAATCACATCAAGCGATTTTAAAACAGAAGTAGAAGCCTATCAAAATTATTGCAAAACCAAAAGTGACATAGACCGACAAGCAGAAAAAAAAGTAACAGGGCAATTTACCGGAGCGTATGCTACGAACCCAGTTACCCTACAAAAAATCCCAGTTTATATTGCTGAATATGTATTGATGGGTTACGGAACGGGCGCTATTATGGCTGTCCCTGCAGAAGACGAACGCGACTTTCGTTTTGCCAAACATTTTGAAATTCCAATTGTTGAGATTTTTGATAAATCTCAAATTACTAATCCCGAAATTGGCGACAAAAAAGGAATTTATATCAATTCAGATTTTTTAAATGGCTTGGAATACGCCGAAGCCCACACAAAAATCATCAATCAATTGATTCAACTGCAAGTAGGTGAGCCAAAAACACAATTTCGTATTCGAGATGCAGGCTTTAGCCGACAACGATATTGGGGCGAACCAATGCCTATACTTTGGAAAGATGGTATTGCATATCCGCTTCCCGAAGACCAACTACCATTAATGAATCCCGAAGTGGATGAAATACTACCTACCGAAGATGGTAGCTCGCCATTAGCTCGAAATCAAAAATGGGTCAACGAGATAGAAGGCTATACAAGAGAAACCGATACGATGCCAGCGTTTGCAGGAAGTTCTTGGTATTTCTTGAGATATATGGACCCAAACAACGAACAACATTTTGTTGATACCGATTTAGCTAAATATTGGAATCAAGTTGACGTTTATGTAGGTGGAACCGAGCATGCGGTTGGTCATTTATTGTATTCACGATTTTTCACTAATTTTCTTTACGATATTCAATTAATCTCTTTTTACGAACCGTTCAAACGTTTGATTAATCAAGGCATGATACAAGGCCGTAGCAATTTTGTGTATCGTAGTGTTTCCAATCCCAACCATTTTATTTCAAAAAATAAAATCACCGATGCACAACAAGTTACGCCACTACATGTGGATGTCAATATTGTAGAAAATGACGTTTTGGATACTGAAGCATTTAAAAAATGGCGTCACGAATTTGCTAATGCCACTTTTGAACTTGAAGAAGGTCAATATATTTGTGGCTGGGAGGTAGAGAAAATGTCTAAATCAAAATACAATGTAGTAAACCCCGACCACATCATTGCAAAATATGGTTCGGACTGTTTTAGAATGTATGAAATGTTTTTGGGCCCTATCGAACTGAGCAAACCTTGGAATACCGCAGGAATCGAAGGGGTTAGTAAATTTCTTAGAAAATTTTATCACTTATTTTTTAATGAAGCTGGCGAATTAAAAATCACAAATGATGCACCTCAAGCCGAAGAACTCAAAATACTTCATAAATTATTAAAAAAAGTATCGGAAGATATCGAACAGTTTTCGTTTAACACTTCGGTAAGTGCGTTTATGATTGCGGTAAATGAACTTAATCAAATCAAATGCGACAAAAAAGGGATTTTAGAACCGCTTTGCCGAGCTATTGCACCATTTGCGCCACACTTGGCCGAGCACATTTGGAGCAAGATAAATCCAAACCCGTCGAGTATTGTTTTAGCTTCATTTCCGAAATTTGAGGCGCAGTTTTTGATTGAAAATGAGGTAGAATACCCCGTTTCGATTAATGGAAAAATGCGATTAAAGTTAAAATTCAACACCGACGCCGATCCAAAAACAATTGAAACCGAGGTGCTTGCAAACGAAACCGTTCAAAAATGGATGGAAGGCAAACCCCTCAAAAAGTTTATTTTTGTTAAAGGCCGCATGATTAATATTGTGATATAAAGAACAACAAATATTTAAATTCAGAATTTTAAACCATTGAATAATTTTCTCGTTGAAAATCCCGATTTTGGTGCTATCCGCTACTATCTTTAATTATTTTTTTGGAGCTATTTCCAGCTATCCGCTACTATCTCCTTCGCAAGCTTCGGAGGATATCCGCTTCTATCTGGGCTAAATGAGAAAGTAGTTTTTTGTTAAAATTTAAATGTAATCAAAAAAATGTATTACTTTTGTTTCAAATTTAAACGAGTTAATTTAAAAAATATTTTTTGTAATATGTCGTTATGTTTATCAATATGAATAATGTAGAAAGATTAGAAAATTGGATAAATTTAATAATTGGAGTAATTGCAATATTTGCAATTAAATCTTTATTTGAAAATGATAGTAGCAAAATAGTCTCTAACAAGGGATCTATTTCTCTTTCAGATGAAAAGGAAATGAAAAGAATCAATACCCTCATATCTGATAAAGAGACTAATTCCCCACATCAACAGATTGTTGTATAAAAAAATAAATGGAGATTTCTTTAGGTTTTTTGGTTGTTCTAGTCTTAGTTCTATTACCTGGATTAATTTATAGAAGATTATATTTCTATGGACATTTTTCAAAAGAGTTTAATGCAGGTCACGGATTGGTTAGCCTTTTATCTATTTCTACAATCCCCGGATTAATAATCTTATTATTATCTTTTATTGTATATAATAATATTTTTTTATCCATAGATTTAGCCGAAATAATTGATAAGTTTAAAGATATTAATAATCCTGATTATAGATTTTCACATAAAGAAGTTTCTACTTTTAATAAACTTTTATTTTCAAAATTTTCTCCATTTATTGCATTTGAGTATATAATAAGCCTTGGGTTAGGTTTATTTTTTGGAAGACTAGTAAGGTTTTCAAAATTAGATATTTATATTAAATTTTTAAGATTTAAAAACTATTGGTTTTATGTCTTTAATGGGGAATATTGTGGGTTTAAGAAAATAAGCAATTTTAATCTTAAAAATAAAAAACACTTATTTACAAAAGCAGATATATTAATAGATTCAAATAACGATACATTGTTGTACTCAGGAATTGTAGTAGATTATATAATAAATGACAATGATAGTACTGTATTGAGTAAAATTTTTCTACAGAATGCAGAACGATATAAAATTGTAGAAGGTAAAAGAACTTCTATAGAAATTCCAGGAACAATATTAGTATTAGATTGTTCTATGATGAAAAATATTAATTTAACTTATATCTATGAAGATGCAAAGGGTATTTTAAGTTCAAAATGGCCCAGCAATGTTGATGTTTTCCTAACATTTATTTATACAATCAGCATTCCTTTCTTTATTTTTAAAATAAGCGGTATTAAATACGAAGCATATAATTCTTATTTTGAATTTAATTTTATAAAAAAACTTATTGTCTATTTGTTTTTTATTCAATCTTTAGCATTATTAAACCCTTTTTTAAAAGTTAAAGATGATTATAAGTTTATTACACGTAAACATTTTTTTGCAAAAATTATAGTTTTGTCAATTTTACTTTTATTATATTTTATTTTGTAATAATTAATATTTTTGCATTAAGTAAAAATTAGTAACTTTCAAATTTTACGAGATATATTTTAAAATTCTTTATTCCCCCTACCCAAAATACTTAAACTCCACTACCAACAAACGATAAATTTCTTCCTTTACTTTTTTGGTAAGGGATTGAATTTCTTGGATTTTTGAGAGGAGGTCGCTGCATCCGTTGATGTCGGCATATTTTTTTATCTGAACCAGTCCGCTGTCTTTGGTTACAAAATCGGGGTAGTCAAAGTATCTAAAATACGCTTCCTCTTTTAGTCCTACATGTTCTAGGATTTGTCCTTTTGTATATTCTTTATTCCAATATTGATAAAAAGCATCTATCGCTTTTTTGAGTTCGAGTGCTACGCCACCACCTTTTTCTATTGGCTGGGAAAGGGTAGTTCGGTAGAAGCATTCTTCGTTGTTTGGGCTCATAGGATTGTCCACAAATACTTCGGGTGCGCCTGCTACGGGATTGTCGGCTTCAAACTTGCTCACCACACACCTGTTTTCTGCCAACCCAAACGCAAAACAAAGCGCATACCAATAATCCGCTTCTTTTTCTGAAATTTCGGGTGCCCATAAATCTAGTTGATTTGCCCAAGTGGGATATTTGCCAACTGAACTTTTTGCAATTGCGTACCAACTAAAACATTTTTGAGATGAATACAAGTCAAATGCGCAATAAGATTTTTGGTCAGTTGGGCCATTATGGCATTTTATTGAGTTAATATTTTTAAACTCTTTCTGAAGTAGAAACCAGATTTTATTATTAATATCTCCCTCAAATGAAATATCATTTTCTCTTTTTTTTATTCTTACAGGTACACAATCTTCCATAAAACCAATATTTTTAGAATTACTAATACCATAAGTTTTAAGATTCTTTCTTCTTTCATCTTTTATAGGAAGACCTCCATAAATTTCATTTGAATTTAATTCTGTTTTTGTAGGACTTCTTTTAAAATCATACATTCTTTGATTTAATGTTTCTTTTATATTAATCTTATTCTCATATTTTGTTCTCTTGTATTTCTTCAAAAAATCCAATAAAACGGGGTCTAAATCTTCATAATACGAAAGCCAGTTATAGGATAAATCTGATTTTTTTAGTTCTGTAAGGTCTAGCATTTCTAATTCGTTGGTTCTATCCTCGCTAGGATTGTATTCCCATATCGTAAAAGCCAAAGGCCATTTTCCTTGTAGTTTGAAAAACTCATTGGATGTAGTAATAAATCCATTCAAATACTTAAATTGCTTATCCCATTTTTCTCTAAACCCCACATAGGTGGGGCGTGG
Source organism: Chitinophagaceae bacterium (assembly GCA_017495115.1). Taxonomy (GTDB): domain Bacteria; phylum Bacteroidota; class Bacteroidia; order Chitinophagales; family JADJOU01; genus CHPMRC01. The sequence continues at coordinate 2,985 of JAFEIJ010000043.1, read as the reverse complement.
TACTAGCCACGAAGTAGGCGTGAAAATCATAACCAAAGGTTTTGCATCGGGCATTTTTTCTACTTGCACTTCGCATAGTTTCATTATTTGACCAAGAAATGCGAGGTATCGCTCTTTGCCTGCATCGGCACCTGTCAGTTTCAAGATGTCGGGATGAATTTCGTAGTCCGCATTTTTTTCTTCTCTATTACTAGCGTTTTCGTCCGTATTTTTATACGGAGGATTGAGTAGAAAAGCCAAAGGTTTGTCTATTTCCTTGTTGGTAGAAGCTTTTACGGCTTTTTCTAGCTCGGCGTAATAGTCTGCGGCACTGCGGTCGAGGAAGTTGAGTCCTTCTTGGCTAGTGGTTTTGGGTACTATCGTAAATCCTTTTTCGATATGCCAAGGGTCGGCTTTCATCCGTTTTTCGATAATTTTGAGCAAATCGGGCTGAAGTTCGGAGATGATTTTGTGTTTGAGCTTGCCTCTATAGCTACTTATCAAGTTGCCCGAGCCTCCCGCAGGGTCAAAGACTACATAATTTTCGTCTAAGCTATCCATTATTTGATTTTTTGCAAACCAAAGCGCAAATTTACTCAAATTGTCATCGGTAAAAAAGATACCGTGTTGCTTTACATATTCGGGGTCTATTTTTGCCAGCACCTCGTCAAATCTTGAGAAATAATAATCTACCGTAAGTCCACTTCCTTCATTGGTAAAGATGTATTGGGTTTCTACAAATTTTATAAACTCTTTTTTATATTGTGGTTTTATGGCTATATCTTCCGAAAATTTCTTTCCTGAAAATCCTATAACTCTGATAGAATCTTCTTGTTCGCTCTCCGCTATATGACTGGTAATATCCCAAAAAGGAATAATCGAATAAAACGCATGTACGGCTTCAATCGGCGTTGGAAAAAATAATTTCATCCGCTCGATAGCTTCTATAAAATTGTGTTTGTTTACCTGAATCCGCTCCGAATCGAGATTGTTGAGCACTTTCAAAATTTGAAAGGTCTCTTGAATCATACTTTTTTTTCCAGTATCAAAAGTCCCTTTAAAATCTTTTGGCTCCAGCCAGTATTGCGAAGCATCTATGATTTCTTGTCGTTGTGCTTTTGTGGTTTTGCTAGCATTGAGCTTACCTATTTCGCTGGGTGCTTTGTTAGGGTCGGCGGTATTGGAGAGGATTACAGCATATTCGGGCAGGTTTTTTACTTTCCATATTCCACAGAACTCATGTGCTATTACTAGAATAGTATTGTAGCTCAGTCCATACTTTTTTCGATAATGAAGTGCTTGATAAAAACCATCTACCCATTGCGAATAATTGGATTTGGCTTCTATAATTAATTGACCTTCTACATATCCATCTACATTATTGGCATCAGACTCTATCTTGAATTTATCTTTAAACAATTTTTGAAAAATAGGATAAAGTAAATGTCGTTTGGCATCTTCGTTGGAATCGCTTTCAATGTAGTTTTGTAAATCCTTTAATTCATAACTGTAACTTGGTTCTCTTTTTTTCATTTAAATAATATTATTATGCAAACACACAAAAATAATAAATATTTATAATCGGTTTAATAAATATACGATTAATCATCAAAAAAAGAAGATTCAGTAGAAGTAGTTTTTTTAATCGGATTTTAATACCTTCAGAAGCCAATGAACTCAAAAAGCATATTCAAACAAATAGAAATGCATTAGAACAAAAGAAATTTCTAAAAAACGTATATTATAATTTAACATTTAAAACTTTAGCTGCATAACTTAGGCAGGCATAAATATCTTCTTCTTCTAAATCGGTATGATCATCCAATATTTCTTGAATGGTCATTTTAGCCGCTAAAAGCTCTAAAATCATATCAACAGGATACCTTAATCCTCTAATGGAAGGTTTTCCATGACAGATTTCCGAAGATATTGTAATACGTTGCATTGTTTAATTTTTATGCAATGGTACTCATTTTTAACTTATGATACCCTATTTATTCAACAAACTATCCCTCCTTATATGGCACATCCATAACTAACACATTGGCATTTTCTTGTAAGGCGGTAATTTCAAATTGATCAATATCCCAAATTCCATATCCATCGCGTTGATTCAAAATTTGATTGCCTATTTGAACCGCACCTTCAATAACAAAAATATAAGCGCCGTTATTTTTGGCTTTCATCGTATAATTCAAAGAAACATCTTTATCTAATTTCGTTTGCGAAAACCAAGCATTTTGATAAATCCACAAGCCGTCATCTTCCGGACTTGGAGAAACCAACTGAATCCATTGATTTTTAGCTTTAGCCATATCAAACTTCATTTGTTCGTATCTTGGCTTAACGCTACTTTGATTCGGAAAAACCCAAATTTGAAGCAATTTGGCATGTTTATCCTTATTGTGATTGTATTCGCTATGATAAATTCCGGTACCCGCACTCATCACTTGCACTTCGCCCGAAGCAATCACGCCTTGGTTGCCCATATTATCTTTATGCTCCAAATCGCCTTCTAATGGAATGGTAATAATTTCCATATTATCGTGTGGATGCGTTCCAAATCCTGCGCCTCCTTCAATAAAATCATCATTTAAAACGCGAAGCGCGCCAAATTGCATTCTTTCGGGATTATAATAATTGGCAAAACTAAAGGAATGATTCGCTTTTAACCAACCGTGATCCGCCTTTCCACGAGTATTGGCTGCATGATAAACCGCATTTTTCATAATTTGAGATTTTGTATTAGGTAAGTGATTAAAACCAATAATATTACGAATTTTGGCATTCTCTTTTTTAAATGAAGACAAAACACCGCCAACACTTAATAGAGAAAAACCTAAAATCGATTTTTTCAAAAAAGACTTTCTGTTCATAATCATTAATTTTATACAAAAATAACTATTTTAAGGAGAAGATTACAATAAACTAAATTAATTTTTAAAGCAATCGTTTTGGAGATTCCCGATATTTTTATATTTATCCAGTTATTTAACTCTAATACAT
>JAFEIJ010000001.1 GCA_017495115.1 Chitinophagaceae bacterium | reverse complement strand
TATATTTGTATCGCTTTTTCTATTTTTTAATGATATTATTTAAGTTGATAGACTCCTGATGCTCAACTTTTGCTCTTTTTTTAAACAAAAAAAAATGATTTAATTTTTAAAAAGAAGTTTTAATTTTAAAATTAAATCAAAATTGATAAAAATAAAGTGTTCAAAATAATCATGATTCTCATGATTATGCTATTTTATGCTATTGCATTATTTAGCTTCTAAATGTATAAAGAATATATAATAAAGAAAACGGCCCCAAACAGGGGACTGTTTGAGGCCGAATACTATGAAAACAAAACTAACTTGAATAGTTACCTATCCAAGAAAACCATTGCAAAGATAATACTTTTTTTTTAAATCAAGTTTTTTTATAAATTTCTTCGATTTTTTTCTTGTAGTAATAAGTCAAACTCTCTCGAAGTTTGACCTTCAACCGATGTATTTTCTTGACTTCTTCGGATTAAATAAGGAATAACTTCTTTAACAGGACCGTATGGTAAATACTTACTCATTTTAACACCGAATTGTGCCATATTATAGGTTATATTATCACTCATTCCTTGCAATTGAGAAGCCGAAATATTTGGATGATCCAATGATATATTATTTTTTTGCAATAATTGAATTAACAATTGATTTGAAAATTCATTATGTGAGGCACAACAAAGTGAAACATAGTTTATATTATGAATACAATATTCTATTGCTTTATTAAAATCTTGATCGGTATCTTGTTTTGTTTTATGAATTGGAGAATTTAATTGATGTTTTCGTGCATATTCATTTTCTTTTTCTACATAGGCACCTCTAACAATTTTTGCGCCAAGCTGAACTTGATTTGCTATTGCCCATTGAATATCTCTTTTAAGATGCTCTAATTTATCACTTCGATACAATTGATAGGTATTAAAAATAATTGCCTTTTCTTTATTGTATTGCAACATTAAATCTAAAGCAACTTTATCGATACTATCTTGAAACCAGCTTTCTTCAGCATCTATATACAACTGAACATTATTTTCTACGGCTTTTTGACTGAGATGTTGGATATAATCTAATGCCTTTTGATACTCTTCCTCTTCATTATTGCTTAAAGTTTCTCCTTTTTGTAATTTTATCCAAATATCGATTCGAGCAAACCCAGTGAACTTAATACAAATAGCGCGTATACTTTGATTTAATTTAGCAAAATCTATGGCTTCTAGCGTTTTATGATAGGTTTCTTTAAAAGAATCTGTATTTTCTAGACCTTCTACACTATAATTTAATAGTGTATCGATATTATTTTTACTTAAATCAAGGATCGTTTTTTGACTTTCATCGAGTGTTTCACCACCACAAAAGTGCGAATAAATAGTCTTTTTGACAATTCCTAAGATTGGGAAATTAATTTTTAACAAAAATTGTAATATCTGGTTTCCAAAATGCACCAAAGTCGCATTTTTCATAAGTGAAAAAAGAAAATAAGACTTTTTTAACTCATTATTAGACAGCCTTTTATAAGCAATTTCTGTATTCTCAAAAATATTATCCGTAATCGTTTGCATTTAATAAATTTTTAGCAAAATTAGTATAAAAGTAATTTCAATGAAGCACTTTTTTAATTGTTAACATAAATACAATTTTTTATCAAGTATTTTTTCTTTATTTTTGTAAAAAAAAGTATGGACACTAAAGAAGCAATTATAAATAATTGGCTACCTAGATATACAGGAAGGCCATTAAGTGATTTTGGAAGTTATATCTTATTGACTAATTTTATAAACTATGTTCACAAATTTGCGAACATGCATCATGTTGAGGTTTTAGGATTAGATAAAGCGATGCAAACCGCAACTTATGGAGATATTACTATCGTGAATTTTGGTATGGGAAGTCCTAATGCCGCTACAGTTATGGATTTGCTTAAGGCCATAAATCCTAAAGCTTGTTTATTTTTAGGGAAATGCGGCGCTTTAAAATCTAAATTTAACTTGGGCGATTTAATACTGCCGATTGCAGCTGTAAGAGGTGAAGGAACATCTAATGATTATTTTCCTGCGGAATTACCTGCGCTTCCAGCTTTTGCATTACAAAAATCTATTTCTACAGCTATTCGAGACCAAGACCGAGATTATTGGACCGGAACGGTTTATACAACCAACCGAAGGGTTTGGGAACATGATATTGAGTTTAAAGACTACTTAAAAAAATTGCGCGTGGAGGCAATTGATATGGAAACTGCTACCATATTTAGTGTTGGGCATTATAATAAGATTAGAACAGGCGCATTACTTTTGGTAAGTGATCGGCCGATGGAACCGGATGGAGTAAAAACAGAAGCCAGCGATACTAAAGTTACTGAAAATTACGTAGAAATGCATTTAAAAATTGGCATCGAAGCATTAAATACGCTTATAAATAATGGCTTAACCATCAAGCACCTGAAATTTTAAATACTTCGTTGTCGCACAACTTCATACATCATAATTGCGGCTGCATTTGAAATATTCATGGAGTCTATCGCTCCGTTCATAGGAATTTTAATCAATTCATCCGAGTTTTCTATCCAAAAATTTGAAACACCGCTATGTTCATTTCCCATTACAATCGAAACACTATTTTGCATATTTATATGATAATAATTTTTTGATGTATGTAAATAGGTGGTAACGATATTAATTTGATTTCGTTTACAAAATGCATGAGCTTCTTCGTTGGTCATCGTTATTATTTGATTACTAAAAACAGTACCAAGACTATTTCGAATCACATTTGGATTATAAATATCCGTTTGCATTTCTGTACAAATAATTAAATCAACCCCAGCCGCATCTGAAGTGCGAAATAAAGAACCTAAATTTCCGGGTTTTTCTATATTTTCTAATATTAAAACAAATGGATTTTCAGGCAATTGAAGTTCTTGTTCACTTTGATTTTTACATTCAAAAAGGCCAATAATTTCGCCTTTTCGAGTTGCAATTTTTTCTGTAATAATACTATTTACAAAATATGCAATATTTTGAAAACGATTATTGAATTTATTTAAAAAACGATTTTCGTCTTCTTTTTCAAAATAAAAACCAACGGGAATAAAACCACTTTGAATAGCTATATCAATTTCAATCCAACCTTCTACTACGCATAAATTTTCATTTTTTCGCTTGGATGCTTTGGCTCTTAATTCTATGATTTTTTTTATAGAAGGATTTTGGAGGCTTGTAATGATCATATTGCATCTAATTTTGAAGCTAAAATAAAATCGGCCAAAACTAACTTTGCCATAGATTCAACGATTACAACAGCACGAGGCACCACACAAGGATCATGCCTTCCTTTATTGATCAAAACGGTATCATTTCCATCTATATCTTTTGTTTCTTGTGGAATAAAAATGGTTGAAACCGGTTTAAAAGCAACTCTAAATTGAATATCCATACCGTTACTAATCCCACCAAGCGTTCCACCACTATGATTGGTTTTTGTTTTATTATTTTCAATAAATACATCATTATGTTGACTTCCAAACATTGATGCGGATTGAAACCCTTCGCCGATTTCAAATCCTTTTGACGCGTTTATACTTAGCATAGCTAGCGCCAAACGCGCCTCTAATTTATCAAAAATTGGTTGACCTAGACCAATTGGAACATTTCGAATAATACAAGTAATTATCCCTCCAACGGAATCGCCTTTTTCTTTTGTTTGGTAAACCAATGCTTCCATTTTTTTTGAAATTTCTGGTTCTGGGCATTTTACAATACTCAAATCAATTTGAGATTCTTGATAAAATTCATATCTTTTTTCTAGAGAAATATTTCCAATTTGAGATACATAAGTGGAAAATTCGATATTATTTAATAAAGGTTGAATAATTGCCGCCGCCGCAACCCAATTGGCCGTTTCTCTTGCCGAACTCCTTCCACCACCGCGCACATCATAATTTTGATATTTTTGAGCATAGGTAAAATCCGCGTGGGAGGGTCGATATACTTTTTTGAGATAATCGTAATCGTTAGATTTTTGATTTTTATTTTTAATAAAAAAAGAAATTGGCGCTCCTGTGGTTTTATTTTCATTAATTCCCGAGACAATTTCTACAGCATCATCTTCATCCCTTGACGTTGTTAAATTAGATTGACCTGGTCTTCTTTTTTGCATCATTTTTTCAATCCAAGCAAAATCAATACTTAAATTGGCGGGTAAGCCATCCAAAATACCTCCGATTTGAGTTCCATGACTTTCACCAAAGGTTGTTAAACGAATATATTTGCCAAATGTATTCATATTTTATTGATTTCCAAATACTTTATTTGCTAATTGTCCGCAAGCCGCATCAATATCTTTACCTCTACTTTTACGAACTTTTGATTCTACTTTATGACTTCGAAGGGTATGTAAAAACAAGTCTCTTGCTTCTTTTGGAGTCCGATGATAAGGCGTGCCTTCAACGGGATTGTATTCGATAATATTTACATATACAGGAAAATCTTGACATAAAGATGCTAATTCTTTGGCATCTTCAACCGAATCATTAAATCCTTTTAAAAGAATGTATTCGTATGTAATTTTATTTCTGGTTTTCGAATAAAACGTTTTAAGCGCTTCCAACAAATCTTCAATTGGATTACTTTTGTTAATATCCATAACTTGTGTGCGCTTTTCATTATTAGGTGCGTGAAGCGAAAGTGCTAAATTTATTTTAATCTTTTCATTTGCTAATTTTAAAATATTACGCGTAATTCCTGATGTAGAAACAGTAATTCTTTTGGCGCCCAAACCCATTCCATTCTCCACATCATTAAGCATATAAATACTCTTCAAAACCTCGTCATAATTTAAAAGAGGCTCTCCCATTCCCATATAGACAATATTGGTTAATCGAACCCCAAATTGATGTAGCGCAATTTTATTTAATAAATAAACTTGGTCATAAATTTCGAAAGCAAAAAGATTTCTTTCTCGTTTTAAAAAACCGGTTGCACAAAACGTACAAGATAATGAACAACCCACTTGCGAACTTATACAAGCGGTAATTCGATCCTCTGAAGGAATAATTACACCTTCAATGGTATGGCCATCATAGGTTTTAAAACCGACTTTTATTGTACCATCGGTACTTTTTTGTTCAATGGATACCGTTGTATTTAAAATTTCAAAATGCTCTGAAAGTAAAATTTGATGGGCTTTTGAAATATTTTTCATTTCATCAAAATGAGAAACATTAGCCTGCCAAAGCCAAAGAAATATTTGTTGGGCTTTAAATTTGGGTAAACCTAACTTAGTTATCTCAAATTCTATTTCTTGCTTCGTTAGATTACGTATATTTTTCTTTTCCACAAATATTATTGATTAATCAAATAAAAAGCAAATATACGCAAAAAGAAATTAATAATTTTGAAACCAACAAAATGAGCAATTTCTTATTTTCTTTTATTAAACATATCCCAAATGACGATACTCGATGAATTCGCTACATTTAAAGAATGTTTTGAGCCAATTTGAGGAATTTCTAGAACTTCATCTACTCGTTTTAAAACCTCTAAATCGACACCATCGACTTCATTTCCAAAAACAAGCGCAATATTTTTTGGATGATCAAAAACATATTCATCTAACATTTTAGATTGATTTGTTTGCTCTACAGCGATGATATGATATTCATTTTGAATAGATTGAATGGCTTCAATCGTTGTACTAAAATATTCCGATGGAACTGAAATTTCAGCACCTAGTGCCGTTTTTTGAAGCTCACGATTATCAGTTTTACAAGTAATTCCACAAAGAAAAATTTTATAAATCCCAAAACAATCCGCAGTCCTAAAAATAGAACCAACATTAAACGCACTTCGAATATTGTCTAAAATAAGAATCGTACCATTTTGATATTTTTGGGCATAGGCTTCTGGCTTTATACGCTCCAGTGTATCCATTGATTTTTTCAACATATATTCTAATGATTATAAAATTTAAGAAAAAAACCTCCATCTCCTGCCCCACAAAGTTTATAAAAAAATGAACGGTTTAATAATCCTTCTTCCCATTCACTTTTTATAGCATCAGGAATCAAAAATTGCCAATTTTCAAATTGCCATTTGGATAAATCTTCAATCCATTTAATCGGATTTTTATTTTCAATAATATCACGAATCATTTGATTATTAATTCGAAGCGCTTCTTCTAATCGTACTTTATTTTCTGAATCACTTTGCCAATTATTATATTTAGAAATCGCATCTTTAGCAACTCGATCTTTTTTACTATCAATTAATTCAAATTTTGGTAAATAATCTTGAAGAATTTCAAAATTATTTATCTCATTTGATTCAACAACAACACCTTGATTTAAAAAAGAGGTTAAGGGGTCAATGCCACTACTTTTGTTATGAAAAAAATCTTCTAATAAAGCCAATTCTATTTTCAACGCTACTAAATCTGACACTTTATTTTCTATAAAATAATCATAAAAAAAAGCTACAATTGCTCCAGAACTACCAATTCCATATCCTTGAGGGATATTTGAAGTTAAAGTAATTTCTTTTTGAAAATTTTCTAAAGAATGAATAAATAACCTATTTTCAAATTCTTTTTTTGGTTTTGCATGCTGAAACAACTGTTGAATCACTTCATCCAAAAGATTATTTTCTGACTTCGAAGTAACTTTTAGTGAATAGGTTGAATAAGGAATAGACAAAGCACTTCCTTGATTTAGAACTAGATATTCTCCAAATAATAACAATTTAGAAGGATAACTATTTCGCTTCATATTTAATGTAATCTTGTATTAAAAACTCATTTTCACAAAGGGGCTTTAATTGATCATTTAGCCAAGGCATCACTTTATTTTCAATAGATTTTGGATACAATAGATGAATATTTGGTCCCGCATCCAATGTAAAATATACAGGTAAATCCGTTTCATGACGAAATGCTCTGATTCGCTCTATCATTTGCAATGTATTGGGCTTCAATAATATAAATGACGGATTACTCATCATCATCAATGCGTGCAACGTAAGTGCTTCGGCTTCTACAATTTCTCCGAATTTTTCAAGATCTCCCGAACGCATGGCTCCTAAAATTTCGATGGCATTTGTGTTGGCTTGTTCGTATCGTTTTTCTTTATAAAAATGACGATTCATTAAATCGTGTCCAATCGAACTGCTCACACTTTTAGTATCCGACGAAGCAATAAGTATCGTGTCACAATATTCATGAAACATAGAATCAATCGATTCGGAACAATCCATTGCAAATTCTTGATGCGAGCCTGGAACAAAATGAGACTTGCCCCACCACGCTAAATAATCATAAATCGATCGGCAAGCACTTCCACTTCCAATACGAGCTATTTTTGAAATTTCTTGAGCATCTTGATGATTATTTTGAAAAAATACAATCGCTTTGGCTAAAGCGCACATACTTGAGGCACTTGAAGCAATTCCTGAAGAATGCGGAAAGGTATTTTGACTATGAATTTCCCATTTATAACTATTAACAACAGGATAATCTTTTGAAATTTTTCGGAATAAATTTTCAATTTTAGTTGCAAAACTTGGTTGCAATTTACCTTCAAAAAAAACATTAATTAAGTCATTGGAAGACTCAATAGGTTTTAAATGTATATCCATTTCGGTTTTACAAACATTTAATGTAAAACTAATACTCGGATTGCTTGGCAATTGATTATCATATTTACCCCAATATTTCACTAATGCAATATTGCTTGGTGCACTGGTTTTAAACTGCATATTTTTATTTTTTAAGACGTGGATCGATCCATAAATACAAAAAATCGACAATAAAAGAAATACAAACAAATGTAAACGCTACATATAAAGAAGCGCCCATCACAAGTGGGATGTCGAACTTCATAAGTGCATTTACGGTAAGATTTCCAATTCCTTTATAATCAAATATAATTTCAATAAAATAAGCGCCGGCTAATAAACTACCAAACCAGCCTGAAATAGAAGTTACCACTGGATTTAAAGCATTAATCAATGCGTGTTTAAAAAAAACAACATTTTTAGATAAACCTTTAGCTATTGCGGTTCGTATATAATCTTCTTTCAACACATCCAACATACTATTTCTAGTAATTTGAGTAATGATAGCTACCGGACGCAAACCTAACGCAATTGAGGGTAATATTAAATTTTTCCAGTTATAAAAACGATTGCCATAGTCATCAAATTCGATTAATGAACCTTGAAAATTTAAACCCGTAAAATCATGAAGATAATACCCGAAAAATAAAGCTATTAAAATGGCTACAAAAAAAGAAGGCGCCGAAATTCCAAAAGCAGAAAAAGAAAGCGCAACTTGATCAATCCAAGTATTATGTTTTACGGCGGATAGAATTCCTAAAAATATTCCTAAAAAAGAAGCTATAAGTATGGAAGTAAATGCTAAGATAAGGGTTGATAAAAAACGTTGTTTTAATAATTCATTAACATCTTCTTGCCATTGAAAACTCTTACCTAAATACGGTTTTTTGATAACTATGAGTTTGTCCAAAAAATTTAAAATCGGAATACCTTGATAACGATCTTGTATATAAAACCAACGACTTTCCGTATTTATAGAATAAATACTAATAGGAGATAAATCGTTTAAAGATATAAGAAGACGATAGGATGGCGATAAATCCAAACGATATTCCTTAGCAATAGCTTCCTGCGTAGCTTTGTTAGACATTTGCCCCATCATACTCTGTTCGGAACTTAAAGGCAATACCATAAATAAAAAAAACAAAATGATGTAAACACCTATTAAAACACTTAATGCGAAAAAAAGTTTATCAAATAGGAATTTCAAAATGATTTATTTATAAAACTATTAATGTGCAATCATAGGTAAATGCAACCATTTTTCTTCTTCAGGGTTTGAAGCAAAAAAGTTGAAAATGCCCCCATCAATCTCAGCTATACTTAATGCTAATGATTTATAACTATCAATCATTCGTTCTTTAGTGATTTCGTCTATTTGGCTTAAACTACTATTAACAGAAGCAATTTTATCTGATAAATATTGCATTCTTTCAGACTGATTTTCAGGTAAAGCTGCTAAAATAGATTCTATATTATTTTTATAAAAATCATGAGCACTTTGATAATAAGCTCTTAATGTATGATGCGCTGATTTAATTCTAAATGACAATACTTTCTCCGCCCAAGAGGTTTCTTTTAAGGAAATTTCAGAATCGGCTGAGGCGATTAATAAAGCTACATATGTTGGAACTTCTGTTAAAATTGTTAATTTATCAAGTTCTAAATGACTAATTTTATTTTGCATTATGTTTGTATTTTTAAAAATTGTTATTGTCTTCCAAAAAATTTATCTTCTTTATCATCACGCGTTCCATCTTCAAGACGATATTCTTTTCGCATTGGATGATAGTCCATATCCTCAACATTTAAAATACGAGTAAGATTCGGATGTCCTACAAAATCGATTCCAAAGAAATCAAATTCTTGACGCTCTTGCCAATTTGCAGATGCAAATAAATCAACTACAGTTTTAATTTTCATAGAACCTTTAGGCAAATTACATTTGATACGAATTCTAAAATTATTTACCATACTTTGCATTTGATACATAACACAATATGGAAATAAATCATTTTCAGGATAGTGAATACCCGCCAAAGTCGTTAAAAAATTAAAGTCAAACGTTGAATGATTCTTTAAATATTCTAGTACAGCATAATTTTCTTCACAAGGAATTTCGATCACAAGCATTCCGTAGGATTCGGACGCATCAATAATCTTTTCACCATATTTATTTTTAAGATCTTCAATTACTATTTGATTCGTCATGAGTTTGTAAAATTATTAAAATTTGATGTGAGCAAAAATAGTATTTTTTTTATAGAATTGAATTGAAATCTTTAAAAGTATTCGGTTTATTTTTTATTTAAATTTCTGATTTCTTTTAAAAATTTAGACGCAAAAATAAAATCATTTAGATTTTCATTGTCTGTATTCAAAACTTCTTTATTCGTTCCTTCCCAATTTTTTTCGCCTTCGTAAAAATAAATAATTTTATCTCCAATTCCGATAACAGAATTCATATCATGGGTATTAATTACCGTTGTAATCTTATATTCTTCCGTAATTTCTTTAATCAATTCATCGATGATAATAGAAGTTTTTGGATCCAAGCCTGAATTGGGCTCATCGCAAAACAAATATTTTGGATTTAATACCATTGCTCGAGCTAGGGCAACTCGTTTCATCATACCGCCAGAAATTTCCGAAGGATATTTTTTATTTACATTAACTAAATTAACACGCTCTAAACAAAAATTAACGCGTTCTTTTTTCTCTTCAAGACTTTTATTTGTAAACATATCCAAAGGGAACATCACATTTTCTTCGATATTCATCGAATCAAACAAGGCATTTTTTTGAAACAACATACCCATTTCCTTTCGGATAACCGATTTTTCCTTTTGGCTCATCGGAACTATGTTTCTATCATCTAACAAGATTTCACCTTCTTCGGGAGTTACCAAGCCAACTAGACAATTCAAAAAAACCGTCTTTCCTGCTCCACTTTTTCCGATTATCATATTACATTTTCCTGGCGAAAAAGTTGTAGAAATACCTTTTAAAACAAGCTGCTCACCAAAACGTTTTTGAATATTATGAACTTCTATCATCTTATAGCATTATAAAGGCTATTAAAAAATTGGCAATTACGACAGCAATGGAACTAATAACAACGGCTTCGGTGCTGGCTTTTCCCAACTGCAAAGCGCCACCCTTTACATAAAATCCTTTATAACAAGAAATAGAGGTAATTAAAAAAGGGAAAACAATAGATTTTACAAACATAACTCGAATATATAAAGGCCTAAAGTCATCTTGTAAGCCATATAAATATTCTTGATCGGTATAGAATCCTCCCATTTCTCCTGCAATCATCCCTCCATAAGTTCCAAGTAGCATTGCCACCATGACTAAAGCTGGGACAATTAAAACGCCACCAACAATTTTTGGACCTACTAAAAATGATGTGGTATTAACTCCCATGATATCCATAGCATCAATTTGTTCGGTAATCCGCATGGTACCTAACTCTGTAGCTATATTTGAACCGATCTTACCAGCTAAAAGTAAAGCTGTAATCGTAGGCGCTAATTCAAGAATCATCGTATCTCTGACGATAGCTCCAAGCCACCACATCGGAATAAATGCTAATTCTATAAATTTATATCCAAACTGAACCGCCGTAACACCACCAATAAATACGGAAACAATTGCAATAATTCCAAAGGAACCGACTCCAATATCATACATTTGTCGCACCGTTTCTCTCCAATACATGGATACTTTTTCCGGCTTGGAAATAGTGGATCTCAACATAAAAAGATATTTGCCGACGCCTTCTAAAAAACTTAATACAAACATGGATGGAAGTATTGATACCGATTTATACAAATAAAAAAAGGCAAGTTACTTATATCGCACCGCTACAACCAATTACCCTTGCTATATTCCTATCCTGGGGGATTCATTAGGAGCTGGTCGTATAAGACTTGCCGATGCAAATATAATGACTTTTTATTTAATAACGTTTATTTTTTCAATTTTAAAGCGCTCTTGATCCTTTATAAACCATGCTACATATATACCTTGAGCAATATTTGAAAAATCAATATAATTTTTCCCTTTATTAATATTAGCTTGAATGATATCTCGACCTTCAATGGTTCTTAATATAAATTGTAGCGGCTCTGTTGATTCTATTTGTAATTGATTTTGAACAGGATTTGGATAAAACTGAACTTGACTTAATAAATCATCAATGCCATTTGTAGGATTCGTATTTCTAACGACATAAATTACCGTAGAAGCATCCGATTTACAACCAAAAGCGGTAGCACCTTCTACTTGATATACGGTTGTATTGTTTGGCTTAGCCCAAAAGCCTTGAACATTTGGATTTGAAATTGGTGCTAAACTACTTTTCCAGATATACGAAACCGCACCTTCAGCTAGTAAATAAATAGAATCTCCTCTAAAAATAGTAGTTGGACCTGGATTTATGGTAACCGTTGGACGATTTTCAACTAAAATTTCCAAATCTTCTGAATTGGTACAAGAATTTGGGCCTTTAGCATAAATCGTATATTTTGTAATATCTCTTGGGAAGAATATGTATTGAGAATCATTTACAAACTTATAATTATAAAGCGGTTCGATATCATATTGTAGTTCAGGATTTAATTTAATCTGAACAGTATCTCCTTTACAAATTTGTAGCCCTCCTTTTTCTATGGTATATTCAATTTCAGGGGTTTGACCAACCGTTAGAGATTTAGAAGCTTGACCTACACATCCAAAAATAGTTCCTGTAACGGTAAGCGTAACAGGATTTTGAGATTTAACAAAAACCGTAGCACTATTTGGATTATCTACAAATTGAGCAGGCGACCAACTGTAGTTTAAAGCACCGCTTGCAACTAATCGAGTTCTATTATTTTCACATAAAAAAGAATCTCCTGATATGATTAGATTTACATTTTGTGTGCCTACCGTTATAGAATGTTTTGCCGAATCTATACACGATTCTATTTTGCCAATTACGGTATATTCAATCGTTGAACTTGGTTTAGACCTTACGCTATTTCCTACATTTTTATCTAAAAACGTAGAAGGCGTCCAAATTAAAGTGTCTGCACCTGAGGCACTCAAAACAGTACTATCTCCAACACAAAGTGATTTTATACCACTAACAACAACATTAGGCTTAACTTTTCGTTGAATCGTAAACGTGTCAAAAATTGGGCAAAATTGCGTATCTTGAAAGCTTAATACATATTTTTGAGTAGTCGTATTCTCAAACTTCAAATTATCTCCATTACGAGTTAATCCCGTTTCGGGAGCAATTAAATATGATGTTAAATTGCCTTGATATTCCGTTTCAAATGAAACATTAGAACATAAAAAAGTATCGGGGTTTTTGGAATAGGTAAATGTTGGTCGAGTTTGACTATTTATTAAAAAATTAATCGTATTAGAGCATAATCCAGAGGAACTACCTTTGATACTATACGTTATATCCGAGTTTGCAAAACATCTCACCGAACGAGCGGTATCTGAACTCAAGAATGTATTTGGTGTCCATACAAATGTATCGGCACCAGATACAAGAATTGTAGAAGTATCGCCTTGACATAATTTACGATTACCTTGAACGGATAAATTTACCGTTGGTTTTAAGATAACAGTTACGGTAGCGGTGTCTTTACAAGCACCATTTCCCATATCTGAGATCACTGTATATACTCGAGTCTGATTTGTAACCGTTTTCACATTATTTCCTGTAGTTGTTAATAAATCTGTAGCAGGCGACCAATTGTAATTTATAGCCCCTGAAGCTTGAAGCGACTGAGTATCTCCAGGACATGTAAAAATGGTGTCTTTGGTTACACTCAAATTTCCATTAACACCTACGGTTATTGTTTGTGTTTTAAAATTATATCCATTTCCATATTTGTAAGCAAATAAACTGATCGTAAAAGTACCGGTATTATTAAAAGTAACCTGAGGATCCGAATCATTAAATTTAGTACCATTTGCAAAAACGACCCCCGTAGAAGGAGTAATACGCCATCTAAAACTATCTGCTATCGAATTATTTTGAAATTGCAGAGTGGTTCCTTGGCAAACTTCATTGGGTAGATTAATATTAATTACAGGTTGTGTTTCCGAAATTCTCAAATCCGATTTCCATGCACCTCTTCCATAAGTAGAAGCCATAATAACATTTCGCGCACTAACAAGAGAATCGTACCATATTTCTAAATCCGTAATAGCACTGGCTACAGGAAGTCCTGCGTTATATAGTATCCAATTGCTCATTAATGAATCGCGATAATAAACTCCAGCATCGGTTCCTACATAAACACCATTAAATGAATGCTTATCGATAACAAGTGATAACATTGGTATATTTGGTAAGTTCGCAGTATAGTCAATCCAAGACCCACCCATATTAGAGGAACGGTAGATTTTATTACCTTTAGTTGTATAAACTACATTCGAATCACGATGACTGGTTTCAACAGAAGTAACTCTTGATGTTCCACCCGGAGGGTTCAACGTTACAAAAGTAGGATTACTGCTCAAAATATTATTACTTCTTTTAACCGTTCCATCCGCAAATCCGACATATACCATATTATTTGAAACATTACTATAACGAACATCTGTAGCGTCAGCTCCAACGGTATTATCTGTAATTATATAGTTAGGAGGCGTAGCAGTAAATAAATCATTTGAAGTATAAATTTTCTTAAACGCCAACGTAAAATGATTATTCACTCTTGGATGTAATTGATATGGAGAAACCCAAGGACGAGTAGTTTCTTTAATACTATCTGCTATTGAAACCCAACTTGCACCATTATTTGTAGTTCGTTGAAGCAGACCATTTTGAACACACCCCAGCATATGCGAAGTATTAAAAGGACTAATCTCACATTCCATACCATCACCACCTACTTCGTTACTCCAAGAATTAACGGAAAAAACACTAGTTCCATTATCTTGAAAACCAGCAATTAATTTATTAGAATCTAAAGGAGAGTATCCAATACGGTATATTTGTGAAATAGTCATTCCATTATTACGATCCGTCCAAGAATTCCCATTATTATCCGTAAAGGTAAAACCACCATCATGACCTACAAGCAATCGACCAGAAGCAGGATCTCTATAAAAAACATGAATATCGGCATGTACTAACGGAACACCATTTTGTCCCCACCAACTTGCTTTACAAGACCAATTAACCCCTCCATTTAATGAAGTGAAAATATTAATTCCACCAACCATTACCCAATTGGAATCCGTAGGACTCGTTTCTATTGCCAAATCATACCAGCCTTGTCCTCGAGTTCCTCCATTAACATCTCCCCCTAAAATATTAAATGTATTTTGTTGCATTTGAAAACTCGCACCTTTATTACTTGATTTATAAAAAGCTTCTAGAGTACCATTTTTTATTGGATTAGTCGATCCATCACTCGCTACCAAATAAACAATATTTGGATTGGCCGGAGTGACCCCAATTGCCATTCGATTTCTCGAAGAAGAAGTAGCTAATCCAGTAAAAATTTCAGTCCAATTCGCACCTCCATTTATAGTTCTATAAAATTTGCTTGAACCTGATGTCGTTGAATAAAGTGTAGATGTGTCACCTGGAGCGTATTGTATATCTTTATAATTTCCGCCAATTAAAGTTCGTTTAGTCCAATTGGCACCTTGATTATATGAAAAATAAACACCATCGCTGCATGCAGCAACTAGATGATTAGGATTAACTGGATTAAGCATTAACTTGTTAACAATTTTATCTCCCATTCCGGTATTAGAAGCTACAAATGTTTGTCCATTATCATTCGAAACCCAAACACCTTTTCCATCAGCGTCATTGGCATCGCGATCTCCTGTTCCAATAAAAATTTTCTCAGGATTTGAAGTTGGATGCACGACAATAGCACTCACTCCCAACGAAGGCAAATAATCCGTATTTGAAGTCCAAGAAACCCCTTGATTTGTACTCGTCCATAAACCACCTTGCGGTGCGCCAGCTAAATAATTTCCATTTGAAGGATGCACATACAATGCATTAACTCGACCTACCCCAGCTCCTGTAATTGGATTATTGGGGCTATTAAAAGGACCTATTGCTTTCCAATTTCCAGATGCCGATCTCGTTCTAACTTGATTTCTTAAAAATTTAAAATATTCATTATGTGTTCGCATTGGAGGAGGAAAGGAACCATCGGACAAAATCCGTTGACTCCAGTAGTAAGCCCATCTTTCAAAGGCTTTATACCCTGTATGTCGCTCTTTTTTACGATTTGCATAATACTTATTGTATGCACTTAAGGTTTTAAAATAATTTACATTTCTATCTTGCATCATCGATTGCCAAATAGGCACATTTGAAGTATCAATCTGACTATTGAGACTATAAGAAAAAAATAAAAATAATGTAAAAATAATCGTATTTTTCATATAAAATAATTTACTAAATTTTAACCATACGTTTGTACGCTGAAAAAGGAATTTTTTGTGTAATGTTGTTTCTAAACTCTTTAAGATTTAGATAAAATGGTGACATAACTTCTATATCTTTATTCGTTTCAAAAATATGTTGGATGTTATTGATTTCAATTGAATTCATCTTTTCATTTTCCAATGTAAAAAACAAATCTCTCCTAAAAAAATCGATTTGTATTTTCATCCCTAATTCTTTTATAAAACGAACCGAAGCATCTACACTACAACCACTAGCTTGAGCAGTTTCATTATTTACTGACAAAACAATACACTGATTATATAAAATCATTCCTACCGCATCTAAAGAAACTTTATGTGCATTCCACTGACTTAAAAAAGTATCCATATTTTGATTAACTAGATCAATTTGAGTTTCTGAAAATATACTTGGTGCATAATAAATCCAAATCTGAGAAGCTTCATTAAAATCTTTTGTTTTCTCTAGAAAATCTATGTGTTTAAACATTTACAACTCAACTTTTAAAAAATATAAGTTACAAATTTATTAATTTTTAGATAAATAAAACAAAAAAATAGAAAAAGGTTTTAATTGATGCGTGTATAGATTATTCTATAATAAAATCTAATTTTGGATAAAAAAAATAAAAAAGCTGTTGTTTTTTTAAATTTAATTCCAAGTGATTTAGTTTACTATATTGACTAAAAGGAATAGGTTTTGCATTTTTAGGCAAAATAAAAATTTCTTGTTTTTTTGAATAGCTTTTAAAGCGGATTTTTTCTACAAAAACAAAATAATTTTTAATCGACGATTCTAATGAACTGGCTTTTATTTCTTCATCAAAAGAATTTGATATTTTCTTAATACTTTTTAATAAGTTCCTACGGATTAAAGCTCTTGAATAATTTCTTAATACCACATCTTCATGATCTTGAAGTTTATAAACCAAATGCCAAACCGCATTGTCATTTAACTGCATAAAATGATGAATAATTTCATCATTAAGTTGATGACTTTCTGAAGATTTTAAAAAATAATCCAACGAATTTCCAACTTGAATATATTTTTTTTCTTTACGTAACGCATCAATGCGTTCAAAAAGTTTTACTAAAAGCATTTCGGCACCATAAACGGCCTTGTGAAGATATACTTGCCAATACATTATTTTTCGGGCAATTAAATAACTTTCAATAGAAAGTACGCCCTTTTCTTCTACAACAAGTTGATTATCATAAACATTAAGCATTTTCAAAATACGATCCACATTAACTTTACCTTCTTTGACACCCGTAAAATAACTATCTCTCGACAAATAATCCAAACGATCCACATCCAATTGGCTAGAAATCAATTGATGAAAAAAAGTTCTATCGTATTGATTTTGAAACATTTGAATAGCAAGCATTAATTTTCCTTCAAATGTATCATTTAATTGATGCATTAAATAGAGCGAAATTTGCTCATGATGAATACCATTTAGAATATTTTTTTCGAGCGTGTGCGAAAAAGGACCATGACCTATATCATGCAATAGAATTGCGGCGCAAGCGGCCACATACTCCTCTTCTGAAATTTCTACATTTTTATCTTTAAGTACTTCCAAAGCCTGCATCATCAAATGCATCGCACCCAAAGCGTGATGAAATCGACTATGATTGGCTCCAGGATAAACGTAATTCGTTAAACCTAATTGTAAAATATGCCTGAGTCTTTGAAAATAAGGATGATCGATTAAGTTTAATAGCAATTCATGACGAATACTAATAAAACCATGAACCGGATCGTTAATTATTTTATGCATTATTTGTCTAAAACCTCATTTTTAGATGGCATCGACAATGGATATTTATTTATACTTTGTACCGATTTTCTTTTATTATTTCTAACGCCATCAATTTTCCAATCGCTATTTGATTTTTTATCAAAACGACACGTATTGCAAATCCACTCTTCTACCTCATCCCATTCATTTTTTCGAGCCGAAACACGAATAATTTCATCTGCAGTTTTGTGTAAAACAACTTTACCGCAACACTTGTCACAATCTCTGTGCGCATCATATTGGGCTGTAAACCAAACTCTTGATTTAAAACGGAATGTTTTATCGGTAAGCGCACCAACTGGGCAAACATCTATAACATTACCAATAAAATCATTTTCTAATGAATTTTCTATATATGTTCCAATTTCTGCTTTATCGCCACGATATAAAACACCATGTTCACGACTTTCCGTAACTTGATTGGCTGTAAAAACACAACGATAACACATAATACAACGATTCATGTGAAGTTTTATATATGGACCTATATCCGTTGGTTCAAACTCTCGACGCTCTTCCTCATATCTTGTTTTTTGAAGTCCATTCTCAAAAGCTAAATCTTGTAATTTACATTCACCAGCCTGGTCACAAACTGGACAATCTAAAGGATGATTAATTAATAACATTTCGGTTACGCCATTTCGCGCTTCCGTTACTTGAGAACTCGCGCTACTTTCAACAACCATGCCATCCATGACCATCGTTTTACAACTTGGCATTAAATTTGGCATTGGTCTTGGATCTTTTTCACTTCCCGCAGCAACTTTAACCAAACACGTACGACACTTTCCACCACTTTCGGCCAAAGGTTTATAATAACACATTGCAGGAGGTACTAATTCGCCACCAATCATACGAGCAGCTTCTAAAATAGTTGTACCATTTGGAACTTCGATGGTTTGACCATCTATTGTTACTTTTATTTTTGGTGTATCCGACATTACGTAAGTCTTTTTAAATAATTATTTGATCATCAATCTAACCTTGATATGGTGCAAAATTAAAAAGATAAACTTAATTTTATTGAAAAAAATAATTTATCAAAAAAAATATACATTTTGATCCAAAAATAGATTTTCATTTTAGGATTTAACATATATTCTATAAATTTGTATTTAAACCAAAAAATATGATTTGGGATAAAAAAATTAAAAAACGAATTATCGGGCTCTATGGAGACATCATGAGCGAAAATTTATTAATCGTTTTAGCCGCAGTTCATGGAAATGAAAAAAGCGGTGTCATTGCTTTAGAAAATATTTTTAAATATCTAAAAAGTCAATTGCCTATTTTTAACGGATGTATCCTTGCATTAAAAGGGAACTTGAGGGCTTTTGATGAAAATAAACGATTTATTGATCAAGATTTAAATCGGATGTGGCATGAAGACCAACTTGAAAAAGTTCGAAACACTGCTTCCGAATTATTAGACAATCATGAAGAAAAAGAACAAAAAGAGTTATTATATGTTCTTGAGCAATTCACCATTCATCGACAAAAATCCCAACCTTTTTTATTTTTAGACTTACATACAACAAGTGCCCCAGGAGGCCTTTTTACAATAGTTAATGGGAATGACTTGAGTGTTGAAATGGCGAAATCTCTTCAAGTACCGTTAATTCTTCATCTGCAAAATGTAATTAAAAACACCACGCTTAGCATTTTTTCAAAAAAAGAATTTTCTGCCATTGCATTCGAAGCGGGGCAGCATGAAGACCCAAAGAGTATTCAAAGAATGGAAGCCGCCATTTATATTTTATTAGATCAACTTGGTATAGCACATTTTAATAAAGAATGGATGAGCATTCATCACAAAAATCTAGAAGAAGCTTCTTTGAATCTTCCAAAATTAACATCATTTAAATACAAATATCACATAAAACCCGATGAAGATTTTGAAATGTTGCCTGGATTTAAAAACTTTGATGCTATCGAAAAAAATCAAATTTTAGCAAAAAATAAACATCGAGATATCTTAGCGCCATATTCTGGATATATTTTGATGCCATTATATCAAAAACAAGGAGAAGATGGATTTTTTATTATTTCTGAAGAGTAATTTTTATTGATACTTTTTCCATTTTTTTACTAAATCTTTTGCAATTTCTTGTTCTTTTGGATTTTTAGAAGGTAGATAAAAAATTTCATCTTTAATAGCATCTGGTAAAAATTCTTGATCCACAAAATTACCTTCATAATTGTGCGCATATTTATAATCTTTTCCATAATCTAATTTTTTCATGAGCCCTGTTGGTGCATTTCTTAAATGAAGCGGTATCGACAAATTGGGATGGTTGCGATGACAAGCTTGCGCTTTTTTTAATGCTAAGTACGTTGAATTACTTTTAGGAGACGTAGCCAAATAAACGACCAATTGCGATAATATAATTTGACATTCGGGATATCCAATTTTTACAACGGCATCAAATGTCGTATTAGCAAGTAATAGCGCATTGGGATTGGCTAAAGAAATATCTTCGGATGCTAAAATTAAAAGCCTTCTGGCGATAAATTTTGGATCCTCTCCCCCATCAATCATTCGAGCTAAATAATAAAGCGCCGCATTGGGATCGGAACCTCTAATTGATTTTATAAAGGCGGAAATAATATCATAATGCAAATCGCCTGTTTTGTCATAAGCATCGGTTTGTGTAGCTACAAATTCTTCGACAAGTGAATCATTAATAACTACCGGCAACTCTGAAAAATTTACAACCAATTCCAACAAATTCAAGAGTTTTCGCCCGTCACCTCCACTTCGATGAATCAAAGCATCTAACGATTCCACTTTAATTTCCTTACTTTTTAGAATTTCATCTTTTTCAATAGCATTTAAAGCCATTTTCTTTAAAGTTTCTTCGTCAAATGCTTTAAGAACAAAAACTTGACATCTTGAAAGCAACGCATTATTCACTTCAAAAGAAGGATTTTCGGTCGTAGCTCCAACAAAAATGATCAAACCTTCTTCTATAGCTTTCAGTAAACTATCTTGTTGTGACTTATTAAAACGATGGATTTCATCTACAAATAAAATTATAGTTCCTTGGTTGGCCGCAATTGCAAGTATTTCACGAACTTCTTTAACGCCACTTTGAATGGCACTAATTGCATAAAAAGGCAACTTCGTTTTGTAAGATAAAATTTGGGCTAAAGTAGTCTTTCCAACGCCTGGAGGTCCCCAAAGTATCATAGAAGGCATATACGAATCTTTAACAATTTTATTAAATTGTTGTGCAATTTTTTCGTTTCCAAAAAAATCAACAAAGTCTTTCGGACGCATTCGTTGGGCTAAAGGTTCATGAATATACATATAAAATCAATTAAATATCAAACTGAAAAAAAAGCAAATCTAAATAATTGTTTTATATTTGTTGTTTAAATTAAATACTCACTAATACCCAATTTATGAATTTTAAATCTTTATTACTTATAGCTATTACAAGTATTCTAATAGCTTCTTGCAACTCCGATACGATGAAAATTGAAGGAAAAATCGACCCTTCGATTACCAAACTTTATCTAATTAAAGAAGGTGAACCGATGGCATTTGACTCTTTTGATGTCAAAAATGGTGCATTTAGTCATAGTTTAAAAGTACAAATGTCTGATTTGATTCAAATATCTAACATTCCGATGATGGCGGATGTACCGAATGTATTCAGACAATATTTTGTTATGGAACCTGGAACGGTTAAAATGGATTTTGATATTGTAAACCCAATAAAAAATAAAGTTTCTGGAAAATTAAATGATATTTTCAACAATACCCTTACCACAGTTAGAGAACTTTATGAAAAAAATCAAAGTTATTTCATGGCCGCTCAACAAAATGATCCTGCGGCGATAGCTGTTGCTCAAAAAGTTCAAGACTCCATTTCAAATATTGTAAGAAATGTTTTTTATGAAAACAAAAATAATGTATTGAGTCTTTGGGCGCTTTCTATGAGTGGCGGTGATTCTGCTTTAGATTGGTTTAACAAAGTAGACACACAAGTAGTAAATAATACTGGAATAGGCAAAGCGATGAAAGAACAAGTGAAAATGATGCAAAAACAAAATGCTACTCCAGATAAAACGCCGAATACTAAATTTACAAGTTTAGATGGCAAAACCGTTTCATTTAATGATTTAAAAGGCAAATTTGTATTTGTAGATTTTTGGGCACATTGGTGCAAACCATGTAGAGCAGCAAATCCAAAAATAGCGGCATTGTATGCAAAATACAAAGATCAAATCACTTTTTTAAGTATTTCTATTGATCCTAGTAAAGAAAAATGGCAAAAAGCGGTAAAAGAAGATCAATTAACATGGAGCCAATGGATAATTGGAGAAAATCAAAATGAAAACCAAGAATTAATTGAAACTTATGGTATTGTTGGCATTCCGCATGGACTTCTTATAGGTCCTGATGGGAAAGCAATAAAAAATGGCATGCGAAGCGAGCAAGAAATTGAAGCCGCTATCCAAAGCATTTTGAAATAAAAAATAATAAAAAGAGTAGTTTAAAGCTACTCTTTTTTTATACAAAAGAAAACTCAAATGACATTTGAAGATTTTGAAAAAATAAGAGTAACTATACCTACCGAAGCTGGTATTTATAAGTATATTGGAGAAAATGAAGAAATACTATACGTAGGAAAGGCTAAAAATATTCAAAAAAGAGTTTCTCAATATTTTGTAGAAAACCGGCAAACTGCGGCGCGAATCAAAGCCATGATTAAGCTGACTGTAAAAATTGAATTTGCCGTGGTCCCAAATGAAAACGATGCATTAATTTTGGAAAATGCATTGATCAAAAAGCACCAACCCAAATATAATATACGATTAAAAGATGACAAAACCTACCCTTTTATTGCCATAAAAAATGAAAAATTCCCTCGAGTTTTTTTTACAAGAAAATATATCAAAGATGGAACAGAATATCTAGGTCCATATACCTCAATTCATTTTGCTAAAGAAGTTTTTAATACCTTAAAAACGTTGTTTCCTCTTCGTACCTGTAATTTGAATTTAGCTCCAGAAAAAATTGCACAAAAAAAATATAAAGAATGCCTTGAATACCATATTGGTAATTGCTTAGCTCCATGTGTTGCATTTCAATCGGAAACTGAATATAATCAAAATATAATCAATATTCGTCAGATTTTGAAAGGGAAATTTGGCGATTTGAAATTGCATATGGAAGCCGAAATGACCAAAAGTGCCGAAAAATTAAATTTTGAATTGGCGGAAAAATGGAAACAACGCATTATCAAACTTAAAGACTTTGAAACCAAATCGGTAATTTTTACTCCATCTTTAAATAACGTCTCTGCAATAAGCTTGTATAGTTCGCAAGAACGAAAAATTATTAATTATTTAAAAATAAAAAATGGGGTTATCGTATCTACTCGGAATTTTATCGTAGAAACCAAACTGGATGAAACCGAAGTTGAAATTTTAGAACATTTTATTTCAAAATTTATATCCGAAAATAATGAAATAAAAGAAATTATTATCCCTTTTGAACTTCAAGAAAAATTTGAAAATATAAAAATCACTATTCCAATTTTGGGTGATAAAAAAAAGATTTTAGACTTGAGTTTATTTAATGCCCGAAGTTATTCCATGAG
The DNA here is from genome assembly GCA_017495115.1 of Chitinophagaceae bacterium. GTDB lineage: Bacteria > Bacteroidota > Bacteroidia > Chitinophagales > JADJOU01 > CHPMRC01. The sequence goes on along the minus strand of JAFEIJ010000001.1, from coordinate 46,039 downwards.
CCTCATCGTTGATCCAAAATATCAAAAACGAAGAGCCGATTTTAGTATTTTGAAAGAATTACAAGATCGGTTACATCTAAAAGAATTACCATTTCATATCGAATGTTTTGACAATAGTAATATTCAAGGAACGAGTCCAGTATCAGCTTGCGTTGTATTTAAAATGGGTAAACCTGCAAAAAATGAATATCGACATTTTCATATAAAAACCGTTGAAGGTCCAAATGATTTTGAGAGTATGCGCGAGGTAGTTTATCGACGTTATAAAAGATTTGTAGATGAAAACATAGCGCTTCCTAATTTAATCGTAATTGATGGTGGAAAAGGACAACTAAGTAGCGCTATCGAAAGTTTGGAAAAACTTGGAATTTCTGAAAAAGTACCTATAATTGGAATTGCAAAAAAACTTGAAGAAATTTACTTTAAAAATGACCCAATTCCACTATATATTGATAAAAAAAGCCCTGCTTTGCAATTAATTCAAAAGATGCGAGATGAAGCACACCGTTTTGGAATCACATTTCATAGGGATATTCGTTCTAAAAAAATGACGTATTCTATTTTGGAATCTATTGAAGGTTTGGGAAGTAAAACCATTGAAAAATTATACAAAGAATTTAAATATATTGAAAATATGAAAAATGCTGAATTTGAAAAACTTAAAATGGTTTTAGGCATGAAAAAAGCAGAAATTTTAAAAAAGTTTTTTGAAGAAAATTTATAAAAAAAAATACTTATTAACAACTTCAATTAAAAATCTTAAAAAAAACTAAGAAATTTATTTTTTTTATATATTTTTACACTCTGAAAAAAATAGGGAAAAATTATGAGGTTCAAATTCTATGTTTTATTCATTATAAGTATTTTTCTTACGACTTTTGAACTAGAGGCTCAGAGACGAAGAGCGGACCCTTATATTGGAGGAGTTGATATGGAAATCACTAGTACCAACCCAAATAACTCAAGGGAAGTTTCCGTAAAGCTAACCTATTACCGAGATTGTAGTGCTTCAACAAGAAGAAATCCAACGGTAGATAGTACCATTATCAACTTAATTAGTTCGGAATGTTGCTCGAGGATGATTACTTTTTTAAAGCTACGAAATGAATTATCTGAATCATTTGCAACACCAGAATGTCCCAACTCTACTGAACCCTTGCTAAATGACTGTTACAATCAATTATCTGGAAATCGTGGTTATCGAACTGAGGTTTATTTTGACACTTTTGAGCTGCCTTTTAATTGCTCCGATTGGTATATTTTTCACAATTTTTCGAGATCCGATAATGATGCTTTTCAAACATTAATTGACTCCTCGCAAGGTATGCAAGGCATTCGAAATGCTAATGGAACCATTTTAGGTACTAATCCGAATGGATGGTCTCAAATATTTGGTGGCCGAATTATTACACCCAACTTAACGAATCAAAGAAAACATCAAGGCGTTTTTACAGAAGCATGGTATAATAACAAAATTTCAAAAGGTTTATTGGCTTCAAATTCTGATGATAAATTTATAGCCAATAATTCGCCACGTTCTGCAATAAACCCTTTAATTTTTCAATGTTTGGGTACGCAAAGAGAGTACGACTTAGGATATTATGATCCGGATGGTGATATTTTAGAGTTTGAAGTAAGTACACCTTATTTTGATTATTCAGGAGGCCAATGGCCAAATTACTTAGCGGACAACGGTGAAAAAATTGAATGGAATGCTGTGGCTAACTGTTCGGAAGCAAACCCTTTGTGCGGCAACTCAACCTATTCTGTAAATGCTAATACGGGCGCCATTACATTGAGACCCATGGTTTCAGTTGGTCAATTTGCTACCGCAATAAAAATAACAGAAAGGGACCGAAACAATCCAACGATTGTAAAAGGAATTACACGAAGAGATATTGTATTGAATGTATATAATCTTGAAGAATGTAATAGCTATAACAACAAATTGGCGAATAATTCTCAATTTTTGGGTTATGAAAATTTAGTTAATTGTGCCGTTGCGCCAAAGAGAAATAATACAACAATAGAAGCTTGCGCTGGTGAGTCCATAAGTTTTGGTGTTCGAGGTGCTAATTTTTCAACAGCGGCTCCTGCGGAAAGTCAATCTTTAGAAATATTAATCAATTTACCTTCTGAAATAACCAATGCAATTGTATCAAATAATTTCAAAGTAAATCAATTGCCAAAATTTGATACCACTTTGGCTAATTTTAGTTGGAATATTCCTCCAAATATGCCATCAGGTACCTATCCATTGGTATTTTTATTTAGAGATTGTATTAATAACGTTTATAGTTTGGAAAATTACAAAGTTGTATTATTAAGAATAAATAAACCCGTTTCGGCCCAACTAATAGTCCCAACTAATATTCCTAATGAAATTGTAAAAACGATTCCATCTTTTCAAACAAAAAAGGGGTTTTTCTGTAATAATCCAAATGCACTTAATCAATATAGTTTAGCTGACAATGGCCAAATTGATGCTGAATTTTCTTGGTCTATTTTAAATGGTGGTGGAGGATTTAGTTCCTTTTCATCTGTACCATCTAAAATGGATGATATTATGATACCTGACTTCTTAAATTCATCTTCCTGTTTTACGGTTACAGCTAATCAATATTGTGACAATAAAGATACTGTTTGCTATGATTTAGGCGCTACGATTACCCCCTCATTAGTTGTAAAAATAGATTCTTTCTTTGATAGTAATTTAGGCAGATTTTTAAAAAATCAATGTTTAGGAGATGAAGTTGATATAGAAGTAATTAATGCTTCTTCAGGATCCGAATTTTATTGGAATTACACAAAAGGAAATATAGTAAACTTACCAGTACCAATTATTAGCCCTATTGCTCGAGGTGTATTTATTGATCCGCTTAACAATTTCAATGTATATGTAAAAACTCCCGACAATTGTATATTAAATGTTTTTAAAGAGGAACCAACCATTGGAGTAAAACCAAATATTGGACTTAGTACGGATAAAGTAAACGTTTGTCCTTTTGATACGATACAAATCAAATCCGAAATTGGTTTGAAAAATCTTTGCGGATTTGACAATTTTTCTAAATTCTTAAATGATACTAATGTTGGAGAAACCATTGGTGATTTTTCAACTACAGATAATGAAAAAGCGCTTATTTTTAATGCTAGAAATAGTGTTAAATTTATGCGGACACAATTTTTATATCGTGGAAAAGAAGAGTTAGCATGTTTTTTCAAAAATGGTTCTTACAATAAAATTAGCTTTTTCATCGAAGGAATCAACGAACCAAAAAGATATTCGAATTTAAAAATCAAAGTTACGTGTACCGATAGAGAAGATTTAAACTCTATACGATTTGAAAATGATACAACCAAACTACTAGAAATTTATTCGAATCCGAATTATGATATAGAGCCAGGATGGAATGATTTTAGTTTAAACAAAAATTTTACTTGGGACGGGGAATCGAATTTGATTTTTGAGATTTCAGCTTCCTGTGTTAATACCGATTTTGGAAAAGTAGGAACGCCACCCGTAATAAAAAGTAATCGAACTTCGTATATAAGCGTTTTAGGATATTACTTAAAGGAATTTGAAGAAGGATGGGATAAACAACAAGCAAGAGATACCAGCATGCTTAGGCCTGTAATTCGAATGACTTATAAAAGTATTGACTCCTCTATTATTAAATTTAATTGGAAGCCCGAAACGGGATTAATTACGAGTACGTCTCCAAATCCTAAAATTTCTGCTGAAAAACGAACGATGTATAATCTTACGGCTATTAATCCTTTTGATTATACAGATCCGAATACTGGAGCTATTATTAAATATGAAAATTGTTATTATATAGATTCGACGTTAGCTAAATATGATGATTCATTTAAAATCTCATTAAATAGAAATTTTGCTTCCATATGCAATGGGGACACGGTTTCCGTAAGTTCTAGAACATCTACTGTCATTCCAGAGCCTATTGATGTAGAATTTAGAACGTATAAGACTAATGAACGTTGTAAAGTTATAGATTCAAATTATCAATTATATTTAGGCTTGAAGGTTGGACCTAATAATGTAAACAACGAAGTTTTTTCTCCATTTGGACAAGGTGTCGTAAATAATACGGCTCCTACGGACAAAAAAATACAGTATATTATTACAAGGGATGAATTGGCGGCTACAAACCCATTAATTTCACAAGGATTAATCAATGCAATTTCCTTTAATGTAAGACAACTTGGTGCCAATCAAATAGCAAATGTATTAAGTGATTTTACAATTAAAATCAAGCCTATTCCTATTGAAATAGATTCGTTTTCTTCTACAACATTTATTGATTTTTCGATATGTGAAGATAACATTGTATTTGACACAACAGAATACAAACCTAAAATTGGAATTAATAAGTTTGAATTTAAAAAACCTTTTGGATTCAATCATCTAAAAAATCAAAACTTATTAGTTGAAATTTGTTGGAATAACGGTGTGGGTAGAAATTATTTAGGAGACCAAGTAGAATCTACCAATTTAATAAATAAAAAAAGAAGTTTAGTTCAAATTGCAACCAATGGATTACCTAATGCATGTAAAGACTTTTTTACCGGTACTATAGGAACTATTCGTCCTAATTTTATTTTTGATATCTGTACCCCTTCAGCGGAAGTGCCACCAGTAGCTAAATCTTTCCAGTGGGCACCTCCTTTAGATATAAGTAACTCAGGCGTTTCAAATCCAATATTTTTCCCTAATGGATCACGTAAGTATCATATCAGAGCCGAATACCGTAGAGATCTATTTGTAAATAATGTAGCGGTTAGAGATACTTTAATTTGTATTGTTCGAGATACGATTTTGGTTGATGTTTCGAGGCCACAAATTTTATTTAAACCTCTAAATCCAGCGGCTTGTGAAGATGGAAAAGTTAAAATGGAAGTAGAAGTTAATGTAGCAAATCAATCGGAATACAAAATATTTTGGGATCCAAATCAAATAGGAATTGATAATGATGACCTCAATGCAGAAGAATTAGAAATTGCACCAATAAAACCAAGTTATTATTACGTTAGTGTGGCTAAAAATGATACTCCAAGATGTTTTAATAGAGATAGTATATGGATCGACGTGCAACCTAAAAAAATTATGCCTGCATCGCTTGCTGGAGTAGATTATGTATGTTTTAATGACTCGGTAGAACTTAAAATACCAATAGATGTAGGATATAAAAATCCGATATGGCGAAAAGGAAATCAAATCATTAGTAATGAATATATTATCAAAGTAGCTGACACTGGAAGATATTTTGTTGAGGTCGATTCCGGAGCATGTCGAAATCGTTCTGGATTTAGAGAGATTATTTTTTACAGACCGGATACCGTTGAATTTACAACATATAAAGAAGATATATGTGAAGGCGATTCCGTTTTTGTTTCCTTAGATCTTAACTCAGGAGTTACAACGCCATTATGGAACGATGGCGTATTAAGCTATAAAAGATATTTTAAACAAGGTGGTGTGTTTTTTATTGTAAATCCAATTGGAAATAATGGCTGTCCGATGTTTATTAAAGATTCTGTTATTATTAATTATATTGACAATCCGGACTTTGCTTTAGAAAATGATACCCTATGTATAGGAATTGATCGTTCTAAAACGTTAATTCCAATTCCTTTAAATACAAGCGCTAAATATACTTGGTTCCCTAATAATGCAGTTGGTCAATCTTTAGACATAAAAACACCAGGTCGATATAAAGTAGTTAGAGAATTTGGTGGTTGTAAAAAAGAAGCCTATGTAGAAGTAGTACCTGAAACATTTGGTAGAATTGTTTTTAGAGCTGATTCCTTAATGCGAGTGGCGGTATGTTGTAATGAACAAATTGAATTGGATGCCAACAAATTAAATCGTAAATATGTGGATTATAATTGGAGTAATGGTGAGAAAAACCAAACCCTATTTACAGCCAAAAATACTTCTGGGCTATATATTGTAGAAGCCGTTAGACCAAGTGGTTGTAAAGATACTGGCTCCATTTTTATAGACAATAAATGTTTGGACGTAACAGGAATACCCTATAGAAGTTTAATTCAATTGGGTGATACCAATTCGCTTTTAGGAGATCATTTATTTACAACGAACAAAAATGTAAAATACAAATGGATTCCAAGTTTAAGTAGGAATAAAACCCCTATAGACAATCAAAGACTTGGTTTATCTAAACCCGTTGATAGCGGAGACGTAGAATATATATTAGTTGTAACAAGTGTTGATAGTTCATACAGCCCTCCAAAAGAATGTATTGAAAATGCAGTCGTTCGATATCGAGTTAAAGGTAATGGAGTGAAAATTCCAAATGCATTTACTCCAAATGGAGACGGAACCAATGATTCATATTACCCACAAATAGATGGCGTTGCAAAATTAACGGATTTTAAAGTTTACAATCGTTTTGGACAATTGATTCATAATAATCCAAATAAACCATGGGATGGTAGTTTTGAAGGACAAACGCAACCTGTGGGTGTATATGTTTGTCAAATTACATATGAAATTGACGAGCACGCTCAAGGAAGAAGGATCGTTCACGAACAAATTAATTTAACGCTTATTAGATAGGGATACGAAGAACATATGTATAAAATTAGACTTTTACTTTTATGTATTTTGTGCTATTCTTTAATGAACGCCCAAAATAATATACACTTTACGCAATATTACAATGCTCCAATGACATTAAATCCTGCCTTAACAGGACAATTTAATGATGCTTTTAGAGCAACCGCTATTATGCGACAACAATGGAGTGGTTTGAGTACTCTAAGTAGTTCTGAATATTTGATGAAGACTGCAAGTGGTTCTTTTGAGACCTCGCTTTTAAAAAGAAGGTTAGGTATTGGTCTATGTATTTTAAATGATGAAACAGGAAGTTCCATTTTTAATTCATATCGTGGTTACTTTTCTTTAGCCTATGCCCAAAATTTTGGAGACAATTATTTGTCCATAGGAGTTCAACCAATGTTTAATTTAAGCTCTTTAGATCGAACTAAATTGGATTTTGGAAAAATTGATGAAAGCAATTTTAATGATAATGTTTCTTATTTTGATTTAAATGCAGGAATAAACTACCACCATGATTTTGGTTTCTTCTTAGCCGATTTTGGTGCATCGGCTACTCATTTGCTTCAACCCAAGGAACAATTCAGTAAAGTACCTACTAAAGAACGAATTCCTATGTTTTATAAAGCGTATGCTACGTTTAAAGATTGGGAAATTGTAAATAAATTGGAACTGCATCCAGGAATATTTGTAGGGTTTCAAGCCAATACAACCAATATCGTTTATGGTTCCAATATTTCTTATAAATTATTTGAAGTAAAAGGTCAAGCAAGTAAAATATATTTAGGACTTTGGGGACGATCGAATCGTACGAATGTAGAATCCATAATTGGACTTTTTGGAATTGGATTTGGAAAAACAACATTTATGGCTTCATACGACTATAATACAACTTTTGCCACACGCGAACAATATGTAACTGGACGAACAAATACTTTTGAATTTAGTATTGTTCATACATTTACGCCAAAAGTAAAACCACCTTTACTTGAAGATAATTTCATTTTTAATCCAAGATTTTAATTCATAATTCACTACATAAATAAAAAAACATAGTATATGTATTCTATACAACAAAAAATTATAATTTTACTACTTCTTTTTTGCACAACCAATGTTTTTGCTCAAAATAGATCAAGAACAAAAAAATCTGCTGAAACGACTGCATCAGAAACTAAAGAGACGCCAAAAGCATCTTCTAAAAGTTCAAAGAATAATGAAAAAGCAGAAAGCAAAAAAACACAATCAAAAGAAGAAGTTAAAGATTTAAATTCAAAGAATCTTAAGGATGAAGACGGAAAGAAAGAACCGGGGAAGTTTGATCAAAATGTTGCTAAATACAAAAATATTCCTTATGGAAAATTATTAAAATATGCAAACAAGTTAGAAGCCGATGGCAGTTATTTGAATGCGGTAGTGTATTTTGAAATGGCACATAAAAAGAAACCGAACAATAAATGCATTGTTCAAAAACTTTCGGAACTCAATTATAAATTGAGAGACTACGAAGCAAGTCAAAAATATACGGAATTAATTCTCGAAATGGATAAAGGCTATGATAAATTAGCTCCTTTAAGGTTAGCAATGTGTATGAAAGCAAACCAAAAATATAAACAATCCGTCGAAGAGTTTAAAACTTTGGAAGAGAATAAAAAAATGCAAAAATATGCCAAAGAAATTGATATTGAAAAACGTGGAGCAGAGTTAGCATTAGAAATTCGAGGCAAAGAAGATAAAAAAATTAAAGTGGCTCCTGAAAGTCAAGTAAACGGTAATTTGCAAGAATTTGCACCGCAACCTCTTCCAGATGGCGCTATGATTTATTCGGCAATTGTAAGTGATACGGCGCCAAATATTACAAAGATGAAAGAAGAAGGATGGGATTATACTTCTAAATTACTCTTTACGGTATTTAATGACGAGTTAAATCAATGGACTAAGCCTCAATTATTACCTCAAGATATTAATACTCCTGAGGTTTTTATAGGTAATTCTTTTATGGATAAAACGGGTAAATTGATATACTATACACAATGTAGTGAAAGTAAACAATTGGAAATGAAATGTAAGTTATTCATGGCTACTAAAGATGGCGGTCAATGGAAAACGGAAGAATTAAAAGTTTTAAATGCTAAAGGAACTACGAACACCCATCCTGCTATTTTTGAAGATGGTAATAAACGATTCTTATTATTTTCAAGTGATCGACCAGGAGGAAAAGGAAAAATGGACATTTTTTATGTAGCGATTGATGAAAAAGGTAAAATTAAAGATAAAGATGCAACCAATTTAAAAGAAATCAACTCATTTAATGACGATATCACACCATTTTATCACACGCCTACCAAAACCCTTTATTTCTCATCTAATGGATATCCAAGTATAGGTGGTTTTGATGTTTTTAAAGTTCAAGGTACTATTGGCAAATGGGATAAAATCATCAATTTAAAGCATCCTATTAACTCTTCTTTAGATGACATTTATTTAAAATTAAGAGATGATGAAACTGGATATTTTGTTTCGAATCGAAATGGTTCTAAATCTACTCGTGGGCAAACCTGTTGTGATGATATTTGGAGCATTAAAAAGAATGAATACAATGTTTGGGCACGAATTATTTATGTTTCTAGCAAAGATTTAGAGAAAAAACCATTAAGCGGTGTTAATAGTATTGCTATAGATGACAATAAGAAATTAATCTATAACAAAACGACAGAAGGCGAAAGTCCAATTTTTGTAAAATTATCGCAAGGGAAAAATTATAAAGTTAATGGCGTTTTAGATGGATATTATCCAGGTATGGATTCATTCCGAACACCAAACGAATTATTCAAAGACGATACGATTTACAAAATTTTTGTCTTAGATCCTATTGAAAAAGGTAAATATGTTGTGGAAAATGTGTATTACGCTTTTGACAAATCAGTAGTTCGTCCAGAATATTACAGTATTATGGATAGCGTGTATAATTTATTACAAATTTTCCCAGATAAGTTCTTAAAAATTGATGGTCATACGGATTCAAGAGGCACAAATATTTATAATCAAGCACTTTCGGAAAGAAGATGTAAGGCCGCTGCAGAGTATTTATTACTTAAAGGATTAGCACCTGAGCGAATAATTATGCGAGGATATAGCGAAGATGTGCCAATTGCTCCAAATGAAACACCAAGTAGTGAGGATGACCCAGCAGGAAGAGCAAAAAATCGTCGTGTCGAATTTAAAATCTTAGCACCTACCGGTAAAGATCCAAAATTAGATATTGAGTATCGTGTAAATGATCCTTTTGGTATAGATTAAATGATATGAAAGTTGACAAATATGCAGGTATAGATATTGGATCCAATGGAGTTAGACTATTGATCATGAATATTTATGAAAAAGATGGTCAACGAATCTACAATAAAAATATGCTTGTTCGGGCTCCTATCCGATTAGGTTCTGATAGTTTCGTGCATAATGAAATTAAAGAAGATACTTTAAATAAATTGGTTTTGGCCATGCAGTCCTTTAAAAACTTAATGGATATTTATGGGGTTTCTAAATATAAAGCCTGTGCAACTTCTGCGATTCGAGAAGCGCAAAATAATCAAGAAGTGGTTTCTCACGTTTTTGAAAAAAGTGGAATTCTTATTGAAATAATTGACGGGAAAGAAGAAGCAGATATCATTTATAAAACACAAATCAATGACTTTTTAAAAAATGATGAAGCCTATTTGTTTATCGATGTCGGTGGTGGAAGTACTGAAATCACATATTATAACAATAAAAAAAGAGTTCAATCTAAATCTTTTAAAATTGGTACTGTTAGAGCGCTTAAACAATTAGTTAGTAAAACCGAATGGGAAGAGGTTTACGAATTTATAAAAGAATTGAAAATTAAAGAAGGCACTTTTGCTGTAGGAACAGGTGGAAATATCAATACCTTATTTAAAAATAGTAGAAAACCGCTTGGTTCACTCCTATCCTATAATTATATTAAAGAACAACATAAAATCCTAAATGAACTTACCGTAGATGAACGTATTATTGAATTTGGATTTAATCCAGATCGAGCCGATGTGATTGTTCCTGCATTAGACATCTATTTAAACATTATGAAAAAAGGTGGATTAAAACAAATTTTAGTTCCTAAAATTGGCTTAGCCGATGGAATTGTAAAATCATTATAATTATGTTTATTATTTGTCCTTTCATACTAAAAAAAATAGGAGGCGTCAAGGTTAATGCTATGGCATTATTTCCTTTTATTATTTTAAAGAATCTAAATCAAAAAGAGGACGAGAATTTAATTTACCACGAAAAAATACATTGGAGACAACAGATAGAACTATTATTAATTGGATTTTACATTTTATATCTTTTTTTTTATTTTAAAAATCGATGGAATAAAATGAATCCATATCAAGCATATCTTGAAATACCTTTTGAAAAAGAGGCTTATAATGACACACCTTTAAGAAAAAACAAATGGTTTGGTTGGTTAAAATTTATAAAATAAATGATTTCTAAACACTTTTCATTTAAAATTTTTATTTATTTATGTTTATTGTTTTTTTCTTGCAATAATAGACATGAAGAAAATCAGATTATTGACACAAATCGTTAAAAATGAATCTTTCTTCGTTGTATCATTTACGGTTAAATGCAAATACATAAAGCTATCACAACTTTGCGAATTGATAAGCGTATCTTTATAAATTCCGGTTGTATTTAGCGTTTGACCATTAAAAACAACAAATTGATTTTTACATATAATTCTGAAGGAATCTTTTTTTGTCGTATCATTTACCGTTAAATGTAAATATAAAAAGCTGTCACATCCTTTTGAATTGACAAGCGTATCTCGATAAATTCCTGATATATTTCGGCTCATTCCATTAAAGAGAATTGGTTGGTTTTTACACGTAATCAAGAAGGAATCTTTTTTCGTTGTGTCTTTTACAAATAAATGTAAGGTTACAAAACTGTCACAGCCAGAACTCCTTTTTAAAGTGTCTTTATAAATACCCGAGACTGATATCATTTGACCTCCCATCAAATAGATTTGGTTAGAGCAAATAGTGTCAAATATAATATTACTAATAGTGTCATTAACAATAATTGTTAGATAAACAAAACTATCACAACCTTTTGAATTAACTAATGTATCTTTAAAAATTCCAGCGGAATTTATTATTTGATTATTAAAAAAAACAGACTCATTTTTACAAATAGTTCTTGTTGTGTCTTTTCGAGACGTATCATTTACTATAAGCCTAAAGTAAATAAAACTATCACAACCTAATCGGTTCGTTAAGGTATCTTTGTATATTCCCGAATTTGTTAGATTCTGATTATTAAAAAAAACAGAACCGCCTCTACAAATGGTATCAAAAATTTGAATAGAACTCGTATCTTTATATATCAGATTAAGAGAAATAAAACTATCACAACCTAGATAATTTATTAATTTATAATTATAATTTCCAGATAAAGTATGCGAAATATTATTAAATATAAAAGGAAATCCTTTACACAATATTACCGTTGTATCAAGGCGCGAAGATAACTTAACCGTATCTCTAATATTTAAAGAAATATTACAAAAAACATTATTAACTGAGAGGATTTGAAGAGAAACATCCGAAGCGGGATTAATAAGTTGAATTATAACCGAATCCGAAGTAGGAATAATTATGCTATCGTTTACCCCATTTATTTTGAATTTAACCAGATTATTACTTCGGCCTTTAATAACAAATTTAGCAATGGAATCCCCACAATTAAAAGGCAATTTATACAGTTTGGGGGTATCGCAAACTGTACCACAGATACTAATTACTGGAGGTATGACAAAGTTAACCGAAGTTATTTCGTTATCTAAACCACTGTTATTTCCTATAGATCCATTAACGTGATGCCCCGTATAGCCGTATCGAGGGGTGTTAATTTTAACAAAAGCCGAAGTATGTCCACCCACTTCACAAAATAAAATCGTGTCGGAAGAGGCTATTCCATTAGGAAACCCAGTATGATTGATTCCATTATTTAAATTGCGAGCAATCATAAACCTACTATTACTACCAACAGTTCGAGCTTGTGAATTGGTGCTTAAAATAGCTAAATTCGCAAAAATTGGATCATGCTCATTGGCAGAAATCCAAGCCGTATTATTTAAATCCGTTGTAGCATTTTGTTTGACGCGCACCCAAACATTTCTATCTGTATTGGTATGGTCACCTACTTGCCCGACATTATTTCGCCCCAAACCAAAAAGCCTATTTTGATTATCTAAAAGGTAATATGTAGTGGCATTCGAAACGGAGCCACTAATAATCTGTGAAGTTGCCTGAATCATCTTTACGGCAGTTACACCTGCTGGTAAAACCATTTGAGTGGCTCGAGCTCTGTCCAAAGCCAATGTTCCATCCCCTAAACGGGTTTGCCAACCCCAAGTCCAAATCGTATTATCATTTTTAAGCGCATAACCAAAATATGTATTACCTCTAGCCGCAATAACATTTGTTAAAGGTTGGCCATTTGATTGAAATACTTGGCTCCATTGATTTTCATTTCCTATGAGATTATCGCCTCTCATATGCGAAAATTGAGAAAGCGAAAATACACGCCCCCCGCATGTTGTAATTAAAATGGTACCATGCGAAACAAATAGCATTTTAACACTATCTGGACTAATTCCAAATGGCAATCCATCGGTTTTTCCATTAACTGTAATTTTATTAAATGCAGTATTCGATTTGATTCCTATACTTATTACAGCTCCAACTATACCACCAACAAAAAGTCCATCCGAAGTGAGCACAACAAGTTGTGCATTAGTTATAGAATTTGATCCAATACTTGCTAACAAAACCTTGCCTTTAAGCGTTGGAAAATTAATCGTATCAATAAATCTTGGGAATAATGAATGTGTTGTGCCATTAGCCATTACGTTTTCGCCCCAAACCTTGTAACCAAACTCTTCAGCAACAACCGAAGAGTGAAATGATGAAATCATATTGTCGTATGCAATAGATGCCGCATTATTATTGGAAAAAACACCTACATTTTGATTACAAGTAACAATACATTGAGAAAATGATTTTAATGAAAAAATCAGTGCAATTAAAAAAAAGATGACGTTCTTTTTTTTATGCATATTGTATTTTACATTTTATTTTTTTTGAATGGCTTTAGCAAAACTTGTTGCATTGTTATTTTGATCTAAAAAATCAAATTGAATGAACGTCGCTTCAGAACATGATCCACTAAGTTTATATTTTAATTTTGTAGCGTGCGTATTTGAAATAAAAGGATTATTAGACCCTGAAATTTGAGTTCCAATACCGGCAGTTAAAATTTTTAACTCAGGAACTAAAACTTTTTGATTTTTATACGTAACAATTTCTGCATTTATTTCTGCAAAATTGTTTGATTGAGCATTTCCACAAATAATTTCTTCTTTGAATTTAACCGTTTGAAGATTAAAATTAATTTTAAAAGAATCTACAAACACAAAAAAAGAATCAGGTAAATGAATCAACGAACAATTTTCATGATCGCCACTCATATGTTTGTGATTTTCAAAAAACTCTGGATTTTCAATACATAGAATTTTGAACTTCCCCGGATTTTGAAACTTATAAGATAATATTTCTTCGGAATTAAACTTAAAAATATTTCCATTTTCATTTAACTCAAAGACATACATTTCTTTAGAAATTTCAATTGGAATGGGGTCCCCAAGAGCAATATGATATTCTATTTGCGAAAAAAGATTTCCGAAAGCTCCTACAAAAAAAAATAAAAAAAACGTATTTATCATTTAATGAAAATTAAAAAAGGCTACGATGTAGCCCTTTGATTTATTTTAAAAAATTAGACAGCATATTTCCGATAATATCATTTCCTACATTTGCATCTTGATTTTTATCTTTTTTAGATCCAAAAAAGTTGCCCACAATATTACCTATCATCCCACCAATTGGACTTCCACTACTTCCGCTACCCATGGCACCGGCAACCATACTAGCAATATCCATTGCACCTTTTGACTGTACTTTTTCATTAAACATATTCATCACCATAGGTACGGCCGTATTTGCAACGGTATTTGCAATATTAGGACTTAAGCCACATTTTGTAACTAAACTTTCAACCACATTTTGAGCAATAGAATTTACAACTGGATTGGATGCACTCGTCGCATTTCCACTTAACATTTCAGATATTCCAGACAAATTGCCACTTGAAACTTGTCCCGAAATAGCATTAAAAATCGAACCTCCTGCAACTTCGGCTATATTTCCTAACTGCTCTTGAGGTAATTCATTGTTTTGAGATAAAGATTCTGTTAACTGCCCAGCAGCCATTTTTACAATTTGATCTAACATTATTTTTGATTTATAATTTAAGTTACAAAATTACTATAAAAATTTAACATTTAAAATATAAAATTAGTTAATTTTAAAACCGAGTTATTTAACGCCATGCATCCATTTTTTAATTAATGGGTTTAATAAAATTGCAATGAATCCAATACCGATTGGAATAATGGTGAAAATCATAAAAAAAGTAGACAAGTCAAATTGAGCTGTAATTTTATCGATTTGCCCACCTAATAATCCAGCAAGTTTATTACCAATTGCAACCGCCACATACCAAATACCAAACATCATAGCAATCATGCGCGATGGCACCAATTTACTTATATAAGACAAAGCAACCGGAGATAAACACAATTCACCTAAAGTATGAAATAAATATGCTAAAATTAACCATATCATACTTAATGAAGCCATCGTAGCACCTTTTGGTACACTTAACGATCCAAAAGCTAACATTCCAAATCCGATTCCAAGAAAAATTAGTCCCAGTGCATATTTAACTGCACCATCTGGATTAAACCGACTTTCCCACCATTTAGAAAATAAGGGTGCAAAAGATATTATAAAAAGGGAATTTAAAATTAAAAACCATGTAGCAGGAATTTCAATTTCATTATTTTTAACTTCAACTACTTTTGCGTTTACAAACTTTGTTTTCACCTCTAAATCCTTTTCTTTGTTAATAATTTTATTATATTTAATCGAATCCACATAGAGGAATTTACCTTTTTGATCAATGTCCATAATCCTAACTTCTTGATTCAAATTAAAAGAAATTGGTTCATTGATTTGTGTTGTTTTCATTGATAACTCTTGATTAACTTCTGTTTGATCTTGATATGACAAAATATAAGTCTTGGAATTAAAATCTCTATGTAACATCCAAAAAACAATACTCCAAATTATTACAAAACTTGAAATTAGAAACAAACTAGAGACTAGATATTTTTTATATGTTTTACGAACTAATAAAAAGACAACAAAGGTTATAATTGCTACAGGTACTACAGTAATTAAAGCATTAATTACAAAGTAAATTTTTGCAAAATCGCCTTTCATAATTCGATTGGTATAATCTTTCGCAAATATTGTCATGGAACCACCGGCTTGTTCAAAAGCCATCCAAAATATAATTGTAAAAATTGCAAAGAAAACTATAGAAAACATTCTTTCCTTAAGAATTTTATCATACCTTAATATTCTTGAAAATAATAAATAAATAAAAGTTATTAATCCTGTAACAACAAGTACATTGATAACATCAAATTGATGATTAAAAAAAATGAAGTTAAAAACTTTGAAATTTAAAACTTTTTGTAATGGATCATTTATCACATAAATTACTCCCGCAAATGCGGAGAAATACATAAGTAATTTATCTTTCAGTGTAAAAATATTATATTTAATATCTGTATCATCTTGATTGGGTTTTAATTCTTTTGAAATTTTAGTTCCAATATGTTCGAAAATATCTCTAGCAAACCAAAACTGCAAGGAACCTAACAACATAAATATTCCAGCAAGACCAAAACCGTAACTCCAGCTTATTTTTTCTCCAAGATAACCACATAACAATATACCTAAAAATGCTCCCGAATTAACTCCCATATAAAAAATTGTATAAGCCGCATCTTTCTTTTGTGGATGTTCTTTATACATTTCGGAAACAATACTTGTCATATTTGGCTTAAAAAGTCCGTTTCCAAGAATTAAAAGTAATAATCCAATATATAAAAAAATACTAGAAAATTCCATAGCCATACTTAAATGACCTAAAGTCATTATCAATGCACCTAAAATAACAGCTAATCGATAACCTAAGAACTTATCTGCGATATATCCTCCAATTATTGGTGTAATATAAACCAATGATGTGTATGTACCATATAATGCCATGGCATTTTCTCTAGACCAAGACCATCCTTCGAGACCGTACGAACTAACAAGGAACATAACCAAAAGGGCACGCATTCCATAATAAGAGAATCGCTCCCACATCTCTGTAAAAAATAAAACAAATAAACCTTGAGGGTGACCTAAAATTAAACTATTAAACATAAAAAAATACTTTTGTATAAAAAAAAAGCCAATACGCATTGCATATTGGCTTTATATGAAATTAATTAATTTTTTAAAAATTAATTTGATGTCTTTTTGGAGCTAATGCTCTTACATTATAAGAGCTTGATGGAAAAATATAAGAAACGTTAATAATTACAAAATTATTTGCTCTTCTTAATTTATTTGGACTAAAATCATGGCGAACTTGATGACGTACATTTACACCAGAACCAACTGGTCCAGCATTACTATTTAAAGATCTTAGCGTATAAATAACGTTAAATTCATTATCAGAAACTTTAGTTCTTTTTACCGATTCAACTTCTACATTATTACCTGTAATAAAGAAATGATTAAACTCTTTAAGACCACTTGAAGTAAGCGAAAAAGTTATATCATCAGCGGGTAGAGAACTAAATGGATTACCTGTTTGAGGCGTTAAGATAGTATGATTTACATAATTTAAATCTATAATATAATTATCTAAATAAATATTATAGTCTGAACATCCTATGAAAACAAAACTGAATAAAAAAGCAAATGAGTAAATAAATTTTTTCATACTTTAATTTTTTTTAATAATTTATTAGTGCAAATTTAATATTTATTTTTTAATAGCAAACTTTTTTTTATATAAAATAAAAAAAGCACCCTTTAAAGAGTGCTTTTTAATATTAAAATAAAATATTTATTATTTTTCTTCTGACTCTTCCTCAGATTTAACTTCATTTTCAGTTGTAACTTCGTCTTGAGTATTCTCTTCAGTTTCAGTAATAATTTCTTCTAGATCTTCTACTACTTCAGTTTGTTCAACAACTTCTTCAGTAATCGTTTCTTCAGCAATAGCTTCTTCAAATACCTCAGAAGATGCTTCTACTTGACTTTTTTCGGTTGAAACGGTATTCGTTGATGCTTTTCTTCTGCTTCTTCTAGTTTTAGTAGAATCAGTAGACTCAGTGTTGTAAACTTCGTTGAAATCAACTAACTCTATCATTGCCATTTCAGCCGCATCAGAATATCTAAAGCCTAATTTAATGATACGAGTATATCCACCAGGTCTGTTTGCAATTTTTTCAGATATGTTACCAAACAACTCCTTTATAATTTCTTTATCTTGTAAATAAGAAAACAACATTCTTCTACTGTGCGTAGTATCTGTTTTACATTTTGTCAATAATGGCTCAATGTGCTTTCTCAATTCTTTAGCTTTAGCTAAAGTAGTTGTTATACGCTTGTTAGTAATAAGTGCATTAGATAAATTCTTCATTAAAGCATCTCTATGTGCTTTTTTTCTACCTAAATGATTAATTTTGTTACCGTGTCTCATTTTTTTTTGTTTTAAACTAAGTTACACCGTACTAGGTATGTAAAATAGAAATTAAGAAATAATTTTTTTATATTAATAATTAAAAGTCTTCGTGTAAACGATATTTAGCAATATCCATTCCAAATGACAAACCTTTTTCTACTAAAAGCTCTTCAATTTCAATTAATGATTTTCTACCAAAATTTCTGAACTTTAATAAATCATTAGTATCGAATTGAACTAATTCTTCAAGAGTTTCAATTTTAGCAGTTTTTAAACAGTTGAACGCTCTAACTGATAAATCAAGATCTTCTAATGGAGTTTTCAACAATTTACGCATATACATAATTTGCTCATCCATTACTTCTACTTTTTTAACTTCTGGAGCATCTAAAGTAATTTCTTCATCTGTTAAAAGTAATAAGTGCTGAACTAAAACCTTAGCTGCTTCTTTAATTGCATTTTCAGGATGAATAGTACCGTCAGTTTTAACATGTATATTTAACTTCTCATAGTCGGTTCTTTGCTCAACACGGAAATTTTCAATATTATACTGTACATTTTTAATCGGAGTGTATATAGAGTCGATAGGAATAAAACCTATTGGCATATCCGGAATCATATTCTCTTCACTTGGAACATAACCTCTGCCCTTTTGTACACTAATTTCAACATTCAATGTTACATTTCCATCAATATTACAAATTACAAAATCAGGATTCATTACTTCAAAGAACGAACTTGCATTTTGAATATCATGACCCGTAAAACTCGACTGGCCTTTAATTTGAATACTAATTTTTTCTGAAAGTGATTCACTTCCAGCAATATTTTTTATACGAATCTGTTTTAAATTAAGGCCAAATTCCGTCAAATCCTCTAATACACCAGGTATTGTTGAGAATTCATGTTGAATTCCTTCTATTTTGAAACCTACAATTGCAAAACCACTTAAAGATGATAGTAATACTCTTCTAAGAGAGTTTCCTATAGTAACACCAAAACCAGGCTCTAAAGGCTTGAACTCAAAACTACCTTCAAATTCAGTAGATTTGGTCATTAAAATTTGATTTGGTTTTTGAAAAGGTAATATCGACATTTTATAAAAAATTAGATCATTAAAAAGTTTATTATTTAGAGTACAACTCTACAATTAACTGCTCGTTAATTTTTTCAGGAATTTCATCTCTGTTAGGATACTGCATAAATTTACCATTAAGGTTTTTATCATTTACCTCTAACCAAGAGAAAGAACGCTCTCTATTTGTTACAGCACTAGAAACTAACTCTAGAGATTTAGATTTTTCTCTTACTGCTACAACATCACCTGGTCTTAAAGAATAAGAAGGTATATTAACAACTTTGTCATTTACAGTTATATGTTTGTGTAAAACAACTTGTCTAGCCTGTCTTCTTGAATTAGCAAAACCCATTCTATAAACAGTGTTATCTAAACGAGCTTCTAACAATTGTAATAAAATCTCACCTGTTACACCTTTTTTACTAGATGCTTTAACAAACGTTTTAAGAAATTGTCTTTCTAATAAACCATATGTATATTTAGCTTTTTGCTTTTCAGTTAACTGAATAGCAAACTCACTCTGTGTTTTTCTTCTTTTAGAAGGACCATGCTGACCAGGAGCATATTTTCTTCTTTCAAAATACTTGTCATATCCAAAAATACTCTCACCGAATTTTCTTGAAATTTTAGTTTTAGGACCTCTATATCTTGCCATAATATTTTATATAAAATAAATTTTTAAATTAAACTCTTCTCTTTTTAGGAGGACGACAACCATTAAATGGAATTGGTGTTATATCCTTAATCATAGTAACATCTATACCATTAGAAGCTACTGTTCGTATTGCACTTTCTCTTCCAGCTCCTGGACCTTTAACGAAAACTTCAACTTTTCTCAAACCAGCTTCATACGCTACTTTAGCCGCATCATCACAAGCTAATTGAGCGGCATATGGAGTATTCTTTTTAGAACCTCTGAAACCTGCTTTACCTGCACTTCCCCAAGAAATAACTTGACCAGTATTGTTTGTAAATGCAATGATAATATTGTTAAAGGTTGCACTAATATGTACTTGACCTTCTTTCTCTACTTTTACTACGCGCTTTTTAGCACTTTGTTTTGTTGCTTTTGCCATACTACTTATTATTTAGTTGCTTTTTTCTTATTTGCTACAGTTTTCTTTTTACCTTTTCTTGTTCTTGCGTTGTTTTTAGTACATTGACCTCTTAAAGGCAATCCTTTACGATGTCTAATTCCTCTATAACAAGCAATATCTTGTAAACGTTTAATACTTAATTGAACTTCTGAACGTAATTCACCTTCAACAGTATAATGATCCGCTACAATTTTATTTATCAAAGCTATTTTATCTTCAGGCCACTCATGCACCTTCATATCTTTATCTAATTCGCTCTTTTCTAAGATTTCTAATGCAAAAGTTTTACCTATACCATACACATAAGTAAGTGCTATACAGCCTCTTTTGTTTTTGGGTAAATCAATACCTGCTATTCTTGCCATAATATATAAAAATTAATTAACCTTGACGTTGTTTAAATTTAGGATTCTTTTTGTTTATAACATATAAACGACCTTTTCTACGAACAATTTTACATTCGTTGCTTCTTTTTTTAATGGATGCTCTAACTTTCATCTTTTTATTTTTTATTTATATCTAAATGTTATTCTTCCTCTATTTAAATCATATGGACTCATTTCAACAGCCACTTTGTCACCAGGTATGATCTTTATATAATTGGTTCTCATTTTACCTGATATTGTTGCAATAATTTCATGATTATTTTCCAAACGAACTCTGAACATAGCATTAGATAATGCTTCTGTTATTGTTCCATCTATTTTAATCAAATCTTGTTTACCCATATTAAATTTTGGACCGCAAAAATAGTATATAAAATTTAAATACTATGTTTTTTTTTAAATGTTTATTAAATTATTATTTTTTTCGATACTTTTTTCAATTGGATCAAAACTAGTTAAAATGTCACAACCTTCTAATTTAATACAAACGGTGTGTTCAAAATGTGCTGAAGGCATTCTATCTTTTGTTACTATTGTCCAATCGTCATCTAACATTATCACTTCTTTTTTTCCAAGATTTACCATTGGCTCAACTGCAATGACAAGGTTCTTTTTAAAAATTAATCCTTTACCCTTTTTTCCATAATTAGGAACATCAGGTGGTTCATGAATCGATTTCCCTAAACCATGTCCAACTAACTCTCTTACTATTGAATATCCTCTATCTTCACAGAAACGCTGTATTTCAAAACCTAAGTCACCTTGCCTTACTCCTGCTTTTAATATAGCTAATCCTCTCAATAAAGATTCCTTTGTTGTAAACAACAAATCTTTAACTTCATTACTTACTTCTGAAAAAGCAAATGTATAAGCACTATCACCATGATAACCATTTATATATGCACCACAATCAATAGATACAATATCCGTTTCCTTAAAAGGTAACTTATCCGGAATTCCGTGAACCACTGCTTCGTTTCTAGAAACACATAATGCTGATGGAAAACCTCTGTAACCTTTAAAAGATGGAATTGCTTTATTATCTTTTAAGAACTCTTCTGCTTTTAAATTTAATTCATAGGGAGTTAATCCCACTTCTAATATTGATGCTAAATAAGCTAAGGTTTTAGAAACCATTAGTGAACTTATTCGTATCAAATCAATTTCCTCATCTGATTTTATAACCATAAAAGCTATTATTGTCTTCCAGTTAATTTACTATAATCTGTTAGACTATCATATTTTTTATTTAATAAATAACCTTCTATTTGTGTTACCGTATCTAAAATTACACCTATAGCAATTAACAATGAAGTTCCACCATAAAATGACGCCCAATTCATATCCACATCAAATAATTTAACAATAATGAATGGAAGTATAGCAATTATTCCTAAAAAAATAGATCCTGGAAACGTAATTCTAGATATAATTGTATCTATAAAATCCGCTGTTTCACTACCTGGCTTGATACCTGGTATAAAACCATTATTTCTTTTTAAATCATCTGCCATTTGAGAAGGACTCATAACAATTGCTGTATATAAAAAAGTCATAACAACAACCATAACAAATACTATTACATTATATAATAAACCATTTGGATTTGAAATGCTAATCCAAAAATCAGTATTCTGATTAATACCTAAAGCTTGTGCAAGAAATGTTGGTACAAACATTATAGCTTGAGCAAAGATTATAGGCATTACTCCTGCTGTATTTAATTTTAATGGTAAATATTGACGAACACTACCTGCCATATCTAATTCTTCTGAATCGTTAACTGGAGCATTTCTTCTACCAGGTATTACACTTGATCCTGAAGCAACAATTTTTCGTGCATATTGAACAGCTATTTTTCGTACTGCTTGTAAAACTAAAATTGTAATCATAATTACTAAAACAAAGGCAATCATTTCTAATAAAAGAGTTACTAAACCTCCAGTTTGACTTGAAACCTTTGAAGTAACTTCGGTATAAAGAGAAATAGGTAATCTTGCTAAAATACCCGCCATAATAATAATTGAAACACCATTTCCTATACCGTTATCGGTAATACGCTCACCAAGCCAAACTACAAACATAGTTCCTGCTGTTAATACAAACATGGTAAGTATTCTAAAAAATACTATACTGATACCCGGTGAAGGAGTTACTTGCATTTGAGCTAAATATGTCATATAGGCAGCACCTTGAAACATTGTAAAAGCAATAGTTAGATACCTTGTAATTTGATTAAGTGATCTACGACCACTCTCTCCTTCCATCTGAAGTTTTTTAAAGTATGGGAATACGAAGCCTAACAATTGAACTGCAATAGATGCTGAAATATAAGGCATAACACCAAGTGCAAAAATAGAGGCATTGGAAAAAGCACCACCTGCAAACATATTAAAAATACCTAATATACCACTAGAAGCTTCTTCTTTTAATCGAATTAAAGAATCTGAACTAATTCCAGGTAAGACAATATGGGTACCGGCACGATAAATCAATAACATAGCCAATGTAAATAGAATTTTTTTTCGTAATTCAACTACACCCCAAATATTTTTTAATGTTTCTAATTTTATCATTTGATCTAATGTTAGATTAATGTTACAGTATTACCTTTTGATTCAATTACTTCTTTAGCTTTAGCACTCATTGCATGAACTGTAAAATTAACATTTGCATTTAATTCACCTTGAGCTAAAACCTTAATTTTAGTAGATTTGTTTACTAATTTTAAATCTCTTAGTACTTCAAATGAAAATTCTGTTAAAGTATATTTTTCTACTAACTCGTTAATTTTAGAAAAATTAAACGGTTCATAGGTAGTAGCATTAAAACTTTTAAAACCTTTTTTAGGTAATCTTCTTTGTAATGGAATTTGACCTCCCTCAAAACCTCTCTTCTGAGAATAACCTGATCTAGATTTTGCACCTTTATGACCACGAGTAGCAGTTCCACCTTTACCAGAACCTTGACCACGTCCAATTCTTTTAGATTTTTTAACCGCACCTTTTGCAGGTCTTAATTCATGTAATTTCATAACTATTTAAATCTTTACTTAACAACTAAATATTTTCTACTTTTAGTAAATGCTTTACTTTATTTACCATTCCTTCTAATTGAGGATTTAATTCAATTTCAATACTACGGTTTAATTTTTTTAAACCTAGTGCAATTAAAGTAACTTTCTGATCTTTACTTCTATCAATTGAACTTTTAACTTGAGTAATTCTAACCTTTGACATATCTTAAAAATTATTAACCATTAAAAATTTTATCTAATTTAATACCTCTTTGAGATGAAACCATATATGGTGTTCTCATTTTAGATAGCGCATCAAAAGTTGCTTTTATAACATTATTAGCATTAGAAGTGCCTAAGGACTTTGCTAATACATTATGAAATCCAGCACTTTCTAATACCGTTCTCATAGCACCCCCTGCAATAATACCGGTACCCGGTGTAGCAGGCTTTACTAATACTTTACCCGCACCAAATTTGCCAGATTGTTCATGAGGCACAGTACCATTAAGAACAGGAACTGTAATTAAATTTTTCTTAGCATCATCAATACCTTTTTGAATGGCATCAGTAACTTCTTTTGCTTTTCCTAAACCATGGCCAACGACACCATTACCATTACCAACAACTACTGTTGCAGAAAAACTAAAGTGTCTACCACCTTTAGTTACTTTTGTAACTCTTCGTATAGCTACAACCTTTTCCTTCAACTCTAATTCGCCAACTTTATTAACTTGATTTTTATTTGACATAACTACTTTTTTTGTACTGATTAAAAATTAAGACCACCTTCACGAGCTGCATCAGCTAAAGCTTTAACTCTGCCATGATAAAGAAAACCACCACGATCAAAAACTACATTTGAAATACCTTTTTCAACAGCTTTTTTAGCAATATTCTTTCCAACTAATGAAGACATTTCTGTTTTAGTTAACTTATCTTTTACATCTGCAGAAGATGCTGCTACTAATGTAGTACCAGATAAATCATCTATTAATTGAACATAAATTTGTTTATTACTTCTAAAGATTGACATTCTAGGTTTCTCATTTGTTCCAAAAATTTTAGAACGAATTTTATCATGAATTTTTACTCTTCTCTGTTTTTTACTAATCATTTTTCCTATATTTAGTATATATTATCTATTATTTTTTACCTCCAGCTTTACCAGCTTTTCTTCTTAATACTTCACCCGCAAACTTAATACCTTTACCTTTATATGGTTCAGGTGGTCTTACTTTTCTAATTCTTGCGGCAACTTGACCTAAAAGTTGATTATCAATTGATTCTAATGTGATTAATGGTGGTTGACCTTTTGGCATTTCAGCTGTAACCTTAACTTCATTAGGTAACTGAAATACTACTGGATGCGAAAATCCTAAAGCCATTTCTAAAACTTGACCTGTTGCTGTTGCTCTATAACCAACTCCAACTAATTCTAATTGTTTTTTAAAACCTTCACTAACCCCAATAACCATATTATTGATTAAAGAACGATACAACCCGTGCATTGCTTTATGACGTTTTTGTTCCGTTGGTCTTTCTACCGTAACAGAGCTACCATCTATATTTATCTTAATATCACGATCAACTTTAGCTGTTAGCTGACCATTTTTACCTTTTACTGTTACCTCATTTGTGTCATTAGCTACTTTTAGCTCAACACCAGCTGGTAATAAAATAGGATTCTTTCCAATTCTTGACATAATATTTTGATTTATGAAATTGAACATAATAACTCACCACCTACATTAAGTTGACGAGCTTGTTTATCAGTTATAATACCTTTAGGAGTACTTAATATAGTAATACCTAAACCAGACATCGTTCTTGGTATATTAACACTTGAAGCATATTTACGTAAACCAGGAGAACTTAAACGTTTCAATTGTTTGATCATTGGTTGTTTCGTAAGAGGATCATACTTCAAAGCAATTTTTATAACTCCTTGTCCGCTTAATGCTTCTTTATCTAACATATATTTAGAGATATAACCAAAATCATAAAGAATTTCAGTTATTTTAAACTTCAAATTAGATGCTGGTACTTCAACTATTCTATGACCTGCTGATTGAGCATTTCTAATTCTAGTTAAATAATCTGATATAGGATCTGTGAACATATTAATTATTTTATTATTTTAATTATAAATATTACCAACTAGCTTTTGTTACACCTGGTAATTTACCATAAGAAGCTAATTCTCTAAAAACGTTTCTACATATTGAAAAATATCTAATATAACCTTTTGGTCTACCCGTAATTTTACATCTGTTATGTAAACGTACCTTTGAAGAATTTTTAGGTAATCTGTCTAATTCTAACCAATCACCTGCTTCTTTCAAAGTCTTTCTTTTTTCAGCATATTTAGTTACTAAACGCTCTCTTTTTATTTCTCTTGCTATTATCGATTTACTAGCCATTATCTAATATTTTATTATTTACAAATTAACTTTTAAAAGGCATTCCTAAAGATTTCAATAACTCTAACGCTTCTGCATCCGTTTTAGCAGTAGTAACAAAAGTTAAATCCATTCCAGAAATTTTATTAATTTTATCTATATTAATTTCAGGGAAAATAATTTGTTCCGTAATACCCATGTTATAATTACCACGACCATCAAAACCTTTATTGTTAATTCCTCTAAAATCTCTTACCCTTGGTAATGAAACAGATATAAAACGATCCAAAAATTCATACATTCTATTTGCTCTTAAAGTTACTTTAGAACCAATAGGCATTCCTTTTCTTAATTTAAAATTAGAAATATCCTTTTTAGACAAAGTTGCTACTGCTTTCTGACCTGCAATAATTGTCATCTCGTCTACTGCGTTGTTTACAAGTTTTTTATCTGCTGTAGCACCTTTAACACCTTGGTTTAATACTATTTTAACCAACTTTGGTACTTGCATAGAAGATTTATATTGAAACTTATCTTGTAAGTTTGAAATTACTTCTTTTGAATATTTTTCTTTTAATCTTGGTGTATACATTTTTTTATACTTTTTTGTTTAAAACAAAATTACTTAATTATAGTGTTTGATTTTTTTGAGTATCTAACAACTTTATCTCCTTCTAATTTTCTACCGATTTTTGTTGGTGTCTCACCTTCTAAAAACATAAGATTAGAAATATGAATCGGAGCTTCTTTTTCAATAATTCCACCTTCTTGATTAGCTGCTGACGGTTTAGTATGCTTTTTAACCATATTAACACCTTCAACTACAACTCTACTCGTATTTCTATCTACTCTAACGATTGTTCCTTTTTTTCCTTTTTCAGAACCTGAAATAACAACTACTTGGTCGCCTTTCTTTAGTTTTAATTTAATCTGACTCATCTCTTAAAAATTTATATGTTAAAATTATAGTACTTCAGGGGCCAAAGAAACAATTTTCATATAGTTGGTATCTCTCAGTTCACGAGCAACTGGACCAAAAATACGAGAACCTCTCGGATCATCAGAAGCGTTTAAAAGAACGCAAGCATTATCATCAAAACGAATATAAGATCCGTCTTTTCTTTTAATATGCTTTTTAGTTCTTACAACTACTGCTTTTGTTACAGTACCTTTCTTAAGACCTGAACTTGGTAAAGCTTTTTTTACAGTAACAACTACTTTGTCACCAATAGACGCATATCTTCTTTTAGTTCCACCTAAAACTCGGATAACTAATACTTCTTTAGCTCCGCTATTATCTGCAACATTTAATCTTGATTCTTGTTGTAACATCTTATATTATTATTTAGCTTTTTCAATAATTTCTACTAAACGAAAACGTTTTGTTTTACTTAATGGTCTCGTTTCCATAACCTTTACCGTATCACCTACATGACAATCATTATTTTCGTCATGAACTTGAAACTTTTTAGATTTTTTTAGTACTTTACCATATAAAGGGTGTTTTTCCTTACGTTCTACAAAAATCGTAATTGTTTTATCTCTTTTATCACTAGTTACTACTCCTACTAGTTCTTTTCGTTTATTTCTTTCCATTTTATATTAAATATAAATTAATAGATTATTTCTTATTTAAAGCAGTTAAAGCTTTAGCTACATTTCTTCTTTGAACTCTTAATTCAATTGGGTTAGCTAAAGGAGAAACAGAATGATTAAACTTCATTCTCAAATACTTTTGCTTTTCCTCTTTTACTAAATTTGAAATTTCTTCAATAGACATTTCATTTAATTTGTTATTTTTCATATCTTTCTATATTTAACTATTAAATATTTTCAACATAATCATGTCTTGTTACAAATTTGCATTTACAAGGCATTTTTTGAGCTGCTAATCTTAATGCTTCCTGAGCCACTTCTAATGATACTCCATCGATTTCGAAAAGAATGGTACCAGGCTTAACTACTGCTACCCAACCTTCTGGATTACCTTTACCTTTTCCCATCCTTACTTCAGCTGGCTTCTTAGTAATAGGTTTATCTGGGAAAATTTTAATCCAAACCTGACCTTCTCTTTTCATATAACGTGTTAAAGCAATACGAGCAGATTCAATTTGTCTGTTAGTTATCCAACCTTCATCTAAACATTTCAAACCAAATGAACCTTGACTTACTGTAAAACCTCTTGTAGCGTTACCTTTAATCTTGCCTTTAAACTGCTTTCTAAATTTTGTTCTTTTAGGTAATAACATATCCTTATATCTTTATATTCTAAAATTAATTTGTTTTGTTAGAAGTTCTTTTACCACCTCTTCTATTATCTCTTTCTCTTGAAAAGCCTTCTGATCTTCCAGAATTTTTAGGTTTATCTTTAGATTCTTGATTTGGACTTAAATCTACTTTTCCTAATAATTCACCTCTACAAATCCATACCTTAATACCTATTTTACCATAAATAGTTAAAGCTTCTTTCCAAGAATAATCAATATCTGCTCTAAACGTATGCAATGGCGTTCTACCTAATTTATATTCTTCAGAACGTGCCATTTCAGCACCACCCAAACGACCACTACATCTTACTTTAATGCCTTCCGCACCCATTCTCATTGCACTTGCTAAAGCCATTTTAACAGCTCTTTTGTAACTCACACGTGCCTCTAATTGTTTTGCTATAGATTCTCCTACGATGTTCGCATCAATATCAGGATTTCTAACTTCAATTATATTAATTTGCAACTCTTTGCCTGTTAATTTATCAAGCTCTTGTTTCAAATCTTCAATATCTTTTCCAGCCTTACCAATTACGATACCAGGCTTTGAAGTATGAATTGTTACTGTTACTCTTTTTAATGTTCTTTCTAGAACAATTTTACTAATACCAGCTTTAGGTATTTTAGCGTTAATGTATTTACGAATTTTTTCGTCTTCTACTAACTTTTCACCTGAGTTTTTAGCATCATACCAATTACTTTCCCAACCTTTGATGATACCTAATCTATTTGCTATTGGATTCGTCTTTTGTCCCATTATTATGCATTTTTATTTTCTAAAACTATTGATACATGATTACTTCTTTTACGAATTCTGTAGGCTCTACCTTGTGGAGCTGGTTGAAATCGTTTAAGCATTTTGCCTTCATTTACAAAAATTGTTTTGATAAACAACTGAACATTATCAGCACTTTCACCGCTTTTCTGTTCCCAATTATTTATTGCTGATAACAACAATTTATGTAACTTTCTTGCAGGCTCTTTCTTCGAAAATTTCAAAATACTCAATGCACTAAGTACATCTTTACCTCTAACTAAATCCACAACCAAACGCATTTTGCGAGGTGAAGTAGGACAATTATTTAACTTTGCTACGGCTTCCATTTCTTTTCTACTTTATTATTTTATTTTTTTAGATGAATGACCTTTAAAATTTCTTGTAGGTGAAAACTCGCCTAACTTATGGCCTACCATATTTTCTGTAACATAAACTGGAAAAAACTTATTTCCATTGTGAACAGCAAATGTATGACCAACCATATCAGGAATGATCATACTTGATCTACTCCATGTTTTGATTGTAGTTTTTTTATCAGTTTCATTCATTGCTTCTACCTTTCTCAATAATTTAAAAGCAACATAAGGACCTTTTTTTAATGATCTTGCCATAATTTATTATTTTTTCTTTTTACTTACAATTAATCTAGAACTTGCTTTATTTTTATCTCTAGTTTTAAGACCTTTAGATTTTTGACCATTTCTAGATCTTGGATGACCTCCTGATGAACGTCCTTCACCACCTCCCATTGGGTGATCTACTGGGTTCATCGCAACACCTCTTGTTCTAGGTCTGATACCTAAATGACGACTTTTACCAGCCTTACCTTTAATTTCAAGAGAATGATCACCATTAGATACAACACCTAAAGTAGCCAAACAACTAGCTAAAACCATTCTATTTTCTCCAGAATTTAATTTGATTAAAGCATATTTACCTTCTCTAGATAATAATTGTGCACTTGCTCCCGCAGAACGAACCATTTGAGCTCCTCTACCTGGTTGCATTTCAATATTATGAATAACAGAACCTAAAGGTATTTCACTTAATGGTAAACTATTTCCTAATTCAGGAGCTGATCCTGGACCTGAAACAATCTTCATACCAACTTCAATTCCATTTGGAGCTATAATATATCTTTTATCTCCATTTACAAAAACTACTAAAGAAATAAATGCTGTTCTGAAAGGATCATACTCTATTGATACAACTTTACCTTCAATACCAAAATTATCTCTTTTAAAATCAATTAAACGATACTGACGCTTGTTTGCTCCGCCAATATAACGCATACTTCTTCTACCTTGATTATTTCTACCACCTGTATTTGATATAGAAACTAATAATGACTTTTCAGGAACATTAGTAGTAATTTCTTTATATGTATTTCCTATTCTATGTCTAGTACCAGGAGTAATCGGTTTAAATTTTTTAATCGCCATGTGAATCTATGTTATAAATTTCTTAATTATAAATATCTATTGATTGCCCTTCTTTAATTGTAATATAAGCTTTTTTAGTAGCTGACTTACGGCTTTCAACCATACCTTTTTTAGTCATCTTAACTTTAGCTTTACCTGGTGTAACCGAAGTATTAACAGCAATTACATTTACATTAAAAAAAGACTCAATTGCATTCTTAATGTTAATTTTTGTTGCTTTTTTATCAACTAAAAAAGCGTATTTATTTTGACTTTCAATAATTTGATTACTTTTTTCGGTAACCAACGGTTTGATTAAAACTCTTTTTGTCCCTTCCATGATTAATTATTTTTTAAACGTTCTGTAATAATTGAAATACTACTTTCACTAAACACCAATTTATCGCAATGTAAAATATCATATACATTTAAATCAGCTGCATTAACTGTTTTGCTATTAGGTATGTTTCTGCTGCTTCTAATTACATTTGAATTTGAAGAAGGTAAAACAAAAATTGATTTATCATTAGCAATATTTAAATTACTTAGCGTATTTAAATGCAATTTTGTTTTAATTTCGTTGTAATCAAAATCTTGAACTACAACTATACCATTTTCACTAACCTTAGATGATAAAGCAGAACGACTAGCTAATTGCTTTACTTTTTTATTTAATTTAAAAGAATAATCTCTAGGTTGCGGTCCAAAAGTTCTACCATTACCAAAAACTGGATTTTTTGTGCTACCTTTTCTTGAACCACCTGTACCTTTTTGACGATGTAATTTTTTAGTTGAACCTGAGTGTTCAGCTCTTTGCTTAACTTTATGAGTACCTTGTCTTTGATTAGCTAAATATTGTTTAACCGTCAAATATAATACATGCTTGTTTGGTTCAATTCCAAATACCGTTTGATCTAACTCTATTGAGTTACCTGTAGGTTTACCATCTATATTTATAATATCAATTTTCATTTCTATACTACTTTAAATTTTTATTATTTTTTTTCTAAAACGATGTATGAATTAATAGCACCAGGAACAGTTCCTTTTACTAAAAATATATCTCTATCAGTAAATATTTTTAGAATTTTAATACCTTTTAATTTAACTCTATCACCACCCATACGGCCTGCCATACGCATTCCTTTGAAAACTCTACTTGGAAATGAAGAAGCTCCAATAGAACCTGGCGCTCTTTGACGGTCATGCTGACCGTGAGATCCCATACCTACCCCACTAAAACCGTGTCTTTTAACAACACCTTGAAAACCTTTTCCTTTAGATGTACCGTAAAGCTCCACCTTTTCATTCTCTTCAAAATCAGCTACTGTAATTACATCACCAATATTTTTTCCTTCAAAACCATTAATCTCTACAACTTTCTTTTTAGGCGTTGTATTCGCCTTAGCAAAATGACCTTTTAAAGGTGCTGAAGTATTTTTTTCTTTTTTCTCATCATATGAGATTTGTAAGCCGTTATAACCATCTGTTTCGACAGTTTTAACTTGTGTAACAACACATGGACCAGCTTGAATGATTGTACAAGCAACGCTGTTTCCTTTTTCATCAAAATAACTTGTCATTCCAAGTTTTTTACCAATTATTCCTTTCATTTTTATTTAATTTTATTTATTAATATTCCAACATCGACAAGTTTGGTCTTGCATATTGGTTTTCAGTTATATTTTTATTTCTACATCAACACCACTTGGCAACTCTAAACGCATTAATGCATCAACCGTTTTAGAAGAGCTAGAGTGAATATCTAATAATCTTTTGTACGTACAAAGTTGAAATTGCTCTTTAGATTTAGAATTAACGTGAGGTGAACGTAAAACTGTAAATATATTTTTGTGAGTAGGTAAAGGAATTGGACCCGACACTACAGCACCAGTTTCTTTTACAGACTTTACAATTTTCTCAGCAGAAGAATCTACTAATACGTGGTCGTAGCTTTTTAATTTAATTCTTATTCTTTGATTCATACTTTAATGTATTGATAATTATATTATTATAAAATATTAAAATTTTGAGGGTGCAAAAGTAAGGATAAAAAATTTAATCGGCTGAAAAAGTTTGCATTTTATTTAAAAAAATGCTTTTTTTTTTACAATTTTCTACTGATTAAACAAAATCCTAGGCACATAACACCTCCAAACGGATACTTGTCTTTTATTTTAAAGAGGTGCAAAAGTAAACTTTATTTTTTAAATACAAGTTTTTTTTTACTTTTCTTTTATATTTATGTTTAAATTTTAATTTTTGTCTTATTTACTTGTAATACTTCTTTATTAGAATCTTTAGATATAAATGTAACCATATAACTGTTATTTACATCCATATTTTGACCATCTGGAGTTTTTAAATCCAGTTCAAATTCTTTAATAAACGTTCGGCCTTTTTCATATTTACCTTGTATTGGGAACGATAAAGAATTACCAGTAGACCTTGTAATTGCATTTCTTAATACTTTATCATGAATATAATCCTTTATTTTAGTAACACCATCTTTTTGAAGTTGAGTAGCCTTAAGTTTACTTTCTGTGAAAAAAATTGAATAGCTTACTTGACTGGTAAAATCTTCAAGAAATTCAATTTGTAGCGACAATATATATTTATTCTTTTGATTATCAAATCGAATCTGTTGAATTATATTTACAGGAATTTGTGTATTAAGTCTTTGATTTATTTTATTTTCCCATGCAGATACTTGATAATTAAAATTATTATTTTCAGGTACTCTGTCTATTGCGGCTGCGGGTTTTGTGGTATTTGAAAGGAAATCTGCAATATCTTTAGCTATTATTGTGATAAAATTGGGTTCGTCGGATGCATAGGGACTTGCTAAAAATGGACTATGAATACCAACTATAGCTATTTTATTTCCAAAAATGTTTTCTAATCGAGAAGCTTCTTTGTGTCCATCAGGGCAATTACTACATCGAACACCCGTAAACTCTTCTAACAAAACAACCTTATCTTGTGCAGTAAGATTACTATTATTTACATAAGTCGTATCTTTCAATGGTTTTATAATTTCGGATTCATATACCACTTCTTTACAACTATTGATTAGTATTCCAAAAGCCAATAAAAAACTATTTTTTTTCATTTATTTTATATTTTAATTTAAATTTTTGAATGGTTTCACATCGCTCATATCTTCGCATTCCAAAAGCAATTCGACTACAGTGGTACCCATAAATGGATGATATAAATCTGGAGCAATTTCAGACAAAGGAACTAATGTAAATTTTCTTTCGTGGATAAAAGGATGCGGTATGGTTAAATTGACTTCGCTTATCATTTCATCGCCAAAAAATAAGATATCGATATCTATTTCTCTTGGGCCCCATTTGTAGGTTTCTTCTCGTTCTAATAAAGATTCGATTTCTTTAATTTTTTCGAGTGTAGTCGTTGGATTTAATTTTGTTTGTATTTCTAAAACAATATTTAAAAAATCATCTTGTTCTTTTTCTCCCCAAGGTTCGGTTTCATATACTTGAGATTTTTTTACAATTTTTCCAATTTTAGATTCAATACTTATAGAAGCTTTTTTGAGATAATCCATTCGATCTCCAACATTACTCCCTAATAATAGATATACAGTTTGCATTTAAATAATTTACAACTTTTTTTGAAAGACTTTTTATATTTATAATCTGCAAAATTAAAAAATTATTTTCTATTTATGGATTTCATTTAAACTTGATATTTTTTTCACTTTATATTAAAAAATCCAAAAAAACCATTTTCTAATTAAATTAACCTTATTTTTACACTCTAAAATTAAACTAAATTATAAAATATGCGAGGCTTCATCAAACAATTATTATCTGTAATCCTTGGAAATGCAATATTTTTTGGATTATTTCTATTAACATTTGTACTTATTTTAATTGGTATTGCTTCTTCAAAAGAAGACAAAGTTACTATCCATTCAGATAGTGTGTTAAAAATATCCATTAATGATGCGCTAAATGAATTACCTTCAAATCAAGAAGATATTTTTTCTATAATGAATGAAGATGGTGGAACCAGTTTACATGAAATTATTGAATCTATTGAAAAAGCAAAAGATGATGAAAAAATTAAAGCCTTGTATGTAGAATTAAATTTAAATTCAAGTTTAAGTTATTCGCAAATTGATTTATTAAGAAATGCTATACAGGATTTTAATAGTAGTAAAAAGAGTTCTATTGCATACGGTGAAGTTTGTTCTCAAAAAATGTACTACTTGGCAAGTACTTGTAATAAAATATTTTTAAATCCTATTGGGATGGTTGATTTTAGAGGTTTTGGTGCTGAAATTACCTTTTTCAAGAGAACTTTAGATAAATTAGAAATCACACCACAAGTTTTTTATGCTGGTAAATTTAAAAGTGCAACGGAACCATATCGATATGATAAAATGAGTGAAGAAAATAAAATTCAAACGAAAGAACTTTTAATGGACATTAAAAATAATGTTTGGCAAGAAATATCCAAAGCTAGAAAGATTCCTACAGATTCCATCGATTATTATGTTAATAATTTATTGCTTTATAATTCCGAAAATTTAAAAAAATATAATTTTATTGACAATATTTATTATCAGGACGAAGTAGAAACGTATCTTAAAAAAATCACTGAAAGTAAAGATAAAATAAGCTTTATAGATATCGAAACCTATCATAAAGAAATTCAGGAAAATAAAAAAAATCCAATTGCGATTTATATTGCTGAAGGAAATATTATGGATGGCGAAGCTGAAGAAGGCAGCATAGGTTCCATTAATATGGTTGAAGATTTAAAAAAAATCCAAAATGACGATAAAATTAAAGGTGTTGTATTAAGAATCAATTCACCAGGTGGAAGTGCCCTAGCATCGGATGTTATTTTAAGAGAAATCGAAAATCTTCAAAAAAAGAAAAAAGTAGTTGTTTCTATGGGTAATGTTGCTGCCAGTGGCGGTTATTATATCGCGTCTAGCGCTGATAAAATATTTGCTGAAAAAAATACAATTACAGGCTCTATAGGTGTTTTTAGTATTATTCCTAATTTTCAAAAATTATTTGAAAATAAACTAGGGATTACATTTGATGAAGTGGAATTAAATGATCATGCAATTATGGGACTAAATAAGCCTTTTGATGATACCGAATCAAAATATGCGCAAATTCAAACGGAGCAAATTTACACTCGATTTAAATCTATTGTTGGTAAAGGTCGTAAATTGCATACGGATAGTGTTGAAAATATAGCTCAAGGAAGGGTTTGGAGTGGTGAAAAAGCAAGAAAAATTGGATTGGTTGACCAAATTGGAACCTTACAAGATGCCATAAATTATGTTGCTAAAGAAACAAACTCCGAAGCAAAAGCTTATGTTTTTAATACCGCCCCAAGTTTTTTTGATAAAATTAAGAAGCAAAAGGGTTTAATACAAGTTTTTAAAAGCTATTTTACTGAGATTTTATTAGGAAAAGATTTAGCTAAAAATATTACTAATTATCAAGAAGTTGTTGAAACTAATCTCAGCAAAAAATCTATTCAAATGAAGATGTATTTTGATTTAAAAATATAGAATTGACTACTTTATTGTTCAATAAATAGAAATTGTTTATAATTAAAAATCATCATTAACTATATTATATTTTAGTTTTGCACGTTATTTAATACGAGTTTAGAATTCAAAAATTTTTAAAAAATGAAAAAAATAATTTTAGTAACAGCATTTTGGTTAGTTTATATTACGCAGTATTCTCAAATGAATACATTAAAAGAAACTATATTTTTTAATATTGGTAAAACCAATCTTACACAAGCTCACAAAAACAAGTTAGATTCTGTAATTATTGTAATTAATGCTTCAGAAACATACAAAGTTGATCTTAAAGGTTATACTTGTAATATTGGTTCTTTAAGTATTAATAATGTTGTTTCTAAATTAAGAGCACTTAATGTATACAATTATTTAGTAGATAAGGGTGTCGAAAGAAAACATATCAAATATGAAGGTAAAGCAATGTATAATCCGCTTGGCGATAATAAAACGGCTGATGGACGTTCAAAAAATAGAAGAACTGAAATTGAAGTGTTATTTAAATTGATGGATCTTGAAAATATTCAACAAAATAATAATTCTTCAAATAATAACGCTTCAAATAACAAACAAAATTCAAATACGACCATTAATAAACCTGCTGCCAAAACAATTGAAATTGGTCCTGAAATGGTAACTGGTCAATTTACAAATGAAAATAATAAACTAATAAAGTCATCAAATGGTATTCAAATTGAAATTCCTGAATATTCATTTTCTTCTCCAAGCAAGGAGCCATTTGAATTTGACATGAAAGATTATACACAAAATTACGATATTATCAAAAAGAATATTGCAACAAAAAGTGGTAAACAAAATTTAATGTTAATGGGTGCTTATTCTTTAAATTTTACGCAAGGGAATGAAGAAATTACATTAAATACAAATAGCCCGGTTAAAGTTTATATTCCGGGAGCGTTTGATCCAGAAGTAAAATTATATACAAATCATAGAAATTGGACACTAGATACGATTAATGCTTTATCTTATGATGATGCCAAAAAATCATATGTTATTACTACTAAATACTTGGGTCAAATGTTTGGTTTATTAAAACCAATGCCAGAAACTTCTAAAAATATATTATTTAAAATTTCAAATATTGGGAAAGGTGAGGCTAAACCATATGCAATATTTGATAACTGTATGATCGTTTCAGGAAATTATGTTAAAGGAAAACTATATTCATTCCCAATTCCTAGTGACAAATCAAGCTTTAAAATTAGAGCAGCTTATTCTGATTTTTCATCTAAAACGCCAACACACTATTATTTAAGTGAAGATATCAAACAATTAGAGCCGAAACAAGTTTCGAATAAAAAAATCAACGAAAAAGAGTTTATGCGTATTTGTACTCCATCTAAATTTCAGTACAAACAAACTCAAATGGATCGTTCGAGTTTATGCGAAACCCCTCAAAACTAAATACGATCGCTTTAAAATTTTAATTTAAATCTATAAGAATGTATAATTTATTAAAAGGAAAAAAAGGAATTATTTTCGGAGCGCTTGATTCGAATTCACTAGCTTGGAAAGTAGCTGAACGAGCACATCAAGAAGGTGCACAAATCGTACTTACAAATGCGCCTGTAGCAATGCGTCTTGGTGCAATAAATGAATTAGGTCAAAAAATTAATGCGCCTATAATTCCAGCAGATGCTACAAATAATGAGGATTTGAATAATCTTATTAATAAAGCAACGGAGCACTTTGGTTCAAAAATTGATTTTGTTTTACATTCTATAGGAATGAGTATCAACGTTAGAAAATCAAGACATTATACCGACTTAAAACATGATGATTTTTTGAAAGCTATGGATATTTCTGCACTTTCTTTTCACAGAACTATGCAGAGTTTATATAACTTAGATGCTATGGCTAATGAAGGAAGTATCGTTGCATTATCTTATATAGCTGCTCAACGTACATTTCCTGGCTACAGCGATATGGCAGATAATAAATCGGCGCTTGAATCGATAGCGCGTTCTTTTGGATATTATTATGGAAAGAAAAGTAAAGTGCGTGTCAATACAATTTCACAATCTCCTACCAAAACAACTGCTGGAAGCGGTATCAAAGGATTTAATGCATTCTACAATTATGCCGAAAAAATTTCGCCTTTAGGTAATGCTAATGCTGATGAATTTGCAGATTACTGCTTAACATTATTCTCTGATTTAACTAAAAAAGTTACAATGCAAAATCTTTTCCATGATGGTGGATTTTCATTTACAGGAGTTAGCGAAGAAGTTATGGAGTTCTTTATGGATAAAGAATAGTTTATATTTTTTTTAATATAAAAAAAAGCCTCTATTTTCATAGAGGCTTTTTTTATTGAATAATCATAACATCAAATCCTTTTCCATGGGTGAGCACAGGTTCTTCAAAAACCGTACCTTTATCTAAAAATATTGAAATGCATTCTGGAACATATTCTTTAGGATTTAAAACCGGAACGAACTCACTATTATTTGAAGATTCTATATGGCTTCCAGAAGATAAATGAACTATAATTACTTGTTGTTTTTGTAATTTATACTTTCGAATTGAATTAATGAATAACTTATCTTTAATAGATTTGTACTTATACGATTCATAAAAGAATAAATCAAAAATTGGATTTGAGGTATCTTTTAAAGCTTTAATTTCATAATTATTACCTAAATAATTTAAACTATAAATTTCTTTTGAATCATTCTGATATAATTGAACTTCTTTACAAGATTTTTGAAAATCACAAAAAGAAATATCTAATGGGATTGCAATGCTAAACGTTTTATTTTCATTTAACTTTTGAATCATCGACTGTCGTATCTGCTCTAATTTTTCTATAAAATTATCATCAGGAAGAATTTTAGTTTCAGTCCAATTCACTTTGCTTAATACATTTAGCTTTTTATCATAAGTAACTAAAAAAACAGAACCATACCAATACGGTTGCGTTTCAGCAAAAGTATTCTTTCGATCTAAATAATCCGATCGATTCAACTCCGTTTGCATAACAAAAATAGAATCATTATTTTCACCTAATAAATAACTTCGATGATGTTCGGCACAAAAACAAGAAAAAGCGATTTGATAAACCGTCAAAAATAAAAAGGTGAAGCAAAACTTTAAAACCATAGTAATTATTTAATTAAAAATTTAGCGCCAATATAAATTCGTCTTCCATCCATTGGCCCCCAAATCATTCCGCCATCAAATCTTGAATCAGCCGAATTTTGCCATGAAACAATTCGATTTTGTTGCATATAATTAAATATATTTTCGGCACCTATATAGATATCAAATTTTTCGGAAGGAATAAAATTGATTTGACTATGCCACATCGCAAACCATGGTGAATTTTGAGGCATCACATTTCCAGTATTCGGAATTCTTGAAGGTCCATTTAATAAAATAGTATTTGACCATCTCCATTTTTGATTCGAAGAATTCATACTTAAATTCGCCAAAAATTTATCCGTTTTGATTAATGGTACCATTTTTTTCTCTCCATTAAAAATGGCCGTTGTATAATCGCTTCGATAGGACAGTTTTAAATTAATGAAATCATTAAAA
This sequence comes from Chitinophagaceae bacterium, assembly GCA_017495115.1. GTDB lineage: Bacteria > Bacteroidota > Bacteroidia > Chitinophagales > JADJOU01 > CHPMRC01. Next base: position 6,112 of record JAFEIJ010000001.1, on the reverse strand, counting down.
TAAATAATATTCTCAAATTGAATATTTTGCGCTTTGCTATTATCTTTTAAATATGAAGCAGTTAGTAGCTGAGGTTCTTCTACATTAAATATCAATTGATTTTGGAATAATGTCATAAAATAACTGGCTTCAAATGAAGATTTAAATCGATTAAACAATTTGTAATTAAATCGATAAACAAAACCAGAATTCCAAGCTTTTTCAGCTTCTAACGATCCCGGAATTTGAACATTTCTATTTGAAATCAAAAATCCTTGCATTTCACTCAACATTGCAGGAGTTCGAAATCCTAATCCTGAGGTTAATTTTAGCGTATGATTATCAGATGGTGAAAATGTAACATCTACCCTAGGAGAGATAAAAAATCCCAATTCGTTATGTAAATCGCCACGAATTCCTGTTATAATTTTCAAATCTTTATTGGGGCTATTATATGTATTTTCAATAAAAATGCCATTGATATGTTCTCTTTTGGTAAAATCTAAAGCGCCTATATTTTCATCCAACAAATCCATATGATACGAATATCCCATTTTAAATAAATGATGGTCATTAAAAACATTACTTTGATAAATTGCCATCACATTTCCAAAAACTTGCTTACTATTAATAATATTTTTTCCATAATTACCATCCTGAGTCGCTAAATTAAATCGATATGTCAGAGCAAAACTTCTTGACTTTTCAGAATTGATATCCCATGCTGTTTTTAGCATCAATTGCAATTCTTCGGTATTTTGATTTATTATATATGGATTTGGAGTAAAATGATGGTTTGACAATTCTCCTGCCTTCACATCATTTTTAGCTACCTGAACTGCGGCATTTAATACAAAACCATTTTTTCCAATATAATGCCATTTATTCATAAAATTGAAATTCCAAAATAAAGGCATATCAATAAAATTATCATGATTATTATCAAATTTTATTCTTGAAAATGAGGTATGACCAAAGAAATTTGTGGCCAAACGTTCACTCAATTTAAGACCTGTAATGAAATTAAAATCGGATTTAGCAACTTCAGATATGTACCCATTTACAATTAATTTTTCCGTGGTTCTCGGACGTTTAAAATCGATATTTATCTGACCTGATATATTTTCAAAACCATTGGCAACCGACCCGATTCCTTTATTGACACCAATATTTTCAATCCAAATTCCAGGCACTAACTCCAAACCGAGTTTTTGAGTCAAGCCTCTATGATATGGAAGTCCTTCCCATAATTGTTGCGAATACATTCCATTTAAACCAAGCATCTGAATTTCTCTACCTCCCATAACGCCATCCGAATAAACGACATCTACGGTATTGGAATTTTCAAAACTTTCTGCTAGATTACAACACGCCAATTTTCCAAGTTCACACTGATCGATAACTTCTTTTCCAATGATATTTGCCCCTTCTTTCTTTTTATCTGTAATTACAACTTCTTTGGTACTTTTTTGAGTTGTTTTTAGAGTGTCTTGAGCACTCATAAGGTATATAAAACCTATTTGTAACAATATTAAAATATATTTCATTTTATAACTATTTATGTGACATAATTAATTTTCGAATAAATTAATTAGAGGCTAACAGCGCCATACGCATAAATCTTTCGTTTCAATAAAAGCTTTTTGAAACGTTTCGTTATATAAATTTTGATTTGATTTTGAAAGTTTCTGATTATTTACAAAAACTAAAGGATGCGTGAAAGTATTTTTGGATTGCTGCTTTTCTGAAATTTCAAATAAAGAAGAAACTTCATAAGTTAAAAAAGTTCTATTTAACAAAACTTGCTGCGAAGCACAACATTTTGCAGCGCAAGAGGTATTACATTCCGACTGATCACAACAACCTTCATCATCCGAAGATTCTTGACAACATGTATTTAAAACAATTTTTTCAAAACTAAATGAGGCTAAATCTTTATTTTCATAGTTTAATGTAATAACTAAACTGCTGTACAAAATGTGTACTAATGAAATAAAAAGAAGAAAACCCTTTTTTAAATTCAAACTATAATTATTTTAATAACAAAAATACGATATTATTTAAAATGATTGTCTATTACTTTCGAAATGTTTTCAAAAATCGCATCGATTTCACCAATTCCATTTATAACTTCTAATTTATTATGATCTTTATAATATGGTAAAACATGAATTGTTTTCTGAAAATATTCATCAATACGTTTGATTAATTTATCTTGCGCATCATCGGCGCGGCCACTGGTTTTAGCTCTTTCATTAATTCGATGCTTCACTTCATCTTCCGACACATCAAGCTGAATTACTAAATTGACTTTTTCGCCTTTTTCCTCAAAGAAAGCATCTAAAGCTTTAGCTTGAGGAATCGTTCTTGGAAAACCGTCAAGAATAAAACCTTTAGCATCTTTATGTTTTAAAATTTCTTCTTCCAACATTTTTATTGTAATATCATCTGGAACCAATTGACCGCTATTCATGATTGATACCACTTCTTGCCCCAATTTTGTATTTTGAGCGATATGTGCTCGAAACATATCCCCTGTTGATAAATGTTGCAAATGATATTTTTCAATGATTTTATCTGATTGCGTTCCTTTTCCTGCTCCCGGAGATCCAAAAATTACTAAGTTAAACATATTCTGGTATTATTGATTTGTTAAAAATTATTTTTTTTGCGCAATGAGTAGCCAAAGTGTTCTACTAATTCGTAATGTATACGGTAATATTAAAATTGCAATTATAAACATGGATACTAAAGTTGCGGTCAAATTCTTTTCCATAAAAACCATTATAAAAAGTGCCGAAAATAATAAGATGAAAGATGAAATGAAATAAGAAACATACATAGCACCTAAATAAAATCCAGGCTCTTGTTTAAAATCTAAATTACAATTTGGACATATTTCATTCATTTTTTCAAATTTAAATAAATTATAAAAAGGATATTGAAACATATCTTCTTTTTTACAATTAGGGCACTTACACTTTAAAATCGAACTTAATGAACTCAAAACAATATAATTTTATAAAAAAAGACAAAGATAACTAAAATATAACATACTCAATTGTTAAATTCCTATACTAACATTTGTAGCTAAAACGATGTAAAACTAAGCGGTAATAGATTTTTTATTCCTTTAAAAGAAAATACATTTTCATTGCCAATCAAAAAATACTCAAATTCTTTTTTCATCCTAAGCTCATATTCGGCAAATCGTTGACGGCAAATTCCACATGGAGCTACTGGTTCGTTTGGATTTTCTATAGTAATCGCAATTTTTTCTATCTTAGAATCTGGAAATAGAGCTGACACAACCGAAAGGGCCGTTCCTTCCGCACAAGTGCACGCTGGAAAAGCTGCATTTTCTTGATTGCCACCTTTAATAATTTGTTGATTATCTAATTGCATCGCACAGCCTACCTTAAAATTGGAATAGGGTGCATACGCATTTTGACAAGCACTTTTTGCAGCCTCATAGAGTTCTTTATATTCTTTAACAAATGCTTCTATAGGCATTTCATGGATTTCAATATCAAAATTAACTTTTTTCATTTTAAAATATTATATACCTATTTCTTTTTTCTAATCATAAAGCCTTAAATTTTAAAGATTTAGAAAAAGTCTTTAAATGATTACATTTTTATATAATACAAATAAACAAAAACTATTTTAATAATTCTTAAAAAAAATACATTTTTAAGAAAAAAGATGCAATTTTGCTAAATAAAACAATTGCTCAAACAATGAAAAAAATAACGTTTCTTATTTTTATTCTTTTTCAATTTCAAAATATTTTTGCCGAAGGCAATCTAACGGTGCAATACAGCGATAAAACGATTGAAGTTGGTGAGCAATGGTTTGTGGTTTTTGAAGTGCGCAATTTGAACTTAAAAGATATCAAATTTCCAAATTTAGGAAATTTTAAACAAGTCAGTGGCCCTCAAACGAGTCAAAGCACTCAAATGTCAAACATTAATGGAAAAATTTCCCGAAGTGTCACTTTAAGTATTACCTACTCTTTTATTAATCAAAAAATAGGGAAACAAACGTTCCCAAAATGTCAGTTTATAATGCAAGAAGGACAAATTATAGAAAGTCAACCCATACCAATAGAAGTAGTTAAAGCTGGCTCAAAACCTCGCCAACAAGTTCAACAACCTGACCCAATGGATCCTTTTGCTTCTTTCTTTGACCCTTACGATCCTTTTGGCTCTATGATGCCACCTCAAAGAGGCACAAATCGAAACCAACAAACACCGAACCAATCCGTTGCTCCAAAAAATATTGATTTAAAAAAGGATATTTTTGCTCGAATTGTATTAGATAAAAATAAAGTATATGTTGGTGAACAAATCAATGCTTCTGTAAAAATTTACACTTCGGTGAATAGTATGAATTTTGAAGCCGAAAAAGTGCCGAATTTTAATGGATTTTGGAGTCAGGATATTAAGTTGCCCGAAAAATTAGAATTAAAAAAAGAAATCATCAATGGAAAAGAATTTGTTGTAGTTGAAATAAAGAAAATGATTCTTTTTCCGACAAAAGCGGGTATTTTGGAAATTACACCTTTGAATATGAAAACAACCGCTTTAGTTCCTGTTCAAGTAAATACGCCACAAAGAAATCAAAGACAGCCACGCGATTTATTTGAACTTATGCAAATGCAAATGGAAGAAATGATGCGAGGCGGCTTTAATCCTATTGAATACAAACAAATTGAACATAAATTTACAAGTGGTACGGTAAAAGTAGAAGTGCTTCCTTTACCCGAAGACGCTCCAAAATCTTTTAGTGGCGCAGTAGGACAATACCAATTTGAAACGTTTTCGAATAAAAAGAACTTAAAAACCGATGAAGCGCTTGAATTTACTTTAGCAATCAACGGAAAGGGAAACTTACCTCTTTTTGATAAACCAAATCATGAATGGACGGAAGATTTTGAAGTTTTTGACCCTGAACTTTCTGAAAACTATGAATCCAACCCGATATTTAAAGGAAATAAAAACTGGAAATATACGATTATTCCGCATATGCCAGGTAATTTCAAAACCCCTGCTGTTGAGTTTTCCTATTTTGATCCCAATCAAAAAAAATATATTACATTAAAATCCGAAACTATTGAATTTACAGTAACTGGAAAACCAACACCTTTTAAAGGAAATGATAAAAATCTAGCTAAAACTAAAAAAGCTTTCACAGATATAAGTTCAAAAATAGAGCGAAATGCGGAACCATTATCATTCAATACATTTATATTAGCTTCATCAATTCCTGGTATTTTATTTTTATTATCCATATTTTTAACCTCAAAAAAATCCGACAAATCAATTTCAGATAAAGAAATTCAGAAGAAACTTCAAGTACATTTAAAAGAAGCAAAAAAATACTTAGATACCAATCAAAAAAGTCAATATTACAATGAAATGACACATTCGATATGGCAATATATTTCCTTAAAACTAAAAATGAATACATCTGAACTGAATCGTGAAAATATTTCTGAAAAATTAATCTCAAGAGGAGTTCCTAAAACAAGTGTAGCATCATTTATAGAATTAATCGATGATTGCGAAATGGGATTATATACACAAAATGATCAACAGCAATTAGAATCAAATTATAATAAAGCGATCCTTGTTCTTTCAGAAATCGAACAAAATATTGTATAATATGAATCCGGAAACATTAATTTTAAATACTTCGATAATTTTTATTTTTGGAGTACTATTTATTGTATCATTTCTTTTTTTTAAGTTTCCACCAAAAAGTATTAATGCATTTTATGGATACAGAACCTATCAATCTATGCAAAACATCGAAAATTGGAATTTTGCAAAAGCGGTAAGTTCAAAATTTATGATAAAATCTACTATATTTAGTTTTATAGTTGCTTTCATTTTTCAAAATACAATAACTGACTTATTTATTGATTACAAAATCTTTATAATTCTTGGAATTTATATAATTCCTTTACTAATGGTTTTTCCTTACACAGAAAAAAAATTAAAAGAATTTAATAAATCAAAGATTATATAGAAAAAGAAACTTTTTAAATATTGTTTTTATCAATTTTAATAAAAATACTATGATTTTTTATAAAGATATTATTCTAATTATAAATATTACACTTTTATTA
>JAFEIJ010000024.1 GCA_017495115.1 Chitinophagaceae bacterium | reverse complement strand
GGTTTCTTGAATAAGTTTACTCTGAACATCTGGAATTACATTGATTTGATTGACAGATTGAAGAGACAATTGAGACTCTGGATTGAAAAGGCGTAGGCTATCGATGTCATTGCCAAAGAGCTCGATACGACAAGGAAATTCGGATGCATAAGAAAAAATATCAACAATACCACCACGAATTGAGAACTGACCGGGCTCATAAACAAAGTCTGTCTTTTCAAAATCGTACGAAATCAATAACTCCGAAATAAAACTTACATCTAGCTTCTCTCCTATTTTGATTTGAAGCGTATTGGCAATCAATGACTTTCTGTTGATTACTTTTTCTGAAAGAGCTTCTGGATAAGTAACGATTAGTAAATTGGTCTTTTCGTTGTTGAGTTGATTCAAAACCTCCGAACGTTGAAGTACATTTGCATTATCAATTTCTTCATATAAATATGGTTTTTTATATGACATCGGAAAAAGATATACATTTTCTTCACCCAATAAATTTTGTAAATCATTATAAAAGTAAGCCGCATCATCTTTATCACTTAAAATAAAGATATTGTGTTGTGGATTTATTTTATAATTGACCGCAGCAATGATGGCATCTAAACTACCTGAAAGACCTTTGATGTAAAGATTCTTTTTTAATTTTATTTCTTCAAGAAGTGTTTTGATAAAACTATCCTCTTCGTAAATCTTTAATAAATCGTGAGCTTTCACTTTAATTATGCTTTTATAAATACGAAAGGGACGCAGATAGAATTCTGCGTCCTGCTAATTATGATACAAATGTAAAAAACGACTTTCAATATTGTTTCTAATGTTTAGAAATATATGAAAAACAGAAATTTGATGAATTTTTTTAATAAATTATAAATAACATACTTGAGTAAAAGGACAATATAAAACGATAATTCAACATACATTAAATTGTTGATAGCGAGCATTTAATTAATTATGCTAACCGTCTCTCATCTCTTTTCTTTTGTGGCAAAACCTAGTCAAAAAACTATCTGTTTGTGTCGTAATAAATTTTTTATTTTGTTTAAATGCGAATGAATAGTTGTGTTTTTTTAAAATTCTTAAACTAAACTTTACAATATTAATAACATTATTATTATCGATTTTAGGTTTTTATTGATTTAAGCATTTTTTAAAAATACTCTTAAAAATCAAAAATATAACTAAATGACAATTAAATTGACTAATAAAGTATCTAAAATGTATAAATTTGTGAAATTTTATAAATAAATAAACTATAAAAAAACACAATTTACTTGTAATTATAATTAATATCAAAAAGAAAACAATTTGAGAATATCGTAATTTGTTATTTATATTGTTTTAAGGCGACATTAAATTTTGTTTTGTAATAAAATTTTTTCAATCATTCCTTTAAGAGTTTCTTGTCTTGCTGCATCAGATTTTGGATAATCCATATCTAGTGATTTTAGCTTTTTGGAGAGGATACTCCCAACAATCAATCGCATATTTTTTTTGTCATCGGCTGGGATAATATACCATGGAGATTGCTCGGTCGAGGTAGCATTGATGGCATCTTCGTATGCTTTTTGGTAGTCGTTCCAAAATTCTCTTTCCTTTACATCTTGTTCCTCAAACTTCCAATTTTTTGAAGGGTCTTCAATTCTTTCAATTAATCTTTCCGACTGCTCTTTTTTTGAAACATTCAAAAAAAACTTCACAACTTGAATTCCATTTCGATTAAGATATTTTTCCAAATTAGCAATATCCTCGTATCGGTGTTCCCAAATTTTTTCTAAGTTGTCAGAAATTTGAGTGGGAAGTCGTTGCGTATTTAAAAGTATTTCTGGATGAACTTTTACGACCAAAACCTCTTCATAGTAAGAACGGTTAAAAACCGTAATTGTTCCACGTTCGGGCAAATGCATATTTGTTCGCCAAAGATAATCATGTTCAAGCTCGGTTTCGGTTGGACGCTTAAAAGAATAAAACTTCATTCCTTGTGGATTTACTCCCGAAAACACAGCCTTCAAAGTCCCATCTTTTCCAGCCGCGTCCAATGCCTGAAAAATAACAAGTAAACCATATCTATTGTGAGCAAACATTTTTTCTTGTAGCTCGTCAAGTTCGGATTGAATCGACTTTAAAGCAATTTCATAATCTTCTTTATCATCATAAAAATCAGTAATTTTGGTCTGAGATTTCCTAATCGAAAACTTACCATTACCATTAAATTTAAAGGCGTCAATATCTATTTTCTTCATCAGTTTGTAGTTTTTGCTACTTAATGTAGCATGATGATTTCTTAAACAATTAATTAAAAAATGTGAAAATAAGGAAACATAACCCAAAAGTATATTGTTAAAAAGAATTACAATGTCCAACTAATTGCATTGCAGTTTTTTGGATATTTGTCCATTGTTCAAGTCGTAAAAAAACAAAGTTAAGAAAATGAATCAAGAAAATGTAAAGGTAGAAAATAAGGAAGTAGCAACCAATAGCGTCGCTACGCTAGCCGCAGGTTGCTTTTGGTGTGTTGAGGCTGTATTTCAAAAACTAAAAGGTGTTGAAAAAGTAGAATCTGGCTATATGGGAGGTACAATCAAAAACCCTACGTATAAAGAGGTTTGTACAGGCCAAACGGGTCACGCCGAAGTTTGTCAAATTACCTATAATTCTAATATCATTTCGTTTGAGGAGTTATTGGAAGTTTTTTGGAAAACCCACGACCCTACTACACTCAATCGTCAAGGTGGCGACGTAGGCACGCAATATCGTTCGGCAGTATTTTATCATGATGCTTCTCAAAAACAAATTGCTGAAAACATTAAAAATGATTTAATTCAGTCGGGGGCTTTTGACGCTCCAATCGTCACTACTTTCGAGGAAGTGAGTATTTTCTACAAGGCTGAAGATTATCACCAAGATTATTTTAATCTGAATGGTCATAATCCTTACTGTCAGATGGTAGTAAAACCAAAGGTTGAGAAATTCAAAAAAGTATTCAGCGATAGAATAAATTAGGTTTTTTTGTTGAAATTTTTTTTCCATTTTCAAAATGAAAAAAAAAGACCGAAAAGTAAATGTTTTATGAAAAATAATTGAAAAATTTTTACAAATTTAAAATTGATAGTATATTGCAAATCAAACATAAATAAATTATTCACTATTAAAACGTTCCAAAATCGATGAAAAAAACATTATCTATTATCTTAACAATTCTTGTAACTTTTTCTTTTACCAATTGTCATCAAAAACAATATGGTTATGTTCAACAAGGTAAAGTTGAAAACTTTGCACACAAAAAGAAGGTTAAAGTATCTGCTTCACAAGTAGAAGAATCGCAGATAGCTTCTTCAGAGATTGCCGCTCCTAATTTATTAGCCTCTTCCGAAGAATCAGCAATCGCAACGGTTTTAGAAGTACAGTCAGTTTCAAATGATATTTCGCAAGAAGTTGTAGAAATGAAACAATCGACTCGAAATGAAATTTTAGCTTTGTCGCCGAATAAAATAAAAGAAATTACGGGCAAGAAAATGACATTTGTTCAAGTCTTGAAATAAAAGGAATTGCAGAAAGTAGTAAAGAAAACAAATAAGCCTGCCGAAGAAGGAAAAAGTCAGTTGGTTGCTTTACTCTTGGCAATATTTCTTGGTGGATTAGGAATACATCGTTTTTACTTGGGATATACAAAATACGGTATTATCCAATTGTTAACAGCAGGTGGATGTGGAATTTGGGCTTTAATTGACATTATAAATATTGCAACAGGTAAGTTAGGTCCAAAAGATGGTTCATACACTGATAAGCTTTAATGAAATTAATACAATATATTAAGTTAATACTTTTAATACTTATTCCAATAACATTACTAATTTTACCAGCGAATTTTTTTGATAACGGAAAATCAGTTTGTTTGTCAGTGATGTTATTGGATATTGAATGTTATGGTTGTGGAATTACAAGAGCCATAATGCACCTTATCCATTTTGATTTAGAGGAAGCTCTTTATTATAATATTTTAAGTTTTATTGTTTTGCCAATATTAATTTATACTTGGCAAGACTTGTTGAGAGGAACAATAAAACGATTAAAATTAATGGAGAAATTTATGTAAATTAAGAAACATAAATAATCAAAAAAACAAAATGCTAAAGTTGGTTTCTCATAAGTTCATTAAGTATCACGTTAAAATTTATAGATTAATAAAAAAGGAGAGCGTTTAACGGCTCTCCTTTTTTATTATAATTCTTTTATCTTGATACTCTTAAACGAAACCATATCTCCGTGGTCTTGAAGAGCAATTTTACCTTTTGGATGGGCTTTTGCAAACTCCGCCTTGGCAAATTTACTTTTGGCCACCATCATTTGCCAATCGGTGCTACCGTATTCGTATTCAACCATCTTCTTGCCATTCAGCCAATGTTCAACGTGGTTATCTTTTACAATGATTTTACCCGTATTCCATTGTCCTGCTGGCTTTACAACTGATAAGTCGGCAGGCACTTGCATGTCATAATTGGCAGCGGTTTTCTGCACATCTTTAATTGGCGAAGGATAGTTCTTATCATCAATGATTTGGTACTCTGGCCCTGACATATACGAGGCAGTTGCTTCCGGAGTTTCCAAAACTTTATAGATTACACCACTATTGCCTTTTGGAGCGGCCTTGAATTCAAAAGTTAACTCAAAGTCTTCGTATTCTTTATCGGTTACTAAATCGCCATTTCCCCCTTGTGTCAATAATACGCCATCCATTACGTGCCAGCCTTTTACCGTAGTTTCGTGCCAAGTATGCCAACCAGTGGTAGTTTTGCCATCAAATAAGTTTACTGTTTTGCCTTTTTGGGCATAGGCAAATGTGCTATAAGCAACAAGTGCTAAAACCATTATTTTTTTCATTGTTTTAGAAAGTTGAATTTTAAAATTTTTGAAAGACTTACTTTGTTTCTTTGAAAGTTCTTAAAATTAAGCAGTTGGTTTTGAATTAGCAAATTTACAGCTACGTATTCCTAAATAGTAGTGTTTGACAGCAGATAAATGATAAATTCGATTTTCTTCAACGATTTTGAGTGAAAGAATCTTTCTGTCACTACCAATCGAAAAGAGGGTTGTGAGAGCATCTTCAATTTACCAATAGATAAATTTTGTTGTAAAAGCACGTATGGCTATGTAATCTCTTATTACGATTTCACACCCAAAGCTTCGCAAGCTCTACGAGCGGCTTCTTGTTCAGCTTTCTTTTTGTTCCATCCCCCACCCTTACTCACAGCTTCGCCATCGACCGAAACTTGTGCTACAAATTCTTTAGAGTGGTGTTTACCATTTTCTTGGATAATATCGAACGAAACCTTTTTTCCCTCTTGTTGAGACCAGCTTAGTAGAATACTTTTGTAGTTTGTATTTGTTTGAATGACCGTATCAAGGTCGAAGTAGTTAGCGATAAGTTTTTTCAAAATAAATTTTTTCGTAAAACGAAAACCTTTATCCAAGTAAATTGCACCGATTAAGGCTTCCATGGCATCGCCATACATAGAAGTTCGGTTGTGAGCGACTCTTTGTCCATCGAACTCAATGAGTCGCTCTAAACCTATCTTACGTGCTAAAATGTTTAAAGATTCACGGTTTACGATACGAGAACGAATCTCGGTCAAGAAACCTTCATCTTTAAAAGGATATTTTTTGAAGAGGTATTCAGCTACAATCATTCCTAAAACCGAATCACCGAGGTATTCGAGTCTTTCGTTTGATTCTCTAAAACCGCCAATATTTGTTTCTTTCGATGCAGACGTGTGTCTGAAAGCAAGCTGATAAAGCAACGGATTTCCTGGTTTAGCACCAATTATCTGCTCCACCGATTTTCTAAACCTGCGTTCCTTAGAATCAGATTTGAAAAGCTCCCAAAAAGAATTGCTTACTACCGTCAACACGAATTCGAAATTAAATTTTCTTAAATATCAAGGTAGCATTATGCCCACCGAAACCAAAACAATTACTCAAAACTACGTCTATTTTTCGAGCTTTTGCAACATTTGGTGTCAAATCTATTCGAGGGTCAATTGATTCATCAATATTGAAGAGATTAATTGTTGGTGGAACAATTTGATGTTGAATCGCTAAGATAGCTGCTACCGACTCAACAGCACCTGCTGCTCCGAGTAAGTGGCCTGTCATAGACTTGGTAGAGCTAATACTCATTTTATAAGCATGGTCGCCAAATAACCTTTCGATTGCCTTGATTTCTTGAGGATCACCCAGTGGTGTTGATGTTCCATGCGTGTTGATGTAGTCAATTTCTTCAGGTTTAATTCCAGCATCATCAAGAGCATCAACCATTGATAAATAGGCACCTTCGCCTTCTGGATGTGGAGCTGTTATGTGATAAGCATCTGATGAGAAACCTCCACCGATAATCTCACAATAGATTTTTGCTCCACGAGCTACCGCGTGTTCATATTCTTCCAAAACTAATGCCGCTCCGCCATCGCCAAGTACAAAACCATCACGATCTTTGTCATAAGGGCGAGAACCTGTTGACGGGTCATCGTTTCTTTCAGACATGGCACGAAGACCATTAAATCCACCAATACCTGCTTGGGTTACGGCTGCCTCTGAGCCACCCGAAACACAAAGATTGATTCTACCCAAACGAATATAGTTAAAGGCATCAATGATTGCATTATTAGTTGAAGCACAAGCAGAAACCGTGATGTAGTTGGGTCCACGGAAACCATATTTAATTGAGATTTGGCCAGAAGCACTATCTGCAATCATTTTTGGAATAAAGAATGGATTGAACTTTGGAGTTCCGTCGCCGTTAGAAAAATTGATAACTTCTTCTTCAAAAGTTTTCAATCCGCCAATACCTGAGCCCCATATTACTCCAACTTTGTTTTTGTTAATACTTTCTAAATCAATGCCCGAATCTTTGACGGCTTCGTCAGCAACTATCATCGCAAACTGGGTGAATAAATCCATCTTACGAGCGTCCTGACGAGGAATATACTTCGTAACATCGAAATTTTTTACTTCACAGGCAAATTGCGTTCGAAACTTACTTGCATCAAATCTGGTAATAGTAGCCGCTCCACTTTTTCCAGTTGATAGCCCTTGCCAAAATTCTTCTACCGTATTACCGATAGGTGTTAATGCTCCTAATCCTGTTACAACTACTCGTTTAAATGCCATAAAGTGTAAATGTTTTTTGTCAAAGTAAAAGAATACAGAGTTCGTAGTACCGGGTTCGGAGTGGATAAATATGCAAAGAAATTTAAGCAAACCAAACTCGATACTCGGTACTCGGTAATAAGAATACTTATTTAGAATTTTCTTCCAAGTAAGTGATAGCCTGACCTACGGTCTGGATATTTTCTGCTTGGTCGTCTGGAATAGAGACATTAAATTCTTTTTCAAATTCCATTATCAATTCTACGGTGTCGAGTGAATCCGCTCCCAAGTCATTTGTGAATGAAGCTTCTGGAGTTACTTCCGATACATCAACGCCGAGTTTCTCAACGATAATTTGCGTTACTTTAGTTGCAATTGCTGACATTTTGAACTGTAGTTTGGTGAAAAACGACTGCAAAGAAAACGCTTTTAAACGAAAACAACAAAATACAGGAAATTTTTTTAGTAAGAGAATTGTTTAGACCTTTGTAGTAGATTTTGTTAAAACGCTCATTTGCAACGAAAAATTAGGCAAAATGTTATCAAAAATGCCGTATTTGCGTTGAAAACCATTCAGTTGGCAAATAAAAGAAATGTGAATAATAATTATTAAAAATATACAAAGCATTGAAAAT
>JAFEIJ010000011.1 GCA_017495115.1 Chitinophagaceae bacterium | reverse complement strand
TAAAGACTTTTTCAATAATTATTCGGCGTTTTTTGTGAAACCGCCTTTATTTTTTGTGAAATGACTTTTACAAAAAACATGTAGATATTTTGGAAATTAGAAGTAGAAATATTTCTATTTTCGTAGTGAATAATCGCCTACAGTATAATATGAAATCTATAGCCTTGGTATTTTTGTGCGTATTTGCTGTAAGTAGCTTTGGTCAGTCGAAGCTACCTTTAGAGTTGGAGAGAAAAAGAGATGTATATAACTTCCTTACAAAAGCCATTACCGATCAAGACTCATTAAAAATGGCAGAAGGCTATTATCAAATGGGTAAAAATGAGGCAGGTTTGGGCAATTATATTTTTTCAAATGCATGGTATAGAAAGGCAATACCTATCTACAGAGAATTAAATGAGCATTTTGATTATGGCCGAATGTATCAGAGAATGGCAGAAAATGAAGCGGTAAAAAAGGATTTTAAACAGACGATTGTCTACGCTGATAGTGCTTTGGGTATTTTTAAAAGATACGGATTGGCTAAAGGAATTATTTCTAGCTATTTGTTTAAGGTTGCGTTTAATTATGAACATTTGAAAAAATCACCAGAGGAGTCTCTTCGAAACTTTGATGAAATGTTAGCTTTTGCAAAAAACAATGACCTTGAAATAGAATATATTTTTTTATATAGGATTAAGGGGAATATTTTAAAAGATAGTAACCCTAAAGCCGCTTTAGAGTCTTATGAACGCTCGAAAGTGTACATGAAAAAGTATAATTACGAGCGATTATATAATGGTTTGCATGCTTCTATGGCCGAGTGCTATGCCCGAATTGGGCAGCCCGAAAAAGCGAGAGCTTTATTGGGTAAAAATTTTCTGGCCAAATCTAAAAATGACCAATTTATAACTTACCGAGTAGAGAGAAATTTGGCGGAAATTGAGATTTTTAAGGCTGAGAAAAACTGGCAGATGGCTTATGAAAAACTGGCAGAATATGCCAAACTACAAAATGAAATACATGTTGCTGAAGAGAGTGATTTAGCACTAAACCTCAGTTCTTTAGATATTGCAGCTGTTAGTAAAAGCCAAGAAAGAGAGCTTTTGCTTCAGGCTCAAGTATTGAAAACTAACAACAGACTGTTCTATGTTTTATACACAGTTGGAACTTTGATATTAATGTTGGGTTTTATACTTTTTTTAATAAATAAAAAGAACAGAAAACTTGCAAAAAAGTATTTTAAATTAAGTCATAAAAATGAGCTTCTTATAAAAGAACAAAGCCACCGAGTAAAGAATAATCTACAATTGATTTCGAGTTTGATAGGATTACAGGTTAATCGTATCAAAAACCCTGATTTGAAAGAGGCTTTAGAGGAAATGCAGGGGAGAATAACTGTAATGAGCGTTCTGCAACAAATGTTTTATAATGCAAATGATTCTACGGAAATCAAAGTCGATGATTTTTTTCAACAGATAGTAGAAAAAACAGAGATTATTTTTAGAATACCTATCGAAAAATCCTACGCCATTCAAAATATTACAATTGACCCGAACTTAGCCTTGCATCTTGGTATCATTTTGAACGAATTATTAACTAATAGCTTCAAATATGCTTTTGGATTTGACAATCCTAACCCACAAGTTCAAGTCGTATTTTCCTTAATTGATGCTGAACTAAGCTTTAAATATAACGATAATGGCAAAAACTCTAACTTACTTATTTTTGAAAAAGACTTTTACACAAATTCTAAATCATTTGGGTTGAGCCTTATTAGTTTAAAATCAATGGAATTACATGCCGATTTTAAGTTCGAATATGATAACGGATTGAAGTTTACACTAAATTGTGTTTATAATGAAACCAAAGGTGCTAATAGTTGAAGATGAGTTGATAACCGCTACCGAGTTTAAAGAAGCTTTATTAGAGGCAGGCTTTGAAATGCCTATGCTTGCCGAAAGGTATTCGAAGGCCAAATCTACATTTGATAGTATGATTTTTGATATTGTATTGCTTGATATTACGCTTAAACATGATAGTTTAAACGGACTTGATTTTGCCGAATATGTACGTAAAACTTCAAATGTTCCTATTATGTTTATCACTGGCGACACTAATGAGAAGATGCTACATAAAATGAATATCATAGGAAATTGCAGCTATATGATGAAAGCTGTTCGAACTCCAGAGTTGGTATTTAAGTCGAAATTGATGATTGGAAATCAAAGGGATAGAGAATTTGAAAATGGTGTATATCAAGAAGTTGTATTGCTGCCCATCAATAAATCACACCAAAAAGTAAAGAAAGAAGATATAGTGGCAATAAAAGGAAATGGTTCATATTCTGACATATATATTGCCACTGAAACTCGCCATCATACTATATCTATGAATATGAAAAAACTCTCCGAAGGTTTAGATTTGGATTATAATATTTTTTTTAGACTCAATCGTTCCAACATTATCAATCTCAATTTCATAGATAAAATAAAAAATGACCAATTGTATCTTAGCAGTCATAACCTAAAATT
>JAFEIJ010000012.1 GCA_017495115.1 Chitinophagaceae bacterium | reverse complement strand
GCTCTAGAATCAGAATAGGGCTGTAGTTTTCTCGTCCCCTAAGCTTTTTACAGAATCTCCTTCTGAGAAAATTAACATTTTACCCAACTGCACAAAAATAATAAAAAATCCCGGTTATTTTGTATTATTTTGTTCCTAGCGTTTTATGTTGTTTTTTCTAAGTCAAAGTTGCAAAGAAAAATCAAAATAAAAAAGTCCTATTAGTGTAAAATAGTTATTTTTGCGGTATAAATAGTTCGTAAAATGGAAGAAATACTGAATAAAATAAAAACAATACGAAAAAATAAAGGCATATCACAAGACAGTATCGCAAATTTTTTAAAAATTGAACCTTCAACTTATACTAAAATCGAGAGGAATGAAATTAAACTAACTCTAGAACGATTTTTACTAATTTCTGATTTTTTAGAAGCCCCAATTGAAGAAATTTTAAACCTACCAGTACGAAATAATCATTGTCAACAAAATGACAATAAACACTCATCTGAAATTACAATTCAGCAAATTGAACATTTTCATTCAGAAAACAAAGAGGTGTCAAATAAACTTATTGAAACGCTTCAAAATGAAAATTATTTTTTAAAAAATGAAATAGAGTTTTTAAAAAAGTTGTTAGAAAAGGAATAAATTTTAAAATATTTCATAATATTAGGTAATTCTTTTCCAATAACATATTATTGCTAAAGACCTTAATTTGTGTATATTTGCACTTTTAAACCTAAAAAAATGATAAAGATTAGTTTTCCAGATGGAAGCGTTCGTGAGTATGAAGCGGGTATATCCCCGATGGATATTGCCAAAAGTATCAGCCACGGTTTAGCTTCAAAAGTTTTAGTAGCCGAAGTCAATAGCCAAAAATGGGATTTAACCCGAACGATTGATACCGATGCCACGCTAAAGCTTTTTACCTGGGAAGATAAAGAAGGAAAAGAAACCTATTGGCATAGTTCGGCACATTTGATGGCCGAAGCGTTAGAAGCTATTTATCCAGATACTAAATTTGGAATTGGTCCTCCAATCGAAAATGGTTTTTATTATGATATCGATTTAGGCGGTAAAGCCATTAGTAGCGAAGATTTGGCTGCAATCGAAAAGAAAATGCGCCAATTGGTAGAAGCCAAAAGTCCGTTTATCCGAACGGAAGTAAGCAAAAAAGATGCCATTTCTTATTTTTCGGAAAAACAAGATCCTTATAAATTAGAATTATTGGAAGATTTGACGGATGGTCAAATTACATTTTATCAGCAAGGTGCTTTTACCGATTTGTGTAGAGGTCCACATATTCCAAATACCGGTTATATCAAGTCGATTAAATTGATGAGCATTGCGGGCGCGTATTGGCGTGGTGATGAAAAAAATCAAATGATGACGCGTATTTATGGCATTACATTCCCTAAACAAGTGGATTTAGATGCCTATCTTGAAATGCTTGAAGAAGCTAAACGAAGAGATCATCGTAAAATAGGAAAAGAACTTGAAATTTTTGCTTTTGACGATATGGTGGGTCAAGGACTTCCGTTGTGGCTTCCAAATGGAGGCATTATAATCGAAGAACTTGAAAAGTTAGCTAAAGAAAGCGAAGATGCTGACGGTTATCACCGAGTGGTTACGCCACATATCGCCAAAGAAGAAATGTACTTAACTTCGGGGCATTTGCCATATTACGAAGACAGTATGTTTCCTCCAATGGAAATTGATGGGACCAAATATTATTTGCGAGCGATGAACTGCCCGCATCACCATAAGGTTTTTGATGCCATTCCAAAAAGTTATAAAGATCTTCCGTATCGTATTGCGGAATATGGCACGTGTTATCGTTACGAACAAAGTGGTGAGTTAATGGGATTGATGCGTGTGCGCAGTCTTCATATGAACGATGCCCATATTTATTGTACCAAAGAACAATTTGCCGAAGAGTTTAAAAAGGTAAATGCTATGTATTTAAAATATTTTAAATTATTTGGTATTGCTTCGGATGGTTATAAAATGCGTTTATCGCTGCATGAGCCGAGTAAATTGGGCTCAAAATATATCAATGCGCCTGAATTATGGAAAGAAACTGAAGAAATGGTACGCGAAGTCCTTATTAATTCGGGAGTTCCGTTTGAAGAAGTCGCTGACGAAGCCGCTTTTTATGGCCCTAAAATTGATGTAGAAATGCGAAGTCAAATTGGAAGATGGTTTACCTTATCTACCAATCAAGTGGATTTTAACTCAGGAAATAAATTTGGTTTAACATTTAAAAACGCCAATAACGAAGATGAAACGCCTTTGATTATTCATCGAGCGCCATTAGGAACGCATGAGCGTTATATTGCCTTTTTGATTGAGCACTTTGCTGGAAATTTCCCAACGTGGTTGGCACCCCAGCAAGTTGCTATTTTGCCAATTTCAGATAAATTCATGGATTATGGAAAAACCATTTTACATCACTTGAAAGAAACTGGCGTTCGTGTAAAATTGGATGAGCGCAATGAAAAAATAGGGAAGAAAATTCGTGATGCCGAAATGATGAAAGTGCCTTATATGATTGTCATTGGTCAGAAAGACATCGATGAAGGAAAAGTCTCCGTTCGTATTCATGGCAAAGGCGATGTGGGCTCAATGCCTTTAGAGGAATTTTCACAACATATTCAAATAGAAATCCAAGAAAGAGCGATAGAACACCTTATTAAGTAAAAATAAAGCGCAAATCGGAAGATATTCAAAAAAACGATAGTAATCAAAACTCGTTTTTTTTGTTTTTTTTATTTTATATTTGCGCTCCATTAATTTTAATACATAATTAAGTTATCCGATGGCAGCATTAAATGAAGTTAGAGATCGAATTAAATCCGTAAAATCAACGCAACAAATCACGAAAGCGATGAAGTTGGTTTCGGCAAGTAAATTAAAAAAAGCAACGGGCCGTATTACAACGATGCGTCCGTATAGCGATAAATTGCAAGATGTTTTGTCAAATATCATGCAAAGCACCGACCTCAACGAATTGCAAATGGGTTATAATGAAGTGAGACCTATCGAAAAGGTTTTGGTTATCGTTATGAGCTCGGATAGAGGATTATGTGGTGGTTTTAACTCCAATTTGATCAAATCCGCAAAATCATTGATTCACCAAAAATATCCTCATTTACACCAAGACCAAAAGATTACCGTATTACCAATCGGTAAAAAATCGATGGAAACGTTTGGTCGACTAGGAATAAAATGCGATACAACATTTTGGGAACTATTTTATAACTTAACGTTTGAAAATGCGTCAAAAGTAGCGACTTTTTTAATGGAAAGTTATTTAGCAAAAGAATATGATGCGATTGAAGTGGTTTACGCTAAATTCAAAAACGCTGCGGTACAAGAGTTTACTCAAGAAACGTTTTTACCTATTGCTAAAAAACAAGAAACGGTAAAAGCTAGTCAATCGAATGCGGATTATATATTTGAACCAAGTAAGGAAGATTTGTTATTAGAATTAATTCCAAAAATCTTAAAAACAACGTTCTTTAGATATTGTTTAGATAATAATGCTTCAGAACATGGCGCTCGAATGGTCGCGATGGATGCCGCAACAAACAATGCTGGAGATCTTATTAAAAAGCTACAGATTGAGTATAATAAAGCGCGTCAAGCAGCGATTACCAACCAAATTATGGAAATTGTAGGCGGAGCAGCCGCTTTAGATGCTTAATCATCCAAAATTTTAAAAATACTTTAAAGGAACTTCGAAAGAGGTTCCTTTTTTTGTTATGTAGTACTTTTATTAGTTTTTTTCTCTTTATTATGATTTGTATTATTTAAAATAAATTATTTATTTACAATAAAGATAGAATTCTTATTGCCTCTTTTTTTCTTTAAATATATTTGAAAACTCCTTAAATTGCTCATCTGTTAATTGTAAATTAAGAGACGGATTCATGCCATTACTTACAAAATTTCCCGAGTTATTGTTGTTAATAACTACACCTGCATTGGTCAAGGAGCTAAAATCAGTTCCGAGTAATTGAGCAACTTCCTCTGCTTCATTTAAAGTGATTTCTACATCGCCAGACTCTTTTCTAGCCCAAGCTGATTTAGATTTATGTGTAAGGTCCGCTAAGTCTTGTAGTGAGATTTTTTTTTCTTTTCGAAGCCTCTTGATGGCTTCTACTGCTATTAAATTACGGTCCATATAATGGTATTTATTTCACAAATATACAAAATTTCCCGAATATCGGCACATAATGTTCCATTTTTAGAGTTTTTTAACAAATTTATTTCTTATAATTTTGCTTTCGATTAATAATATTATATTTTTTGTCTACTTTTTTAAGACTAAATAGACAAAATAATGTATTAAAAATCAAGGCGAGATCAAAATAAAAGATATATGAAAAATCATAAAACAAAATATTTCACAAGATTAACTCCTAATTTTAATAATTGGGAAAAACCATCTGGTGTTGATGGTAAGTCTGGTGTAGGTGATTCAACAAGTAACTTGTATGAAGCACATAACCATTTTGGATGGGAAGAATGGTTGTTTGAAGACTGTGTATCTAACAAACATAATCCTGAAAAAGAATGCTTTGGTTTTATAGAGGCATTTAATAATAAAAATAGAAATATTGATTTTATTGATAGATTGTATTTGTATACAAAAATTTGTAACAACAACCAAAGTATAGAGCCTGGATGCTATTATGTAGGCTATATAGATAATGTAAAAAGACTAAAATCACCTTTACCAAAAACTCAAGAACAGGTATGTCAGGATTTGAAAGCTGTAGGAATAAATCACGATGATTATATTCTAATGCTAAAAAACGCTAAAAACATTTCCTTTAAAGTAAAGGATGTTCACTTTTTATTTAAGACACGTAATGAGTCTAGTAGGATCATACCTCTTGAAAGAGGTCAATATCGATTTGGGCTATACAATCTTGAAACTCATACTAATTTTTTATCACAAAATAATATAAATTAATTCATTATGAAAAAAATAATCGCTTTTTTATTTTACCTTTCAGCTACCCAATTATTTGGAATAGATAGATTGGTAGATCCTGCGCTATCAAGTGGAAATGGAACTACTATGTTTACTACAATTACATCTGCTGTGTCTGCTTCAGCCAATGGAGATAGGATTGTAATAAAACCTGGTACATATAATGAACCTACACTTACCTTAAATAAATCATTGATTTTATTATCTCAAACGGCAGGTACTACAATTAATTATAATGGTAATATGACAATTGCAGGGTTTCCTGGTATGAAATTATCGATACTCGGTTTTAATCTTGGAATATATTCTATTTCTTCAAATGCAATTACAGGAGGTGTTGCAAATAATAGAGCACAGATAAACATAATTGATTGTAAAATGACAAACCTATCTATTGATCAAAATTATTATGAATTAAATTGTCTTAGGTCTTCTATGACTGCGACTACGACTTTTAAATTCGGAAATTTTGTCGTTTCAAAAACAAATGACTTATATGTCCTTGATGAACCTAACTTAAATTTAAATAATAATAAAATTTCAATTATAGCAGATACAATACTTAATATTTTAGAATACAGAAATGATGATTATTCAACAATAATAGCTAATAATCTAATAAATAAATTGTATATTTATCTTTGGAATTTAAATTTGTCACAAAAAAACTTAGTGGCAAATAATGATTTTATTAATAATTCATATTTGTTAGTAGCAGCTAGAAATGCACCAGGATATAATTTTGAATTTTCTTCAAATCTATTTAATGGTGTTTTAAATATTCCTCAAGGCTTACCTATAACCTGTCCGCAACTTAATTATAATTCGGGTATTACAGCTGGTAGCTGTGGTTGGCCACTTACTTGGTATTCATCTTCTAATGCTAGTGTGTTTCCAGATCCTAATATTTCTGGATTTTTTAAATGGACATATAATGGAATAGATTTATTATGTTCAGTTCCTACAGGTTCGCAGCCTTTAGTACTGACAAGAATAATTGGAGATACAACAACTATTGTAAATGCGGGTAATCCTAATCACGAATATTATGACATTAATCTTACTATTAATGATAGAGGGAGAACGGGAGGGCCATATAGTATTTTAAATTATAATCCTACATTTAATCCTTCTAATGGCAAGGCATTTATTTTTGATATAGAGATGCCTACGGACTTGTTTCCAAATCAACCTGTTGATATAAAGGCTAAAGGATACCATAGAAATTAATAAAAATATATGAAAAAAGTTTTAATATATATACTACTATTATTAGCTTATAATGGATATACGCAATATAATATCAAGGGTGCTGAATATTTTGTAGGTACTTTTGATCCTGGTGCAGGCAATGGAATAGCAATAAATGCAGTAGATTCTAATTTTAATGAACTTATAGAATCAATTATAGCCAGAACTCAAACAATAGGTTTTTCTACTAGTCCTTTTTTGGTGAATATACGATTAAAGGATGCAAATAATAATTGGGGACCATTGTTTAAAAAAGTCTGTTTTGTTAATTCTAATAGCTTTGTATCAAGAAATATAAACATAACAAATGCGGAATATTTTTTTGGTACATTTGATCCAGGAGAAGGAAGTGGAACTCCAATTTTTGTTTCAGACTCTGCTTTTGATGGAATTACAGAACAATTGTATCGCGATAATGCATTATGGACAACTACAACTAATCCTACATTATTTAATATAAGACTAAAAGATGTCAATAATAATTGGGGACCATTATTTAAAAAAGTAGTATTTCCGTATGGAGTAAATAGTAGTATTAACTTAATTTCTCAAGGAGATTCTGTTACAATTTGTCAAGGAGATTCCTTAACCTTAACCTATGTGGGACCAAATGGTTTTGTACCACAATGGTTTGATAATAGTAAAAATAAAACGATTAAGTTTATACCGGGTAATCAGGGATTTTATAAGGTGACAGGAACATTAGGAAATACATCCTATTCAGATAGTATATTTGTCAAATTTCATCAAAAGCCAAATCCAACCACATCGCCATCTGGTACTATTTTGGTTTGTGCTTCTTCAAGTTTTAATATCACCACACCTAATACTTCTAATACAACATACCAATGGTATTTTAATGGTACGATTATATCCAATGCAACAGGAACATCTTGTTTGCCTACAAATGTAGGAAGATATAATGTGAAAGCTACAAATACAATAACAGGATGCTCGGACACTTCAGCAAACGTGTTTCTTCAATCCTCAATAACAACAAATCCAACTGGAACTGTGTCAAGTTGTGATAGTCCCTCTGTATTAATCGCTCCAATGGGATCTACTAATACGTATCAATGGTATAGAAATAGTTCAATAATACCTGGTGCAACTTCAAATACCTTATCAACTAATCAAAATGGAAGCTATTATGTAAATATTGTTAATGGATTATGTAGTTTTAATACTGCAGTAATTAATTTATCTATATTTAGTCCATTTTCAGTTACATTAAATAATTCTTCATCTCTTGAATTTTGTCAAGGAGACAGTGTCTTGTTAACTGCAAATGCCGGAGCAGGATTTTCTTATTTATGGAAACGAAATGATACATTGATTCCTAGTGCTAATATGAGTAATTATATTGCTAAAATAAGTGGTGCTTATAAGGTGCAAATTACAAACAATAATGGTTGTGTAAAAGAGTCAACACCTCTAAATGTTATAGTTAAAAATATACCATCGGGTATTTTGCAAATTGCAGGAAATACATCTTTTTGTAGTGGAGATAGTGTTTATTTAAATAGTGTCTATAATTTTGGAACACCTCAATGGTTAAGAAATGACACTATAATTAGTATTAATAATTCAATTTTTGCTAAGCTATCAGGAAAATATAAATTGAAAATTACAGAAAATGGATGTAGTTCTTTAATTGATTCTGTAATTGTAAATTCTAATCCAAAATCATTAGTTACAATTTTTCAATCTATTTGTCAAGGTAGTTCATTTATGGGTAAGACAGTTTCAGGCACCTATATTGATACGTTAATTGGAGCAAATAGTAAAGGCTGCGACTCAATCCGAACCTTAGTTTTAACAGTTAATCCTAAAACAACATCTACGATAAATCAAACAATATGTCAAGGACAGAGTTTTTTAGGCAGAAGTGTTTCTGGTACCTATATTGATACGTTAGTTGGAGTAAACAGCAAGGGCTGTGACTCAATCCGAACGTTAGTTTTATCGGTCAATCCAAAAACAAATTCCACTATAAATCAAACAATATGTCAAGGTCAGAGCTTTTTAGGTAGAAGCGTTGCAG
>JAFEIJ010000029.1 GCA_017495115.1 Chitinophagaceae bacterium | reverse complement strand
ATCTATTATAATTTAAGATGTTATAATCAATCAATTTTTATATGGAAAGATGTTTTGATTAATCATATCGATAGAAAAGACATAAATTATAAGAATATTGTTACGAATAATTTAGTTACAGCGTATTTAAAAACATACACTCCTCCAGATTCTGTAGAATTGCAATTAAAAGGAATATTATCTTATTTTGAAGATAATAATTTGACAAAAGATCAACTTTATTGTGACGTGGTAGTCAATCTAACAACCTACTATAGGATTAAAAAAAGATACGCGGAATCAATTCAATTAGGACTTGAAGCGTTAGAAATGTCTGAAAATAAAGGCTTTAACAAACTTAAGTATGAAATTTGTTTTTGTTTGTCTAATACCTTTAAGGACATGGACAATGAAAAAAAAATGATTTTCTATTTAAAATTAGCATTGCATTATTCAAATAAACACAAGTATACGTATTTGCAAGAAGAAATTTATAATGAGCTTTATCTTTATTATAAAAGTAAGGAAAACTATAAAGAAGCCTTTTTGAATATCGAAGAGTTTATACATTGGCAAAATCTTAAAAATGAATCTTTAAATAATTCAATAAAAATAATAAATCAATTTCAATTTGAAACTACCGACGCCATAAATGCGAATTATTTAAGTCAATATATTGAAAAATTCTCTTTTGACCTAGAAAGATACATTTATATCGAAAATGTAAACGGAGATTTGGTCAAGTTAAATATTGACAACATTGTTTTTGTAAAATCATATAAAAAAATGATTAACATTGTTTTTTCAAATTCATCAAATGAAACATTTAAAATTCCATTAAAAAGCTTTTTAGATCTTGTTCAAGAAAAATTTTTAGACAATCATCTCTTTTTTGCAAGTAATTTTAGGAAACATATTGTGAATTTATATTGGTTAAGTCGATTTGATAAATACGAAAAAAAATTAGTTTTGACCGTTTTTGGTTCTGATTATTTATTTGATTTATCAAGAAATCAAATAAATGCAATTAAAGAGTATTTGTCAAACTCAAAAAAGCAGTAAAGTATAAAAAGTACTTAAAATATTAAAACATGAGTTTAAACGCCAAAAAATATAGTTTTGTTTTTATTATAGTTCTTTTTTTAAATGGCTGTACTAAAGAAGAAAATAGCATCAATTACAATGATAAGCTCAATGGTATAGGACTATTTGAAGGGCCTATGTCGTGTACTGCGAGCTTTATTGAAATCCCAAACATGCATCCAGACTCCCCAGCTATAGTAATTACGAATGGACATTGTACGAGTGATTTTTATTTGGACAATGCAATTCATACCAATACATCGATAAATGCGACTATAATTTTTAATAAGTTAGAAGGAATTTCTGAGGACAAGCAGATTCAAGTAAAAACGAAAAAAATATTATACAGTACGATGAAAGGAATTGATTTAGCTATAGTTCAATTAGATATAAGTAATAAACAGTTAATAGAGAAAGGTGTGGTGCCGCTAAAAATTAGCACGAGTGCTCCATTAATTGGTTCAAAATTAATTACATATGGATATCCTCGGTTTTTAAATCCTTTGTTTTTAAGAAAAAGTGAAGATTATTTAGGTAACCCCTCAAACATTTCAGAGTTTATTTGGCTTTGGAAAAATTTATATAGTGCTAAGTTTCAAAATATTTACTCAGGAAGTTCAGGTTCTCCCGTTTTTGCATCAAATGAAAATGCGCTTTTTGGAGTAATCAATACAACAACGATTGGCGCAATTGGCGAATGTGATTTAGGCGCACCTTGTGAAATTAAAAAAAATGAAAAGCCTAAAGTAATAGACAATACGTCTTATATAGTGGATGTTACAAGTTTATACAAATGTTTTTATAATGGAATATTTGATCTAAATCATGCAACGTTTCCTTATGAAAAACCGAGCTTATTTAGTATAAAGCTAAAAAATGATGTTCGAAATTTTAATAGTAATCAGTTAGGTCAAGATATAGAATTAATTATCGATGAACCAATTAATACGTCTTATAAAGTAGAATCTTTTAAAGAATTTGAACCAACAAATTCCAATAATTTTTTAAATAATAATAATGCGTTAATAAATATCCAAAAACCTAAAGAGGAAGGATTTTACGTAATATCTGTAATGAAAAACAATAATTTTAATGAAGTTAAATATATAACGTTTAAAAATGATTTTACGGCGCCCTCTGAAAATGCTATTAATATTGAAACTACTTTTTCAGATTCAGAAGGATATAGTGTGCGTCCTGTTTTTAAATACCCCGAACTTACCCAATTCGATTGGAAGCATGGTGTAGCGTCAAATTGCAACTGTAATGACCCAAATGGATATAACACATATAATCGAATTGCGGTTCAGGTTTCAAAATCCGAATTACCTTATAAATTCTGTATTATTGGATATGATTTAGCAAATAACAAAACAACTGCTAAAGAATTTATTATCAAATGATGTCATATAATTACTTTTTTTCTTTGTTTTCTATAAAATAGTTACACGTAATTTGGATTAAAACGATTTTTCCAATGGTTCTAAATTACTATAAATAGTATTATATTTGCATAATTATTAGTGTAAATATATCCAAAAGCAAAATTTTAACATTTTTTAAATAAAAACACTATACTTTTATCATTGTATTATAAAAATAATAATATGTCTGAAATTGATAGATTACAAATGGATATTGAAGGACAAATTCTTCAAGAAAAAGACGCCGTTAAGTGTATTATTCTATATAGAAAACTTATATTTACACTAAGTAGCCATAATCCAAAAATGGCGCTAAAAAAGGCAGAAGAAGCAGTTAGTTATTCATGTCAACACAACGATCAATTTGAACAAAATATAACCTTATTTGTAAAAGCGGTCTGCTTAATTGAGGTAAATGAATATGTGGAAGCATTTAAAATTTTACTAGAGTCTCAAAAGTATTTCTTTAAAATTAATCGATTAGATTACTATTCAAAAGTATTGACTAATCTAGGAGTGATTTACTATAACTTATCATGTTATAATCAAGCTATATTTATTTGGAGAGATATTTTGATAAACTATGATAATCAAAAAGAGGTATATTATAGATATATTTTAATTAATAATTTAATCACGGTGTATTTAAAAAAATTTACACCCAATGAAACAATTTTAGCGCAATTGTTAGAAATTAAAAAATCATTTGATAAGAAAGAGTTTCAAATTGACCAATTGTATTGTGATGTTATAGTAAACCTAGTCAATTATTATCGGATAATTAATAACTTTAATGAGTCTATAAAACTTGCAGAGGAGTTTTTAACTTTTGCCGTTTTGGATAATTTCCATAAAATGAAATATGAACTTTATTATAGTTCGGCGCTTTCATATAAAATGATCAATGAGGAACCTAAAATGGCCAACGCCCTAAAAATGGCTTTGGTTTTATCAAAAAAGCATAACTATAGTTTCCTACAATATGAGATTTTTAATGAATTATATATTTATTATAAAAACAAAAACAACTTCAAAGAAGCATTAGAACACATCGAGCATTTTTTATATTGGCAAAACAATCGATTTAGGGATTTAAATTCCTCCTATTATATTGTTAATCAATTTGATTTTGAATATAATGATCCTAAAAAAGCTACGTATCTAAATAAATACATCGAAAAACATAGTTTTGAACTAGAGAGAAATTTGCTTATAGATGACAGTCAAGGTAATTTAGTAAATATTAATATTGATTTAATAATTTATGCAGAGTCTTTTAATAAATTGACAAGGATTTACTTTTCTAATTCAAGTAGCCAATTATTCAAAATACCTTTGAAATCTTTCATGGATTTAATTGTTAATAAATTTGAAAATAATCATTTGTTTTTTATGACAAATGTTAGAAAACAAATCGTTAATTTATATTGGTTAAGTAAATTTGACAAATATTCAAAACGCATTATTTTAAATGTATTTGGATACAATTATTATTTTAATCTTTCAAGAAATCAGTACATTCTTATTAAAGATTTTCTAGCGTCTAAAAAATAGTATACTTTTCAGTACCTAATTTTTACACTTCAGTTTGCATATTCTCGATGAACTCTTTTTGGTACGCAACTTATAACTATTTTAGTGATTTTTTTAAATTAATTTAACATGTTAAAAGGTGTATTTAGGTATCTAATGGATTTAAGTTTCATTATTTCAAATGTAAACGGTCATATTATTGGAGCCATGAATCCTAAAATCAATAAAAAGTCCGTGCTTCTTATTTTTCAATGGGCACTAATACAGTTAATATTTATAACGCCTTTGTATTCACAAACGTGTTATAATGTGTCCAACCTTTCAAGAGGAGTTTGTTATAACCTAACGTCTCCATTATGTGCGGCTTCACCCGCAAATAATACTCTTTTGACAGATGATTTTTTTGGGGTACATTATGCAGACAATGGAACTACTAGTGGTGGTACAGGAGGAACATTCCCTACCAATTTAGTTGGATATGCGCCTCGAACGGGAGCGCCTAGTGTTATTAATGACGACAATGGAAGTGGTGCCAATAATTTAATGTTGGAACTCAATGAATCCCTTGAATTTAGGTTTAATGGAGTAGCAGGGGTTACTTACACTATTGGAGGTATTATTCGTACCGTAAATGGCGGAACAACCAATATAAAATATTCGATATATGATTCTACAGGAGTGGAATTGTCCAGCACGATATTGACCGGATCTTCTACAAGAAACGGAGGTGGTTCAGGATGGAATTCCTTTACAAAAAATATTACTGTCCCTAGTTGTGGAAGATATTTTTATGTCATTAGTCATAATGGGGGATCTGCAGTCCGTATAGGACAAATTGTTCTGAAAGTTGCTTCTGGTGGCGGTACTGCAGCTACTACTTCTACCAGCACGTATTCTTTACAGCTCAATGGAACCTATACTTCGGCAGGTAAACCAACCTATGCCACACAAGCGGCTATGATAACGGCAGGTGGTGTAAGTGCATCGTGTGGCCTTGGATTGCTTACAAACGGTGTTTATACAAATACCACAGGAACTATTTGGTATGATCCCAATGGAATTCTGATTACGGATAGTACTGTTTTAGCTTCATTAATCAATGCCAATACAAATAATGTGATTTCAAGTACCCCATGTCCTCCCGATACCGATGGAGATGGCTTGCCGAATAATATTGATATCGACGACGATAATGATGGGGTTTTAGACTCGGTAGAAAAAAATTGTGAATTAATTAATAATGGAACTTTCGATGGAAATTACAATAACTGGCAAATAACCGGTAGATTGCCAAGTTTAACATATTTTGCAAATATTGGAAATAGATTTCCATTTAACTCTGGCGATACCTTGCCGGGTGGTTCTATAGCTCAAACAATAAATACAACAAAAGGCATACCATATCGAATATCGTTTACAGGTAGTCATATTGCCGCAACAGTAAGTTCAAATATTGTTGGTGTTTTATTAGAAGTAACCGATTCGGCAAATAATATTATAGGGTCTACTTCGTTTACTCGAACAGCTACTACTACTTATACCCCATTAACATATACGTTAGATTTTCTTCCAACGTCTACAACGACTAAAATTACATTTAAAGATATCAGTACCCAATCGCTGGGTGTAGATCCAACGGTCGATAATATTTCAATTGAAATGTGTGACACCGATGGCGATGGAATTCCAAATCATTTAGATTTAGATTCGGACAACGACGGCTGTAGTGATGCCCTAGAAGGAGGAGCCACAACCGATACTACAAAAAATTTCAAATTCTCGGCACCTTTTGGCACTAATGGATTAGCCAATTCAAAAGAAACTGTAGCAGATAATGGTTTGATTAACTATAGTTTATCTTATAATAATTCCATAGATTTATTAATTAATGGATGTGTCGATTCAGATGGCGATGGTATAGGAGATGTTTTTGATTTAGATGATGATAATGATGGAATTTTAGATATTGACGAATGCAAAAGTAATGTAAAAAAAGTTCTAATTGCCGCACCAAGTGAAAATTTTGAAAATATAAGAAGTAATTGGGTCTCCGAATTTGTTAATAATCTTCCAGATGGCGCATTAGTTACAACCTCTTTGACGCTTGGAGATGGTATTGCTCCTGTTCCTGGATTTTACGATGGTTATGATATAGTGGTTTTTGGTGGAAATGCAGGTGTTTTAATTGATGCTTCGGAATGGGCTGCATTACAAACGGCTATAGTTAATAAAACAAGTAAATCATTTATAATACAAGCTGAATCCTGTTGTGCAGGTTTTAATGGAGCTTTAACGAATTTATTAAATAATGTTTTTGGAACCTCTTATGCCATGACGTCAGTAAATGCTGCTCCTAGAGTTTTAACACTTAATCAAAATAACATATATTCGGGATGGTTTGGATTAAATCAAATACATTCTGCTTGGTATGCTAGTATGACTGGAATATCAGCATCAGATGTTTTATATTATGATGGGCCAAATGCTGCTCTAGCAGGAATGAAGAGACTACCCGGCACGTTAGATAATGAAAGATTTGTTGCTTGGTTTTTAGATGGAAGTATAACACAAAATGGTCATTATCCAAATAATCAAAATAAAATTGCTCCAGCATTTTATAATGCGTTTAGTAAAGCATCAGGAATGCCAAATTGCGATACAGATAACGACGGCATTCCAAACCATTTAGACTTAGACTCGGACAACGACGGCTGTAGTGATGCCCTAGAAGGAGGGGCTACAACGGATACTACAAAAAATTTCAAATTCTCGGCACCTTTTGGCACCAATGGTTTAGCCAATTCAAAAGAAACCGCAGCAGATAATGGTTTGATTAATTATAGTTTATCTTACCATTATGCTACAGATTCACTAACAAATGCATGTACCGATACCGATGGTGATGGAAAAAGAGATATTGATGATATCGACGATGATAATGATGGTGTTTTGGATATCACCGAACAAGGATGTAATAGTACTACGGGAGTTACGATAGTTCCTATAGGTATCAATGCTACAGCGGTAGCCACTACCTCTACAATCAATGATTATAACCCTATTATCACATCTCATTTTATAATAAATTTGACATCAGGCCCTACTAATCCTCCTATATATGATACCTATGCATTTGCCAATACTTTGGTCAATCCTATTATTGCCTTCTCAGATGTGGACTATGCGAGACAGGAATGGTTTGATGAAAATGATAATCCATTGACATTGTTGCCATTGGACGTATCCCCAGCTACAGTTGTTAGTGGTAATGCAATTACTAGAACCAATCTTACAATACCAGGGGGAACACCGACTGTATCTGCATATGGACGAGCTCAAGTGTTGGGTTCTTTCAAAAAATTAAAAGTAAAATATGTATGGGCGTGGGCTACGTCCAATAACGACGCACATTATTTATCTTTTGTTCAGCCAAATTCATGCAATGTTGGATTGGATACCGATGGCGATGGCATTCCAAATCATTTAGATTTAGACTCCGATAATGACGGTTGTAGCGATGCTTTTGAATCGGGAGCTACTTCGTTGCTGTCGGCCAATTATAAATTCCCAGCTCCTTATGGTGCTAATGGTCTAGCCAATTCGAAAGAAACGGCGGTGGATAATGGAATTATTAATTATACAAGTTCCTATGATACATTTGCCCTTAATTCCACAATCAAAGCGTGCCTCGATACTGATAAAGATGGCATTGCGGATATTATAGATATCGATGATGATAATGATGGTATTCCTGATTTAGTCGAATGCCCTTCAAGTCAACCAGCGCCATTTATATATGGAACAACATTTTTTGGAGTAGAGACTGCGGTTCCTGCATTAAATTATAATTTCAATGGAGGTACTTTAGCGGCATTAACGGATGGAAATCTTCAAACTTATTTTAACTTATCGGCAGTTCAAGCAGATAGCAATATTGTAATTGTTGATGTTCCGCTCTTAACCCCTCAAACCGCTAATTTGTTTTATCTTTGGAACGACTGGGGAGCCTTAGGTGACGAATTAAAAGATTTTGAAGTGGAATTAATAGACGGAAGTAATAATGTTTTACAAACTTTAGTAGCTCGAGCACCAATTGGACTTACTAAAACGCAATATTTCAAATTCCCTTCAGTTTCCACTGGTATAACAAAAATTAGATTAAAACTAAAAACGTGGTGGAGGCATAATCAAGGCAATTCACAAATTTCAGAAATCGCCTTAGGACTTGATGATAGTTATTGTGACGATGATAACGATGGTATTTCTAATCAACTCGATCTCGACTCCGATAACGATGGCTGTAGCGATGCATTTGAATCAGCTTCGTCTTTAAATAAAAATGATACTATTGTTGTAGGCCCTTATGGAAATAATGGCTTAGCAAATTCGAAGGAAACCGCATTAGACAATGGTGTTCTTAATTTTCAGAATACGTATTATTTAGCTACGGATTCTTCCTCTAATGCATGTATTGATTCCGACAATGATGGAATTTCAGACCTCATCGATTTAGATGATGATAATGACGGAGTTCTAGACATGGACGAATGCAATACAAATATCCAACTATGTTTTGATGGATCTTTTGGAACCCAAACATTAGCAGGTATTGCCACCCATGGTTGTCTAAAAACGGTCAATGCAAGTCCAGATTTACTGCTTCCTTCATGGCCAACTTTTGCACCTGGTACTCCAGCAAGCCCAGATGGAGGGGCATTTTATTCTATAGTTTTTTTAAAAGGAACTTGGAATGAAAGTTCTGAATTTCCAGTAACTGGATTGAAAGTGGGGGCAAAATATAAAATAAATTTTCATCAAATGGTTGTTGGTCATGGAAACAGTTGGCATGATGGAGGGTATTTTATTTTTAGAGATAAAACAACGGGTTCTGTAATTGCGCGCTCAAATTTCATGAATCCAACAAATCCATCGGGTGCTTTTAGAGCATGGGAAAAACAATCATTAACGTTTGTTGCAACAAGCTCAAATATGACCATTCAAATTTTTGGCTCAACAAATGATCCCAATTCTACGATTGGAACAAGATTGGCATTGGACGGATTTGATATCCAGGCTTTAATGGATTGTGATGATGATGGAGACGGAATTCCAAACCATTTAGACTTAGACTCGGACAACGATGGCTGTAGTGATGCCTTAGAAGCAGGAGCTACAACGGATACTACAAAAAATTTCAAATTCTTGGCACCTTTTGGCACTAATGGGTTAGCAAATTCAAAAGAGACGGTTGCAGATAATGGTATCATAAACTATACATTAACCTATAACTATGCTACAAACAATTCTATAAAAGCTTGTATTGATTCCGATGGCGATGGTATTAATGATATTAATGATATCGATGATGACAATGATGGAATTCTGGATATAGCCGAAAATTGTACTTTACCAAATCCAACATTGGCCTCCACATATTCTAGAATTTCAGGTAATTATGCTGTTGTTGATGGGGTTGTTGAAAATCCGACTAAAAATGGTACGGTCAAAATTGTTACAACAGCTGTTTCGGGTTCATCAGGTGTTTTCGGAACTCCATTGAGAGAGATTGCTACTGGGGATTGTTCTAACTCTCCTTTAGATGCAGGGGTTAGAGATGTTACTTTTTCTAAAGAAATAACAAATGCGGTTTTTTCAGCATATGGTTTTGAATTTGGTAATGAATATCAAGATATTGAAATTCTAGCCCCATATACAGGAATCCCTCAAATAAAAACTATAGAAATTATTGGTGGAGCAACAATACAACAATTGGCGGTAAATAAATTTAGAATAAAAAGTGGGGTTTCTTGTGGGAACGGAAATGTTTGCGCATCTTCGGCCGTATTTCAAATTTCAGGAGTTTTCTTTTCTAAACTAAGAATCTCAGGAGATGATCCAGTTCAAGCAAGTGTATGTCGATTAATTAAAATCGGTTTGGATGATGCAACTACTTCTGAATGTAATGCCGATACCGATGGTGATGGCATTCCAAACCATTTAGACCTTGATTCGGACAATGATGGTTGTAAAGATTCCTATGAGGGAGGCTCAACAACAAACAAAAACGATTCCATTATCACTGGGCCATATGGTACGAATGGTCTAGCCAATTCTAAAGAAACCGCTACCGATAATGGTGTTATTAATTATAACTTGACATACGGATTAGCTATAAATAATTTAGTAAAATCATGTTTAGATACCGATAATGATGGGATTGCAGATTATATAGATATCGATGATGATAATGATGGAATTCTTGATGTAAAAGAAAATTGTTTTATGTCAGATCCTTCTATAGCGGCTACCTATACACGAACTACGGGCAACTATGCACTTGTTAATGGAACAGTTAATAATACAAAAAGAGGTACAGTACAAATTACGTCTTCGGCAGTGTCAGGTACGTCGGGAGTTTATGGTACGCCTAATAGAGACATTGCTACTGGGGATTGTGCTGGAAACGCTTCAGCGGATTTAGGCGTTAGAGATGTAACATTTTCTACACCTGTTACCAATGCAATTTTCTTAAACGAAGGTTTTGAATTTGCGGATGAATATCAAGATATTGAGATATTAGCACCCTTTTCTGGAACTCCAGAATTTAAAATATTGAGTAATCATTTGAATTGTACTTTGACAAAAATATCGTCAACTAGATATAGAATTAGAAGTGGGGCTTCATGTGGCGTATATGCAAATTGTCCTTCATCAATGGTAATCCAGATATCAGGAGCATTTTATTCAAAAATTAGATTGACAGGCGATGGTCCTACTTCAAATTCATCATGTAGATATATAAAAATTGGACTAGATGACGCCGCTACAGATGCTTGTGATTTAGATATGGACAATGATGGCATTCCTAATGAATTAGACCTAGATAGCGATGGCGATGGTTGCTCAGATGCCTTTGAAGCAGGTTCTTCAACAAATTTAACCGATTCCATTATTGCAGGGCCTTATGGCACGAATGGACTAGCTAATTCAAAAGAAACTTCCATAGACAATGGCATCATCAACTATGCTCTAACCTACAATCGTGCGATTAATCCAAGTATTAAGCCATGTGTCAAGCCGGATATATCAGGAAATATCAAATCACACTGTCAAAAACCAGGTACATATCAAGTTTTTGCGATACCAAATCCTTCTAATAGTGGCGCAACGTTAAATTGGTACAACGTGCCAACAGGTGGCACGCCATCTTCAACCGCTCCTACGGTAAATACAGCTAATGTTGGGGTTTATACCTTCTGGGTAAGTCAAACACTTAACGGTGTAGAAAGTGCACGTGAAGAAGTTCAAATCACCGTAGCTATAGCACCCGCAACACCAGGCGCTATTTCAGGACCAACGTCTATAACACAAGGTAGTGTAAATCTTCATAATATTGCCGCAGTAGCAGGCGCCACATCCTATGTATGGACCTTGCCAAATGGTTGGAGTGGCACCTCAACAACGTCTACAATCATCGATACCGCAGGATCTACAGGTGGCTTTATCACGGTTAAAGCATCGAATAATGGATGTGAAAGTGCGGCCGCATCGTTACAAGTATTTGTATCACCGAAGCCGCCAAAACCAACGATTAGTATCGATTCTTTCAGCTATTGCCAAGGCGATACGGCGTCACAATTATCTGCGACCCCAACACCGGCAAATAGTGGTGGAATCTTAAATTGGTATACGGTACCCGCTGGTGGCACAGCTAGCTCAGTAGCTCCAACTCCAAATACCAATACTTCAGGAATCTTTACATTTTTTGTTTCCCAAACGGTAAATAATATCGAAAGTGACCGCGCTCCAATATTTGTTCGAGTGAATGCAAAACCTGCACAACCCGTTCAAATTAATGGACTGGCAAATATTCAAGCCAATAACAGCTATACGTATAGTGTAACCGCTATTCCAGGCGCAACGAGCTATACGTGGACCCTACCAAATGGATGGAGCGGAACGTCAACAACGAATAGTATTACGATCAATTCAAACACCACCACAACCGGAACACTTAAAGTTAAAGCCAATGCCGATAGTTGTAGTAGTGCGGAGCAAACCTTAATCATAAATACCCTTCCTGTTAAACCCGACTTAAGCGACAATACGAACTTAAGCGGCGATTCGATCGTGTATTGCCAAGGCGCCACGGCGACGCAATTACAAGCAAAAACTAACCCAGCCAACAATGGCGGTACGATTAAATGGTACACCCAAGCGACGGGTGGATCAGCATTAGCAAGTGTACCTACGCCAAGCACGACATTAGCGGGCACAACGACGTATTACGTTTCCCAAACGGTAAATAATATCGAAAGTGAGCGAACGGCAATCCGAGTGATTGTAAAACCAACCCTATCCCAACCTACAGCAATCCAAGGCGCAACAGCGGTTCAAGCCAATACAAGCCAAACCTACAGCGTAACGTCAGTACCAGGCGCGACGAGTTATACATGGACCTTACCAAACGGCTGGACCGGTACTTCAACAACCAACAGCATTACAATAAATACAAATACCACTACCAGTGGCATTGTAAGTGTAACCGCAAATGTTAATGGATGTAGCAGTACAGCACAAACCTTAACAGTAGGTAACTTACCAACGAAACCCGACTTAAGCGACAACACCAACTTAAGCGGCGATTCGATTGTGTATTGCCAAGGCGCTACAGCGACGCAATTACAAGCAAAAACGAATCCATCAGGCAATGGCGGTACGATTAAATGGTACACCCAAGCGACGGGCGGTACGGCATTAACGACAGCACCAATGCCAAATACGACATTCTCGTCTTTGACGACGTATTACGTTTCCCAAACGGTAAACAGTATCGAAAGTGAGCGAACGGCTATCCGCGTGATTGTGAGACCAACCCCATCACAACCGAATTCAATACAAGGAAATACGACGGTAGTTGCGAGTACAAGTAACACCTATAGTGTGAATGCGGTATCGGGCGCGACGAGTTATTCGTGGACATTACCAGGAGGCTGGAGTGGCACTTCAACAACGAACAGCATTGTAGTAACATCAGGAACAACTGGCGGTACGATCCGAGTGGTCGCGCATGTAGGTCCATGTAGTAGTACAGAGCAAACCTTATTAGTGAATATACAAGGTGGAGGGCCGAATATCGACGATAACAAAAATATTGTAGGCAATACGATCAAATATTGTGTAGGTGCAAAAGCCGATCCATTAGTAGCGAAAGCGACGGTAGCCAATGCCATACTAGTATGGTACACCCAACCAACAGGAGGTTCACCAAGTGTCATGGCACCAACACCAAACACGACGAGTGTAGACACCCAGCGATATTATGTTTCACAAATTGCAGACCAAAAAGAAAGTTTACGTACGCAGATTATTGTAATAATAACCGAACAAAACTGTCCAAAACCATGTATGAGTAATTTGGTTCCAGACATAACGCCATTATTCCTAACGAATACCTGTCCAGATACAACTGCGGATTTAACCAGCTTAGAAGCGAAGAACCAACCTAACGGATCGGTATTGAGATGGTTTACGAGTTTGCCTGCTTCAGAGCAAACAAGAGTATTGAATCCATCCCAAGTAAAAACAGGAACGTATTATGCCGTATTTTATAATCCGACCGACAGTTGTTATTCTTTAAATGGAGATACCGCTACGAAAGTACAAGTTATTACATCAAGTTGTACGAATTGCAATGCAGGTAATGTAGCACCAAAACTATCGACGATAGGATTAAGTAATATATGTCCATCAACGACTGCGGACCTTACTTTGGTAACGGCCAGCAACCAGCCAAAAGGCACTACGCTAGAGTGGCATACTTCGGTACCGGTGAGCAGCGCAACGAAAGTGGCGAATCCTAAATCGGTATCGGCGGGCATATACTATGCCGTATTCTTTGATGCGACGAATAATTGTTATTCCAATTCAGGAACGTTAGCCACACCATTGGTGGTGTCGATCACCAGTTGTCCAAATCCGTGTCAAGCCGGCCCGATAGCACCAAAAGTAAGTCAAGAGGTACTTACAAATATTTGCCCTTCGACAACGGCTAACTTAACCACGATTAACGCTTCCAATACCCCATCAGGCGCCGTATTGCAATGGCATACCGGCGTACCGGCAACATCATTTAATAAAGTGACGAATCCAAGTGCGGTATTAGGAGGAACATATTATGCCGTATTCTTTGATGCGACGAATAACTGTTATAGTGGAAATGGCTTTGGAATGTATGCGGTCGATGTTGTGATAACCAACTGTCCAAACACATGTGTAGCCGGTACGACGAAACCGAGTTTAAGCGTAAACAGTTTAGACAATCTGTGTCCTAAAACAACGGTAGATTTAACGAGTGTAACGGCAAGTAACCGACCAGCAGGTACGGTATTGCAATGGCATACCGAAATGCCAGCCACCGCTTCAAATCGAGTAACTACACCAAGTGCCGTAGGCGCGGGAACGTATTATGCGATATTCTACGACACGTTAAATAAATGTTATACCACGCAAGGATATGGATCCACACCAATATTGGTAAACATCACGAACTGTCCGAATCCATGTAACTCAGGTAATTTTGCGCCAGAGATTATAGGTTCCGATGTGATAACGAATACCTGTCCATCGACAACGGTAAATCTAAATCAATTCCAAGTATTGAATCAGCCTGCAGGAACAACCTTAGTATGGCATTCAAAACTTCCAGCCTCATCACTAAACCGAATTGCTAATCCATCTATGTACAATATAAGTGGCAAAGTATATGGATTGTATTTTGACAGTAAAAACAACTGTTATAGTCAAGGCGGTCAGTTCGGCGTAGAAGTTCAGGTGATTCTTACAAGTTGTCCAGATACCTGTCGTTCAGGTAAAGAAACACCGAAAACGTCAGGAAGTGATGAGCTTACCAATATTTGCCCAAGCCTAACCACCAATTTAACGAACGTAATTATTATAAATAAACCAACATCAGGCAGTGTTGTGGTGCAGTGGCATACGGCATTACCCGCGACAGCCTTAAATCGAATCAAAACACCAAGTTCGGTAAACAGTGGGGTATATTATGCGGTATTTTACGATACCTTACAGAAATGTTACAGTCTATTAGGCCAAGATGGAATGCAGGTGAACGTAACGAATACGACCTGTCCAAAATGTTTATCACCAAATCAAGCACCAAGCTTTGGATTAGATAGTATTGGTACCGATTGTCCGTCAACGACCGCCAATTTGAATACCATTTCTGTAAACAATAAACCTAAAGGCGTTGTGCTGCGATGGTATACCAGTCCACAGATTTTAAGCAGTAATGTCGTATCGAATCCAAGTGCCGTAGGCACGGGGATGTATTACGCGACGTTCTACGATACCGCAAATAATTGTTTTGCCAATAATGGCGCGGGCTTATTTACCCCAATAAAAGTAAGCTTAACGGTTTGTTGTAATTCGGGTTATCAAGTACCAAAATTAAGTGCCAAAGAATTAACGAATTTATGTCCAGACAGTATGGCGGATTTAACGCGCATTTCGGCTACGAATCAACCGACAGGTGTCGTGTTGGAATGGCATACTAAAACGCCAGCCCAATCAAGTACAAAAGTATCCAATCCATATGCAGTAAATCCAGGGATATACTATGGTGTTTTCTATGATGTAGTAAACGATTGTTATACCGATGGCGGAATATATACGACACCGATATCGGTAACCCGCAAAGCATGTACGACATGTAATGCTGGGGAAGCGGCACCGTTGCTAAATACGGAAGGTATTAGCAATGCATGTCCATCGACAACTGCGGACTTAACGAAGATAACAGCGGGCAATAGACCCGTAGGAATTGTAATGGAGTGGCATACGTCATCTACCGTAACGGCAACGTCGAGAGTAAGTAATCCAAGTGCCGTAGGCGCAGGAACGTATTATGCGATTTTCTATGATCCAACCAATACCTGTTATGCCGGAAAAGGACAAGCGACAACCAAAATCATTGTAACGATAAGCAACTGTTCAAGCCCATGTAATGCAGGCACAATCGCGCCAGCACTCAGTCAAAAAACGGTAACCAATGTATGTCCATCGACGACGGCGAATTTATCGAACATCAGTGCGAGCAATAGACCTGCAGGTACCAATTTACAATGGCATACGGCATTACCAGCTACGACGTCTAATCGCGTAGTGAATCCAAACGCTGTTAGTACAGGCACGTATTATGCATTATTCTATGATCCAACCAACAACTGTTATAGTGGAAATGGATATGGTGCACAGCAAGTAGAGGTTGTGATACGAAACTGTAATAGTACCAATCCATGCGATACGATGCAAACCTCGCCAGTATTAAAATCCGATACGGCGATAAATACCTGTCCGTCATTAACGGTAAATCTAAACACATTAGAAAATCCGAGTATTAATGGATATGTCATCACATGGCATAAAGGTACACCAGCGACCGATGCGAACCGACTGGATTCGCCACAATTTGCAAAAGCAGGTACGTACTATGCATCCTATTATGATACGGCAAGAAAATGTTATAGTTTATCAGGAAAAGCCACGAAGCAAGTCACGGTAACGACCTTTAATTGTCCATTATGTTATGCCGGTTCGGAAGCACCACGATTAAGTGTTTCGACTCTTAACAATAATTGTCCGACGGCAACGGCAGATTTAACCCAAATCACGTCATTTAATTTGCCTAAGAATACGCTATTGACCTGGCATACGAGCGTACCCGCCAATGCAACCAACCGTTTAGCAAATCCAAGTGCGGTAAGTAATGCAGGTACATACTATGCGGTATTCTTCGATGCGACGAATAATTGTTATAGTGGTAATGGTTCAGCAGCTGCTTCGGTAACGGTTACGTTATTAGATTGTAATAATCTATGTGCCGCAGGAACCGAATCTCCAAAGCTAAACATCAGTAACGGAACCTTAAAGAATATTTGTCCAGCGGTATTTGCGAATTTAACTTCGGTAACCGCTTCAAACAAACCGACTGCAGGTCAAGTGGTATTGCAATGGCATACGGCATTGCCAGCCAATGCAACCAACCGCGTAATTCTTCCAAGTTCGGTAACCTCAGGAACGTATTATGCCATTTTCTATGATACAGTAAATAAATGTTATGCCGGAAATGGAAATCAAGCGACGCAAGTGGTGGTTTCGATAGAGAATTGTACGAATACATGTATAGCGGGATCAAAACAACCCGAATTTAATACCGATATATTACGAAACAGTTGTCCTAATTTAACGGCCGATTTAACCTTACTCGTATCTAAAAATCAACCAAAAGGAACCGTGATTGAATGGAGAACAGAATCGGGACAAGGGGTAGCCAATCCAAAATCAGTAACAAGTGGCCGATATGTGGCTTTGTTTAAAGATACGGTAAACAATTGTTACAGTTCGGGAACATTAAATCCATTAACGGTTATTCAAATTAGCTGTAAAGAGCAAGTGGCTACGAATGATTATACACAAATCAACAATAAGAAGCCAGGCGTAACGGTAATTGATTTAACTAAAAATGATACCCTGACTACAGGTAGTAAGTATTCGATCACACCAAACGGAAATCCAAAACGCGGCACGGCGACGATAGATCCGATTACAGGTAAGTTGTCTTATACAATAACCGATACTAGCTTTGTAGGCTACGATACGATTACTTACCAATTGTGTGACACAATTACGAACAAATGTTCAACGGCATATGTGATTATCGCATTGAGTAATCCGAAAGACACCACAGTATCGAACATCGATGGAAAACCTGAAGTGATTATTCCATTAGATAGTGTAACGGGTATACCGAAGAAACCAAATGGAGCAGGACAAAGCTATATGATTCAAACCAATCCATCCAATGGCACGGCGACAATTGATAGTAATGGTAAGCTTATTTATCGTCCAAATGCAGGCGCTTGCGGAAAAGACTCGGTGAAAGTATCACGCATCTATACTTTTACGAATGGAAGACCAAACGAAGAGTATAGTTATTGGGTATATATCGAAAATCCACCATGTGGCCCTATTGCTAAAAATGATTACGAACAAATCAGCAATAAGAAGCCAGGCGTTACGGTAATTGACTTGTCAAAAAATGATAAAGAGCCTTTGAGTGGCAGTAAGTATTCGATCACACCAAATGGTAATCCGAAGCGCGGCACGGCGACGATAGATCCAAAAACAGGGAAACTATCGTATACCATCACCGACACCAGCTATGTGGGCTACGATACGATTACGTACCAATTATGTGATACGATTACGAATAAATGTTCAACGGCATATGTCATCATTGCATTGAGCAATCCGAAAGACACCACAGTGTCAAATATCGATGGTAAGCCCGAAGTGATCATTCCATTAGACAGTGTAACGGGTATACCAACCAAACCAGTGGATGCAAAAGGTTCGTATGTGATTGACACCAATCCAACGAATGGCACGGCGACCATAGACAGCAACGGTAAACTAGTATATCGTCCGAATGCAGGTGCTTGCGGAAAAGACTCGGTGAAAGTATCGCGTATCTATAGCTTTAGCGATGGAAGACCAAACGAAGTGTATAGCTATTGGGTGTATATCGAAAATCCACCATGTGATGATGAAATTCCAAATTATATATCACCAAATGGAGATGGCGCGAATGATAAATTCGTATTACCGGCATCGATGCGTAAAAAGTATCCAAATCTTAGATTATCGATTTATAATCGTTGGGGTAATATGGTATGGAGAAGTAATGGCGTTTATCAAAACAACTGGGGTGGCTCACATTACGATGATTCTAACCTACCAGATGGTGTCTACTATTATATCATCGAGTTAGAAAACCAAAATGAAAAAGCCAGAACCGGATTTATTCAAGTTATGCGACATTAGCAAATAAGATAAATTGAGATTCTAGATTAAATGGAGAAACCAAAAGGTTTCTCCATTTTTTTTATAACTGAAAAATATTGTAACTTTGTAATATATTTAAATTATAAAGATTTAAAATTTCCTTAGATTAAATCCTACCTTCATCCGCATAACTATAATAGGCATTTTGGCCACAATAGATAATATGATCAATGAGTTTGATGTCAAAAAGGGCAAAGCCATTTTTGAGTTTTGTTGTAATGTCGTCATCTTGTTGGCTTGGGTTTTGATTTCCCGATGGGTGGTTATGTGCCAAAATAGCGACACTTGCTAGATTTTCGATGGCATGTTTCATAATAATTTTACTATCTACAATCGTTGAAGTCGTGCCACCAACCGAAATTTCAATCGTTTTGATATGCTTTAAACTTCTATTGAGCAAAATCAAATAAAAATGTTCGACGTGCAAACCATCAAAATAGCGTGAAATGTATTGGAAGATTTTTTGACTCGAATTTAAGGTTGGTTTTTCTTCAATAATTTCTGAAGATTTTCGATTTCCCAATTCTAAAGCCGCTACAATTCCAATCGCTTTTGCTGTTCCTATTCCTTTGTATTTTTGTAAATCTTTAATGGTGTATTTTGAAAGGTTGTATATCGAATGATCGGCATCTTTTAAAATCCGTTTGGATAAATCCAAAGCACTTTCATTTTTGCTTCCCGATCCAAGAATTATAGCCAGTAACTCCGCATCAGAAAGGGCATTTTTGCCAAATTGTTCTAATTTTTCCCGCGGTTTATCGGCATCGCTCCAGTCTTTAATCTTCATAGCAATTAGCGTTTGTTTTTAAAAAATGCGGTCATCAATGATGCGCAAGAGGCTTCTTCAATACCGCCAATTATTTCAGTTTTAGGATGTAAAATCGAAGGTTCGTAAATTGAAAATCCACATTTGGGTTCATAAGCACCAAAAACAATACGACGGAGTTGCGCCCATCGAAGTGCCCCTGCGCACATCGCACAAGGCTCCACGGTAACGTAAAGAGTGCAATCTTTTAAATATTTGGAGTTTAAAAAAGCAAATGCGGAAGTCAGTGCGATAATTTCGGCATGTGCTGTGGCATCGTTGAGCAATTGTGTTTGATTATAACCTCTAGAAATGATTTGATTTTGAGAAACAATAAGCGCGCCAATAGGCACTTCATTAGCTTCAAAGGCTTTTTCTGCTTCTTTGATGGCCAATCGCATAAAGTGGTTGTCGTCCGTTGTCATGAGTTAAATATTTTTTGATAAATCGTATCTAATTGTCCCGATATGGCGGTTTCTCCAAATTTTGAAACGGCATTTTGAGCGATCTCATCTCGATGCCATTGGTTTTTGGTGGCTATCATTTTTTTCATAGCTT
Organism: Chitinophagaceae bacterium; assembly: GCA_017495115.1. Classification (GTDB taxonomy): domain Bacteria; phylum Bacteroidota; class Bacteroidia; order Chitinophagales; family JADJOU01; genus CHPMRC01. The sequence goes on along the minus strand of JAFEIJ010000029.1, from coordinate 64,479 downwards.
TGAATAACGTTTCCGAATCATTAGGCGGAATCACAAAGCCTTCATCAGTCGTCATTTCATCGGAATAGCCACCATTTTTAGTTGTTATTACAGGGCATCCACAACACAAAGATTCTGCCAACACCACGCCAAAGGTTTCTTTATGACTATTTAATATAAATGTATCTGCGTTTTGATAATAATCTGCAAGAAAATCAGGCATTATTTTACCTACAAAATGGATATTTTCTTGAGGAATTTTTAATCTATTGACTTTATTTACAACGTCTTGAAGATTTCCATCACCCAAAATCGTTAAATTGCAGTTTGGATCATCTTCTAATAATTTTTTAAAAGCAATTAAAATGCCTTCCACATTTTTAATTTTTGCAAAATTAGAAATATGCAAAAATTCAAATTTGGTGTTTTCGGCTCTATTTTCGTTGGGTTTAAAAATAGAGGTGTCTACCACATTATAAACTACGTTGAGTTTATATTGAGAAATGCCTATTTCTTCAAAAACAACTTTTAAAGAATTTGAAACTGGAAGAATAGCATCATATTTTTTATACCAAAAGGAGTGCCATTTTTTTTGTAAAACACTCTCTTTTATTAATTTATGCAAACCACTATTATGTTCCGATAATATAATTTTTTTATTACAGAAATAACCTAAAAGGATTCCTAAAATCCCCATTTTTTTAAAAACATGAACGTGAATACCATTGAAAGGTTTTATTTTTTTAAATAGAAAATAAAAACATTTGAGCCATCGATATATTTTTAATAAAAAAAAGGAAGTGCTTTTATAATATCCGTAATATTCGGTAAAATTACCTTTTTCTTTGATTTCAAAAGTAAAGGTTTGCGATGATTTTTGGATAGAAGTAATGAACAAAACAGAAACTTTATGTTTTATTGCGACTGCCTTAGCATGGTTTTGAATAAAATTGCCGTCTAAATCATTTTTAAGATTTGGATACCAACTAGGTAAAAATAAAATATGTAGCATTTTTTTAAGCTTCCAAAATCTCAAAAAGTTGTTTTGCGGCATCTTTTGTATCTACTTTGTCAATGATATGTGTAATCATTCCAGAAGCATCAATTACAAAAGTCGTACGAAAAACGCCTTCGTATTCGCGTCCCATAAATTTCTTTTTTCCCCAAACTTGATATAAATTTGCAACCGTTTTTTCGGTATCGGCCAAAAGGGTAAAGGGTAAATTTTGTTTTTCAATAAATTTTAGGTGCGATTTTTCCGAATCGGGGCTAATTCCAATAACCTCTATATCTTTTTTTACAAAATCCGAATACGCATCACGGATACTGCATGCTTCTGCAGTACATCCCGGGGTATTGTCTTTTGGATAGAAAAACAAAATGTTCGTTTTGCCTTTAACTGGAAAATCAAAGGGATTTCCGTTTTGGTCGTTAATTGTAAATTGGGGTGCTTGCGTATTTATAGTTAACATATATGATAAATTTAAATGTTTTTAAAAATGGGAACACTGCTACAACTTTCGCCATAAGCAAGTGATTTAACAATTGGAGTCAATATGGCTGTAATTTCGATGTAGGCTTTTGGGCTTACATTTTTTAAGCTGCAACCTTTAAGTAAAACTCTTTGATTTTTATAAACCGATAGGTCGGTGGTTTTAAAATTTGCAATCAAAACATCTTCTTCAAAAGTATTTTGGTGGTAATAAACCTTGGCGCCAACATTTGTAAGATAATTAGAAATAAGCATAAATGCCCAGTATGGAATAATCGCTTGATTCGAGCAATAAACCAACACCTGTTTATTTTGGTAGTGCGTCCAATCGATTTGTTCAAGCGCTTCGCGAAAATCAGTTTCTTTAAGCATCAATTCTTTAAACAAAAAGGGTTTGATGTCAAAATGCAGCACATCATTAGCCTTCGGCACCCAATGGTCCATATCCAATTGAATCATGTTTTTTTTATTACTCGCTTCGGTCATTTTTTTTATTTAGTTTTATGCGTTGTTTTTGGTCGGTAAACAGTATTTTTTGATGTTTGGCATAGGCAATTAAAGCATCGCGAACTTTAACACTCGTATATCGTTTTTGATAATTTTGAAATAGATCCATTTTGTCGCCACCAAGCGCCACATAATCCGTAACGGCCAAATAAAAGCTGTCTTTGTTTTTTGGGGTGTGCCAATACAGTATATTTAAACTGTCGTGACCGTATTCGGTATTGTAAGAAATCGGCCAACCTGAACTTCTACTGATTGTACTGAAGAAATTCTGCATTCCTGATGAATCTAAGGCAATTATAGCAATAAAATTGTCAAACGGCATCAATTCGTAAATTAAACCTATAGAAACATTGCCTTTAGGTAGTTTTGGAATTCGGATACCACCATAATTAATGCTCGCTACATCCACAGGTTGTTTCAAAATGCTATCGGCATACCATTTCATGGCATCGCTCATCCAATAGCCAAGCTGCCCTTCGGGGAGTTTTTTTAATAAATCTTGAGGATTTACAGCCAAAACAACATTCATTTCTTCCTTTAACTTTGCTCGATAAGGCTTCAAATAATTATCTAAAGCTGAGTCCGAACTTTGGGATGGTTTAATTTTGGTTTGTTGGCAAGCAATTTGATAGGGCTTGTAATAACTTGTTTTACAACCTATAAATAAAATAGTAAAAAAAAATATAAAAATTAAAACTTTTATTAAATGCATATCGCTACAAAAATAGTCAATTTATAAAGAGCCTCGTTAAAAATTTAGATTTTTTAAAGATTAACTTCATTCGATTAATTCGTTTTGATTGTATTTTTGCTAAAAATATTGGTTTAAACTAATTTTTGAAAAATGAAAAAAATCACTTTTTTGATTTTATGGTTCGTCATCATCTTCAATCCGAGCGTATATTCGCAGGATTTTGAGACGGTTATGAACCCAAAAAATATTATGATTGGAGATCCGATTTCTTTAGAAATAAAAGTTTCGGTAAATGCCAATCCGAGCCAAATCGTGCCAATTATAAATGAAAATAGTATCGGTACGTTTCGAATTATTGAAAAATTGGGCGTCGATACTTTGTTTTCGGGTGGACGAACGGTTTATAATTTTAAATTTCAAATAACCAATTTTGAGGATAGTTTGCAGTTTTTCCCGCCTCAAAAAATTGTGATCAATTCCGATACGTTTTTTACGACCAAGCAAGATATTATGGTTTCGATGCCGAATATTGATAGTTTAAAAGATGTCTTGCCCATAAAACCTATAGTACAGATTCCTTTGAGCAAAGAAGAGTTGGCCAATTATCTATTTATGAGCGTTTTTTTGATGCTTTTGGTGCTTTTGATATTTTGGGGTTACATTAAATATATCAAAAAAGAAGCCTTGTTTGATAAAAATGATCGTGTCGAGCCGCCTCACGTTGTGGCACTAACACAGTTAAAGAAAATTGAAAATGACACCCTTTGGCAGCGAGGTTATGTAAAAGAATACTACGATTCGATTTCGGATACCATTCGTTTGTATATCGAAAAGCGTTTTGGAATCAAAGCGTTGGAATTGACTACCCCTCAAATTATTCAAAATGTGCAACATCTTGGATTGGAAGATACTATTTTTCAATCCTTAAAAAATATGTTGGATTTGTCGGATTTAGCAAAATTTGCAAAAGAAAATCCATCGAGCGAAAACAACAAAAAATGCTTAGAAGAAGCTTATCGATTTGTGCAATCTACGCAGTCGATTCAAGATAGTAACAAAGAAATTAATGCCAATAAAGCCAAGAAGTTTTATGGTCAAAATATTTATTATTATCGAAGACAAGCGGTGCATCAAAACGTATTTAAGATATTGATTTATGGATTGAGCTCCACGTGGTTTTTATTAGCTTTGATTGTATTATTGAGCTATACCGTGCCGATTTATCAAATTTTGGTTTATTTAGCCGATTACCCAGTTTTATTTTTTGGAATCTTGACGTTTTTAGGTATGTTGATTACAATAATTATCGCGTTATTAAAAAGAAATTCCATGTTGTCGTTTTCGGTTTTATTCGACCACGATGCTATATTTACTAGATCTTTTCAGCAACGAAAAAAATGGATGTTTAATGAAATGGAATCCATTGAAAAAACGAAAAATGGCGATTTGATTTTGAAAAATAAGTATAATGAACGTATTATTTTTTCTAAATATTTAGAATATTTTGATGAAATCGAAGAGCGATTGAATTGGCATAAATCGCATCAAATTGTTAACCCTCAAAATGATTAAATATGTTGTTTTTTACAATTGAATTTGCAAATCAATGGGCTTGGTTTTTGATGGTTATTCCATTCTTAATGTTTTTGTTTTATATTTTCTTTTATAAGAAAACATATGCTTATACTATGTTTTCGTATTCTTCAAACCGAGTTTCAAAAGACTTGAAAGTGGTTTTGAAGCCATTTTTACCTATTCTACCTATTTTAGCTACCATTTTTTTAATTATCGCAATTGCAAGGCCACAAACACAATGGTCCAAAAATAATTCGTATACCAAAGGAATTGATATTGTATTGGCCATGGATGTCAGTACCAGTATGTTGGAGCAGGATTTTAGCCCCAATCGACTGGAAGCTTCAAAAAAAGTGGCCGCCAATTTTATTAGCAAGCGCCCCAATGATCGTATAGGACTTGTTGTTTTTGCAGGAGAAAGTTATACGCAATGTCCACCGACCATCGATCATAATATTGTGATGAAACAACTAAATGAAATTAAAAATGGTGTTATAGAAGATGGAACGGCTATCGGAATGGGCTTGGCTACGGCAGTGCGCTCGCTGAAGCAAAGTGATGCTAAAAGCAAAGTGGTGGTTTTGCTGACTGATGGTGTTAACACGGCAGGAATTATTGATCCTAATACGTCAATAGAAATAGCAAAAGCGCTAAAAACCAAAGTGTATTGTATTGGAGTAGGAACGCCAAAAAACAATATTTTGGGCATAGATGAACCTTTGATGCGCCGCATTGCATCACAAACGGGAGGCGTGTATTTTAAAGCAGGAAATAATAAAAGGCTTGAAGAAATTTATGAAGAAATCAATAAATTAGAAACGACGGAGATAGAAGTAAATAATCTACAAAGAAAATCCGAAGCTTTTTTGATTTGGGCTTTGCTTGCGGGCCTAATGATGATTTTATACTTTATAAGTAAATATACTTTGCTACGAAGTATTAATGATTAATTATTATTTTCTAAGATTTTTTCTGCACGATTTTTTATCATTTGACGAAGCTTTAAAGGTTTAATAACCTTAATATAATCACCAAATCTCAAAATTTCATTAGCTAACTCGTTGTTTAAGCTTACTTTTAATCGAATGGAGATGTGGTTTTTATCTTCGTGGATTATTTTTTGACTGGAATGAAGCGGAAGACTTTTAAAATAGTTTCCCATTAAAGTGTCAATTTCGAGTTCTACAATTTCAACAATATCTTCTTTAGGTTTTTGGACACCGATGAGGTTTTTAAAATAATCGGAAATCGAAAATTTACTTGGCATTTCAAATTTTCTTCCTAAAAGTTCAATAGCTTCAATTCGATCCAATCCAAAAACTCGATAGGATTGAATATCTAAATCTTTGCCCACCAAATACCATCTTCCTAAATATTCTTTAAGTCCATACGGCGCCACAATTCGGTTTTTACTGTCTTCTTGAGGTTCAAATTTTCGGTGTTTGATAAGCAAACAGTTGCAGTTTTTTATCGCATTTTGTATGTCAAAAATAAAATGACTGCCTTTTGACGTGGTTTGGTCATAGAAAATATGTTTTTCAAAATTTTCAAAATGTTTTTGATAATTCAAAAAATGAATACCTTGCGTAAAACGAAGTACTTCCTCACGGATATAATCTTCTTCAATTGAATAATAGCCATCTCTACTACAATGAATTTTTATGTTAAAAACCTCTTCAATATCTCGAATTTCTCTTTGAAAGGTTCTTTTTGAAAATGATAAAGCTACCGAGCGGTCTCGAATCTCTTGCTCCATCGTTAAATAGGATTTAAGCTGCTCATAAGTGGCTTTTTTTCCATTACTCAATCTTCCGATAATAGCAATATAACGCCATAAAATATTTTTGAATTTCATTTTGACTATTTTATAAACAAAAGTAATATTTTATAAATTAAGAACGCAAAAAAATGTCGTTTAGATAATATATAATTATTAAATATTCTTAAAAATGAACATATTTAGTAAAATACCTTTACTTTTGCCGGTTTAATTATTATTTTATGAAAAAAAGCCAATTAACATTATTTACTTGGATATTATTTTTACTATCTTTTTTAAATATAAATGCCCAAACAAGCGTAAGCGGAACCATCGTTGATAAAAAAAATGGGAAGCCACTTCCCTACGCCACAATTTATTTTGAAGGTAAACGAATAGGAACGAAGTCGGATGCGGATGGAAATTTTAGATTGTTTTCACCTCAATCGGAAACAATAATTTATGGTTCTTTTTTAGGATTTAAGACCGACGGATTTAAAATTAAACCAAATGAGAATAATACAATCACCATTCGAATTGGTGAAGAATCTAAAAGGTCTAAATTAAAAGCGGAAGTAAGAAGTACTAGGAAGCTCGCTAAAGATACGCTGGCAGTAAGAATTATGCGAAATGTGATTAGAAACAAGGATAATAATAAGCCATCCGCTTACAATTCCATTCAGTATCGAAAACATAATAAATTTGAAGCTGATATTGCTAATATTGACAGCATACAAGGAGCAAGTTTTGTTACAAAGCCTTTAAAATATATATTGGAATATCAAAGTGAGACGCCCGATGGAGAGCGTTATAGTCCGATTTTATTTAGAGAAACCTTTTTGAAAGAGTATCGTAAAGGAAAAAAATTAAAGAAAATTGTTTCTGGAGTTAAGGATACCAAAATCTTTGATAATGAGAGTATATACTCTTTGTTAGAATATGCATTTGATGATTATAATATCTATGACAATCAAGTAATTATTGCCAACAAGCCCTTACCAAGCCCGGTTGCGGATTTAGCGCTTATTATTTATAGATACTATGTGGATGACAGTTCTGTAGTTGATGGTAAAAAGAATTACTTACTTTCATTTGCACCTGTAAGTAAAAATGATTTTGGTTTTACAGGAAAATTAATGGTCGAAGAAGGATCTTGGGCAATTAAAGAGGTTTTATTGGGTATTGACAAAAGAGCAAATATTAACTGGGTGAATCACTTGGAGTTAAAGCAAACGTTCTCTAAAGTAGGGCCTAGATATATCGTGACACGCGATGAGAAAGATATTGCATTGGCGGTTTCAAAAAAATCAAAAACAGCCTATAAAGCTCGATTTAGACAAATCGAGTTAATTGATAGTATTCAAATTGATAATCCTATTGATGATTTATTTTTTGAAGGCGAGGAAACAGATTATCTACCTAATTACAGAAAAATAGACGATAATTTTGTGGCTCAAAATCGATTAGAATCACTATCCGCATTTGAAGAAGGGATATACGATCGAGCCGATTCTTTTAGAAGAACCAAGCAGTATCAAACATTAAAATATTGGACACGCGTAGTTACATCTGCATTTTTTCCAATACCACCAATAAATATGGAAGTGGGAAGATTATATCAGCTAGTGAGTTGGAATGCATACGAAGGTTATCGAATTCGTTTAGGAGCTCGAACGATGTTTGATAATTTTAAAAACCAAAATTTGTCGCTCTACACAGCATACGGAACCGAAGATAGACAGTTTAAATATGGCGTAGAATATTTTTACAATTTCCCAAAAGTAAATAGAAGGTGGAATCAACTTTATTTCTCGACATCTCATGATTATCAAAGACTTGGAGAGTCTGACAATCTATTATATTTTGATAATATTGTTCAATCTTTGTTTAGAACCAAAGAAAATCGAATTCGTGACATAATCCTAAAAGACGATGTTAAGTTTGTTTGGACAAAAGAATGGCAAAGAGGCCTTCAAACAAGTATTGGTGGAAATCGATCTCGATTTTATGCCAATTCATTTTATCCATTTTTATTAAGAAATGAAGATGGCACTACTAAAGAGTTGGAATACATTGGAACTACAAAATTTTTAGCATCTTTACGATTTGCTCCAAAGGAACCTGTTTTTGAAAATGAATTTTATCGTAGAAGGATGAAATCGATACGTCCGGTTATTACCGTTTCGGCTCAGGTTGGTGTAAAAGGATTGTGGGAGTCGGATTACAGCTACATGCGTTTTAATACCGAATTTAAACAAATCGTACCGCTTATTATTGGAAATCTAAATTATAATCTTCAAGCAGGTTCTATTTTAGGCACGGTTCCATATATCGATTTAGTTCAGCATGGAGGTAATAGAAGTTTTTTAAATGATGAAATGCGATATATGTTGATGAATGAAGGCGAATTCGTAAGTGATGCATATGTGCAGTTGTGGGTCAATCATAATTTTAATGGATTTTTCTTAAATAAGATTCCACTTCTTAAAGCGTTGGGATGGAGAGAATTTGTTTTTGCTAAAGCACTTACGGGCTCTATAAATCAGAGAAATCTAAATTATATTCAATTGCCAGGCACTATTGAATCCCCGGGCGCTTTATATAGTGAAGCAGGCTTCGGACTAAAAAATATATTTAAAGTTCTAGAAGTGCATTTTGTATGGAGACTCACACAACTCGACAAAGCAGAATCTAGACCTTTTGGGGTATTATTTGGAGCAAGTGTAGATTTATAATTTTAAAATAAATTATATAATTATTTAAAGACAAAAATAACGTTACGTTAAAATCTCTAAATTTTTTAAAGCGTCTTCGTCTTAAAATTCTATATATTTGCATCCAAAATCAATTTTATAAAATAAATAACATGGCTGGTACTTCAGAAATTCGAAAAGGATTGTGTATTGTAAAAAACAATGAATTATGGGTTGTTGTAGAATTTTTACATGTTAAACCTGGAAAAGGTTCCGCGTTTGTAAGAACCAAACTTAAAAATATTAAAAACGGAAAAGTTGTTGAAGAGAATATTCCAGCTGGACATAACATTGATACAGCAAGAGTAGAGCGTCGTAAATTTCAGTTTTTATATAAAGATGAAATGGGATACCATTTTATGAATAATGATAATTATGAGCAAGTAACTATTGATGGCGATATGATCAATAATCCGCAATTGTTAAAAGATGGTCAAGATGTAGAAATGTTGCTTCACGCCGAAACCGAACAAACGCTTACGGTAGATTTGCCAAACAATGTCGTGCTTCAAGTTACTTATACCGAACCTGCTGTGGCAGGAAATACCGCTACAAATGCGACTAAATCAGCAACTGTTGAAACAGGCGCAACCATTCAGGTTCCTCTTTTTGTAAATGAAAATGATTTTATTAAAATTAATACCGAAACATGTTCTTATATGGAACGTGTAAAACAATAATATTCATTAAAAACTATTCAATTTAATATTATGACTTTTAAAGAAATACAAGAACTTGTTAGAATTTTTAGTAAAGCCGGAATTGGTGAACTTAGTGTAGAGCAAGATAATTTTAAAATTAAACTTAAAAGCATTGAAGGAACGGTAAAAATGTTTCCTCAAATGGCTGCTCCTATAATGGCACCACAAGTTGTTTCTGCAGCGCCAGTTAATAATGCAGTTGAAACTTCAACGGCAGAAACTCCAGCAAAATCAAACGATTCTAAATTACCTTCAGGTAATCAAATCGTTATTAAAGCGCCAATGATTGGTACTTTTTATCGTTCAGCGGGTCCAGATAAAGAACCATTTGTAAAAGTGGGTGATCGTATTGAGCCAGGTCAATCTATCTGTATCATTGAAGCGATGAAGTTATTCAATGAAATTGAAAGTGAAGTTTCAGGTACAATCGTTAAAGTATTGGTAAATGATTCTACACCTGTAGAATATGATCAGCCTTTATTTATTATAGAGCCTTAATCGCTTTTTTCTTTATTCAAAATAGACGGCGCTTTTATAACAAAGCAATGTAATATTTTCTAAATAATAAAATATGTTTAAAAAAATATTAATAGCGAATCGTGGAGAAATCGCTTTAAGAGTAATTAGAACAGCTCGTGAAATGGGCATTAAAACGGTTGCCGTATATTCTAGTGCAGATAAAGACAGTCTTCATGTTCGATTTGCAGATGAAGCTGTTTGTATCGGACCACCCGAAAGTAGTAAATCGTACTTAAATATTCCAAATATCATTTCGGCAATTGAATTAACAGGCGCTGATGCCGTCCATCCTGGCTATGGATTTTTAGCTGAAAATGCCAAGTTTGCCGAATTGTGTCAACAATATAAAGTGAAATTTATCGGCCCAACACCAGAGCAAATGCGTTTGATGGGGGATAAAATTACAGCTAAAGAAACGATGATCAAAGCAGGAGTTCCTGTTGTTCCAGGTTCTGACGGATTGGTTGAAAATGTAGTTGATGGCAAAAAGATTGCGGCTAAAATAGGATATCCTGTAATTATTAAAGCTACTGCTGGCGGTGGTGGAAAAGGTATGCGTGTCGTTTGGAATGATGAAGAATTTGAAAAGAATTTTGATAATGCTACTATGGAAGCGCTAGCCGCTTTCGGAAATGGAGGTTGTTATATTGAAAAATTTGTGGAAGAGCCTCGACATATCGAAATTCAAGTAGCTGGCGATCAATACGGAAATGTTACGCATTTATCGGAAAGAGATTGTTCTATCCAAAGAAGACATCAAAAATTAGTTGAAGAGTGTCCTTCTCCATTTTTAGATGACGCATTGAGAAAAAAAATGGGCGATGCAGCTAAAAAAGCAGCCGCTTTTATTAGTTATGAAGGAATGGGAACCATTGAGTTCTTGGTAGATAAGCATAAGAATTTCTATTTTATGGAAATGAATACGCGTATTCAAGTGGAGCATACCGTAACGGAAGAAGTTATGGACTTTGACTTAATTCAAGAGCAAATATTAATTGCTGCGGGCGAAAAAATCACTAAATTTGAATATTTTCCACCTGAAAGAGGCGTACATGCGATTGAATGTCGTATTAATGCTGAAAATGTATTGAGAGATTTTGCTCCAAATCCAGGTAAGATTACCGATTTCCATACACCAAAAGGTTTTGGAGTTCGTGTAGATACGTTAGCATACTCTGGATATACGGTTCAGCCTTATTATGATAGTATGATTGCCAAATTAATTTGCCGAAGTCATTCGAGAGAAGAAGCCATCGCAAAAATGCAACGGGCTTTAGAAGAGTTTGTGGTTGAAGGTATTCAAACAACGATTCCGTTTCATAAAGAACTTATGAAAAATGAAGATTTTAGAAAAGGTAATTTTGATACCGGTTTCTTAGCAAAATGGGATTATGTTTCTGAAATTAAGAAAAACACGAAATAATGAGCTGGTTATTTCTTAATCAAATAGATCAAATAGATTCGCTTATTGATATCGATAGCTTTGATCAAACAATTGTATTTTTCAAACATAGTACCATTTGCCCAATTAGCGATATTAGTTTTAAAAAAATGGAGGCCGCTTTAGATGATTTTAGCAGAAAAGCAAAAGTTTATTTAGTTAAAGTAATTGAAGAAAGGCCCTTTTCTAATTATATTGCAGAGAAATTAGATGTAACGCATCAAAGCCCTCAAATTTTAGTAGTTAAAGAAGGTAAATGTATATTTTCAGAGAGTCATTTACAAATTCAACCCCAAGAAATATTTAGTCTATTATAACAAAATGCAATATGTCAAATCATAAAGAGATTATCAATAAAATATGGGAAGATCGCAGTTTGCTTGAAAGCAATAAGCATATTGTTCTTGAAGTAGTTGATTTAATTGATAAGGGAACGCTTCGAGTAGCTGAATTGACTCATGAAGAATGGATTGTAAACGATTGGGCAAAAAAAGCAATCTTGCTTTATTTTGGTATCATGCAGTTAAAATATATGCCTATATCGGATGATATTACGTTTTATGATAAGATTCCTTTGAAAAAAGATTTTGATAAGATGGGAGTTCGTTCGGTTCCTTTGGCCGTAGCTCGTTATGGAAGTTTTATGGAAAAAGGCGTTGTTTTGATGCCAAGCTACGTAAATATTGGCGCTTATGTTGGAGAAGGTACCATGGTAGATACATGGGCAACTGTTGGGAGCTGTGCTCAAATCGGTAAGCATGTTCATTTGAGTGGAGGCGTTGGAATTGGTGGGGTATTAGAGCCGCCACAAGCCGCACCCGTAATTATTGAAGATGGCGCTTTTATTGGTAGCAGATGTATTGTAGTAGAAGGTGTCCGAATTGGAAAAGAAGCCGTTTTGGGTGCCAATGTTGTTTTGACCGCTTCAACTAAAATAATTGACGTAAGTCAAAATCCTCCCGTTTCATACAAAGGATTTGTTCCTTCAAGAAGTGTTGTGATTCCTGGTTCCATTCCAAAAGAATTTCCGGGAGGTACTTATTATGTTCCATGTGCTTTAATTATTGGAAAACGCTCTGAAAGTACCGATTTAAAAACCTCATTAAATAATGCGCTTAGAGATTTTGGGGTAAGTGTTTAAAAATTTATAATAAAAATTTCTATAAAATGAAAATACTAAATACCCTTTTATTTGCTTTATTTATTTCTACATTTTTTGCGCAAATCAAAACACCAGCCGCAAGTCCAAAAGGAATGTTTAATCAAACCGTTGGTTTAACGGATATCGAAGTAGAATATTCAAGGCCTAGCGCTAAAGGACGTGTTGTTTTTGGTGATGTTGTTCCTTATAATAAAATGTGGCGTACCGGAGCAAACGCAAATTCTACCATTCAGTTTTCGAGTGATGTAAAATTAAATGGTCAATCTATTTTAAAAGGAAAATATGCTATTTTTACCATTCCAAATCCTAATGAATGGTCTATTATTTTATATAAGACACACAACCATAGAGGGACTCCTCAGCCTTTTTTAGATTCATTAGTAGCTTTAAAATTGTATGTGACTCCAGAAAACCTTCCAAGTCATGTTGAAACATTTACTATTCAGATGGATTCAATAGAAATGCAGTATGCCAATTTAAACTTGATGTGGGAAAAAACATTAATTCCAATTAAAGTGGAAGTTCCTACAAATCAATTAGCGATAGAAAATATTAAAACAGCAATGTCGGGTCCGTTATATTCCGATTATTATGCAGCTGCGCAATATTTTTTCCAAACAAAAACGGAAAGTAAATTAGCTTTGAGTTATATAGATAAAGCGATTCAGCTAAAAGCTACTGAAATTCCATTTTGGTATACAAGATTACAATCTGAACTTCAAGCGTTGAATGGAGATTATAAATCGGCAATCAAAACGGCTAAAATTTCTTTAGAAGCCGCTCAAAAAGCAAATAATCTTGATTATGTAAAAATGAATCAAAGCAATATTGAAAAATGGAGTTCAGGCAAGAAATAAGGGATTTATTATCTTAAAAATAATTCATAATAAATTCTTTTTTTTAAAATAAAAAAGTGTATTTTCGCACGCTAATATAAATTTATACATTTAATAAATTATTCTAAACATGAGACAAGGACAAGGACTTATTAAATTTGTAGCCATCGCCATGGTTATCATTTGTATTTACCAATTATCATTTACATTGGTAGGTATGATGTTTAATAAAGCAGAAAATGAGTATGTAAGTACCCAAATTAAAAATTCAGGCGCGAATCTAGATGCAAGTGAAAAAAGATTTAAAGAAAATGAATATCGTACATTATTTAGAGATTCATTTACAGAAAAGCCTTTTTTAGATCTATTTTTAGTTTCTTACGACTTTAAAAATATTACAAAAAATCAAATCAAATTAGGTTTGGACCTTAAAGGAGGGATGAGTTTTGTTTTAGCTGTTAATCAAGAAGATGTTTTAAAAGCACTTTCTAATAATTCTAAAGATGTAAACTTTAATAAAGCGTTAGCAGAAGCTACTAAAATGCAACAAAATTCTCAAAATGACTATTTAAGTTTATTTTTAGAGGCATATAATCAAATAGATGCAAATGCTAAACTAGCAAATGTATTTTTAGGAAATAGTAAATATCAAGGCAAAATTAATGCCAATGATAATAACCAAAAAGTTATTGAAGCTATTAAACCGGATGTTAATTCTGCAATTTTTAATACCTATAATGTTTTACAAACTCGTATTAATCAATATGGATTGTCAGAGCCTGTAATTACACTTCAAGAAGGGGCTGGCCGAATTATAGTTGAGTTGCCAGGTGCGGATGATTTACCACGTATCAAAAAATTATTGGAGACTTCTGCTAAGTTAGAATTTTGGCAAACTTATGAAAATGCTGAAATCGTTCAAGACCTTGTTAAAGCTAATGAAAGTTTAAAAGGTGCGTTAGCATTATCAAATGGTACTAAAAATAATGTAGAAGATAGTGCTTCAAAAGATACAACAGCTGCTTCTGCATTACTTGGAAATGTTTCTAGTAAATCTAAAGATTCTTCAAATAAAAACTCAAATCCTCTTTTTGAACTTTTACAATTAAATGTAAATCAACAAAGTGGAGCTCCAGAGCAAGGTCCAATTATTGGATATGCCCAAGCTAAAAACATGAAAAAAATTGAGGAGTATTTAGCTATGGATGCTTTGAAAAAAGACTTCAAAGCAGATGTTCGATTTTTATGGGAAGCTAAACCGGTAGAAGAAAATAGTAAAATTTATAGATTATATGCGGTAAAAGCTTCAACCGAAAATGCACCGCTTACAGGAGAGTCTATCGTTAGTTCTCAAAGACAATCCGATCAATTTGGAAAACCAAGTATTGGCATGACTATGAATGCTCAAGGAGCTAATATTTGGCAAACTATGACACGTAACGCAGCTAATGAAGGTAATAAATCTATTGCTATTGTTTTAGACAATCGTGTTTATTCGGCACCAAGAGTTCAAAATGAAATTGCTGGTGGTCAAAGTTCTATCACAGGTCAGTTTTCTGTTGAAGAAGCAAATGACTTGTCCAATATTTTAAATTCAGGTAAAATTGATGCTCCTGCAAAAATTATTCAAGAAGAGGTTGTAGGGCCAAGTTTAGGTAAAGAAACCATCGCATCAGGTATAGCTTCTTTACTTGTTGGATTACTTACTATCTTAGGTTTTATGATGTTTGCATATCGAGCACCAGGAGGAATTGCAAACGTATCTTTACTAATTAACTTGTTTTTCTTATTAGGTGTTTTGGCATCTAGAGAAGCGGTGCTTACTTTGCCAGGTATTGCAGGTATCGTATTGATTATTGGAGCTGCCGTTGATGCCAATGTATTAATATTTGAAAGAATTAAAGAAGAACTTAGCCATGGTAAAAATTATTTAGATGCCGTTGTTACAGGTTTTAAAAACACATATGCTGCCATTTTAGATGCGAATATCACCACTTTAATTACTTCATTTACCTTATTTTATTTTGGTTTTGGCCCAATTAAAGGATTTGCATATACATTAATTGTTGGTATTTTCACTTCGATGTTCACAGCGGTATTACTTACACGCGAAATATTTAATCATAAACATGATAAAAAACAAGAAGTTAAGTTCACTAAAAGCTTTATTGATCGATTTTTTGGAAATGCTAAATATGCATTTATACCTAATCGAAAAAAAGCGTATATATTTATTGTGCTTTTTGCAATCGTAGGAACATTATCGATTTTTACAAGAGGTTTTGATATGGGGGTTGATTTTAAAGGAGGAAGAAGTTATGTGGTTACATTTGATAAAAATGTAAATGGTCCTGAAATTAAAGAAACGTTGGATAAGTTTTTAGATAATAAAACGATTGTGAAAACGTATGGTCAGCCAAATCAAGTTCAGATTACAACGTCGTATTTGTATGGTGAAACAGAAAGTCCTGAAAAGGCCAAATCTAATGATAGTATCGTATTGTCTAAATTGTATGAAGGAAGTAAAACAATCTATAATAAAGCACCTAATTATGACCAATTCATTTTGTCAAATGTTTCAAACTTTAGAAAAATTGATGCAACTATAGCAGATGAAATTAAAAATAGTAGTTCAACAGTAGCTTTAATTGCATTTACTTTTATTTTCTTATATATTTCAGTTCGTTTTAATAGATGGCAGTTTGCCATAGCTGCAATTATATGTTTAATTCATGATGCTTTAATTACATTAGGAGTATTATCATTATTAAAAGATATCGTTCCATTTTCTTTAGAAATGAACCAAACCATTATTGCTGCAATTTTGACAATTATTGGTTTCAGTACTAATGACACGGTCGTAATTTTCGATAGGATTAGAGAGTTTACGAAGCGCAATCCAAACATGCCGCTTGCCGACTTATTTAATAATGCCGTAAATAATACTTTAGGTAGAACATTTACTACGGCATTTACATTATTTATTACCTCTTTGATTCTGTTTTTCTTTGGAGGAGAGTCAATCAGAGGTTTTGCATTTACAATGACCATTGGTGTTTTTGTAGGTACATTATCTTCAATCTTTATTGCTGCACCTCTAACTTTAGATTTAATCGAGAAGTTTTCTAAGAAAAAGTAATATATAATCATATTTATTTAAAGCCCAATGTGAAAACATTGGGCTTTTTTGTATTTAAAAACGCACATTTTTTTGAAAATGTGGATATATGAATTTTAGTAAATTGAATCTATTCGATATTTTTGTATTATAACGTTTTATATAATGTGTCGTATTTTTAAAATAATTAGCGCTTTTCTTTTGTTTTCATTCTTGCTTAACTCCTGTGGAAACAAGAAGAAAATTCAATCCACAAAAAATAAAATAGAATTAAGAAAAACGGACGATTCTAATAAATCTCAAACTAAATTTGAGTTATCCAAATTAAAGAATAAAAAATTAAAAAATTTTGCTTCAGATTGGATTGGAGTGCCTTATAAATATTCGGGAAAAACAAAAGAAGGCATTGATTGTAGCCATTTTACTTGTACTTTGTTAAGAGAAGTATTCCAATTCCCTAAAGATTTTTATTTGCCAAGCTATCGGCTTCCAGAGAAATTTACCATGATTTCAAAAGAACAAGTTAAAGAAGGGGATTTGGTTTTTTTTGACATTCAAAGTAATAGCAAAATCAGTCATGTAGGCATTATGCTAGATAAAACGTTTTTTATTCATGCAAGCACTTCAAAAGGTGTTGTTGTTAATTCATTAGAAGAATCGTATTATCAAAAAAGAGTTTCCTTCTTTGGAGCAACTTCGAAATGATCAAAAGTTAAAAAAATAACCGTTTTTTCAATGGTTTTTGTAAATTTGCCCAAATAATATTTTAAGGCAAGATATGAGCAATTTTTCTTCATTTAATTTTAAAAATTTTAGAGCCCTTGTTCGAGTAGATTTTAATGTCCCTTTGGATGAACAATTCAATATTAAAGACGATACTCGAATTGTGGAGTCTTTGCCCACGATAAAAAAAATATTAAAAGATGGTGGTGCGGTTATATTAATGACCCATTTTGGAAGACCAAAAAGTGGGCTTCAATCTGTAAAATTAGGAGCTGAAGAAAAATATTCAACCATTCATCTTGTCGATCACTTATCCGATTTACTCAATTTAGATGTCATTTTTGCGGACGATTGTGGCAGCGAAGAAACGTATAAATTAGCCAAATCTTTAGAAGCAGGTCAAGTGATGTTACTAGAAAATACTCGCTTTTACTTGGATGAGACTGCTGGGGATTCTGATTTTGCTCAAATATTAGCAACATTAGGAGATGTTTATGTAAACGACGCCTTTGGTTCCGCACACCGTGCGCATGCAAGCACGGCTATCGTAGCGCAGTTTTTTGATGCGTCTAAAAAAATGTTCGGGCTTTTGATGGAAAAAGAAGTTTTAAACGCTCAAAAAGTGCTAAAAGATGCAGAAAGTCCATTTACTGCTATTGTAGGTGGCGCAAAGGTAAGTGATAAAATCATGATTTTAGAAAATTTGATTAATAAAGCGCAAAATATCATCATTGGAGGCGGTATGGCTTATACTTTTTATAAAGCGATGGGAGGGGAGATTGGTAGCTCTATCTGTGAGGAAGATAAGTTAGATTTGGCTTTAAGCTTAATCGAAAAAGCGAAACAAAATGAAGTGAAATTGCATTTACCAATAGATAGTATCATTGCAGATCAGTTTCATGCAGAAGCTAATGTAATGATTGCTCCTTCTAATTCAATTCAAGAAGGTTGGATGGGTTTAGATATTGGTCCTAAAGCAATTGAAGACTTTTCGGAAGTTATATTAAACTCAAAAACGATTTTATGGAATGGCCCAATGGGTGTTTTTGAAATGGAAAAATTCAGTAAAGGAACAGAAATGATAGCTAAAAAAGTAGCAGAAGCTACTCAAAAAGGTGCGTTTTCTTTAATTGGTGGCGGTGATAGTGTGGCGGCGATAAATAAATTTGAACTTAAAGATCAAGTAAGTTTTGTAAGTACGGGTGGTGGCGCGATGCTTGAGTATTTTGAAGGCAAAGAGTTGCCTGGAATTTCTGCAATCTTAAATTAAAACATATGAAAAAAACAACGTTATCTTTATTTTTTGCATTCAGTTTTTTACAATTTATGGCTCAGTCTCCAATTGGAATTTGGAAAACGATTGACGATGAAACTCAAAAAGAAAAATCGCATATTCAGATTTATGAAGAGGGCGGGAAATTATATGGTAAAATCATCAAGTTGCTTGGAGGAGCTAAAAATAATATCTGTGAAATTTGTGAAGGGAAATATAAAAATAAATCTTTAGAAGGTTTGGTGATATTAAAAAATATGTCTTCAAAAAACAATGCATTTGAAGGAGGAACAATCTTTGATCCAAAATCGAATAAAGAATATAAATGTAATTTACAATTAGAGGCTAAAAATAAACTTAAAGTTAGAGGTTTTATTGGATTTTCGTTAATCGGAAGGACTCAATATTGGTATCGCGTTGAATAAAAAAACTGATCTTATCTTAACACAAATATGAACTACCCACAGCACAAAAATCTTAATTTACCACAAATAGATCAAGAAATTTTAAATTATTGGAAAGAAAACGATATTTTTAAAAAATCGATTTCTTCAAGGGCGCAAGGTAAACCCTTTGTTTTTTATGAAGGACCTCCTTCAGCAAACGGTATGCCTGGTATTCACCATGTGGTGGGAAGAACAATTAAAGATATTTTTTGTAGATATAAAACCTTAAAAGGTTTTCAAGTAGAACGTAAAGGTGGCTGGGACACCCATGGATTGCCTATTGAACTTCGAGTTGAGCAAGATTTAGGAATTACAAAAGAAGATATAGGTACTAAAATTTCGGTAGAAGAATATAATAAAAAATGTAGAGAAACCGTTTTTGAATACAAACAAAAATGGGATGATTTAACTATCAAAATGGGATATTGGTTAGATTTAGATACGCCTTATATTACCTTTCAAAATGAATATATAGAATCTGTTTGGTGGATTATACAACAAATTTATAATAAAAACTTGATGTATAAAGGGCTTACCATACAGCCTTTTTCTCCTGCTGCTGGCACGGGATTGAGTAGTCATGAACTCAATCAACCGGGCACGTATAAAGACGTTACGGATACAACAATTGTTGCGTGTTTTGAAGTAGAAGACGCTAAAAAAGTAAATGCTATTTTTCAAACAAATCTTGAAACCGTTCATATTTTAGCATGGACCACAACGCCTTGGACGCTTCCTTCAAATACCGCATTATGTGTTGGGCCAAAAATTGAGTACGTTTTAGTAGAAACGTTTAATCCATATACTAAGAATCCTCAAAATCTTATTTTGGCTAAAGATTTATTACCAAAATGGTTTAAACTAGAAAATGAAAAAGGTGCCGAATTTATTTTAGAATGGGATGATAAAAATATACCATTTAAAGTTTTAGGAAGTACTTATGGTAAAGATTTAACGGGCATTTCATATCATCAATTATTGCCTTTTGAAAGTAATCAAAAAAAACATATAGACGGCAAATGTTTTGAAGTGATTTCAGGAGATTTTGTAACGACAACCGATGGAACAGGCATTGTTCATATTGCACCAACTTTTGGAGCCGATGACCGTAAAGTAGCTCAAGAAAATGGAATCGGAGAGCCTTTTTTAATGGACGAATATGGACAAAAACAATTTATGGTCAATCGCGAAGGTCGTTTTATAGAAGGTATGGGGTTTTTGACAGGCCGTTATATCAAAAATTACCGCGACGAAGCGGAATATAAAAGCCCTGATATTGACATTGCAATTGACTTAAAAACACGTGGATTGGCATTTAACGTTCAAAAATACGTACATAGTTATCCGCATTGTTGGAGAACCGATAAACCAATTATGTACTATCCTTTGGATAGCTGGTTTATCAAAACAACCGCAGTTAAAGAATCATTAATTGCCAATAATAAAAAAATCAATTGGAAACCAGAAAGTACTGGAACAGGAAGATTTGGTCAATGGCTAGAAAATCTTCAAGATTGGAATCTAAGCCGAAGTAGATATTGGGGAATTCCATTACCTATTTGGAGAAATGAAAATTATAATGTCATTAAATGCATTGGTGGCGTTGAAGAGTTAATTCAAGAAATTGATAAAGCGAATTTGAGTGGACTACTTTCTGTATCTCAAATGACAGCTAATAAAGAGTTTGTAGATAAACATCAAACAGAAGCTTTTGATTTACATAAACCTTATATTGATCATGTGACATTGGTTGAAGGCGATCAGATTTTAGTGCGTGAACTCGACGTAATTGATGTTTGGTTTGATAGTGGTTCGATGCCGTATGCGCAATGGGGTATAAATGCTAAAAATTATCAGGATTTTTTAGAAAGTAAAAAATATCCAGCCGATTTTATTGCAGAAGGCGTGGATCAAACAAGAGGGTGGTTTTATACATTACATGCGATTTCAACGATGTTATTTGACCAACCAGCATACAAAAATGTCATTTCCAATGGATTGGTTTTAGATAAGAATGGTGAAAAAATGAGTAAGCGAAAAGGAAATGTTATTGATCCTTTCGAAACGCTCAATCAATATGGTGCAGATGCCGTTCGTTGGTATATTATTTCAAATGCACAACCTTGGGACAATCTAAAATTTGACCTTAAAGGCCTGGATGAAGTACGTCGTAAGTTGTTCGGAACCTTATACAATACCTATTCATTTTTTACTTTATATGCCAATATTGACGGATTTATTCCAGATTTTAATTTGCAAAAAGTAAAAGAAAATAATAATGAGCTAGACTTATGGATTTTATCCAAACTGCAATCATTAAAAAAAGAAGTAAATGCTTGTTTAGAACAATATGAACCAACAAATGCGGCCCGCGCTATTGAAGAATTTATAGATCGTAATTTAAGTAATTGGTATGTAAGACTTTGTCGAAGAAGATTTTGGAAAAATGATGTTTCTGCGGATAAAAATGCAGCCTATGAAACACTTTATAATTGTTTGTTTTCTCTAAGTCAGTTGATGAGCAGTTTTGCTCCGATGTATAGCGAAAGACTTTATTTGGACTTAACAGCACCTCTTAAAAACAAGATCGAACCTTCGGTACATTTGACTGTATGGCAAGATGCAGAGGATTTATGGATTGATATTGATTTGGAACGACGTGTTACCTTGGCTCAGGATGTTTGTTCGATGATTTTGTCATTACGTAAAAAAGAACAAATTAAAGTGCGTCAACCACTTCAAAAAGTAATGATTCCGATTTTACAAGAAGGACAAAAGATTGATTTAGAATTGGTGCAAGAAATTATAAAAAGCGAAGTCAATATTAAAGAAATAGAGTTTGTAAGTGCCGATTCGGGACTTTTTGAAAAAAGTGCGAAACCTAATTTTAAACTTTTAGGGGCTAAATTAGGAAAAGATATGGCTTCTGTAGCTAAAGTGATCGCTGCTTGGCAACAAGAAGATATTCTAAATTTTGAAAAATCAGGCGAAGCTATCGTTTTAAATCATATGATTCAAGCGGGAGAAGTTGAAATTCTGACAAGTGATATGCCTGGATTCTTGGTAGCAAGCGAAAATGGAACTACATTGGCTTTAGATATTTCACTTACCTCTTTGCTAATTCAAGAGGGCAATGCCCGTGAATTGGTAAATAAAATTCAAAACTATCGCAAAGATCAGCAATTTAATGTAACAGATAAAATTTGTATTGAAATTGCCGAAAATAAAGAGGCTGAGGAATTTGTAAATACTTTTTTTCATTATATTTCTAATGAAGTTTTAGCAGAAAGTATTATTTTTGTAGAAAATTCATTATCTTGGGAAGAATTTGAAGTTAATGAGTTAAAATTAAACGTAAATATTTTTAAAAAGTAAAGGTTATGATGTCATTTGAAAACTTAGATAATATAAACGATCAAGAAGATGAATTCTATGAATATAATGGTCCAATAATTGGTCATACCCGTTATACGGATGAAGAATTAGAAGAATTTAAAACCTTGATTCATGCTAAAATAAAAGAAGCGCGTGCGGAGTTAGAATTTTATCAAGAAACGATTAAGGAACGTGAATTAAATGATGATGATATTAAATTCACAGGCATGGAAGATGGTGGTCATACGAATGAAAAAGAACATTTGAGTAATATGGCAAATCGTCAGATTAAATTTGTTCAAAATCTTGAAAATGCGTTGATTCGCATTGAAAATAAAACCTATGGTATTTGTCGTAAAACGGGTAATCTTATCGATAAAAAGAGATTAATGGCCGTGCCTCATGCCACATTAAGTATCGAAGCCAAAACCGATAACGGTAGAAAGAAATAGTAATACGATTTTTCAACTGTTAAAATCTTTTTAGTATCTATTTGATACGAATATTAGCACTAACCAAATGTGCATTCAATCCATTTGATCGCATATAATATCCATATTTAATCTCAAGATTATGAAACAAAGGATTAATAATACCATTTTTCGGTTGAATCTTAACGCCCATTCCTAAAAATAGAGATTGAAAATTAGATAAATCAAAATCACTGGTTCTGAAATCTACGAGTTGTAATAATTCCTCTTTTTCATAAAAATACCGGCTACCCGTTTGTTGATATAAACGAATGGATGGAGATAAAACAAGCGCAGAACTGATTTTTGCACTTAATTCGGTTTGGATGGTGTTGGAAATAATGCCCCAGTTGTCCCAATAAAAACGATAAAAATTTCGTAAAATAAATTGTTCGTTTAAATAAACATTTCCTCGAATACCCAAAGGAATTTTAACCCGTTGGTCGGGAAGTACCTCCATTTGAGCATCTATTGCATTTTTAGTAAAAAAACGATTAAAAGGGGTACTAAGATAACCATTTTGATATGCAAAATCAAGTATAAATGCCATTTGAATTTTTTTATTAATACTTTGATTCAGTGCATTTGAAAAATTAAAAGTGTTTCTTGATTTTGTAGGATAAAATCGGGTGTTTACACCACGCAATTCATATGGAATGATTTCAAGTAATTCATCAAAAAATACATTAAATTTTGAGATCCATTCGGTTTGTTTTTTATTAAACGCTTTGCTATAGTTAATTTGCGCGCCACGCGAGATATAATCGTATTCTTTGGAAAAAGATATATTCCCGCCTATAGTGCTATTTTTTAGGGCATTTTCATAGTTATACGAAAGCGTAGGATAATATCGAGTATCGCTATAGGATGGAGAGGTTCTTAAAAGTGGGTCGATATTGTCGGATGATGCCGATGTATAATAATCTACACCGATATTAACCCCAAAAACATGTTTATTTCCTTTTGAGGTGGGTTTATACATTTTAATATCAATTGCAGTAGAAAAATCCGTTAATTTTTCGGTTCCGATTCCGCCAGTGACGCCTGAGTTGTTTCCGTCTTGCGTATAATAACTGCCCAAAATATTGACTTCTTCTACTTTTAGACGTTTTTTTTCATAATTTTTCTCAACAATATTTTCTGTATTTTGACTAAACAAATTACAAATCGTAAAAAAAAGGAATATTATATGAAGTGAAATTTTTTTCATTTGAGTATAAACGGCAATTCAAAATGTCTGCCCTCAAAATGTCTGTAATCGGCTAAATATTACAATGGCTAGTTATTTCAAAATGTAGATTTAAATAAAAAAATAAGCCCCTAGTGTCATTAGAGGCTTATTATTAATAGTTGAGAGTAATCACTTCAACTTTTCTTTTGGACTCACCCATTTGTGAACCTGCAGACCGATGCATATCAATCTCAATTTGTCTCCATCCATACTTTTCTTTATATGCCGTAAGTATCTCTGAAGGATAGGAACTCAATATAAACTTACCTTTTAACTCTGCACATGTTTTCAATAAATTTTCAAAGTCTTCAATGGAATAGCCTTTATAATGCCCACAATTGGAATTAAAATAAGGAGGGTCAATATAATGAAACGTATGGTCAGTATCGCACTTCTTAAGAACCTTTACAGCATCATCATTAAAAATGGTTGTTTCCTGTAATCTCTCAGCATATTGATTTACTACCATGTTTATTTTCTTCTGATTAAACTTTCTAGGATTATTGTTAATTGAAGTTCGTCCTCCCGAACGGCAATTAAATGACACATTAAAAGTGTTGCCAAAAATTGACAAATAAGACATGTGGGACAAAACAAAAACCGACCACGCTTTTTTTAGCTTAACCTGCTCTTCAGGTGCAAAATGCATATCTTCTACCGTAATCTTATCAAAGTGGAGTTTATTGGCAATCCTATGCTCTTCCTGTGCATATAAAGTCGCTTCAATCTCATTCAACAACTTTTTATTATTTGTTTTAAGTTGCCTGTAAAAATTGATTAAGTTATTATTATTATCATTAATAACTGATTGACACGATGGCTTAACAAAAAATATGGCACCTCCTCCAAAGAACACTTCAGAATATAATTTATGTTCAGGTATTAGTTCAAGTATTTTTTTAGACAATTGTTGTTTGCCTCCGTAATATGTCAAAGGAGGCTTTGTTTCATTTAGATTCATTATAATTAATTTTTAGATTTAAAATATTTAAAATTTTGTAATTTTGCACTATTCCGCCAAGAATACACAAAAAATGCACCAAAGAAGACCTAAGTCCTCCAGTTGGTGCATTTGTGTATCATTAATTTTCTTGGCGGAAAGTTTGGCTGGAGGGCTTTTATTTTTTAAAGCCCAAACCATATTTAAAATCTATTTTTTTTTATTATAAAGTCTCTTCCCATAACAAAGGAAGGTTGTGATGTATAATTCTTTTTTTGTAATAAATGAATTGCTCCTTCTACTGCATCAGGTGCATCATCATTAGCTCTACTACCTCTTGCAAAAGTCAAAAATTGTTCAACTAACAACTTCATACCAGGGCTATCTTTTTCTTGTTCAGAAAACCAAATTCTATTATTTGAAAATAACGGCTCTAAGTTTTCAATACGTTGAAACTTATCGGGCTTTTTTCTTTCATCTTTCCGAAGAGGAATAATAAAGCCTCTTTTTGTCCCTTCTTTATAAAATTCATCAACCAATGTATCTTGTGCAAAATTTGCCTCCATATAGTATTGAATTACACAATTTTCAGGCTTTTGACGTTCAAGTTCATAGTGCCAGTCTATCATTTGACTGATAGAAACCTTATCCACAAAGGCTTTTAGTATATGAAATTCACCTTCATAAGTTAGTCCAATTAATACGGTCGCTTTATAATCTGAAGTAGCATTATTCTTAAAAGAGGGGTCAGTATAGACTAATAAATGAGCATATTTATTCCATTTCAATGTTTTTTTCATATTAAAAACATTGAAAATCATACCCTTAGTCATTGGATTATTCATAAACTCCTGCTCCCATGCGATATTACCAATAGTCTTCTTTACTACATTAAGTTCTTCCAGTGCATATTTTTCTTTCCACGTTGGTATACCTTTGTCATTTAATGCATTAATTGTACTATGATAAATATTAATAATCGTAGCCATCTTAGCAATAATTGAATTTTTTGATATTCTATTTCCTACAACAATAAATCTACCTCTACCCATATCCATTGTATTATACAAAGCAGTCATTAGCCAATCAAAAAGAGCGTTGAGACGAGATTCATTCTTTGATAGCTCATCGTCATCTATGTCATCTACAACAATATAATCTGGTCGCTTACCTTTATAATTCAATCCTCTAGGACTTTGCCCTCTACCTAAAGCCCTAAATGAAATATTATCCTTTGTCTGAAAATTTCCACTCTCCCAACTTCCGTTTGCATATTGCTCCCCAAAGTCGTGAATATATCTTTCATTGTATTGAAGTTCTGCTTGCAAATTACCCAAAAGCGCAATAGCACTATCCTCACTTTTACCTACAACAACCATATTATTAAAATTAGGTTTAAATTCTGTTTTAATTGACTTTAAACCCATATTATTTGCACTATTTTGAGCTTTAAGCCATAATGGAATCATTACCACCATGTGTGTACTCTTAGCGTGACCTCTAGCCCATTCAAATAATGCCACTATTTTTTTATTATCCTTAATTTTATAAGCTGCTTTATTGTGAAAAAATCCATTTTTTACAACAATTCCTTCATCATCATTAACCAAATGAGGAAAGTAATACTCACAAAAAAATTGATAGTCTTGAAGTGCTTTTTTTATTCTAGCACTTTTTGCGCTTTGGCTTTCATTTTTATCTACAATAGATAGCTTTTCTATAGACTCTTTATAGACTGACCAATTCTCAATTAAATTTTTCTTAACACTCATATTTCAAATAAATTTTTAACAATTCTTGCAATCCCTTTTTCAATGTCGGGCGTAATCTTCATAAAGGTTCGGGCTTCAATATTGATTTTGCTTCCCACTTTTTTCAAAGCCATATTGCGCCATAATTCGGCATCATTGCTTAGTTTATTATTTTTCTTAGTTTTAGCAAGATTTTTTGTACGAACTGAAAAAACTTGCTGTCCAGCCTGCTCATAATACTTTGCCCAAAAAAATGACTTCATTTTTTTAGTTACAATAATATCTCCTCCATTTTGCATAACTTCTGCATATTGTTCTACTTGAGGATTATCTATACCCACTACTACTTTGTCTTTAGTAAGACTTATAATTCTAATGCTATTGAGCATCTTACCTGTATTGTATAATGGATTTTTACCTTGAGTTCTAGCGAAGTGCAATTCTCTTCCTCTAAAAGGGCGCAAACTACCATTTTCGGGCATACCTCTTCTTGTAGAAATATTCAACTTGAATTGGTCTCGCATATAAACTCCTGCTACACGTACTACTTTGGAACGTGCATCTACTAGATGCTTTTCAATTCCTTCAATTGATTTTCCTGTGTGAGTAATAGTGACCATTTCAATTTTTTATTTGTACTTGAATATCAGGATTAGCCTGAGCATAATTATAAATTTTTTCTGCAGATGAATCAGTATAGAGTGTATTATAAGATACCGTGTAACAAGTGTATTGGTCTGCTCTTGCTTCCCTCCCTGATGCCACTCTTGACAATTTATTAAAATTAGTTCCTCGAAATCCTTGTAGTTTTTGGTGAATTTTAGCGAGTACATCTAATTGTGCAAAAGCATCATATCGATCCTCTGCAGTATGATGCGTATCTTCATAGATTGAGAAATAAACTCTTAAATCGATTGTAACATCTCCTTTTTGTATTTCAGCACCTTGCCAATTAGAACTATAATTAATCAAAACAGCAGGACACACTACAGGGTAACTAGCGTCTTGTTTTTCGACTTGCTGACAATCAAAGTCAATGAAGTTCAATTCTTTAACTTCACTTAACCTGTTTTGAATTTCAGAAAATAAATCTATCATTTGTGTTTTTTATTTTATTTTTGCATTATAATAAGTGATTGAGTTGGAAAAGAGGGAGTGCATTGAAACTGCAAAGAACCCACACAATATTCATTCACTTATTATTTTTTATAATTCAAAATTCCCATCCTGTACTTTTCCCAACTACTATTATTTTCTATAGCATACATAGTTTTTGGAATTCCTGTATTATCTATCAATACTACATAGGGTTTTCCTTCGTAATATTTTAAATATTTGCGAAACCATTTTGTACCATAGGTTTGGCTTGGCAATTCTCCTTCCCAAACCTCATCAGGCTTCTTAATTATATCCAACAAATTAGGGAAGTCTACTTCGTGCTTGCTATCCTGAATATGTTTTTTAAAATTATCATTAAATTCATATTCAAAACCTAATTTACACTTAGCTCTAATGATGCCATCTTTATTTGAAAAAATATCCCAATGTTTTTCAAAATCTTCTTTCTTACCTATTGTAGCTTTTGGTAAATTTGAATTTTTTAAAATTTCAGCAGAATTTTTAAGTCCGTAATTTTTTAAGGCACTCAATTGTTTTTTACCCTCGCTTGGCAATGCTTGAAAATAGGCTGTATTGTTTTCATCAAATATAATTCCTGTGCCGGTATTATTTCGCCAATACTTATCTTTTACAACCGCTCCAGCTCTCTTCATATTTACATCAGTATTATCAGATACATACCCTTGATGCTCCGCTTGTTTTTTTGTCAGCTGAGTAGTCAAACATCTACAATTCCATCCATTTGGAGGATAATATTGAGTCCAAAATGTACTATCTATAGGCTCAATAATTCCGTTTAGCATACGATGCGCCTCACGAGTTCTATTGTCATTAATAGCCACATATTTAAGGTAAGGGAACAAATCTTTATTCTCTTGGTATTGAAGCCAATTAACTCCTTGTATTGTGCCATTCACAACCGCATTATATTCAGCCTCTAACCAATTTTGTCTATATTTAGCTTTGATGCCGTCACAATATTTTCTAAAATCATCAAAACTTCGCATCGCTCCAGTCTGTGGGTCGATAATTTGATTTCGATACTCCAATAATTCTGCATAGCTTTTGGCTGTCGCAAATTTATAAATATTATTATGTTGGCGATTCAGCCACTCCTGTAGATTTGCCTGATACGAATCCGCAAGATTTTGTTTTTTTGTGCCTTCTAATACTCCGCTCCAAAGTGTATCGCCATAATACAATGCTAATTCAGCAATAGTCTGCTCTTCCGAAATTGAATCATTATAGATGGCTTTCAATATCAATTCCTGCAAATCATCAATTTTTTTTGAATCAAATGCTAACTGAATATGAACGCCACCACACACATCGCATTCTTGAAGATTGGACTGCTGAACCCGTTGGATATTATCAATTACATCCAACGGGTTTCTACGAAAAAAGATGGTACAATTTTTCAAAAAATGATTTTTCATTTCTCGAAAAAAATAGTTTTTTGGAGTCCTGGGCATTATCTTGTTTTTTCATAATAGGAACTCCATACGTTTCTTCAAAATAACTTGGTTCAATAGGGCAGGCACTATTTATTTTAATGTCCAAATCTATCCTGTCTCTCAAATTGATATTTTCCACAAAAGAAAACTCGCCATCAATAGCAATGCCGAATTTTTGAAACAATGGAATGAGCTGAGAATTTAATACATTAATGAGCATTTTTTTATCAGCGTTAATAAGGTCAAGTTCACTTTCTTTCATCGTCTCACCAAGAGAGCGATTACCTCCATTACTTCCAACTTCAGTTGTCAATGTATTTCCAAGAATTAACTTAGAAATCTCATTGTTACAATTGATTATTAATTTATCATATAAGTCAGAAGAGCCTGATTGTGACTTTGACTCAATAAAATTAATCCTGGTACCTTCGGGATGAACAAAAACGCCTGCACTTCCCATTTCGGTTAAATCTCTTTTGAGTGCTTCCCTTGCGATATCATCATGTCCATCATAGATACCTTCTCGAATGGGCTGACCAAAAATTTCGGTATATTGAGCAAAATCACCAAACCCATTTCGCTTGTATATCACACAAGGAGTAGCGGCACTCAATAGCCCTAAATTCTCAATATCAGCTATCTCAATAATATTATAATTCCCATTGACATAATCAATACCTTCACTATCGGTACTTGTTTTAACTACAATGCCTTTGTCTGCTTTCACATGTTTACGAGGAATGAGAGAGTATTCAAATTTCATATTCTCTGTATCCAATGGTATTACTTCTATTAGAGTATGTCCCCAATAACGAGTATCAAGTATGTAGTGTAATAGCAAATCAAATTCAATAGTATTAGTGTATTTTTCAATAACTTCTTTTAATTTTGTATTTTTTGTATTCAATTGAAGTTTTGAATTTAGAATGGGCAATTTTCTTTTTTGGATTACAGCCTTTAAATGCGGATCCAATAGAGCATTGGTGTACATATCGTACAACAGCGTTCGATTCGGATTAGTTAAACTCTCCGCACTTTTCAACGCATCTTTAAATTTCCCGATATCCATTGCCTGACGATTCACTTGGTTAATCGTCAATTGATTTACTATAATTGAAGCATCGCTTCCTTTCTGAGTCTTAGCCATTTTTTATTACAATTTATAAACTACGTATCTTATATTTCCTGCAGGCAAATGCCCATTTGCATTCGTTGGGTCATTCATCGTTATTGTAAATCCATTAGCCGACTGATTGATAATAGCGAATGTCATATCATTACCGACTTGAACATTGTTTCCTGTATATTGATGAGAGACGATTACAGCATAATTTAATGTGCCATAAGATTTCCCAGCAATTTGGAAAAAATAATCATTTGTATTCAAATCTGTATAAGGAATAACTCCCACATCAATAATTGGCTTATTTGCAATTTTTGTCCAATCGTGACCGCCTGTATTAATGTGAGCATTCAGCTGATTTTGGAGTGTTGAGATTTGGTTTTTGATGGTATTTATTTCTATCAAAGCACTTGTAAGTCCTATTCTATCTGCTATTACACTATCTGCACGAGGTATGTCAAAAATTGAGATAGAATAAGGATCCGTTGGATTAGGAGTATGAGATAAGTACAAATAACGCTCTGTGTATATATTTTTTGAAATTCCATTCTTATATACTACAGGAGGAAATACTTGGTCATTAAAGCCTACATTTGTATAAAATTGAGTCAAAAAAGCCTGATTTGTAAAAAGGGTCTGACCATAAAATAAAAGAATCTCTGAGCCATCCCAATAAGCTCCGCCAGTAAATATATGCTCATATATTTGAAAAGGAGGCAATCCAATTGCTCCTGACATAGAAGCATAAATTCCATGAAGAATACAGGGTGTATCACCTACCAATGCTCTCACACTTTCTCGTATTCCTTCCAAATACGTTTTTTGCATAAAATCAAAGTCCTGCAATGTTAAGGGATGTAACCCAAGTTCTGATGTAACTAACCGTTTCATATTTTAAAATTCTAAACCATTTGAATAAATAAATTTTGCTCTCTTTCCTGCAATTTTGTAGTAATTGACTAATTGTTTAATCATAATAAGTTCTGAAGGAGAATATACTCCATCAGGTACTTCTACAATAAAATCCGCACCTGTGTTGTTTTGATACTCTATCCATTGCCCAATGTATTGAGGTTGATTTTCGGATACTTGACCAATCCAAAGAGGCTTATTCTCTACAACTTGACCAATGTATTTTTTTCTAAATCGGTCAAATGACGTAACAATTTTAATTCTACGAAGCACACCATCGAATCTATCATTCAATAAATTTTCCAAGACAATCACTTGACCATTGAATCGCATCTTCTTTTTCAAATCCGCACGGAGATATTTAAATTCAAAATAAATTGTATTTAAAGGTGACAATAATGCGATTAAATAATCAATAATCCTGCGCTTCCTTATCGGTGCAGGAATCATTGTTTCAATCCATTTATTAATATTCCATTCAAAGGTCATATTATGCTTTTATCATTTCAATGTTTGAATTCGTGTCCAACTCTATCCATCCACTATCTGCAGTATAATCTTTATAAAAATTATTATAAGAACCTAAATAAGATTTTCCTGACGCAGTCATCACAACTACATCTTTTACTCCTGATACTTTTTGAATTTCATCTACCATTTTTATTAAATAAAAAATGCCGTCAAACTCAATGTTAGCGATATAATTTTCAATAGCATTTTTTACCGATGCCTTTACATTAGCATCATCTAAAGTGCCTTGGTAATATATTTTCAAATTTAGATTAATCTTATCCGATTCCTGAGAGATGACATCTGTCTCCACGCCTGCAAATTTGATTCGGTCAATATAAGCCTGTAAAGATTCAATTTCAATTGGCTCTAATGGCTTAAGTCCTTGAGGCGTTTCTTTTGCCACTTTGATTTTCAAACCTCTAAAATCTTGATTAAAAACTTCTACTACGGCTACTCTATCCGCTAGCATACTATCAATAGCCAATTGCGAAGTAGTGTCATTATAGTAATAGCGATACGTTTGACCATTCCATAATAATAGAAAGCCATACTGCCATTTTTTCACTTCATTTTTATACCACTCTAAATTTCCCGCTATTGATTGTTCTGCTATGGCATTAAGCTCTTGTTTGGCATAATCCCAATATCGCTCATGCACCCAATGAGATACTGCCACAATGTATATAATTAGCCTCCAAACAGAAACCTTACTTCCCGAACTCAATTCTGAAAGTATATTCTTATATTTAGTTCCCGATGGCAATAAACCATCTAAAGAAGTCATATTTTCTTTTTCTGCAACGATACTATCAAAAATCTCTTGTATACTTCTAGCCATAATTTATCTTTTAAATTTGCCACCAAATCGAATGCCAATAAACAAGTCTAATTTTTTTGAAATTACTCAACCAAATATTTGACACAGTATCATTGAGCCATCTAACTTCCGTTTTCAAATCAATGTCTTGATCATTGTCATAATTTCTAAGCGTAATAATTCTACCTGTTATTTTATTTCCTGACAAATCAAATACAGAGAGCGTAGTGGTGAATATCACTTCATCTTCAGGATTGAGGATGGCATCTTCATAAGCATATCTTACGTTTACGATTCCTATTCTTGTATTGTTTTCGGGTAAATACTCTTCAGGAATTTTTCCTTCTATCAACGATACCTTATCCTCTAAAGATTTCTCTACTGTATCTAATCTACTATTGATTTTTTCGCAGTCACAATCATTGTCATCTTTAGGCAATAACTCTACAGGAATTTTTCCATCAGCATTTAGCTGAACCACTCCATTAGCTTCGTTAACTTCACCCAAATCTATTTTGTTATCTAACTCATCTTTCAAACCTTGGATATCGTCAATAGTATGACGATGTTTTGCTTCAGCTTTATTTTCCAATCGCTGACTCAATACCTCAAAATTATCGTCCAACTCATCGTGAGTTAGTTTTGACTTTTTAATTCTTCTAAGTGTAATTTTCATTTATCGCATTTTAAAACTCTAAAATATAGTCTACGTCTACATAATCCTCATCTACATATATTGCATTTTGCTTCAAATCTGAATTTTCTACATTTCCTATTACTCTTCCCACACCTTCGAGCTGCATCATTTCAAGAATATTTAAATTTTGATTATTCAAAATCAACTGCTCTCTTATGTCCAATTCCAAACTAGGTTCAAAAACTTCTGACAAATCCTTTATTTCATTATCAATCATTATGGCAAAGACTCCTTCTATAGCTCCGTATTCTTGAATGGCTAAATCTGCCACACTTTGCCCGTAAGTAGTTGAACTCCTTTTCATATCTTAATCATAGAATCTAAAATATCCAATCGCTCCAATTCAATGTCATCATACTCTAATTGTTTCAATATTCTTCCTTTTAAAAATGGATTTTTGTCAAAAGGCTGACTTAAATTTTTATTCAATCCAACTCCAAGCAGAGGACTTTGCTTCCAAGCACCTTCATGCGATACTAGGATTAAGTGTATGTCCTGCTCCTTTGATTCATCCAATACAAAATCGCCATTAGCAATATTCAATTCATTGTCAGTATCCAAAATCAAATCAACTCTTTTCATAAATGATTGTCTCTTTTAGTATTGGAACTAAACAAATATCCCCCTTCAGCATTATTTGCTTCTGCAGATAATACAGGCAAACCCGATGGAGTATATTTACCTGTTTGAATTTTACTCAAGGTACTAAGCGCATCTTCATAGCGCATTCTTCTTACTTCGGTCAATTTTTGAGGATTATGGATGCAACAAATATGATAGAGTGCAATATCTTTTGCAAGCATCAATAAATAGCTATTGCGCTCTGTACCCTCTTTGCTAAAAATAGCCTGCGTGTCAAAGCGACCATTGAGGTAGCCCTCCATTTCAGTTATTGCTACATTAGTACATTCGGCTACGGCTTTAGTATTATGTTTTACCACAGCCATAAGAATATCGTTATGGATAGAGCTATCAAAATCATCAAGTAATACAAATTTGCTCATGTGGATTATAATTTTTCTTGAATAAATCTATCTTGAAGTCGTACAATCATTTTTAAGTCTTCAGAAGATAATTCCGTTCCTACTAACTTATTTGCCCATTGTCCAAAATCCATAAAAGACTGAATGTAATTAAACAAGTTGTCTTTTTTCTCTATTTTTTCTATGGCACTCGCTATTTTAGACAGCTTGTCTGCATCTAATTTATTTTCACTAACCATATCAGACACTTTCTTCAGCAACTGGTTCACGATTTCAGGACGTGACACCTGTACTGCAGCTCTTCGTTCCTTCCAACCGAAAGTCTCAGACCAACTACCAATTGTTTTTTCTGATACGCCAACTCTTTGAGATATAGACTTGTTTTGCTCTCCTTGCATATAGAGCGCAAATGCCATTTCTTTTTTATTATCGTCTATTTTTCTTCCCATTTTTTTCTACTATTCTTTTTCTTTAACCTTCATCAAATAAGGATTGTCGCTCACCGCTTGTATAGTTACTACTTGACGATTTGCGTGTGTTTGTTGAGGTACAGAATATGATTTTATCACAATTTCGGTTATTCCAAAAATCAATAAAAAATCACTTCCTACTTCAATTTCTCTTTTTTCACTCATCAATTTTTCAAACTTCAACAATTCTAATTCAGGATAAGAAATATTGTCTTCACTATCTATACCTATCTGAATATCCAATGAAAAATCGCCATTTGAAATAAACTCCTTTACCGTTCCATCTCTACCCACCACTACTGTCTCTACAATATTTTTTTGACGAGAAACATTAATTAATGCCTCATCAAAAGTGTAAGTCTCCAATGTAGTCTTATTATTAAATGACAATTTGGTTAGGGCTGTTTTCCCTAACCAAATGTCCATTTGTTTTTCGTTCATATTATTTAGATATCACTCTTTGAATCATTAAATCCAAATCTTCCGAACCACTTGTATCGCCTTCTTTCCACTTTGTTGAATCTTTTTTAAATTCCACATTTCGCAAAACATCATTAATGATTTTACCCCCACTCTCTGGCTGATAACTAACGATTATTTCAAATGGCTTCAAATCAATAAGATTGCGAGTAGGCGACTTCTGCTTTAGTCTTTGAATTGCTTCAAAGCCTAAAGTTATTTTACCCGATGTTTTTACTCTACCTTTACCTCTACCAATTGGATACTTTCCTGCGCCATATATTTCTTCCTTGTCTTGATCAGTAGTATATTCTATTGCTTTAACATTAGACTCAAGCACACCGCCGATATTAAACTTAATATCGCTCCATCCGTATTCTATTCCATTAATTTCCATGACTATATTATTATTTGTTTAAAAAATTATTGACTTACTTTGATTGCAAACCCAATGCTTACTTCAATATTATCTGCAGAACCATAAGGCACTATTAATACTTTTACTTGTACCAATCCTGTACTCAATACAGGTTGTGCAGGGTCAATTGAAACTTGATATCCACTAATCTCATTGGAATCCACCATAGCTTGTAGTGTATTTTCGCAGATGCCTTCCAAGTATGTGGCTACATCAGGAGCTATCTCTCCTGTGGCAGGTTCAATACGGATAGGACTATTCAATTCGGGCAATAAAGTCTTGCGAAGAACTCTAGTTGCTTTCTGCATCGTTCGCACATTTTGAATTTTAGCAAAATCGCTCGTGCGCTCATCCAATGTAAATGCTTCATTCATATATGTGCCATCCAATCCTACAAATTTGCGCATAAACAAATATCCTTTTTCTTGCATAGCATACAAATCGCTTTCATCAAATTGAGTTAAATTTGCATTATTAGCCAATACAGGCTCTGTATACAATCTAAGATTAGATAGTGCAATATTGATGCTCGGATTCCACTTTCTAAGCAAAGGAATCAATACATTATCCTGATTGATATCATCTCCATTAGAAGCTACATAAGGCATTATATTACGTTCTGCAACCCAAGCAATGGATTCAGAAACTTTTGATTTTGAAACCAATCCAAGTATACCCCCAATTGCCCATAAGAAAGTACCAGGTTGAATGACTCCTCCCGAAGTAAGCGTATTGTACAATTCGGAATTACATCCAATTACTGCAGAAAAATACTTTCCTGCCACATTGTTTGTTTTTGAATATTCAATCAATGATGGGTTTGAAAACATTGGATTTTGCATTTCGGTCAATGATGAGACCAAACATACTGCAGGCATATATTGTTCTTCCAATTCTTTAAACGTACTTGACAAAATACTCAATGTGCTTTCAAAAGAAGAAGAACTATACACTCCAAATTGACGAATGCTTCCTTTTGCTTCTAATTGTAATTTTTTAACGGTACTTCCCAAATTAGCATTGCTTGAAGTACTTACATACAAAGGAGCATTGGGAGATACTCTAAAAAAATCCGCAATAATGAAAACAATATTTACATAATTCTGAACAAAAAAAGCATTTGCACCGG
Organism: Chitinophagaceae bacterium; assembly: GCA_017495115.1. Lineage (GTDB taxonomy): Bacteria > Bacteroidota > Bacteroidia > Chitinophagales > JADJOU01 > CHPMRC01. The sequence goes on along the minus strand of JAFEIJ010000029.1, from coordinate 27,640 downwards.
CATTTGCCCATTGCTTAAATTCATTAGAATTTTTAAAATAAATTCCATTTGGTAACGCAGAGCCAAAACCAGCCTCGTCAATAACAATTGCTGATATCGAATCTTCATTTAATCCTTGTCTTCCTAGACCGCCATTATTTACTTTAAATGACACATTGTTTAATCCTGACATATTTTTCTTTTTTTAATACTTAATTTTTTTGTTCTCCCAAGTCGCACCTCCCGAAAGAGGTGCGACTTTTACCCTACTTGACTAGGGTTGGATAGAACTTTATTTCACTTCCTGAATCATATCAGGATTACCTTCTATATTTTTTTCGTGGTCAATAGCTAGCCACAACTGAGGGAAAGCTACTTTATCCGAAGTGATAAAAAATTGTTTTACCGTTGGATTATGCTTTTTAAGCACTTCTATTTCGGCTTCGCTCATATAATTACCTGGTGCAACTTTTTCTTTTTTGTCCGCTTTTGCATTCACATCTGCATTCACGTCCGCTTCGTCCGCTTTCACATCCGTTTTCACGTCCGCTTCATCCGCTTTTACATCTGCATTCGCTTTTGCTTTTGCTTGCTCCGCTTCATATTTTGCTAAATTCTGCATATATACTGCTTTGTCAGTACTATTTAGTTTTGCGATTTCTTCTTTTGACAATACTTTAAATTCAGTCATTTTAATATTATTTAAATGGGTTAAAAATCTTACTTAAATAGAGAATAAACAGAATGCCTGCTATATGCAGTACAATCATTTTCATCTTCCAAAAAAAGCCCTTATTGGCTTCTATCACTTTAGATTCCTTTATCTTTTCAATTTCATTTTCTCGAATTCTTATAATTGAATCACGAGATACTATTTCTAATCGGAATGAGTCCGATGGACATACAAATTCATAATCACCACTTGCCAATCTCTTAGTACGGATTTGTCTTCCAGTACTCGAATTGCTTATCTCTTTGATACTACCTTTTCCTGTACTATCGCATACCACTCGAATAGTCTTCACTATACTATCTCTAGTGATAAGAGTATCTATCGTTCTATACTTGACCTCATAGTTTGTTTCTGTCGTTTTGCTTTTCGTACTTTCAGTATAAGTATGTACTATCTTCCTAGCACAACTGCTAAGAAGACAATACATACCAATAATGATCAACAATTTTATTTTTTTCATAACCTCCTCCTGAAAAATTTTATAGACCTCTAGCTGACAATTCTGAATTAAGGAAATCTACCAACTCTGTTTTCAATGTCTCATAGTCTACTACATCATTGTTAAGAGCATCAATACGGACATTGACATTTGCAAATTCCTCTGAAACAAATTGCTGAGAAGCTGCACCAATATTATCTCGTGCAATACCTTGTTGTGTGGCATCAAATACTTGACGACCTGCGGTAGAAACCAATCCTTGGTCTGCTTGAGCCAATGCAGTAACACTATCAACTAATTCTTGTAATCTTCCATCATCTTCACCAATTTTTTGAACTAATGAAGCTACTTCTGTTTGAATATAAGTAGTTAGTTCTCCCTTTAAGTCATTAATCTTGGTAGTTAGCGCAGTATTAAGATTCTCAATAGATGTGCTTAAACTTGAAACCTCGGAAGTTACTCTATCCGAAAGAGCATTGATCGCCTCAAATGCTTGAGGTATTTTAGCTTCAACATACGTTTTCAACGTATTAAAACTTCCACTCAATTCATCAATTCTTCTACTTAAAGAATCATGAACTTCAGTGATTTTTTGAGCTAACTGCTCTTTGACATTAGCTATTGTAGCTACAATGATAATAATCAACGTTTGAAATAAATTTTTTACCTTTTCCATTTTCTTTTTTTTTGATTTTTTTTTAATTAAATTTTTCTCTTTTCTTTTTTTTAAATCCAAGAGGAGGTTACAAATTTTTCTTTTCTGCTTCTTGTAAGAAAAAAGCGACTGGGTCAAAATCCAAATCCACTTCATCCTGACTATCTCCATAAGTAATCAAAACTTCTTTATCGCTTACTTTTTTGGCGTTTGCGAGTACTTTGCCACTTATTTCTACTACCTTACTTTTTTCTGCTTCTATAGTAATTACCATACGAGCTCCATTTTACCTTTCATATAATTTTTGACTTCACCATCTTTCGCACCAATTATTTTGTACTCAAAATACTTACCTTTCAACTTCCATTCTGTGGCATTGATAGATACTTTTATCTCATTTTTATTTACAGGCAAATCCGCTTCATATACCTTCTCGCCATCTTTGTAAATAATCATTGAAAAAATACCCTCAAAATCTTCTGAACCTTTAATCGTAAAATCTCCTATTGCATTGGCAGGAACATCTACCAAGTCTATTTCAATACTAGAATCTACAATTAGTTTTTGTCTCATTTGTAGGGTATATATTTTGGTTCACCATTTACTTTTATTCCTCTCAAAACTTCTTTTCTTTGAAAAACGCCTTCTGTTGCTTCGTAGCTGACATGCACCCAGTCAGGGTTTTTATCATCTCCAAACTCCCATATTAGTTGGTCAAAATCTAAGTTTTGACGTATAAATTCAAATATTTCGGCATTGGTTATTTCAGTACCATCCATATCAATGTCGCCAGCCTCTCCTGTACTATGTTGAGATGTTCTACTTGCACCTTTAGTAACTAAATTGAGCGCACGACCTCTGTATCCACTTGAAACATAAATCGGTCTACCAAAATGATTTCTAATAGGTTCAAATATGTATTTAGCCCATATTTTCATATTATTGATATGCGCTTCGGTAGGCATATTAGATATACCCAGTCGCTTTGCTGTGCTACTGCGTATCATCTCTGCAAGTTCTAAATGTTTAGATATCCTAGTTTCCATCTTTACCAAAAATTTTACCTAACTTGTTTTTAATAAATGAAGTATAGTACTCCTTTTCCTTTCCTGAAATTTCGGCGTAATTTTCAAGTACACTTATTAATATCTCCGAAATCGAAAATGTAAATAAGAAGTAGTACATCCAATTGAAAATATCGCTGAATAAAAAAGCGTTTGAAAATTCATTGTGTAATTGCTTCACTACATATAAAATTGCAAAAAACACACCTGTCTTGAAAAAGAATCGCCACATCTTATTTGATTGGAACGGTTCATTTCTTATATACAAAGAGCAATAAACTCCCGAAACTAATTCAACAAATAGAATTACCAATAAAGCAATGAACGTTTGCAACCTTAAACCAAATAATAAATTGATTACGGAGGTAAAAGAGCTAAGCGTTACAACCATCAAAGTAATATTATACTTGATGGAGGGTATAAATGATGCTATCATGTTGTCAAGGCTCTTCCAGCCGTAATATTTATTCATTCACAATTTTTTAAAATATTTGTAGCGGAGACAGGACTCGAACCTGCGACCTTCGGATTATGAAACCGACGAGCTACCAACTGCTCTACTCCGCAATGTATGGGCTTGGCTGTTACCTCAAGCCCATAAGCGCCCCCGATAAATGCGCACACAAAAAACGAGGGCAATGGCTTATTTTCTAAGACTTTTGGATGATATTGATGACACCAATATTGTCCTGTCTGCGTCTTCGGCCACCATATCTTTGCTCAAATGAGAATAAGTCTGCATAAAACTGCGGGTCTTTTTCTCTTGAGAACATGTCTAGGCTTCCCAATGCATGCTCTACTTTTGAAGGGTCGTAACAAACTACCACATCGTTATCATCAGCACTAGCTAATGAACCTACAGGCTTAATTGCGCCACTTGCATCAGCAATGATTCTTGTAGTCATTGGTATGATAGAAAATCCTTCTAATTTTGCAACGATTCCACTTCTACGCTCTTCATCTGTCAAATAAGTTGCTTTGTCAGGGTCTACTAACTCTCCCAACATCGTTACAGGAACTAAAGCAACTAAATTGCCTCCAATGATTTGCCCTTTTGTATCATTTGCTAATTTTACAAAGGCTTTTTTCAAATCCGCTCTTATAAGAGCCTTACGTGTACCTGTAGCACCTGCTACCGTAGCATCAATATCAGCACCCGAAGTTCTAATAGTTGAAGTGGCAGGCAATCCTGATGCCCATTTGTATAGGATATCTGAACCGATAAACTCAGTCATTTCACCTCTTGTATCGCCTAATACAGAATTTTTCTTGTCATAAGACAATTCGTATTGGTCAATATTCGGAATTCTTACAGGATTAGATGTATAAGCATCTAGCGAATAAGTAACTTCTGTATCTCCACGAGTTACAACTCCTGCAGGGAATTGTGTTCTGTTTTTTTCACCGCCTGCTCCTGCACCTGCTTGAGGAATGTGAACAATCTTACCATCGATTACCATCGAGGTTACGTCTGTGGATAGTTTAAGATGGGGGTTAGAAGCATAAAACTTCTCCATAATAAACTGGTGCCAAATTTCTTTTTGTAGCATCTTTCTTTTTTTTTGGGTTTAACAATTATTTAAAAGTGCGTTTTTTATTTACCGTATTCTGCTTTGAAAAGCTTTTGATACTCAGCATTGTTTTCATTTTTCAATTTCAACAACGCCTCTGGGTCTTTTTTGGTATAATCCGCAAAAGTCCAATTTTTTCTAGGATTGTTTGTGTCTACACCATCACCTAATTGTTCAGTAATAGTTGGGTTTTTTGTAGATGCTACAGGAGCATTTTCAAGGAAACTTTTCAAGTCCGAAACATCCATTTTAAGCAAAAATGGTTTTTGGGCTTCAGTAACTTTAGATGCATGAAGTGTAATCAAAGATTCTTTTTCAGCATTCAATTTTTCGGTTTTTATCGATTCGTTTTCTGCCAAAAGAGCATCTACTTTTGCTGAGATTTCATCTTCTGTAGCATTTTCGGTCAATCCGAGTTTAAGGGCAATTTTTTTCATTTCGTTATTTTTTGATGAATTAATAATAGGAATAGACTCATACGAATCATTATCATTGCTCAAGTACACTCTTAGTGCTGATTTATTGGAAGGAATATCTACAATAGATACTTCTTTCAGAATAGATTTGGTAACCGTAGCTCTCTTTTGTCCTGCTATCACATTTTCTTCCGAAAACTCCAAAGCCTCTATTCCAATAGAGCAGGCACTCAATATCTTTTGGTCTACCTTGCTTTGAATTTTCAATGCAAATTCATCCTTTGTATCAAATACTAAGTCTGCCAATAATTTATCACCGTCTCTTCTTATGTTTTCCCATCTTCCAATTGGAAGTGTCCAATCAGCACGCTCGTGCATAAAAAGAGCCACAGGATTTTTCACAAAATTGGAAAAATCAATACCTTCAGTCAGGACTCTAAATCCATAACTATTAATACTTTCGTCTGTGATAATAAATGTATATTTCATTCCTTTTAATCGTGGATGCAAAAATGAGGCATTGCGCACCCACTACAAAAAAAGCGTCCGAAGGTCGGACTACTTTTTTTTAATGGCTAGATATACAGATACTTTTGTGCTTTATTTAATCACCCAAAAATCACAAAAAATGTCACAAGAATTAATCGGAATCAGTCAAGCACAATTTGACAATTTCAAAGCAGAGCATAAAAAAGTATTCTGTATTGAAATTGAAGGAGATGATAATCAAATTTTAGCAGGCTACTTCAAGCGACCTGACATCAATACGCTTAAAGCGGCTAACAAAAGCCTTAAAACTGACGAAATAGACGCAGGGTTAACCATTTACAATAATTGTAAACTATGGGTAAGTCCCGAAATAGAGAATGATGATATGCTTAAAATGGCAGTACTAGCTAAGATGGGCGATATTATGGCATTAAAAACTGCCACAATAAAAAACTTATAAGCCCTCCAAGTGAGGGCTGGGGAGAGTCTTTAGATTTTTGGCATTTGGAAGCCATTGTACTCAAGCACTTTTCTATTGATATAAGCGAATTTGACGATGACAAATATTGTGATTTTGTAAAAAAAGCACAATATATTGACCATCGTGAAACAGAAAAATGGGCACAAATATTACAAACATTTTTCAATTAGTAAGACATGTCAAATGCACTTAATTTTAATTTACAATTTTTTTCGAACATCTCTAGCACTTTTGATGAGATCAATAAAAACATCAAAAAAACGACTGAAAACGTCAATGGACTAGATGCTTCATTTTCAAAATTTATTGCATTAGAAGGTATTGTTACAGGACTTGGCAATATGAAATCTGCTATTGAGGGAGTTGTTACCCCAGGTGCAAATCTTAATCATAATATGATGGAGCTCTCTGCTATTACAGGAGTAACAGGAGATAAGCTAAAAGAGATTGAGGGGTATGCTCGAAATACTGCCAAAAGTTTTGGGATTGATGCAAGTCAGCAAGTAGAATCTTACAAATTAATTTTGTCTAAACTTGGTCCCGAAATTGCCCAAAATAGTCAAGCACTCAAAGCGATGGGCGATAGTGTGGCAATGACAAGTAAACTTATGGGGGGCGATGCTACTCAAGCTACAGAAGTATTGACGACCGCAATGAATCAATACGGTGTAGACCTTAGCGACCCAATTCAAGCTAGTAAGGAAATGGCAAACATGATGAATATCATGACTGCAGGAGCAAAGGTAGGCTCTGCTGAACTCCCACAAATTAAGCAAGGATTGGAACAAGTGGGAATGGTAGCTAAAGATGCCAAAGTATCATTTTCCGAAACCAATGCAGCTCTTCAAGTTTTAGACAAAGCAGGAAAACAAGGTGCTGAAGGAGGAGTAGCTTTACGAAACTTTTTATCTACTATTGGCGAGGGGCGGTTTATGGCTAAACAAAGTAGAGAGGCACTAGAACAATACGGAATTTCTGTAGATATGCTTTCCGACAAAAACTTAACACTCAAACAACGTTTAGATTTGCTCAAACCAATAATGAATGATTCTGCATTGGTAAGTCAAGTGTTTGGGAAAGAAAATAAAGCGGCTGCTATCGCTTTAATGAATGGAGCTGAAACTATAGAAACCTATAATAAAGCAATTCAAAACACAAATACAGCACAGGAACAAAGCAATATTATAATGGACTCTTATCAAGAGAGAATGGCTAAAATCAAAGCCAAATTTGATGACTTAAAAATATCAATGTTTAATATTGCAGAGCCATTTCTACCTTTTGCACAGGGAGCAATTGACAGCGGAATAGCATTAGGAGGAATGGCTCAATCGGGATTGGCTGTTTCTACTGCTTTTTCAAAAATAAAAGAGTGGTCATCTGCCATAAGTTTTGCACCCATTATTACCTCATTCACTTCTATGTGGGCTACTCTTACAGCTACTACAGCTACAGGTGCTACAGGTATTTCTGCTATTATTGCCAACATTCCTATTATAGGATGGATAGCCGTAGCCATAGCGGCTATAGCGGCACTTGGATACTACTTATACAACAATTCCCGAAAATTCAATGAGATTATTGGAGGTATTTGGGCAGTTACCAAAATGCTATTTACAGGACTTTGGGAATTCATCAAAGGGTTTTTCACATTTCTATATGACGGCTTTATGTTGCATATAAAGGTAGTTCAATGGGTCGCTAGTACCATTTTTAATGCTTTTAAATTTGCCTTTGAAAAAATTAGAAGTGTAGCCGTATGGCTTTGGAATGGCTTCAAATCTATTTTTGGAGGTGTGGCAGGGTTAGTGAGTCAATATATTATTGCGCCAATATCTACAGCCTTTGATTGGATAATGGGAAAAGTAAATGCGGTGCTTGGATGGTTTAAAAAAATGGTTAAACCGCTTACCGACACTTTTAGTGCAGGCGCAAAAGCAGGGGGAGAGGCTTATGACAAGCGTAAAAATCCAAAAAATGACGACCCAATTACCCCAACGAATGGAAGTAGTGTACCTGGACTGAATTTTGCACCAAAGTCCGCAGGAAGTATTGCTCAAGATACGATTGCAAAAGGGAAAGCAGATTCAGGAACAAAAGGCAGTTCTGAAAATAGCCGTCCAAATAATATGAATATCAATGTCAATAAATTGGTAGAAACCTTGACGATTCAAACAACCAATATGGGAGAGGGAAAAGAGCAACTCAAAGCAATTGTAACAGAAACATTGCTCACATTACTTAACGATGCAAATTTGCTTAAATAATGAGTGGGGTATTAAATAGAATTAAGGAAATCATGCATGAAGGCGATGAGTTGTATTTTAAACTCTGCAGAGTTACTTCTATTGATTATGAAAAAAGATTGGTAGATGTAGAGCCTATTGATGGTTTATCAAAAATATTAGATGTACGGCTCACCGCATCGGCTAATACAGAACAATCAGACAATGATTTTATTTGTGCCTTTCCAAAAAAAGGAAGCGTAGTGGCTGTAGGATTTTTTGATAGTAATGAAGCTCTTGTAATCTTATCTTCCGAAATAGAAAAAATAGAAATAAAACTAGGGACTACACACCTATTAATTGATGATAAAAATTGTAATTTAAATGCGGATGCAATGGCATTTAAATTGAATAAAAATAGTACCCTTTCTATAGAAAACGATAGCGTTTCGCTGAAAGATTTGCTAACTCGAACGCTTGACGAAATTATGAAAATAAAAGTACTGCAGGGAGTGAGTCCTAATAAAGGCGCACTCGAAAAAATAAAAAAAGACACCAATAAATTATTTAAATAATGCTAAATGAAGAACGATTAACATTGGCAATAAAAGCCGTATTGGATGCCGACAGCCCTTCCAATCAAGAAAATGAAGCCGATAATGCCGAACTAGTAGCCTCACGCCAAAAAATGGCAAATGGTATAGCAAAGGCTGTCATTGCTGAAATTAAGACTGCAACCATAGAATATACTTCAGGTTTAATGAGTCCTGCAGGAGCTGTTTCAGGAAAAATAATTCATACAATTTCTTAAAAAAATAATTATGTTTAGACTCAATGCAAAGATAGAAATGGGGGATTATTATTCAGACAATGCTCATGAAGTAATAATTGAAAGCGATATCGCTATGTTAACAGACTCCTGTACTATTCAATTGCCTCGAAAAATACAATGGGGGCGAGGAAAAATTATAAATCCTTTAAAAAGAGGCGATAAAATATCCGTTTATTTAGGCTATGACAATGAATATCTTCACGAGTTTACAGGCTTTATAAAAGATGTAGGCATCAAAACGCCTATGAAAATTTATTGCGAAGACTCAATGTTTTGGCTCAAACAAAAAGAATTGAAAAAAGATGCCTACAGAAAAATTACGCTAAAAAAACTAATTGAAACTATCACCGAAGGTATGGGAATAAAAATAGATTGTCCAATAGATGTTAACCTTGGTAACTATAGAATCACTCGAAATAATGTAGCACAGGAATTGGAAGAACTAAAAAGAGTTTATGGATTTTATGCGTATTTTAGAAAAATAGACAATGAGGACATTTTGTATGTCGGATGGGGATTTCCTACTACTCATAGAGAGACACATCGTTTTGAATATGGGAAAAATATCATTGATGAGCAATTGGAATATGTGGATGAAAAGAATATAAAATTGAAAGTAAAAGCTATCACCGTGGATGCTCAGAATAAAAGAAGAGAAATAGAAGTGGGCGATAAAGATGGCGAGCTACGCACCGTATATGCCTACAATATGAACGATACGGACTTGAAAAATTTTGCAGTAGCAGAAATGGAACGATTCAAAATTTCGGGATTCAAAGGAAGTTTTACCACATTTGGATTTCCTAGTGTGAAGGCAACCGATATCGTAAAAATAAAAACTCAAGATGGACACTCAGGAAGTTATCTCATTACGAAGTTAACTAAAACATACGGTACTGGAGGATATCGCCAAAAAATAGAAATTGGGGCAAAGGTTGATTAAAGAGCATTGTATTCTTTTAGTTTTTGCATTGCTATTTCTATATGTTCGCGAGCTTCATTAGCAAGCTGAATTTTCTTATCAATTTTATTATTTCTAGGCGATGGAGTGGAAGTCTTAAGTTCAGTTAATATTTTAATATAATCTTTTAGCCCATTAAAACAAATTTTTAGGGACTGAATATACATAGTTGCTTTCATTCCTAAAAATCTCTAATCACCTCGATTAACCAATCTTTTTCATCCTTAAAAATATGGGCTTTCTTTTTTTCTTTGCCCGATTGGTACTTAATCCATTTCGATCCTTCATCAGCAAGAATAATATTGGCATCGGCATTAGGGTCAATCATTTTCCAATACTTGAACAAATTGTCAAATTTAGCAATAACTCCTTTCAGTTGAAAGTCTGATTTTGGTAATTTTTCGTACATAACAATGACACTTTTTTTGTCTGCTGACTTGTATTTATATGTCATATAATATGCAGCTTCATCATAATCTGCTTCTATCAATTCGGGCGTTAATCCCATAGCAACAATAATGCTATCAGCATTAGCATTAGCTCCCGTTCTATCTTCCGAATTTGTGAATTTTTGAGCGTTTACATTATAGAAAGTAAACAATAAGAGACATAGTATTATTCTTTTCATACGCTTTTTTTTACAAAGATAGGAAATAAACAAAAAAAGCCTCCTAAAAAATAAGGAGTACTCCTTGTTATAACTTTTAACCCCCTATAATTCGTATATAGCTGATTTTTTTTCACGATTCAAGTTAAAGAATAATATTTAAAACATAATACTATAGTATTATATTTTAATATTATCTTTGCATTAAAATTAAGAAAATTATGTCAAAAAAAACAATTTCAACAGAACAAAAAAGAGCCACACGATTGGTTATGTTGTTAGACAAATTAGAAATAACGCCTTATCAGGCTTCAAAAAAAATGGGATATTCAACGCCATCGGTTATATACCACGTTATTAATGGTAAAAACAAACTTAGTTATGAATTGCTTTATAAAATAAAAATGCATTTAAATGATAAAATCAATATGGAATGGGTATTAAATGGCACAGGAGAAATGTTTTTACAAACAATACAAGAAAAGGGTTATGGTAATGAGGTAAGAGTTGATGGTAATTTATTTTATCCTATACAGTTAGATAAAAATATGCTAAAATACATAGGGAATACTATCATTAAAAGTTTTTATAATGTAACAGGGTATGAAATATCTGTTTCACCTGCATTAATTTTTGGCATCCAATTTCATATTCATAAAGCAAATGAAAATAAAGGAGATGTCATTATAATTTCGCCATCATGGAAAGTATATAATTATACATCAGTTGATTATTGGAGGAGTTCGTCAGTTAATTTAAGGTGCCAAGAAAATATTTTGCCTAATCAGATTATAATTATTTTAAACAATGCTATTTATAATGTTATTAAAAAGCTAGAGAAGAAAACTAGCACTCCCAAGCCATTTTTGGATTTTAATCTTTTTAATGATTTTAAAATTTAATTTTTTGGATAATTGACAATAACATATTCAAGATAGTGATCTATATTTTTGATTTCTTCATTCATTTTGTCTCGCATTTTTTTGAGGCGACTTGAATAAGCGATCAAAGTCATAATCTCTGTCTTTGAAAGTGGGGTTTGTTTTGTAGTGTGTTTTTTCATATTTCCCATTTGTCGCATACTTTATCCTTAAGCGATACCCTACTTAAATAAGGATTAGGATCATATCTATTCGATTCCGAGTTGGTACAAATATTCCTTTTTGCACGTCCTAAGGTTATTGGTTTAATAAATTTGCAATCTTTGCATTTTGCGGGGTAAGTAAATATTACTTGTGTCATAAATTATTGATTTAATATTTAAAATCTGTCCAATGAATTATTTTGCCAGAAAAACACTTATCTTCTGAATTCTCTATAATAGGATAGAAGTATTCAAAAAAGTCCCAATAAGAATCAAATCCATCATTTAAAGCTAATTTGTTTTTATCATAAAAGTAATTTCCATCAATAGAAACTTCAAGTATATCATTAAAAGCGTATGTTATAAAAATTCGTTGCGTAGAGATAACTTTACCTTCTTTGAAGCAATTATAATTTTTAGTTCTGACACCTGTAGCAAAATGAATGTCTTTGCCACTTTTCCATCGTCTTGGTTTATCTTCACGTATTGTATGGATTTTAGTGCCGTTAAGAATAGGCTTTACAAATTGGGGTTTAAATGCTAAAATCATAACTTATTTATCAAGTGCGTTTATAAAAAAATCTGTTGTGTCAAGGACTATTTTCCCTATTTTGATATCTATTATTAATTTTTCTTCTTCTAATTTTTTTCTAAAATATTTTTCAGCGAATTCAGAGGCTTTTTTTTGAGAATTCGCCACTACTTTTCCAACAATTGTTTTGTTTTTATAATTTGGAGGAGTTACCAAAATTACTCTTACTTCATACATTAATTCTTTTGTCATTTTATTCTTTTTTTAAATTACTATTTATACTTTTTTTTGAGTAGATAATTTAATCTTTCATATTCTTCTTGACTAAACCATCTTGTATTATCTGCTTGTCTTTTTCTTAACATATCTATTTCATCGTCTATTTCCTGTAAAATTTCCCACCCTTCATTAAATTGTTCAGTACCTCTTGAAATCCAAAAATCCATTTTGTTAAAAATATTTCCATCTGCATCTTCCATTTCATTTTTACTATTTAAGAATATAAATTCATCATCTGTGAAATATTTATGTCTTATCTTTTTCCCATTTATAAAAGCAATTTGGGCTTGAGCTCTTGTCAAATTATTCTTCATCATTATTTATATTACACATTAGATAAAAAAATACCATAGCTCCTAAAGCTAGAATTGTCTCATTAGTTATATTCTCCATTTTAATCTTTTTTAAATTTTTCTTTATAATTTCTCGCCAATGCATCTATTGTTTTAAAGCAATTTTGTTCTTCTCTATCAATAAGAATATCTTTATCGCCTAATAATTGTGCCTTTCTAATTAAAAGCGTATAAATAATTTGACCATTTCTGTATTCAATACTCTCTATTGGGTATTGTTCTATTCCATTGTTATCGATAACAAATACCATTTGACCTCTATTAAATTTTGTTTTTATATTCATCTTTTTAAAATTACTATTTTTTTACGTTTTGGTTTTGGGTACAAATAGGAGTGTAGCAAATCTATCAATGGTTTATCTTCGGGATTGATTACTGCATACATTTCTCTATTTTTAAGCACCAACGAGTTGTCATCTCTTTCTATTAATTCAATTTTTATTTCAATTCTATTTTTCATTTCTTAATCAAATCCGCAATCCATTTGCCCATATCTATTCTCTTAAATTCAAGTTCTACAATTTCAGCCATTGCCAAATAATGGTAAAGCCATATAATATCTAACTTGGTTAATGACACTTTTATGGGCTTCTTTTTTAGTGGCTTCCCTTCAATTTGGTATCTTATTTTGCGTTCATTGAGTGTCCGCTTTGCTTTTGCAAAAATTCGAATGCCAAGGTTAAGGTCACGAGCATTATCAAGTAGATAATCCTCTTTCTGCAGAAGAGCAACATAGTCAAGTTGTAGGCTATTGATTATATTTTCAATTTCTAGCTCTGTAAACTCAATCTTAATCTTATGATCTATCAACTCATTCATAACTTAAAGGCTCTTTTGATGCTCAACAATAATCGTAGCAACCATAATGCTACATAAATACCTACCAAGGTCAATAATATATGCTTCATATTTTGTTTAATATTTTTTATAATTTGGGGCTGTAATGGGATTTGAACCCATATCTTGGTGTCATAGTTAACGATTGCAATCCCACGCTCTAACCACTTAAGCTACACAGCCCTTTTTTTACTTTATTAATTCTTCATAAGTCTTATCAATACAACACTTTTTCAATTTTTTGCCACTTCCACAAGGACAAGGGTCGTTTCTTTTGAATTGAGACTTAGGAGCTACAGGTTTATTTTTAACCAACTTTGCTCGCACATCGCAGTATTGTTTGATATCCTTTTTTTTGAGTTCTTCTAACTCTTCAGGTGTCCACTTTTTCATTAGTCAATCTGCTCTGTTTTAAGATCAATATAAAAAGAATCTTCCTGTACTATTTCTACAGCCATTCTTTTAAGGTCATTTTCAGTCAGCTCTTTATCGGCTAGGATTGCTTCTTTGTTCAAATCTTCTTTTACCTTCACGAACTTAGGGAAGTTTTCTTTGACCAAATCCAAAACTCCTGCCCATTTAAAGCCTTTGCGTGGAGATAATTTAGGCGTTCCAAGCCTGTAACCCAACACACCAAATGCGGTGTCTATACTTCTTTTTTTCACAAACAAATCAGGATTCTCTTCGGCATATTGCATCACCACGTCAAAGCCATTGTCTTTTGATTCTTGTAATGCAGTCAATTTATCTGCATACTTTTCTCTAATTTTTTGTGTTTGCAAATCAATATCCGCATTGATTTTTCTAATTTCGGCTTCGGATTTTGCATACTTAGCCAATTCTTCTTGATACTGCGCCTCGCTGATTCCACTAAGGACTTTCTTTTTTGTTCTTGTCATTTTTTTTTGATTAAATGGGTTAAAAATTATATTTAAATTGTATTTAAATGCTATTAAAAGTATCGTTCACGATAGCAATTATTGTCTGAATCTATAGCCTCGTCACACATCTCATTATCGGGAGGCGTTTCAAGAAAACTCAATTCTGTAGTTTTTGAATCTATCTCATTTTGGATGATAGCTATTGCTATAGCATCATTAATGCATTCCATTTTTCTACGCTTTAGATTTTCAATCTCGAATCGCAGAAGATTGATTCTGTCTTTTGTTTGATTATCCATTGTTATTATTTTTGATTGATGAAATAATGATATTCTTTTGCTTTGTCTTCCCAAATTACATAAGGCATATTGCCTCCAAATCGGCTCTTAGGTTCAGGAATGGCATATTTTTTTACTTGGAGTTTTATATCCACCATAAATTCAATTTGCTCTCCTGCAGAAGTTGAAGGATGATTTCCTTTGCCCCACGCCACATTGACTAGTGTTCGTTTTCGTTTTTTTGCGAGCTCGCTAAGTTCTATATATTCACTTGGAGTTACTTTGAGATAATTTAGGGAGTCAATAATGATTGTTTTGTAAGTTGTTTTGGCTACAAATGCTTTAATTTGCTCATATACATTGCCTTCCGTTTTGGTATTTTTTTCAAAAATCTTGCAGATGTATGGTTGATTTTTAAAGTCGTATCTAGTGAATGGACTCTGCAATGAACTGCTTATGCCCTGCTCCAATGAAATATAAGCCACTTTTCCAAAATTGCAATAATAGTGTGCGAGCTGCACGCAAAATTCAGTCTTACCATTTCCACTTTCTCCGTATACTATCCATTGGGCATTTGTTTCGGGAGTGCCAAAACTATCTTTCCACTCATTTTCAAAATCGTATACTTTGAATTTTTTTTGTACTAATTTTTTTACACTTATACTTTTCATACTTCAATGCTCTTTTGCTTTTCTTTTTCAATGATTGATATTATTTGGCTTAATTCCTTGCTGTTGTAGTCATTAAATGGTTTTCCAAATCCTCTAAGATTCTCACAATACGATTTGGCATCTTGAACCGTTTTCCCCATCGATTTGAATATGGCAATAATTTTTCTGCGTTTTTGATTACACGCATCGCCTCCTTTAGGCGTCCACTTTTGTTCTTTTTTGCTTGTTTTTTCATCGAGGTATGGGATTACTTCTTTATCAGTCAAATCTTTGCTAGAATTACATCTACCATTGCTGATGGCTTCTACTATTTCGGTTTTATATTCCATCTGACCTGTGTTGGTCAAGAATTTGTGGAATCGGCTATTAACTTTTGGCGACATACACTTTTCTTTTTTCATTAAGGTTAAGGAAATAAAATAAGTCAATTCTCTTATGCTCATTATTTACAAGCATTTGATACTTATAATCTACATAATTCAGTCGATGCGGATTGCTCAATAAAAATCCAACATCTAATATTCTCCATTGATTTTTAAACCATTTCCAAAAGTTTTCATTTTTTGTCAGCTCAGGACAATTTATAGAATCTGCCATATCACATGCCGATTCAAACAGAATCATACTATATTTATCAATGGTCATACGCTCTACTTCTATCACTCTGTCGAACGCTTCAGCATACTGCGATGCTTTAATTTGTTTTTCTTTAGTTGTGTGCATATTTTATATTTTATCATTTTTAAAATCTATCGTATAGGCTTAGTTTTTGCGTTGTATTTGGCATAATTTCAACATCTTCATCTATTGTAGGCATCAATACCATTTCTTCATAATTAGGGGCTACAAAGGCTATTTTTTCATCAATTTGAATTTCTTCAATCATAGATTTACTTTCTTTGATAGCTCCTATAATTGTATTTTGATAAGCCGCCATTGTTTCTTTCAAAATGGCATCCGCTTCTGTTTGTTCTACTTTTGCTTTTTGGAATACAGGCTTTGGATGTAGCGATGCTATATAGCGTCCATCACTCGTATAGATTCCCGATGCTACATGATTTCCATTATCATCATTTAGGTAATAAACATTTACTTTGCCGTCATTTATTTTTCTCAATCGCTCTATCAATCTGTCTCCTGTAAGGATTCCATCGGCATTGCCTATCAAATACTCTCTATTGCTATATTTTACAATGCCTGCTTTCATCGAGGTTAGTGTATTAATACCCAAATAAGGTAATATTTTTGTCCAATCAATTTTCTCTTGCACATGTGGGTTTGATTTTGCGCTCTCCAAAAACACTTCGAGCCTTGTTTTTTCAGGAAATTTTGAATGAGGCATATTGTTCCATTGCTCTATGAAATTATTACATTTTCTCACGATATCTTCGTACTCCAATTCCTGAGCCGTAGCACCTTGCTGATTAGATTCCCTTCTAGCAAATGGACGGCAAACGAAATCGGCATCTTCTTTTTCAAGTCCATATCTAAGTTGCCCAAAGGCTCTTTCAATATATTTTGAATTGGGAGCATTTTGGTAGATAGTAATATTTTGTGCTATTACTCCTGGTACTAGAAGTGAATTTTTAAGGGTGGAGTTCAATGAACTTTCCATTTCTATTTCACCAGGCATAGGGAGTCCCCATTGATGATAATTTGTAAGTAATTTTCTGTAGAAGTTTTTCAAAAACTCTACGTTTTTTTCGTAGTGTTTTCCAAAAACATAAGCCACATAACATTCGCTGTACAAATCCATTCCCATATAATACCAAGTTCTTTTTTTGCCTTTGGTAACAAATGGAGGCTGACGGTCATCTATGGACAATAAGCTATTGGCATACTTTGGCTTTTCAAAACTATAATATGGAATATAATCCAATTTAAATCGTGTCCAATCTCCGCTTCTTGCAGAGAAATTACCTATTTTGTTTTCATATTTATATAGATAAGCCTTGATAGTGCTTCGGCTTACCTCTTCAAAATTTTCAGGGCTATAAATTTCACCTGTTTCCATATTTACGATTTCGTATTTACCTTCTACAAATCGGCTGTATTTGTACCACACTTCTTCAAATGTGGGCTTTGTTCCTAAGCCTGCAAAGAGCGAGTTAAATAATCGCTCCATTTCATCTGTAACCTTTTTATTGTGGTTATTTGAATGGAGTCCGCTGATAACAAATCTCCTTTTATCGCCTGTAAATTCATTGTACCAATTGATTTTTCTTTGAAGTGCATCAGGGTTTGAGATTTTCAAACCTTTCATTTTTTTAGCATCCAATAGCTCTATGACAATTTCAAAAAACTCTTTTTTGGTACGCAATCCTAATCTTATCCATCCATTCGACTTACAATAATCATTGATTGTTTTGAGCCATGTATATGCAGAGTGATATTCTTCAGCAGTTTCTCTTTTAATGTCCATACCCGATTCATAGAGATAGAAGTGTAAATCTCTATAGTCGATATCCAATTCTATTTGTTTGAGAAATTTGTTTTTTGCGTTGGTTTTTGACTCTTCAGGATTACCAAATCTAGCAATTTTTATCAAATCCTCTTCATTGCCTAAATGGTCTATTACGAAGTGTGGGGCTCTATTGGGAATTGAAGTAAACTTATACCAAATAGTTCCATTTTCTCGAACATATTCCCACGACTTCGAAGCACATCGCGCTTTTTTCAAGTATGTTGATTTAAGGCTTTGGCATTTTTCTAATATTAATTGCTCCGAAACCAATAACTCTCTTTTACCATTAAACTCTTTCAATGCTATCATCATCTTATTCTCTTTTTATTGTCCATTTGTTGATAAATGAATTTATACACTTCAGATAATTGCTCTATATCTCTAATGTGCGTATCGCCTCCTATCTGATTTTTTAGCCATTTTTTAGCAGGCAATTCAAGATATTCATAGAAAGTACTTCTGCTTATCATGAGTTTTGGCGTAATAAAATTATTAATAATCCATTCATTAGAATGCCCTTCATCATTCAAGAATTTGTATAAAATTTGTACCAAAAAAGCCTTTCTATATCTATTCATTTTAGTCTTTTTTCATAGTTACCAATGTGCGAGCTCTTCTCAATCTAGGGATTTTATCAAACTCTACTCTCGACTTAGCCACAATCTCTTCTACTTTAGTTTTATTGGTCAAATTCACAGATAATACCGTTCTGACAAGGTCAGTCATAAAGGCTTTTTTATCTGTGTCGTTGTATGGAGTGGCTTGTAAATAATTCTCTCCAAATCGGCTGAAAATCTCTCTATATCCCTCTTTTTTATGCTCTATTCCGTTGTCAATTTTGGTTCGGAGTCCATCTGCACCCATCATAAACCATCCACAATGTCTATCTGTAGCATTTTGAAACTCTTTAATTTCCAAAAATGCAGGGTACTCCAAGTCACCCACCTCATCCAAGATTATTACAGGCTTAATGAATCTATTATTGAGTGCATGTTTTAGCTTTAATTTCACATCGGCATATCTTCCTTTTGGATCTACTCCTATCGCTCTTGCAAGACTGCGTACAAATAATTGCTTTGTTTTTGATTGGCTACAATCCAAGTAGAATATGTTTTCATAGTCCTTTGATTTTCGCATATATTGGGCGGTGTGTGTTTTACCAATACCGCAGTCATCTACCAATAACATACAAGTGCCATGCTCTTTGCAAGTCAATACAGCCTGCTCAATAAAATCAAATACTTGAGTTCTTGCAGTTTTCCATTGTTCTTGTTTGCCGTCTAACTCTAGGAGCATACCCAATTCGTACCACTTGTCTTTTGACAATACTTTTTCGGTATCGCCTTTTTTTATTCTATTCCAAACTGCTTCATTTATACCTAAATTAATGGCATAGGCTTTATCTGTGCCTTCAAAATTTTGTCGGTTGTCTAGCATTGCTTTGCGAACTAGCTCTATATAGTTTTTATCTTTAATTTCTTGAGGTGTCATATTATGTCCTATTTTAAAAATGAATTAATTTCTTTGATTTGCTCCAATACATGAGAAAAATCTCCAACATGACCCCAACAATTTGGTTTTTGTTTTTTAGATTTTTTCAAAGTGTTTACTTTTGACTTTAGAATCTTTAATTCTTTTTCAAATTCGATTGAAATTTCTTCAAATCTTTCATTTGAAGTTTGTTTTGGCGGATTTTGTGTTTGTGCGTGCATTTTTTTATATTTACTTATTAATAATTTTTGTTACTACTTTATCAGAGATAGTGTTTACCTGCTCTTTTCTAGCTTCGTTTAACTTTTTAAGTGTTTCTAAAATCACGTCATCTTTAACTCTTCCTGAACTCACCTCTCTTACTTTTTGATAAGAAACCTCCAAAGCAGTGGCAATTTTTTTTAGATCACCTGACTTTAAATATTCCATTTCATTTTTAATCTTTCCCATCCTTTTATAATTGTGTATTTTTGTGTCTTATTGTGTAATTTAGTGCAAAGATAATGCAATATTTCACCTTGTCAATAGAAAAAGTGCAATATTTCATATTTAATTTTGATAAAAATTTATATATATTTGATTATGAACGGAATAGAAATAAAAAAAAATAGACAAAAATTTGGGTTAACTCAAGAACAATTGGCAAAAAAAATAGGAGTTTCAGAAAGAACTATTATAAACTATGAAAATGGAGAAACTATTCCTAAAACAAAATATGAAATATTTCACTCTGTTTTCAAAACGTTAGATGAAAACATTGGGATTGTTAATGAACCACAAGCAACATACCAAAGAATTCAAAAAAAAACAACATTAATTCCATTGATTCCAATTGAAGCAATGGCTGGTTATGGAGAAGGAGAGAGTACGGTTGGAATAGAAGATATTACTGAGGGCTACAACATTCCTGATTTTAGTGAAAAGGGAGTTCGTTATATGATTAGAGTTAGTGGGAGTAGTATGTATCCTAAGTACAGCAATGGGGACTTGTTGGGATGTAAGCCAATTAATGACTTAAGTTTCATTCAATGGGGAAAATCGTATGTACTAGATACGGATCAAGGCGCAATCGTTAAGAGAATCTTCCCTGTTGAAGGAGAGCCTGAAATATTTGAGTGCCGTTCCGATAACGCAGAAAAATATCCCCCATTTAAAATTCATAAAAAATCGATATACAGAATCGCAATAGTTGTAGGAGTTTTAAGATTAGAATAACAAAATGTAGCCATCAAATTCTACAAAACTACATATATGTTTCATTTTTAATACATTGTGCAAAATAGTGTAATAAAACAATAAATAAAACATTAAAAAAAATGTACTTTTTTATACAAAAGCGATGTATTTACATAGCTTAACAATGATAAAACAATATTTTTAATAATAAATAAACCTATTTTATTAATAAAAGGTAACTTTCATTAATTCAAAATGTATATACTTTGTTACCTTTAAAAGGTAACTTTTAGGCGCAAAAAAAGGTAACTTTAAAAGTTACCTTTTAATAAATCAAAATATCGGCTTTTTTGTTACCTTTTAAGGCTAATCGCTCTAATGTACCTGTTTGTACTCATTTTTGGCTTAAATGGCATTTATATTGGGTTTAAAGCCTATTAATAAGGTTCAGAATGGAAGCAAAATAGAAGATAATGTAACTTTCGATTTTTGCGTGAGCGAGTGTTTTCGGGCTTTGTTATGTGCTACATTTTGAACTGCCCCTTATATGAGATAAGGTAAAATTTATAAAAATTAATTACAGCCACATCCTCCGCCCACTTTTCCTCCATTGCCTCCCGATGCGCCTTCTCGATATGACTCGAAGTTCATTTCAGGTTTTTCAATAGTTTTCGAGCTCAGCTCCATATCAGGTTGGTTTAGATATGCTCTTTGATGTGGAAGTACTTTAGCACAAGAAATCATACAAAAAGTACAAGCAAGTACCAATAAAAAAAAGTTACGGTTTTTCATATTTTTTTGAATGGTTTTAATTGTAAATATCGATATATTTAATTAATTTAGACGAATATTATTTGAAACAAATATTTTATCCTCATCGTCAAAAATTATACATTCGAGCCCTTGAATTTGATTCACCATATTTAATCCATTTTCTATGCCCATAATCATAATTGGAGTCGCAATAGCATCGGCAAACTCCGCGTAAGGACAAATCGTTGTTATGCTTTTGATGCCTTTTATTGGCATTCCTGTTTTTGGATTTATGGTGTGCGAATATCGTTGACCTCCTATCATTACGAATTTTTCATAATTTCCTGATGTGGCTACGGACACGTCGGTTATTTCCATTTTCGAAAAAAATGCATTTTGATATGAAGGATGCGCAATTCCAATAGACCATTTTTCGCCATTGGGTTTAAATCCCCACACGGTCATATCTCCAGACGCATTAACAACGCCATTTTCAACGCCTAAAGATCGCATAATTTTCTTTGCAGAATCAGCCGCATAGCCTTTTCCAATACCTCCAAAGCCAATTCGCATTCCTTTTTTTTTGAGAAAAACGGTAGATTCCTTTTTATTTATTTCAATATTTTTATAATTGATTAAAGAAACTGCATTTTCAGCATCTTCAATTTTGGGCAATGCTTTCATTTCTTTATCAAAATTCCAGAATTTAATATCAAGCCCACCGTAAGTAATATCAAAGGCGCCTTGGGTTAAATCCGAAATTCGAATGGAGCGTTCGATGAGTAAAATCGTTTCTTCCGAAACGTCAACGGGCACAATACCTGCATTTGAATTAATACGATTAGTTTCACTGGTTGTTTTGTAAGTAGAAAGTTTTGCTTCTATGCGTTTAATTTCATTCACAGCGGCTTCAAGTGCTTCCAATCCTTGTTTTTCATTATCGCAAACCGCTCCAATATGAAATTGATTTCCCATTAAAATGTCGCTTCTATTGAAAATCTTCAAAATTAAATATTTATTTTAATTTTTCAAAATGAGCTAAAAAATCTTCAACCGAATCTACAATATTCCCTGTCCATTTTTTGATAATATTCCCATCGGAGTCTATTAACAAAGTGAGCGGAAAATTTCCATTTGGATTGTATTTTTCGGCCCATGCATCAAGTTTGTTTTGATATTCTTTTCCTAAATTAGGGTTTTTTTTCAATGGAAAATCTAAATTAACTAAAACCAAATTTTGATTTCCGTATTCAATAAACTTTGGATTTGAAAAAAGTCCTTTTTTTAATTTTTGGCAAGGAATACACCAGTCCGAACCGGAAAAATTTAATAGAATATACTTTTGCTCTTTTTTAGATTGTATAAATGCACTATCTAAATAGTCGTTCCAAGCAAATACTTGCGTTGAAAAAAATAAGGCGATGAAGAAAAAGATCCTATTCATCGAAAATACTACCCTTTTACATTTAAAATACTGCCGTTAAGGGTACACGTGTAGGTTTTTAAATTACTACTTGTTCGTGCATTATTTGAAACGCCTTCCGTTGTAAAATTTTGTTCGGTATGATTGTCGCATCTAAATTTTTGAAGACTTTGATTATATTGAATGCGCCCTCCTTCTCCATGCGGGCAAGATACCTGAACGGCATAATATTTACCATCTAAACCATATGCCACAACAATCCCTTCTTTTAGAGTTTCAAAATTTCCTTTAGTTTTTAAAGAGCTATAGGTTGTATTTAAGTCTAGGTTTAAATCTATGCCGGATGGCGCTGTAGTGTTTTCGGCTTTACTGCAGCCTCCAATACAAGCAGATACAACTAAAGAAGCGCCTCCAACGCCTAGTAAGGATAAAAATTCTTTTCTTGTCATAATATTTAATTTTAAATTTAAACGAAAATTGATTTGAAAAATTACAACAAAGCTAATTTATTTTTTTGAGAATCTCCTAAAAATAAACGCTAAAATTTATTTTCAATACCCAACGTATCGAGAATAAAATAATGTAGATCAGTATTTTTGACAAAAGGTTTTAATTTTTCGCTTCCAGGCCCAAACATCGCCAACTCCGTATAATCCGAAGAATGATCATTGCCAATCCAACCTACCGAAGTATATTCTTTTTGGGTTTTAGCCAAAAATTCAAAAGGTAATTTTTTGTGATTATAAAGGCCACCTTCTTTTTCTAATGCAGTTCCGGTGTAATAGGATAAAATTTTTGAGGCGGCTTCTTGGCTTATAGCGTTTTTATTCGCCATTTCTACAAGTTCTTGAATCTGTTTAACGCTCATATTGGAATCAATTTGATTTAATAGCGCTTCATTCGTCATTTTAAAATGTTGAAGATTGTCAAAATGATCATTATCGTTTTTACCATAAACCAATCCAGGATTTGCATTTCCGTGGTCACTTGTGATGATGACTAAAGTATTTTTATCTTCTTTAGCAAAATCAATGGCTACTTTAATTGCTTCGTCAAAGTCTAATTGATCAAAAAGTAATCCTCCAATGTCATTCGCGTGCGCCGCCCAATCTACTTTTCCTGCTTCCACTTGAAGTGCAAATCCATTCGGGCTATTTTTAAGCGCCTGAATGGCCTTTTTTGTCATTTCTGCAAGGGTTGGAACGTCTTTGTTTAAAGAAGGAGAATGCGTTCGGTCTATAGTGTAGGGAAGTCCTTCTTCGGCAAAAACACCTAAAATAGGCTTGTCATTTTTGGCTTGAAGCATCGCTTCTTTATTTCGTATGACTTGATAACCGCTGGATACATATTTACTATAGACATCAACGCCATCTTTTCGCGATTTTGGGTCAAAGTTAGAATTTCCGCCGCCCATCATCACATCAAATTTAAAATCAAGATATTGTAAAGCAATGTCATCCATGCTATTTCTAGATTTTTGAGCGACACAAAAACCCGCAGGCGTCGCATGCGCAATCGGAACGGTCGTTACGCAGCCCACTTGCATCGATTTGCGCTTTAACTTTTGCCATATCGGAAGAAGTTCATTACCTTTATCATCTATATTGAGGCGTCCATTTTTTACACGAAAACCACTACCCCACGAGCTACTCGCTGCCGCCGAATCTGTAACGATATGATTTGCCGAAGCCATATCCATCAAGCCGCGCGTCACCATTTGATTTCGATATAAATCGAGCCATTCCGAGCCTTTTCCATAAATGCGTTGTTTGTAAATATCTGCCATCGCCAAGGTGCCGCTGCTCATACCGTCGCTCACCATAAAAATAATATTTTTAGCGCCTTGATTTGATTTATTTTGTTTTTGAGCCGATAGATGCTGAAACATAGAAAGCCCCGCAGATACCCAAAGTCCGTTTCTTAGGAAATGACGTCTATTCATAACTTGTAATTTTAATACAAAAATAAAAGAATTTAGTTAGAAAAGGTATTAAGAAAATGATATGATTGGGTTTTCTTGCTTTAAAAAGTTAAAAATTTGAAAAAGAAGCACGTTTAGATAAATAGTATTATTTTTATTTCTTAAAATTTAAAAACAAACTTCCCTATGCCCGTTTATATTCACACCGTTAGTTTAATTGTATCTAAAAAATCGATTCTTGAAAAATACCAAGGCGGTTTGGAGGCGTTTAAGAAAGATTTTAAAATAGACATATCTGATTTGCATCAAGAAGATCGAGAACTTTTTAGTGTGGCGCGCATGGATGTGGATGATTATGATATCGAATTACTTATGGAAAGAGGTATGGAATTTGATGAACCCAATCAATTTTCAAATGATTTTGTATATGTGTATCGCTATGGAGGTATGCTTTGGAAGGTGGACTGGCTTATAGAAAATCAAATTTTTGCTTGGCATCCCAGCGCCAACTCCAAAGAACTTGCCATGGTCGAGGAAGTTTGTAATACGAACGTGGATGATTTATTTATAAAATGGGAAAAACCATTTCAAGCAATTTGGCTTGATGCGTAGGTATTTATTAGATCTTATATCAAATTAGAGTAATAAATAAATCAAAAAACATCACTCCACCTTCAAAATTTTATGAAAACTTGTTTCGGATTCGGTTTTAATTTCCAAGAAATACAATCCTTTAGGTAGATTTTTATCGAGCTCTAGCGTGTATGATTTTGAAGAAATCGTTTGAGATTGTGCTATTGTTTTTCCTTGTAAATCCGTTAATTGTACCGAAAATTTTTCGGATTTTGGATTTTCGATTTGGATGTTGTCGGTAAATGGATTTGGGAAGATAGTGAAGTTTGAAGAAGCATTACCGTGTATGCTCAAATAATATTTATCTACACATTGTGATGTATCGCGACATTGCCCACTGCTATCTTCCACGATAACAGCAAAGCTAGACTGTGTTGTAGTATTAAAGCTTTGATTAATTGCATTTTCGATTTTACGCCAATATGGCTCACACAAATACCATTGATATTTCAAATTAGGCACTTTGACTTTAAACTCACGTTGATTATTTACTTCAACCGTTGCCGAAACACCTTTGGTATTTAAGTTTAAGGTAACAAAACTATCACAACTATTAATATTTTGAAATTTAATCGTATAGATACCTGATTTAGTAAATACGTTATTTTGAAAATAATATTCTTTACAAGTGTTTACATTTAATGTATCATACGTAGAATTTCCAATTTCAAGGTTTATATTTATTTTTTTTGTTATACATTTTTCGAATGTTTCATACCAAATTTGGCTAGACTGATTAAAAACTCTATACGTATCCGTTTGATTATCATACCAATTAATAATATTTGAATCGTCAATAATTAAAGATTCGTTATTGCATTTTTTTATATTTATGGTATCACTTTTATACTGTTTTTTTGCTACTTTAACTTGAACAATTGCCGTGTCATAAGGCGACATCACTTGATACTTTACATTGGTGTCGGATACTTTAATTTTTATCTTTTCTTGATTAGACAAAACAATATTTTTATTATATTCAATCCACGAATATGGTCCCACTCCGCTTATAACTTTCAATTCAACGCTATCATTTTCACACGCTTCAATATCTTTTGTTTTTAAATATTGCCACTTTGGCAACAATCGTACATCATCCACTAAAAAAGGATACGTTACAGTGTAAGAAGTGTCTCCTCCTAAATAATGTAATGTTGGTTTATTGACTTTATATTTCATTTTACGAATGTCCATAAATTGTGCAAAATTTATGAATTGATATGCCGAATCGGCAATAAATTCATTTTGAATAAGTCTCCAACTGTATGTGGTATCTAAAATAGTGTCTTGTAGCTCGGGTTTGTAATAGGTTATTTTATTTTGAGTGGGTCTAGATATATCTTGTGTTGTAAACAATACACCAAATAAATTAGCAAAATTATCATAATATCTCCAATAAGTTTTTAGTTCGGAACCTGATTTAAGACGATAAGAAAAAATATACGAGCTGTCTTTTACTAATTCATGTTTCATTTTTTGATAAAAACCCGTATTATTTGGCAATATATAAAAGTCGGTGTCTCCATATGTTGGTACTTGATAAAAAATTGGACGAAAGTGCACCGTATCTCTTGTCCTAAAATAGGTTCTTAACCATACAAGCCCATGACCTTGAAAAGGATCAGGAATCGGTTCAAAATTAACACCAAAATCAGATGGCACAGAATTGTTATGATATTGTGGTGCTTTAAATAATGGCTTCCAATGGGTAATAAATGAATCCAACATATATAAGGTATCTGTATATTGTATACCAGAACTCTTAACATAATTTCGTCTAAGCTCTTCAAACCCTGGATTATTAATAATGTTTTGTGAATACAAATTATAATTTGTAAAATAAAAAATAAAAAATAAAAAATACAATAGATACTTCATAACAAATACTTTAAAAAGCCTCTGAATTATATATTCAGAGGCTAATATTTAAAAAAGTCTAAAACAAACAAGTTTCAAAGCAATCTTCGCCACACATAGGTGCTTGAGTGGTCAATTCTTGAAGTAATCCTTGACTAGACCTTGGAAATATACAACAACCTTCTCTAAATTCAAAACAGCTTACCAATCTATATACAAATCCTGATCCATCACCAAATGCAATTGGCACATCTGTTGTTTTTTGCCATTTAGAGCATGTCGCTGGTATTCGTATTGCATTAGCAGTTCGATTGACTTTAAAGAAATTGTTAATTGCATCTACTAACAATAAACTGCCTCCAATTCTAGCACCATTTGAAGTTAAATTAACAATTTCAAAAGAACCGTCAGGACAAACCTTGTAATCTAAATTAAATGTTGAATAGGACGTTGTATAAGTCATACTTTGTATAGAAGCGCCCAAACAATCTGGACATGACTCTTGTCCATAAATGTTACTTACTATAATAAAAAAAAGTACTAATAAAAACGCTT
>JAFEIJ010000018.1 GCA_017495115.1 Chitinophagaceae bacterium | reverse complement strand
GTAGAATATAATGTTACATGTTACATTTATATATTTGGTTATGTCGCATTTTTTTTATCATTAAGAAGATTAATCAATTTTATAATTTTTTATATTTTTGATTTAAAATCGCTTAAGAAAATTATACTCTATATTTCAAATGATATGATTGTACTGAGTGTCATGTTTTTAATACCTCTATTCATTTTTGAATCAATTTCTGGACAAGCTTTGAAAAGCACCTTATTGTATATAAGTATTGTTTTGTTTTTTTTATTAATAGCCTTTCGTTATTTTAAAATTCTTTACAATAATTTCAATCTAATTCTGTCAAATTTCTTCACAATTTTAATTTATTTCCTTGCAATTGAAGTTTTACCTTTAATTTTGCTCGCCCAATATTTTAAACTAAATAATTATTTATAATGGTAAAAGATACCAACAAAAGTGTTAAAAAAACGGCTAAAGCCACTGTAAATAAAGAAAAACCAGTAAGTAAAGTTGTTAAAAATCAATCAGAGAAAACGACGGAAAAAGCTATTAAAACGGTGTCAAAAACCTCTAAAGTTGAAATTTCTACTGACAAAAATACAATTGAAAAAGCTAAAAAAGTTAAAATTGAAACTGCGGCTAAAACTAATAAAAAAAGTTCTTTACCAAGACATATAAAGAATATTCTTATATCTCAACCTGAGCCCACAGGAGAAAAATCTCCTTATACCGAGCTATCTAAAAAGTATAAATTAAAATTTACTTACATTCCTTTTTTAAAAGTTGAAAGTTTAACGCTACGTGAATTTAGAAAAAATAAAATAAACATCGCAGATTATACGGCGATTATTTTCAATAGTAAAAATGCTATTGATTATTTCTTTAAAATTTGTGAAGAAATGCGTCATAAAATGCCTCAAGAAGCTAAATATATTTGTAGTTCAGAGGCAATAGCATATTACCTTCAAAAATATATACAATATCGAAAAAGAAAGGTAATTTATTCGAATGGTACCCCTCAAGACATGCAAAATATTTTAAAAAAATATCAAGCTACAGATAACTTTTTATTGCCATGTTCGGCACTCGGAATTGGTTTCTTACCCGCTTTTCTAAAACAAAATAAATTCAATTTTACTGAAGCTATTATGTATAGAATGGTGCCAAATGATGATTTAAAAAGTAAAACGTTAAATTATGATTTGATTACATTCTTTAATCCCGAAGGCGTAAAAGCATTTATGACTATTTATCCAGAATTTATAGATCAAAGAATTGCAATTGGTGCTTTTGGTGAAGCTACTCAACTAGAACTTAAAAAAAATGGTATTACGGTACATGCAAAAGCGCCTATTGATGAGATTAAGTCAATGGTAATGGCTATTGAAAAATTATTTAAAGATAATCCAGACCTAGCGGAAGAACTTTAAATAAAAAAAAAGTAAAAAAAATACAATAAATCTTATAATAAAATCGTTATTTATAAAAAAAATATTTGCGATTAAAAAAAAGCAATTATTTTTACACGTTCTTTTTTTCAAAAAACAATATAAAAATTGTATAAAATGAAACATCAAAATGTAGTTATGACACTAATATCTTTCCTTGTTTTAGGATTGATATCTTCATGTGGAAGTAAAGGTGGAGGCGCTTCAGCTTCGTCTGGTAAAGGTCAATTAGTAGGTGCTGGCAATAGACCTGCGTGGAGAGAAACGGTTCCTTATGGAATGATTACGGTTCCTAATGGTACGGTAACACTTGGTTTATCTGATCAAGATGTTACTTTTGAGTTAACAGCGAGACCTAAACAAGTTTCTATTCATGGATTTTTCATGGATGCCACAGAAATCACTAACAATGAATACAGACAATTTGTAGGTTATGTTAAAGATTCTATAGCTCACACTATATTAGAGCATTTTAATCAAAATGGTGCCGAAGAAGAATCATTGACCGGCAATATGCCAATTGATTGGAAACAAAAAATTGATTACAGAAATCAAGAGGTTTTAAATCAGTTAAGCGCAATGTATTATCCTGCTGATCAGTGGATCAATGGAAAAAGAGAGATGGATCCATCTAAATTAGTTTATAAATATGACTATGTTAAGATGAAAAATGCTGCGTTTGGTAAATTTAATAGATTTAAAGATCGTAAACAATATGTAAAATCTGAAGCTATTGAAATTTATCCAGATACTATGGTATGGATTAGAGATTTTACATATTCATACAATGAGCCAATGACGCGTCAGTATTTTTCTCATCCCGCTTTTGATAACTATCCAGTTGTTGGAGTGCGTTGGGAGCAAGCAAATGCATTTTGTCATTGGAGAACAGAAATGTTAGAATCGTATTTAAAAACGAAGAAAAAAACAATGATCGATCCATTTAGATTACCAAGTGAGCACGAATGGGAGTTTGCTGCAAGAGGAGGCAAGAAAAATGCGCCTTATCCTTGGGGTGGACCTTATACTAGAAATCACAAAGGTTGTTTATTAGCAAACTTTAAACCAGTAAGAGGAAATTATCAAGATGATGGTGCCTTTTATACGGTAAGAGCAGATGCATATTTCCCTAATGATTACGGGTTATACAATATGTCAGGTAATGTTGCGGAGTGGACTTCAAGTCAATTTTATGAAAATTCATACACTTTCGTACATGATATGAATCCTGATATGAAGTATGATCATTCAAAATTAGATAATGAAACGATGAAGCGAAAAGTAATTAGAGGTGGTTCATGGAAAGATGTTGCATTTTTAATTCAATGCGGTACTCGTTCTTATGAGTATGCAGATTCATCAAAATCTTATGTAGGATTCAGATGTGTAACGTCAACATTAAAATAAAACTTAAAAATTAAATTATAAAAAATTAAATTAAAAAAACATGGCAAAAAAAGTTGGAGGTTTTAAAAAAGTAATAGCAATGGCTTATGGTATTGGAGCTGCTATTGTAATCTTGGGAGCTTTATTCAAAATTATGCACTGGCCTTATGCTGCAGAAATGCTTATTGCAGGAATGGGAACAGAGGTATTAATTTTCTTGGTTTCAGCTTTTGATCCTGTTTATGAAGAATATCAGTGGGAACGTGTTTATCCTGAATTATTTGATGAGAGTGAAATCGCAATTTCTAAAACGGGTGGTTCAGCATCAGGTGGAGGAATGATTGGTGGCGGAAGTTCAGTTGGAATGATTGGTGGAAATGCCAATGGAGGCTCTGAAGCAGGCTTAGTTGCAGCTTTGGATTCTGCTTTGAGCAAAGCAAATTTAGATTCGGGTGTCATTGAACGATTAGGTGAAAATTTAGGAAAATTAAGTTCAAATATTGAAAGTATGAATTCCGTAGCTGATGTTGCTAACAGCACGCATAGCTATTCGGAAGCCGCTAAAAATGCAGCGGATTCTTTAAATACACTAAAAACTACTTTCCAAGAAAGTGCAGAGGCAGCTAAAAGTCTTGCGTTAGCAACTAATGGAACTCAAGAATATCAAGAACAAATATCTTTGATAACTAAGAATCTTCAACAATTAAATTCAATTTATCAAATTGAACTTCAAGATGCAAATAATCATCTTAAAAATTTAAATAAATTTGTTGGAAACTTGTCTGAAGCTATGTCTAGTCTTGAATCTACTAAAAATGATGCTCAAATGTTAAAAGATAACATGGGCAATCTTTCAAATAGTTTGAATTCATTGAACTCTATTTATGGTGGTATTTTAAGTGCAATGCGTACTGCTTAATACCAGTAACTAGAAAAAGAGATATTTTATACTTGTAAATTTAAAAATTAAATTAGAAAATGGCATCTGGCAAATTATCACCAAGGCAGAAAATGATCAATATGATGTATCTCGTATGCCGTCTTCTGCTTGAAAAAAAAAAATCTTCTGAAATTTTAAATGCTTTTAAAACTATAAATGCGAGTATTTCTAAAACAAATTCTGTTTTGGATGGAAAAAATGAGACTACATATGATGCATTAAAAGCAGCTTTAGAAGATCCTCAACAAAAACAAAAAGCAGAAATATGGTTGCCTAAAGCTTTAAAATGTAAAGAACTATCAACAGATATGGTTACTTACATTGAAAAAATGAAGCAAGATCTTAAAAAAGAATCAGACCTCAAGATTGAAAAAGGTGAGGAATCTTTCAAAGAAGACGACTTAGACGCTTCAACGCGTTATATGATTGAAAAGAAAAAAGGTACCGATCTTTACAACAAGTTTAAGAAATACAAACAAGATATTTTAAATGTATTTAGAAATTCTACTGAATTTGATGCAGATCTTAAAGAACGAGTAATGAAGGATATGGAAAGTATCGAAAGAAGCTTACCAATTCATTTAGACGTTCCTGCTTCTAAACCTGGAAAAACATCATATACAAAAGACGGTCCAGGATGGAGTCAAGCTACTTTTTATATGACTCCAACACTAGCTTCAGTTACTATTTTAACTAAAATGCAAAATGATGTTAAAAATTCTGAGGCTCAAATGAGTGATTATTGTATTTCTCAATTGGGTAAAGTGAAATTAATATATGATAAATTTGCTGCGATTGCAGCAGCTAATACTACATATTGTATGCCAGGGGACGAAATCGAAATTTCAGCTGGTGTAGGTGCTTTTAACGATCAAGCAAAACCTATTATTAATATTGCAGGTCAGAATGTAGCTTTAAATGCAGATGGAATGGCTGTATGGAAATCAACGGCTTCGGGTGCTGCAGGTGCAAAAGAAGTTCCAGTTCGTATTCAATATACGACTCCTGATGGTAAAGTAGAATCTAAAACGATGTCTATTAAATATACTATTGGAACTCCATCTGGTGCGGCAGTTATGCTTGACAAGATGAATGTATTTTACATCGGATTGGATAATCCAGTTACGATTTCATCGGGTACCGGTGATGATAAAACAAATGTTACCGCTTCAGGAGGGGGTATTCAATTAAGTAAAACTGCTCCAGGTAAATATAATGTAAGAGTAACCTCTGTAGGTCAATCATCTATAACTATTAATGCAGATAAAAAGACGACTACCTATAATTTTAGAGTAAAAAGAGTTCCAGATCCAATAGCTACCATTGGTGGTAAAATTACATCTGGTAAAGTAAAAAAAGGTGAGCTTGCTGTTCAACAAGGTATTGTTGCTGTATTACAAAATTTTGATTTTGAAGCTAAGTTTTCAGTTCAAAGTTTTGACTATATTTTCATACCTAAAGGAGAAGATTTATCTAGTGGTACAGCTACTGGTCCAGCTTTCCCTGGTAGATTAGTGGACCAAATTAAAAATTGTAAACCAAAAGATGTTTTCCAATTCGAGAATATAAAAGTAGTAGGTCCAGATGGACAGCCTCGTAAAATTCCAGGATTGGGAGTAACAATTATATAACAATATAAATTTAAAATTATGAAAAAGTATTTTTTAGTTCTTGCAATACTTTCTTGTTTTACAGGATTTACACAAGCTGATGAAGAGCCTGCTGGCGAACGTTTTGCTGAAATCGATGAAAAATTAGATGGAGCCTATGAAAAAGTAACACTGAAAGAGCGTGAAATTATTCAGTATGATCACGTTCGTGAAGCCGATGTTATTTGGAGTAAACGTATTTGGAGAGTTCTTGACTGTAAAGAAAAAATGAATTTACCTTTTGTGCACCCTAAGATGGGATTTGTAAAAGTTGTTCATGATGCTGCTACACGAGGTGAAATTCAAGTTTTTTCTCCTGATGCAAATGGAGAGGTTTGGAAAAGTACCATTTCAGCGGATGAAGTAAATAAAATCGGTGCAAGTGTTGATACGGTAACAACAACAGATATTGAAACGGGTGAAGAAATTCGAAAAGTTTCTGTAAATACATTTGACCCTAATTCTGTTACTAAATTGCGTTTAAAAGAAGATTGGTTTTTTGATAAAGAAACATCTACAATGCTAGTTCGTATAATTGGCTTAGCGCTTATTCGTGAAAGAGTTTTAGAATCTGGAGAAGTTGGAGGCGATGAAATTATGTATTGGGTTTACTATCCAGATTTAAGAAATATCTTAGCTCAAAATCCGGTTTATAATATCAAAAATGATGCTTCAACTATGAGTTGGGAAGATTTATTTGAAATTCGTTATTTCTCAAGTTATATCATGAAAGAATCAAATGCTTACGATAGAAGAATTCAAGAATATGCTACAGGTTTAGATTTACTATATGAATCTGATCGCATTGGTAATGATATAAGAAATTATGAAAGTAATTTGTGGGAGTATTAAAATATTCAAATTTAATTAGTTGTAAAAGCGCAGAAATTTTTCTGCGCTTTTTTTTTATTTTTTTCTTTTCATTAAAAAAAAAAACTTTACTTTTGCACCACATTTCGAATGATGGTCGATGGTGTAATGGTAACACAACGGTTTTTGGTGCCGTTTTTCTAGGTTCGAGTCCTAGTCGACCAACATAAAAAAAGCCCTTAGAATTTCTAAGGGCTTTTTTTTTATAAGGACATTTCTACAATTTTTTCAACTTCATCTGGTGAGATATCTTTTCGTTCGCCAAGTCCTAACCAATTTCTTGAAATAAACGTTTCTTTGATTTTTTCGCTTATTCCCTTTCCTTCTTTAGTATAATCACTAATTTTATAAGGCATTTCTATTTCTTTATAAAATGCTTCAAGGCTTTCTATTGCTTTTTCAGCCATAATGTTTGTATCAGTTTTTTCAATATTAAAAACGCGTTCAGCCATTTGGGCCAATTTTTCTTTTTTGTTTTCAAATTTTACGCGATATAAGTTAGGCATAATGATAGCTAAAGTTCGGGCATGATCAATATTAAAATGTGCTGTTAACTCATGACCTATCATATGGGTAGCCCAATCTGTTGGCACCCCTTTTTGTATTTGTCCATTTAGCGCCATTGTACATGAATACATAAAGTTTGAAGCGGTAGTTACGTTATACGGTTCATTTAATAGCTTAGGTGTTATTTCTATTAATGTTTTCAAAATACTTTCACTAATTCGATCTTGTAAACTAGCGCCAATTGGAAACGTAACATATTGTTCTAAAACATGCGTAAAGGCATCAATAATTCCATTTTGAATTTGAGTCTTAGGCAAAGATTTGATAACGGATGGATTACAAATTGAAAACTTTGGAAATAAATGAGGGCTGCCCATACCAAGTTTTTCGCCTGTTTCTTTATTTGTTATTACAGCACCTGAATTCATTTCGGATCCTGTTGCTGGTAAAGTTAACACCGTTCCAAATGGCATAGCCTTTTCTACACGAATTCCTTTTTTAGGAATTTCCCAAGAGTCTCCTTCAAATAAAACGCCGGCACTTATAAATTTAGTACCATCAATAACACTTCCTCCTCCAACAGCTAATATAAAATTCAAATCATTCGTTTTAATTTGTTCTATGGCCTTTTTAAGCGTTTGGTATGTTGGATTAGGTTCGATACCACCGAATTCTTCTACATAAAAACCGTCTAACTGTTTTTTTATAGCATCATAAATGCCATTTTTAAAAATACTGCCACCGCCATAGATCATTAAAATTCTTGCATTTTTAGGAATTTCTTTTGAAATTTTTTCAAAACTATCTTCTCCAAAAATAATTTTTGTAGGATTGTACCATTCAAAACTGTTCATATTCATTATTTTTTAAGTGATTAAAGTTGTTGATTTTAACAATTCCACGAATTGCTGTGGTAATAAACCCCGATTCATAATATACTAACTCCTCTTTTAATATATTTTTCTCTTTAATGTTAAAACATTTATGTGTTTTAAAAAAATCAAATATATATTTTCTGAAAACACCATCCACACAATTAATTAACAACGGAGGCGTGTAAATAGTTTTATCTTTTATAAAATAGATATTTCCATAACTTGTTTCTATAATTTCATTTTTTTCAGTTAATAAAATGCTTTGATCAAAACCTTCTTTTGTAGCATAATCTAAAGATTTTTCATAAAAGGTTCGTTCAACTCGTTTAATAGGATTTCGGAGATCTTTAAGAAAGCATTGATTGTAAAAAGTTAGGTTTTGTTTTTTTCTTAAATGAACTAAATCAATTTCTTCAAAATTTAAGCTATAAGAATTTGCTTCAAAGGTAATTTTTAATTTTAAATCACCAAATGGAAGCATTTCCAATTTTTTTAATATTTCAGATGCTTCTGGAGCTTTAATTTGCCATAAATTATTATAGTTTTTTTGAATACGATTGTAATGATAATCCCAAAGAAGGATTTTTTTATCACGAACTAATATGGATTCAAAAAAACTCATAGTTTGTGTTTATTCCAAGATGCTATTCGAATTAATATTGCCGAAATAAAGAAAAAGAAAAAGCCATTTTTAGCCGTTTCGATTAAATCGCTAAACAATAAATTAATTAGAAGAATAACAAAAGAAGCACCAAGTGTTAGGGTTAAATTCTTTATCTTTTTATTATTAGCTTTAAAATAAAGTTGATCGATTTGGTATAAAATAGTGAAAATAGATATCACAAAAATTAAAAACCCAACAATTCCTTGCTCCGTAAGCATCAAAAGAAAATAATTATGACAAGATAATTTAAGTGGGTTATCGCTAACCCAAGTATGAAAATGATAAAGCGTATAAGGTTTGTAACTGGATGGGAAATTATTGGGACCAACTCCCGTCCAAATATAATCTTGATGCATTCTAACGCCACCAATCCACATATTTAATCGTTCCATACTTGAAGCATCCTTTCCTCGGAATGTTGCTATTAAATGGTCTTTAAAATCTTGATGAATTATCGTTTTGGTAAAATCGGGTTGCAGTTTTAAAAAATTATAATCTATTGAAATCCACTTTATACTTAAAATTGTGAATACCAAAATAAGCAAAAATGCCCAACTCGTTTTTTTAAATTTAATAAAATAAATATAAATAAAAGCGCCAATGAGTGCAATATAACAAGATCTTGTATAAGAAAAATAAATAGCAATTAAGATTAAAAAAATGCTCCAAGTTAGTAAAATACGGATTAGGCTACCTTTTTGATACCATGTCCTGAAGTAAAAAACAAAAGGTAAGAATATTGACATTGTCGTCGCGTAAATTACATGATTTGGATAAAAAGGTAAGGAGTATAAATTGGTGTTTTCAAAATTATAATTTCCAATGACGGTTTTTATAAAACTAAAAATGACCGTAAAAATAAATGGAACGTAAAAACACCAGAAAAACTTCTTGAGTTTTTCAATTGTATCAAAAATGATAAAACTGTAAATAAATAAAGCGCTCAAATACCAAGTTTTTGCTAAAATATATTTAATCGCAATCGTTTGATTCATTGCGGTAATCGTTGATAAAATTGCGGAGATAAATAATAAAACATGTATTAAAGTAATAGGGTTTTTTACGAGAGCTGTTAAATCAGGATTCTTTTTCATGAAAATTTCTATCCAAACCATGAACATTAAAAAAATAGTAATAAATTCAAATGGAAAATCAGTAGATAGGCCTCCGTTGAAATCATATACTACTGAAATTGGGATAGAAGCGATTAATAGGAAATATAAAAATCGAGGAACTAACGAAAAAATAAGACTTATTAAAATACCAAATGGAAGAAAAATAAGAATTTTGTTTTCTAAAAAAAGTCCAAGAAATAGAATAACAATTCCTAAAATACTTAGAAGTATTACAGATTTTATATTTGTTATTTTTTCATCCAATATATCAGCATTTAATCTGATACTTTC
>JAFEIJ010000009.1 GCA_017495115.1 Chitinophagaceae bacterium | reverse complement strand
ATTAAAATTACATTTAAATCTAATAGAAATATCAAGGAAATTTATTTCAACTATCCTTCTAAATATGTTTTTGAAAATGGAAATGTAATTATAGATTTTTATTTTCAAAATGTACTTTGGTATGAAATTAAAGGAGTATATAAAACAACAAAGCATCAATCTATTTCTCTAAATCCAGATATAATAAAATTTCCAATTGAATTTATTGTTCAAGGCGTTTTTAGAAAAAATGTTTATGTTGTTGAACAGACAAGTCAATATAGATATAATTTTAGTCAATTTAATGCCGCAATAAAAAATCCTGAGTATAATTTGAGTATAATAAAAGATACATTTGCTAAAATTTCAAATATTTCTTCATTTTTTAAGCCAATATTAAGAAAAAATAAAGTTGAAATATCTTCAGGTAAAATTCAAATAAAAACAAATAAAATTAAATTACAATATACAAAATACAATCAAAACGACTTTATATGAAAAGAGATTATTATGAATTGCCAAAGGCAAGTAGAGTTATGAAATTCTTATGGAATTGTGCAGGCGCTGATATTTATTTGCTTGAAAGAGCAACGTATTCAGACCAAATAAAATACATGTGTTTAGGCGGAATTGTTTTTGCTACTGGATTTATGGCTGGACTAGCTGGAGGGTATGCTTTTTATACAATTTTTTCACCTAAAACGGCTAATGTATTAGATAGGACTAAAACAATTGTTGAAAATACAAATTATTTAGATACAGATATCCCTACAGTGATACTTTCCATTATTTTTGGGTTAATTTGGGGATTGATTATTTTTAATATAGATAGATTTATTGTAACGAGCACTGGTAAAGGTGATGGTACTGAAGCTATCACGTGGGACGAGTTTAAAGGTGCCATTCCTCGTATTTTAATGGGGGCTATAATTGCATTAACAATTTCTAAGCCAGTTGAAATAAGAATGTTTAAAACGGAAATAGATTTAGCCGTTCAAAAACAACAAGATAAAGAAAAAGAATTAGGAATCATTCAAGCAAATAAGAATTATGAAACAAAAGTTGCAGAAATAAAAAGTAAATTAGGGAAGATTCAAACAGATATTGATTCAAAAGAAAAAGCAGCTTCTGAGTTAAGATATGAAATATCTAAAGAAATTACAGGTAAAAATAATAATGGAGATGGATATGGACCTAGGGCAACAGAACTAGAAAGACAAGCTAAAATAATTGAAACTCAAATTCAAGAATTGAAAAATACAAGAGAGTATAAAAATTCGTTAATTGAAATTGAAAACTATTCTAATGAAAAGAAGCAATTAATCATGGAATCAGAACAAAAAGCTGCAACATTGGATGGATTATTAATTAGGATACAAAAAGCCCATGAAATTGCAGGTTTTTGGATTTCATTATTTATTACGTTGTTATTTATGGCAATCGAGTTAACACCTGTTTTCTTTAAGTTAATGTTAATAAAATCGCCTTATGATTATCTAGCTGAAAATAGAGATGACTTGATAAAAGCTGAAAATGGAATAGAAGTTATGTATGATTATTACACGGATAAAGAAGGGGTTGAGAGGCATTTAGTGATAAATCATGAAGCGAAAAAAATGCTATTTGAGAAGGTAAAGGTATCTGAGATACAAGAAGAATTAACAAATTATGCTATAGAGAAATATAAAGAAAGAGAAAAGAAAAAAATTGATG
This sequence comes from Chitinophagaceae bacterium, assembly GCA_017495115.1. GTDB lineage: Bacteria > Bacteroidota > Bacteroidia > Chitinophagales > JADJOU01 > CHPMRC01. The sequence goes on along the minus strand of JAFEIJ010000009.1, from coordinate 1,096 downwards.
AAAATATAGATCAATATATAAAAACAATAAATACCGATGAATCCATCGTCTAATTTTACCAATTCATTTTTATATACTTTTACAGGAGAAGATAAGAATGTTATAAAATTATGTAATGATGAAATCCAATTTAGATTTAAAATAATTGGTTTTTTTGTTGTATGTATTTTTATGGGATGTCTACTAAGTGCTGGATCATTTATATATTCTATGTTTGAAGGGAACTTATTAATTTCAATTCCATTTGGTATTATTTGGGCTTTTTTGGTTACAAATATATATCTTTTATTGATTTATACCATATCACCGACAGTGCTTCCACATGCTCAAAAAATTAATAGATTAAATAAAAGAATAATAACTAAAGAAAATAGGATAAGTAATTTTTTTACTTTTTCAATGATATTTAGATTGTCTTTTATGATAATATTGGCATTAATAATAGCTCAGCCCTTAAGTGTATTTTTTCTTTCATTTAAAGCGGAATCAAGTCTTGAAAAATATAAAGTAGAACAAAGAGCTAATATGATAGTTCAATCTAATAAATTATTAATTCAAAAAGAAACTGATTTAAGAAAAAGCATAGAACTGCAAATGCTTCAAAACAATTCATTTAATACTAACCAACTACTTTATAAAATAAACGAAGATGAAAAATTTTCAAATCAATCTTTATTGATTTTGGCAAAAATAGATTCTTTGAATAGAGGATTTAGAAGTAAAAATGAAAAACTAAAAAGAGACAGTTTAGTTGAATTATTGAATCAGTTAATTTTTGAAGAAATTCAAAGTGATAAGAATTTTATTATAAACAGCAATATTGATGAAAGTATCTATGCAAAAGAATTATCAATATTGATTGACAATAAACTTAAAAGTTATTCAAAACTTGATGAATTATTGGATAAAAGCAATTTTTACATTCAAAAAATTAAAATATTGTTAAGAGAGACAATGTTTTCATGGATTATAATTTTTATTGTCATTTATGTTTTTCTATCACCGATTTATTTAAAATTTAAGATTAGAAATGAGCTTGATTTTTATGAGATAAGAGAAAAAAGAGAGAAGGATTTTGTATTAAAATCTTATAAAG
>JAFEIJ010000013.1 GCA_017495115.1 Chitinophagaceae bacterium | reverse complement strand
CTTTATTACCTCGTTATTCGTTTGTATTCTAATATCATCAGATATATATTTAGAACGTTCACTTCTATTTTCAGCTAAAAATGGTATAATAAAAATAGAAAATAAAATTCCTAATATTATTAAATATATTTTCATTTTAACATTTTTGGATAATATAAAATAATACAAAGATACAACAAAAGCCGTAAAAAAGATAAAGCCACGAGTTAATGTAGCAATAACACTTATAAAAAGTATAATTGAAATAATTTTATTTTTAAATGTATTATCTTTTATAAAAAATAAAATGCCTATACAAATATAAATAAATCCTGAATAGAAGAAAAATTGTTCATCTCTAAATTTAATATCTTGGTACTGAGATATGATAGCATATATATAGTTAAAATCAAACAATTTAATTTTAAGTATATACATAAATAAAAAATGAAAAATCACTAAAACTATTGCTGATTTTTTTATAAGACTATAAATGTGCTCTACTTTTTCAATTGAATTTATTTTAAACGCATAATAAGGTAAAAGTATAAAAATTAATGACCCTTGAAAGTTTGCTTTTAAATACTCTAATGGTGCGTCATTATATATTCCAATAATTGTAGACAAGATATGTAAGATGATAAATAGCAAAGTTATATAAACCAAAGTTATATTAAATTTCGACTTTTTTAACACATAGATTGCAAAAAAGAACATATTCAGACCAAAAAATACCATCCTAAGCGATATACCGCTATATTTAAAGAAATTTCCACCACCCCCTATGAAGATTTCAAATAGCGAAAGAAAAAAAATAAAATTACTTATCTTTTCTAACATGAAAAATTAATTTAAACAGAAAAAAAGAAAATTTAAATTTTCTTTGTAACAAAAACTTAATTGCTCTTATAGCAACTCTGAATCTGTATAAAAAAATATTAATAAATCTAAACTTACGAACCAATTTAACTTCTGATTCCATAATACTTTTAAATCTATCAAATCCAATATTAGTATAATTGTCTATTGATAAATCTTGATTAATACTAGCATTTAAAAATAAAATTTTATAATTCTTTAGATTCATCATATAAAAAATGTAATGATCTAGCATATCCAATTTAAATTCATTAGAAAACCCTCCTAATCTTCTCAAAGATTCCACATTGTATACCGCTCCAGAATTTATAGCAGTAACAAAACCTTTTTTATTATTTATCGTATTTGGCGTAATTACTTCTAGACCTCCATAGCAATTATACCACATAGGTGAAATTTGAATATTATTTTTTGATGTCACATTAGGAACAAGACAATCGTAATTAGAATCATTACATAAGACTTCTTGTAAAAAGTCATTTGTAACAGTTGTATCTTGATCAAATAATAATAAAAACCTTGCATTTAAACTTTTATTTAGAGCATAATTATACGCTTCAGACAATCCTGGATTTGATTTATTAGCTAGATACTCTATTTCTAAATTTGGGTATATTTTAATTGCATTTTTCAAATCAAATACAAATTTTGATTCACTATTATCATAAATTATAGTTCTTAACGATTTGTTAAGACTATTCAATGAACTATTTAATGAATAGAGCGTTTTTGATTCTATTTCGCTTTGATGATACAAGACAATTATAGCATAAAATTTATCTACGACTTCCATTTTCATTTAGTAATTGAATATAAAAAAGAACAACACAGAAAATATAAACACCAAAACTTCTGTTCAACCAATTCTCAAAAAGATTATTTGAAAATAACACAAAGAAAATTAAAACCCCATAAAAATCTCTTTTAATAAATCTATCTATAAATAACACTATCCAAAATATAGCATACAATAAAAAACCTAAAAACCCCGAAGAACACAACACAAAAAGAGGAAAACTATGTGTATTCATTATCACACCATTTCCTAGATTGATTCTACTCATAATCTGAACTTTAGGAAGCAAACTATTTACTTCATTATCAACATCATTTATTCCTGTTCCAAAATATTTATTATTCCCCCATACTTTAATCGCCGAATTATAAAGTTCATATCGAGTATAATCAATAAAATTATTTATTTCAGATGTAGGTGTTTTTTGTATCAATTGATAGTTACTAATTTTATTTGTTATCAACTTATAATTTAATCCTAAAGTTGTAAAAATAAGTAAAATAAACCCAATCAGATAAATATGTTTTTTTAAGTAAAGATAGTTGCAAAACAAACAAAATAAAACTAAAACAAGTAACACTGTATTAATAATACTTCCTAGTACGTATATAAAAGTTGTAAAAATTAACAATGTACAAAATAAAACTATTTTATTTATTACTTTCATTTTTTGGAGTAAAAATCTAGCTATCAATATCAATAAAAATATATAAAAGGGCGATATATAATTATAGTGCCTAAATAACGATTCTTTTTCATTCAAATAGTAAAAACCATCATTTAGTGCAAAATTTAAAGTTTTCTTACAAATAAATTCCTTGTATATATAATTAATTTTGTTGTGAAAATTGAGTTCTAAAAGAGGATTTTCCAATTTATGAAAATCATAATAAGCATTAAGTGCTTTTAATGAATCTTCATACCACAGAAACATATACACAATCCCAGAAAATATTAGTAATAATAAAACATAATTAACAATCCTTTGTTCGTAATTGCAGAAATGATATAAAAATAAAAATCCAATTAGTAAAAAATATAATCCAAATAAATTAAAATTATTTAGGTTGGATTCCGACCATATAGCTGATAAAATTAGTGTCAAAAAAGATGAAATTGACAATAAATAAATGTACCATTTTTTTTTAAACCAATCTTTATTGAAATATTTAAGACCAGATAATAATAACAATAAAGAAAACCCTATCGACTGCAACGCCGGAGGCCATATCATAAATGACGACACTAAAATAAGTGAAGCGTAAAACAAAAAATCTAAAGCTTTTTTAATTACTTCCAATTTAGCTCAAATTAAAATAGTCTTTATTAACTCCTACTTCGTTTAGTTCTTGTCTTATACAAGCTTTTGATTCTTTTGGGATTTTAAATTTATAAAGAATTTCATTATCTACTAAATTTTTGAAGTAGTTACTTTGTTCATTTGTTGCTATTTTAAATAATCGACCTTTTTGATGCATTAATCGAATTTCATTTTCATTTTTCGTACTTAAATCTATATCATATGAGGGATTAATCATAATTGATTTTTTAATATTAAATGGATCAAATTGACTTATGGTATCTTCTCTATATAATGAATCAGTATTATATAACATTTCATCTGCAAGCATAAAAACCCATATTTTGCCATCTACAGTTTCATCTTCTGAAGCAAAATATAAAGCCGTATCAATATGAATCGACCAATCAATTAAATCAGTAGGACCTCCGTTATGCTGAAGGTGTATTAAAGCATTCCAGTATTTTTCGTATTTAGTATCAGAATTATTGAATCGTGACATTGAATTCATATTTATAAAATTATCGGCTAATTCTTTTTCAGTTTTATTAACTACATTTCTTCGAAAAGTAGACGAGATCTCCCAAATATAATCTTTTTCACCTCTATAATGAGGATGAAAAACAAAGTTGTTATCTATCCTTACTTTCACAGCTAAATCGTGTAATTTATAAGCATCATTTAAGCTATTAATTGTTAAATTTTGTTTTAAGTGGTTCATTTTAAATTGATTCATATAAAGTTTATTTGTTACTTATAATATAACAATAAAAAATTAAAATGTCAAGTTTTTATTATTATTTAAACTAATATATGATTCATAAGTTTGATTAGCAGTAGTATTCCAGTTGAATTTTTTAACATAATCCTTAAGATTATCCGAATTTATTTTAGAATTTAACGCATCTAAGACTTTACTTCTTATATCTATAGTAGAAAGAGGGTCTGCAATAAATGCATAGTTTGAAAAATATGTTGAAACTGGTGAGTAAGGAAATTTTGAAACGACTATATTACAGCCACAAGCCATAGCTTCTAATGAAACTAATCCAGGAGACTCTCTTAAAGACATTAAAACATGGACTTTAGCATATTTATAAAAAGAGTAAACCTCATCATGATGAACTTCATTAATAAAAAAAACATTACCTCTCTTTAATGAATATTTTTTTAGTAAATTAAAATATGCTGTATTAAATGGTTTCCCAAGAAAAACAATTGGAATATGCTTTTCATTTTTTAAAGCAAATAAAAGCGAAAGTTGATTTTTTATTGGTTCTATTCTACCTACCTGCAGTACGTAATTTTCTGGTAAATTATGCTTTTCTAATACATTTACATAATTTATATTTTGTTTTAACTCAGTTGCATTGTATATTATACTAGATTTATTCCTTAAGTTTAGATTTGTAAAATTTTCAAGATGTACAAGTTCTTCATTTGAATTTGGTAGATAAAGATCAATATTTTTATTTATTTCAATAACCCTATCCTTAAATCTTTTTGAAACAAGTGTTTCTTTTTTAAATATATGAGATAAAAAATAATAAATTTTCTTTTCTATGTTCAATACAAAATTATTTAAGTAAAAAAATCCAAACTCAGCAAATTTATGATATGAAACAACAGAATAATCCCAATAAATTGTTGAACACACGACTTTTAAATTTAATTCTTTTGCTTTTGTAGCATATTTGAAAGCATCATCAATTAAAGATAAATTAAAAATATGACAAATATTGTATGAAGTGTCAAGTTCTTTAGCATTTGTTATAATATCAATGGATATATCTGAATAGTTTTTTTCTAAATATTCTTTTGTTTTCAATATTTGAACTACATCGCCACCTCCTCTAGTTTTATAATCTTCTCTAACACAAAAAGCAACCTTTATATTCATTTACAATTACATTTATTATTTTTTGTAAAAAATTTTATTCCATTAAAATTAAATTCAACCTCAACTTGATTACTATAATTACAAGTTGTGCAATATTTTTCATTTAATTTTTTATAATCAATACATGGTCTTATATTTGTTTTTTTATCGCTTCTAACAAAAATCAATGAATTGTGATTTACAAGCTGCGAATACAATTTATCACTAGTCTTAGAACCATGGTGAGGGGCTGTTACAATAGAACCATTTGATAATCTAATAATAATATTTTTATTGAAATTAAAAGAACTATCCCCTGAAAATAGAATATTGGGCTTATCGTTTTCCTGATATTTAAATACTAAGCTTTCTGCATTTCTAATAGAATTTATCATTAAAAATAACTGATTCAAATCAATATTTATAAATGTATTAATTTCAGTGCAATTCTGTGTATATAAATTTGAACTAATATGATTAGAAACATAATTTCCTTCATATTTAAAATACCTAATAGTAGTATTGGGTACTAAATTCAATTCTTGATTTAATCTTAAACTTTTTTTGATTATAGTTTTTACTTTATATTTATATATTTTTTTATTTATATCAGCATTTATACATAAATCATCAATTTGTTTGAGAATATTTTTTGCACTTTTACAAACATTAGAAATATATTTTTGAATTTCTGGCAACCATAATTCATTTATTTGTATTTTATTTTTTAATAGGCCTATTAAGCCATTAATATGGTCTTGATCATAATGAGTGCAAATAAATATATCAATACATAATATATCTTTTTTCTTAAGCCATAAATATACTTCATCTTGATTATTGCCAGCATCAACTAACACTTTAATATTTTCAATTTGAAACAGAAAAGCATCTCCTTTTGATACAGGTATTGCTGTAAATCTCATTTAGTTTATATTTTTTATTACTTCCACTATTCTTTCACACGCTTTTCCATCACCATAAGGATTATGAGCTTGGTTCATTTTATTATACCATTCTTTATTGTCAATAAGTTTTTGAGCTTCATCGGATATTTTCTGCTTATCGGTACCTACCAATATTACCGTTCCTGCTTCTACTGCTTCGGGTCTTTCTGTTGTTTCTCGCATAACCAAAACGGGTTTTCCTAAACTAGGTGCTTCTTCTTGAACACCTCCACTGTCGGTAATAATAAAAAATGATTTTTCCATCAACCATACAAATGCTGGATAAGAAAGAGGTTTGATTAATTTAATCCCTGGACAATTTGCTAACAATTCATTGACAGGCTTTTGCACATTTGGATTTAGATGAACTGGATAAATAATATCCACATTTGGATTTTTTTCAGCAATCATTCTCAAAGCTTGGCAAATATTTATAAAACCTTGTCCAAAATTTTCTCTTCGATGCCCTGTAACTAATATGGTTTTTCTAGCAGATTCATAAACATCACTTTTGAGCATATTGATTTCTTCATCTTCAAAGTTTTTAACTTTTTCAGCACTGTAAAGTAATGCGTCAATTACGGTGTTACCAGTTACAAAAATAGAATTTGGATTTTTATTTTCAGCTAATAAATTTTGTTTACTTGCTTCTGTTGGCGAAAAATTATAATTTGTGACGACACCTGTAACCATTCTATTCATTTCTTCAGGAAAAGGTGCCATTAGATTATGTGTTCTTAAACCTGCTTCAATATGACATATTTTTGTATTGAAATAAAACGAAGCAATGCTACTAGCCATTGTAGTGGTTGTATCTCCGTGCACAAATACGAAATGCGGTTCAAAAGACTCCAATATTTCTTTTAACCCTAAAATTATATCAGCTGTTAACTGATATAAATTTTGATTTGGTTTCATTAAATCCATATCATAATCCGCTTCAATTTCAAAGAAATTCATAACTTGGTCTAACATTTCTCTGTGTTGAGCAGTTAAACAAACTTTTACTTCAAAAAGATTTGGATATTTTTTAAATTCTTTTACCAATGGAGCCATTTTTATAGCTTCAGGTCTAGTGCCGAAGATAAGTAGTACTTTTTTCATTTTTTTGATAAAATTATTTTGTAAGAATACAACATAGAGAAGAATAGTAGAATTGTATACGCTATCAATATTGAAAGAGCGAAACCAATTGCATTTAAATTAAAAATAAAATAAAAACATATTATAAGAACTATTGCCCATAGCAAATTTAATAGAAATCCATACCAATAATTATCATTACTGGCAATTGCTTGTCCAACGACATCATTTAGGGCTGTAGGTATAGAAGATAATACTAGGAAAAATAATATTTTATTATCTACTTCTATTTTAATACCAAAAACATTCATTAATTGATTGGAAAATAGAAAAACAAAAAATGAAAGAAAAGATGTTATAATCAAATTTAAAGTGAAATTTATTTTCAGTATTTTTATAAACTTAACTTTATTTTGAGAATTAGATGTTAAAAGAGACAGAAGAAATTTTGAAAAAATCATAGGTGCAATTAGTACAATACTTTTCCATTGATTAGCTACATTAAGAATAGCAAACTCTTCATATCCATTTCTTGAAACAATATCCTGATAACATTTCGCTAACAAAGGAGAAACAAAAATAGTTGATAAAAAAGCGGGGATTGTGTATTTTATGTATTTTATTTTATAATTTTTGAAATTAAAACTAAATATATTTATTGAATTATATTTAAAGAAATAAAAAATCAAAAATAACAAGTTGAAAATAAAGAACGTATATTTGAAAGAATCAATAAAATAAACTTTTTTGAACAACGACATCAAACTAGCACTAACAAAAAATATTGAGTAAAGTACATTCAAAATGAATAGATTTTTATAATCCTTCATTCCATTTAAATAAGAAGTAATTAAGCTAACACTTACAAATAGATATATTGTAAAAATGTTATCGTTAAGAAATGTGTTAAATGAAAAATAATAATTTAAAATACAAATTATAATAATTATTAATGATAAACTAGTTAAAGAAGATTTAAAAAAATCAAGTTTATTATCTTTATTATCAGAAGCAACATGTTGAGTAATTGTTGTATTTAAACCTAAAGTTAAAAATTCTGAAATAATTATTACATTCGTAATAAAAAAACTATATCTACCAAATTCTACTTGTTCCGAATTTCTACTATATATAATATTTGATAAAAAGATGACGAATTTGGATAAAAAGGTTGATATAATAGCAAGTAAAAAATACTTATTATTTTTTAATTTTGATACTATTTGCATCTATCTCTTTCCAATATAAAAAACCTGTTCGGTCAAATCCCATGCATATGGCACCATTTTAGTCATCATTTCCCATTGTATGTTTGGGTCTAAATCATTAAACAAGTTAATAATTTCGTTATTTAATGTTCTTACATGTTCTGATCTTGGAGTATTTTCAGTTAATGGTTCACCATTTTCCCACGTTTCGTTATAAGGAGCTTGAATTACAACATATTTTTTAGTTGCTTTAAAAATAGAATCTAAAAACACATTAATATCCTTATCCGTTATATGCTCAATAACATTAGAGCAATAAACTAGATCAAACGATTTATTTTGTTCCAAATTATAACTTGAGGCGTATTTTCCATAATATTTACTAGCTATTTCCATTGCTGATTCTGAAAAATCATAAAAAAATAATTCGGACTTGTTAAATTTAGACTTAAGAACAGGAATGGAATCTGCAAGTCCGCATCCAAAATCTAATATTGAATTTATATTCTCAAACTTATAATCTAACGAAGTAAACCCAGCGGCAAACATCATAGACTGTAATCTTCCATTCAAGTTTTGCCAATTATTTTTAAATCTGTAATCCCAATATTTCTTTGAGTTTAAACCATATAATTTAGCATATAATTTGTTTTTGTATGCTATTGACCTAACTTTTATGCCATTTTTAATTTTAGCTATCATATATTATATTTATAAATTTATTTTCCAAACCTTCGGCTCTTGAGTCCCAACGAGGACATCAGAAGGGATGTAGCTGATGAGTTGCAAATATAGTATAAATAAAGGTTTTGGGGGGCTTTTTTTTGAGTCTATTTAAAAAAATTAACCTTTAAGATTGGTTGTATGAATTTTTATTTTCAATTCAATGCCTAGTTCATAGAGTTGTATTGTAGCCATATTGTTTTTCACATCAATCAATTCTCCTTTTTTCCCTTGAAAAACACCTCTTCTTACTTCTACTTGTGTACCTGGCATCAACTGCTGAATTTCATATTGTTCTATAGTATGCTCACCCAAAAAATCACGAAGTTGTTCAATTTCATAAGATGTTACGAGTGCATTTTTTCCTTTGAATTTCACTAAATTAACAATACCAGGACAAAACACCATCTTTCCTTCATCTACAATATATGCAGGAATGAAAATATAGCCCCTAATTAACGGTTCTACAACCACTACACGTCTATCGCTCCATTGCTTGAGCGTCTTTACCAATGGCAGATAATGGGGTATATTCATTTTGTCCAAAGACGCTGCGACTTTTTTTTCGCATCGCGACTTTAGATAATATACATACCATTTATCATTTTTTTTATTTTCCAATAGAAAAGCTTTTATTGATAATGCAAACATAGTATTTTTTTAGCACTTCAGGGCTAAAATTTATACCGTATATTCAATCAAGATAATCCAATTTTAATTCTACTATTTAATTGCTATCACGGTGTTAACCACTCTAAAACATACAAAATAGTTTGGACTATTTTTTAAGGTACGATTGGGATCACTTGAAATCCATCAAGCTATTGAATAATACCCGCCTGTTTTTTTACCACCTCGTCGTTCTATTTTATTTTTTTTGAGCAAAACTCGAATATGTCTGTCTACCGAGCCATAAGGAATTTTCAGATAAAAACTAATGTCTCGAGACTGCTGCCCAGGATGCTCTATAATGTATTGGTGGACTTTATTTTGCCCATCATTTAATTCGTCATTTAATTCGTCATTTAATTCGTCATTTAATTCGTCATCACCTGCTTCTATCCCTATATTTTTCGTACTCTGAGGCGCTATTTTTAATTCGTCATTTAATTCGTCACTTAATTCGTCACTTAATTCGTCATTTTGTGTCTCAAAATCGTTTTCTAGGATGCGTTGTTTTTTATATCCAATTCTCGTGAGGTAGCCTCCCGAGTTTTCCTCAAATTCAAAATACATAGTAGGATAATCGCGAATATATTCACGGATTCTTCTGTAGCCACTTCCGTGTTTTTCAATATCTTTGGTAAGGTAGAAAGCCTCTGTAATCAATTTATTGCGGCTCTGCGCTTGATAATTATCGGTTTTGAGTTCATCTATTTCGAGTCCTCCAAAAAGCCCACCTGGATTAAAAATCGTTATTTCCTGATCATAAATCCGTATTTGAATATCCGTAGGGCTTTTATAGTCCCTATGAATAATAGCATTGAGCACCAACTCTCTGATAGCAGGCAGTGGATATTCAAAAATTTCGGTGCGCTGTGAAGTCTTGCCCGTAATTTCAAAAGCTACCTTGATATGACTAAGAATAAAGGTGATGGTATTTTCAACCGATTCAAATAGCGAACCACGAATCATTTTGTCATCGATAATCAATGATTGGGTCTTGTATCGTCCTATATGTATATTAAAGAATAATTCTTCTTTTGAAAACAAAAGCATAGCCGCATGGGTTGGCATATCATTTTTTATCAATCTAAGTTTGGATAAGCATTCCATAGGACTGCCCACCAACTTGAATCTTCCACTTTCATTGACTCTTTCAATAAATTTTTCAATCTTAATTTCATCCAAATCTGAAATATTTGCTCCAATATATGGATAACTATCCCAAGAGGTTTGAATCGATTGAAGATATATATCATTGATTTCGTTGGCAGCTAGCTGATGATTAGAATTGTTTTTTCGAATAAAAAATCGCCCTAAAAAAGATATGGGTTTGACCGGGTATTCCTGAATCCGAAAGATAACAATGTCTTTACCCTCAATATTTACAATATCAATATCTGGGAAAATGGCAGGTTCGGTTTTGAATTTAATTTCATTGAGCCATTTCTGTACAGATTCATTGGCTATAGATGTACCAACAATCTTGGCATGATTATCTACCCCTACCAAAACCATTCCACCTTTTTTATTAGCAAAAGCAACGAGTGTTTCTATCGTTTCTTTACTATAATTAGTTTTGAACTCAGTCGTTTCGTTTTCTCCATTTCGGATTCGTTCTAAAAGATTTTTTTCGTTCATTTTTTGTAAAACGTTTACACGTATAGTTCTTTAGTAAAAATAGAAAAACATCAATAAAAATAAAGTCAATGTTTTGCAAATATACATTATTTAATGATTTCTTTTATTAATTTTTAATAGATTATATCGTTTTAATGGATTTTTTTATCTTTGCAGTCTATGATTTATGATCTTCTATTTTTTATTTTCAGTTTTGTGGTGGCGTATTTTTTTATTCCACAGATTATTGCATTTGCCAATAAAAAAAATCTAGTAGATGTACCCGATCACCGCAAAGTTCACAAAGGAGTCATTCCTGCATTAGGAGGGGTGGCGGTTTTCCTTTGTTTTCTGAGTACTATTCTATGGGGCTTTGATATAATTGAGTACCGAATGTGGTATATGATTCTGGGGAGTGCGATGATCGTTGTTACAGGAATTGTGGATGATATCAAACCTCAAAAAGCATTATTAAAACTAGGCATTCAAATTGCCGCTTCATTTATAGTGGTTTATTGGGGAATGTATCGTATCGATTCGTTAATGGGGACTTTTGGGATTTATAATATTGCACCTTGGTTAGCGATTTTGATTTCTACTTTTGTGGTTATTACGTTCATTAATGCGCTTAATCTTATTGATGGGATTAATGGGTTGGCGGCTTCGCTCGGCATTTTATATTTTGCTTTTTTTGCGGGTTATTTTTATATAAATGAAATGCCTTTTTATGTATTAATTTCTATTTCATTTATTGGTAGTTTAATTGCATTTCTTAGATACAATCTCTTTGTTCCAAGAATCTTTTTGGGCGATACAGGCTCTACGCTCATAGGTTTTATATCTGCGTTGTTTTTAATTGAGTTTTGGCATATAAATAGTACTGCTACTACACCATTTTCTTGCCCCTATAGTCTAATGGCTAGTTTGTTTATCCTTCCTTTATTCGATACGTTTCGTGTGGCATTTCTACGTATTTTAAAACAAAAATCACCTTTTTCTCCCGATAAGACACATATTCATCATCTTTTTTTGCGTTTAAATCTCAAACATTACGCTATTACAGGCATATTAATATTGTTCAATATTATCATTTTTGGTAGTGCATTTCTTACTCAATTTTTGGGAGATACGCTTCAGATTACAATACTAATGGGCATTATTGTTTTTGGATTTTTCATACTTGAATTTCTTCTCAATAAGAAAATTAGATTGCGAAAAGAAGAGCATTTGACGACAGCATTTTTCAAAACCTTTACGGCTAATTATTGGTATATTTTCTTTTCTATCATTGTTTTTTCTTTGCCGTTTTACCGATGGGCAACGAGTATTCCCATTTTTATATTTTTATTTTTCTGGATTATTTCATTTAGTTTTAAAAAAATAGCGCTCAAAGACTATTCAAAATACTATATTCTTTTTCCATCATTGCTATTTTTATTGCCTGTTTTTTATTACCTTTTTATTGAACCTAATTCTTTGGTTTTATCAAAAAAAACATCACTATCTGTTATTTTCCTATTTTTCCCATTGACATTATTCATCAAAAAAGAACTTTTTGATTTAAAAAAATGGTATTTCATTCTAGCTTTTTATTTGCTTGGTATCCTTACCTTTTTTGGAATTTCTTTTGCTATTTTTACCCTCAAATGGATGTCTACAAGTTTAACTCTATACGAACTACAACAATATTATGTATCACTGAGCAATATTCCCACAATTTATTATGCTTTAATCTTAAATTTTGGATTAATGGCATGTATTTATTTGAGAAAATCAAATATTCAAATTCTTAAAAATCAGAAAATACAGTTTATCATTAGCGTATTTATTGGAATCAATATATTAATCATTCAAAGTAAAATTGGCTTTGTAGCTTTTATGCTTATATTATTCATTTCGAGCATTATACAAAAAAAACAATATCGAAACATTCCATATATAAGCTTTTCGTTTCTTCTTTTTATTTGTGTTTTTATAATCCTATTTTTTAATACCAACAAACTAAATATTCAATATTTAACGCAATCATCCATAGAGGTCACTAAAAGAATTGAGATATGGCATCATGCTCTATCTATGATTAAGCAAAAGACTTTTATTGGCTTTGGAAGCAACTATTTGGATTTTCTTCATATTCAATCAAATCTAGATTTGAATGCTCATAATCAATTTTTGGAATATATACTTGAATATGGAATTTTAGGTATAATGATGATATTGGCAAATCTACTATTTTCAATATTTATGGCAATAAGGTCACGAGATTATTTCTATTTAGGTTTTATAGCTTTATCCACTTACTTTTGTCTTTTTGAATCTATTTTCAACAATCAAACAGGAGTCGTATTTTTCAGTTTATTCAACGCCCTTTTCCTCCTCAAATCAAGATTGAGAATAAAGACGAAGGTCTAAAATCTTAACTTCATTTAAGGTAAAAATAATTACCGTAATGTTCATTACAATAATTATCTTACATAAAATCAATATAAATTCAATCAAAATTTCTTATATTTGCCCATTGAAAAAATGTGTACTATTTATATATATAAATAATGTTTGAGAATTTACAAGAAAAGTTAGAATCCGCGTTTAAAACCCTCAAAGGACAGGGCAAAATTACCGATATCAATGTGGCTGCAACGGTTAAAGAAATCCGGAGAGCCTTAGTGGATGCTGACGTAAGCTACAAAGTAGCAAAAGATTTGACAGATAAAGTGCGTCAGCAAGCGATGGGACAAGGTATTTTGACTGCCGTTTCGCCTGGACAAATGTTGGTTAAAATTATGAATGATGAACTGACCCAGCTCATGGGCAGTACACAACAAGATATTAAAATTGAAGGCAAGCCAGCCGTAATTTTAGTTGCAGGTTTGCAGGGTTCGGGTAAAACGACTTTCACACACAAACTGGCTTATTTTCTTAAGAATAAAAAGAAACTCAATCCTTTAATGGTCGCTTGTGACGTCTATCGTCCGGCTGCCATGGAGCAGTTGAATGCTTTGGGAACCAAAATTGGTATTCCTGTTTTTATGGATATCGAGAATAAAAATCCATTGGATATTGCTCAGAAAGCTATTGATTTTGCCAAACAAAATAATCATAATGTTATCATCGTAGATACGGCGGGCCGTTTGGCTGTAGATGAAGCGATGATGCAAGAAATTGCAGGACTTAAAAAAGGGTTAAATCCTTCGGAAACGCTTTTTGTCGTGGATAGTATGACGGGTCAAGATGCGGTAAATACAGCTAAAGCCTTTCATGATACGCTTCAATTTGACGGTGTTGTACTTACCAAATTAGATGGTGATACTCGAGGTGGAGCTGCGTTGACGATTCGATATGTAGTAGAAAAACCGATTAAGTTTATTTCTCAAGGCGAAAAAGAAGATAGTTTAGATATTTTCCACCCAGATCGTATGGCCAATCGTATTTTGGGCATGGGTGATATTGTAAGTTTGGTAGAAAAAGCGCAAGAACAATTTGATGCCAAAAAAGCAGCCGAATTATCTAAAAAAATTGCTAAAAATAAATTTGACTTCAATGATTTTATGGATCAATTGCAGCAAATTAAAAAAATGGGAAATATCAAAGATATTCTCAAAATGATTCCGGGCATGAATCAAGCAATGAAAGATGTGGACATTGATGAAAATGCGTTTAAAGGTATCGAAGTGATGATACAGAGTATGTCGCCGAAAGAGCGCGCCAATCCTGAAATATTAGATATGAAACGTAAAATGCGTATTGCTAAAGGAAGTGGTAAAACGATGGAAGATTTAAATCGTTTTTTAAAGCAATTTGAGCAAATGCGAAAAATGATGAAACAAATGCAAAATTTTAAACCAGGACGTAAATAATCATATAAAAAAGTTATAAAAATAATCATATGGCAGAAATATTAAGTTTACCAAGAATGAGCGACACCATGGAAGAAGGTGTTATTGCAAATATGTTAATCAAAGTTGGCGATGTAGTAAAAGCCGGTTCGGTAATTGCGGAAGTAGAAACCGATAAAGCGACTATGGATTTAGAAATTTTTCAAGAAGGCACCGTCCTTTATGTAGCTGCTAAATCAGGTGATAGTATTCCTGTAAATGGATTATTGGCAATTTTAGGTAAGCCGGGTGAATCTTTTGAAGAGCTTCTTAGTGGTGGCGCACCAGCGCCTGCGGTTGAAGAGAAACCAAAAGCGAAAGAAGAAACTAAAGTTGCAGTTGCAGTTTCTGCTCCTGCTACAACCAATACAAATAATACGAATTCAGACCGAGTAAAAATTTCTCCTTTAGCAAAAAAAATGGCAGAAGATAATGGCATTTCTTTAAATGGGATTTCAGGTTCGGGCGACGAAGGGCGTATTACCAAAAAAGATATTGAAGAAGCATTAAAATCAGGAAATTCTAGTCAAAAAGGAATTTCAATGCCTACGATGTCACTTCCTGTTGGTCAAGAATCTTTTGAAGAAGTTCCAGTAAGTCAAATGCGTAAAGTAATCGCAAAAAGACTAGCTGAAAGCATGTATACCGCGCCGCATTTCTATCTTACGATTGAAGTAAATATGGATGAAGCTAAAAAAGCACGAGAGCAAATGAATGCGTTTGCACCTGTTAAAATATCATTTAATGATATGGTAATCAAAGCATGTGCGTTGGCGTTAAAAAAACATCCAGCCGTAAATTCGTCTTGGTTAGGTGATAAAATTCGAATCAATCACCATGTTAATATCGGAATGGCAGTTGCGGTTCCAGATGGTTTGGTAGTTCCAGTTATTCGTAGTGCAGATATGCTAAGTCTTTCTCAATTAGCCATGACAAGTAAATCATTTGCAGAGAAAGCGAAAAATAAACAAGTTACTCCAGATGATATGAAAGGAAATACATTTTCTATTTCAAATTTGGGTATGATGGGTATTGAAGAATTTACAGCAATTATTAACCCTCCTGATGCTTGTATAATGGCCGTTGGTGCTATGAAAGATATTGTAGCGATTAAAGACGGAGAAATTGTTCAAAGTTCAGTGATGAAATTGACCCTAAGTTGCGACCATAGAGTTGTAGATGGTGCTGTTGGTGCTGGATTTTTAAAAGATGTAAAAACATTTATTGAAAATCCTGTAACGATGCTTGTGTAAGCTTTTTATGGATTTAAAAATGCAAGTTTTCAACGAAATTCCAGAAGTTTCCAACTCCATTATTACGATTGGATCTTTTGATGGCTTACATCTTGGTCATCAAAATTTGCTTAAGTATATGAAAAATGAAGCCTTAAAAAGATGCCTCATAGATTATGTAATCACGTTTGATCCGCATCCTCGAACGGTTTTAACAAATTACAATTCGTTTCATCTTATCAACGATCCTAAAGAAAAAATTAAGCTCTTTGAAGAAAAAGGAATCGAACGCATTGTTAACATTCCCTTCAATTTAGATTTTTCAAATAAAAGTGCCGAAGATTTCGCTATGGAGCTTATCCAAAAAATGAAACCAAAGGCTATAGTAATAGGCTACGACCATAAATTTGGGCACGATCGAAAAGGTTCAAAAGAAACGTTTATTGAAATTTCTAAAAAATTAAATTTAGATATTGAAATTTTACAATTTGAAGAATTTAAAACCGAGTTAGAAAAAATAAACTCTACGGAAATACGGAAACATATAGCGTTGGGAGAAATTAAACAAGCTAATGTTTTATTAGGATACGATTTCTTTTATATTGGAGTGGTTATAAAAGGGAAACAAATTGGACGTACCATTCAATTTCCAACTGCTAATATTCTAATCCAACATAAATTTAAGATAATTCCAAAATTTGGAGTTTATAAAAGTAATGTGATTGTTAATGGAAAAAAATATGAATCCATAACCAACATTGGCATCAAACCCACTTTTGAGGCTACTTTACCAAATATAGAAACCTATATTTTTGATTTTGATCAAGATATTTATGGTCAAGAAATACGAGTAGCGCTCATAGATTTCATTAGACCTGAACAAAAATTTGAAAATCTTAATGCACTTCAACATCAAATTGCTGAAGACATTAAATATTGCAAATCATTTGATTTCTAATTACTAAATCGATCGATTTAAATCAAATTTCTCTAAAATTTCTGCAACTCGTTTTACGAACATGCCTCCTACGTATCCATCAATGATTCTATGGTCGTAGCTATGAGAAAGATACATCATACTTCGAATGGCAATTGTATCTTGGCCATTTACTGTTAAAACAACAGGTTTTTTAACAATAGCTCCGACGCCCAAAATAGCAACTTGCGGTTGGTTGATAATTGGTGTACCAAATAAATTTCCAAAAGAACCTAAATTGGTCATAGTGTAAGTTCCACCTTGAATTTCATCCGGTTTTAATTGATTTTTCTTAGCGCGATTTCCTAAATCATTTACCTTTTTAGCCAGTCCCATGATATTCAACATATCGGCATTTTTAATCACCGGTACAATTAAATTTCCATCAGGCAAAGCGGCAGCCATTCCAATATTAATATCTTTTTTATAAAAAATTGATTTTCCGTCTGTTGTACTATTTAATACCGGAAATTCTTGAATTGCAAGCGCTATCGCTTCTATTAATAAAGGTGTAAACGTTAAATTTTCGCCGTATTTTTCTTTAAATTTATCTTTATTTTTACTTCTCCATGCCACCATATTTGTAACATCTGCTTCAATAAAACTACTCACATGCGCCGAAGTTTGAATCGACTTAATCATATGATCCGCTATCAATTTTCGCATACGATCCATTGGTACACCACCCTCAGGAATGGCTACAATTTCATTTTTCACAGCGCTTATTGGAGTCGCAAATTCAATACGATCATTGTTATTATTTACCTGAATATTCTGAACATTCGCAGGCTTTTGTTCTGTTTTAGAACCACGATTTTCAAGAAATTGTAAAATATCTTCTTTTGTAATTCGTCCTTCTTTTCCAGTTCCTTGAATTAAAGACAATTCGTTTTCAGAAATCTGTTCTTGTTTAATGATACTCTGAACCAAAGGAGACAAAAATCCGATTTGATTGGAACGACTTGAAAAATCAATTGAAACTGGACTTTCTTGAACTGGATTTTCAACGATTTCAATCGCTTTTTCTATTTCTTTTTCAATAACTTCAATTGGCTTTGGTTCACTTTGAGTTGCTGGCGCTTCGTCACCATCTGTACTAATTATCGCAAATGCTTTTCCTACTGGAATCACATCATTTTCATTATATAATTTTTTAATTAAAATTCCATTTGCCGTACTCGGAACTTCACTATTTACTTTGTCTGTAGCTACTTCGATAAGATTTTCATCTATTTGAATGGAGTCTCCTTCATTTTTCATCCAACTAATTAAAGTTGCTTCAATAATTCCTTCACCCATCGCAGGCAATAAAATCTCAATCTGTGCCATATTTACTATTAATATTGATTTTTAATATGTCGGCAAAGTTAATAAAAAAATGATAAAAGTAGACGTCAAAACAATTCACTTTGATTTATTAAGATTTGTTTAATTTTGCAAAAGTGTTTAAAAACTATAATGAATCACGAAAATAAGGAAATTCCTTCTGAAAATGCTTTTGAAACGAAAGCGAGCAATCTTTTTTTAAAAAATATTTTTTTAATTGCAATTGGAATGATTATAAGTCATTTCCTGATAAACAGTAATCCAATTATAATAAATAAATCATCCAAATTTGATGAATTACTATCATTAATTCAAAATCATTACGTAGATTCTTTAGATTATTCAAATATTGAAAATAAAGCGGTAAATAATTTATTATCACTACTTGATCCTCATTCTGTTTATATTCCAAAAGAAGAGTTAGTTCAATCTAACGAACCACTTGTGGGTAATTTTGATGGGATTGGTGTTGAGTTTTATATTGCAAATGATACTTTAATTGTTGTTTCTCCGATTACAAATGGACCTTCGGAGCTTGCAGGTATAAAATCGGGTGATAAAATTATAAAAATCAACGATACTATTGTAGCTGGAGTAGGTATTCAAAATGCAGATGTTTTTAAAAAACTTAGAGGCCAAAAAGGAACAACCGTAAAATTAGGAATTCAAAGAAATAATTCGAATCAATTAATTCAAATTGTAGTTAAACGAAATAAAGTTCAGGTAAATAGTGTTGAAAAATCCTTAATGCTGGATGACAGAACAGGTTATATAAAAATTAATACCTTTGGTGAACAAACCTATAATGAGTTTAGAAACGAATTGGAATTTTTGGTTAAAGAGAAGAAAATAGAACATTTAGTCCTAGATTTGCGTCAAAATACGGGTGGCTATCTTGAAATTTGTGTGAATATTTTAGATGAATTAATAGATCAAAACAAATTATTGGTTTATACAAAAGGAAGAAATCATCCCACCGAAAAATACATTAGTAAAACAAAAGGGTTATACGAAAATGGGAAACTATCGGTAATTATCGATGAAGGATCGGCAAGTGCCTCTGAAATATTAGCTGGAGCGGTTCAAGATTTAGATCGTGGAGTCATTATTGGTCGTAGAAGTTTTGGTAAAGGTTTGGTTCAAAGTCAAATTAATTTGAAAGATGGAAGTGCGGTTCGATTAACCGTAGCAAAATATTATACATTTTCAGGACGAAGTATCCAAAAACCATATAAAAATGGAAATTTAGATTATGAATACGATATTCTTAAACGATACGAAAATGGAGAATTATTTGCGATGGATAGTATTAAAGATGTTGATACGATGAAATACTTTACCATTAATAAAAGAATTGTTAAAGGCGGCGGCGGTATATATCCTGATGTTTTTGTTCCCATTGATACCAATTTTGATTTAACCAATTTTTCACTTTTAAGATCGGTAATGCCCGATTATGTATATTCAAATCAAGCAAAAATTGAAAGTTTATCCAAAAACTACAGCACATTTAAAGATTTTAATTCTAGTTTTCAGATTAACTCTAATTGGTTACAAGAATTTTACAAATTTGCAAAAAAATCAAATCCAAAGTTAAATTTGTCACGAAGTGCCAGTTTTGAAAACAGAGTAAAATATATGCTCAAAGCTTATGTTGCTCGAATGTTATATAAAACCGAAGGTTTTTATAGTATCATCAATCAAAATGACCCCGCCATACAAAAAGCAATAAATGCAAACCATCAAAATTTAAAACTTAATTAATATACTTATGTTTCATCAATTAATTATTGAAAAAATAAATAAATTAACTTCAGATGCTTCTGAAATCATTTTCAAAATACCCGCTTCACTTCAGAATGATTTCAGATTTGAGCCAGGACAGTATTTAAATATACAAGTAGAGATCGAAGGTAAAAAAGTAATACGTTCCTATTCAATTTGTTCGAGCAGTGCCAATACATCTAGTGTTTCTGTTGGTGTCAAAGCGATTGCAGATGGATATGTAAGTAAATACTTAAATCATTCGATACAAGAAGGACAACAAATTGATGTTTCCATACCAATGGGAAATTTTAAAATTATCCCTGATAAATCATTTCATTTATTTTTTGCAGGTGGAAGTGGAATTACCCCTATCCTATCTATGATTGAACATTTGTTAAGAACTACAAATCAATCGATTTATCTATTATATGCTAATGGATTTAGAAATCAAGTTATGTTTGGTGAAACGATTCAAAAATTGGCTGATCAACATAAAGAACGATTTATTTATGAGCCAATTTATACATTAGAGCCGGGTAGTCAATTACCTACAGCTTCAGATATCGCTCAAAAAATCCAAAAGTTAAACAATTATTCGTCTGGGCATTATTACTCTTGTGGACCTACTGGATTTATGAAAGTAGTGGAAGAAGCCATTGAACATTGCAATATAAATAAAGAGCAGTTTTCAAGAGAATATTTTACCGCTAAAAATGAAGAAGATCGAGTAGCCGCTAATGTTTCCAAAGGAACAACGGAAGCGTTAAATAAAGGTGAAAAAGCAAAGGTAGCTATAAAATATGAAGGTCAAAAATTTGAATTTGAGTGTGGATTTAACGAAAAAATTTTAGATGCTGCTTTAGATGCAGGTGCGGAGCCACCATATAGCTGTATGGTAGCGGCTTGTTGTACTTGCCGAGCGATGGTAAAAACAGGAAATGTAGAAATGCTAGATAAAGATTCTTTATCTCAAAAGGAGATTGATAAGGGTTATATCCTTTCTTGTCAGGCGCTTCCTAGAAGTAAAGAAATCTATTTAGATTTTGATGCTTAATTATTAATCTAGTTTAACTTCTTTTTTGTAAATATTGTTGTACCTTTGTTATAAAAAGAAATTATGTCTAAAAAGCAAGCAATTTTATCTAGTGATATTGTTTCCTTATATATGGAATACTTTATGGAAACGCCGTCGGACTTACAAAATGTGTATCATTTTTGTAAACTAAACAAAATTGAAGAATCTGAATTTTATAAACATTTTTCAGATTTAAAACAAATTGATGCGCATTTTTTTGCGTCTGTATTTGAAAAAACAACCGAACTTTTAGATAAGCACGATGATTTCAAAAATTATGACGCACAAAGTAAGTTAGCTAGTTTTTATTTTACTTTTTTTGAGATTTTAACTGCAAATCGAAGTTTTGTCTTACACCAACTTAAAGGCATGCCTTTAAAGACCATTTCTAAGTTGCGTGATCTAAAACATCATTTTACTCAATTTGTAGATTCTTTAGGTATACAAATATTAGAAATTGAACAGGAGCAAATAGAGCGAATTCAAAATCAAGGCATCAAAGAGGCTTCTTGGGCTCAATTTATGATTATTCTTAATTTTTGGATCAATGATACTTCAAAAGGTTTTGAAAAAACAGACATTTTTATTGAAAAAAACTTAAAAGCTGGTTTTGATTTAATCGATACGACGCCTCTAAAAAGTTTAATCGATTTAGGCAAATTCATTTTCAAAGAAAACTTTAACAAATCCTAATTTACTTTTTTAAATATATAGACATTGAAATCGATAGATAAAATACCTACGAGCAAGATTATGCGTGCCACAAAATTGCTTCAAACAGGAGCAAAAATCGGTGCCAATTATGTAAAATATTACGGAAATAAACTCACTGGAGATGAAATCGAAGCCAAAGAACAATTGAATCTAGATAATGCGGAAGATATTTATGATAGTCTGAAAGAATTAAAAGGAAGTGCCTTAAAAGTTGCTCAAATGCTGAGTATGGATAAATCCATATTACCTCGAGCTTATGTTGAAAAATTTTCGCTGGCTCAATTTCAAGTTCCGCCTTTATCTCCTGCGCTTGTAGTAAAAACGTTTAGAAAGAATTTTGGCAAAATGCCCTCAGAAGTTTTTGATAGTTTTACCTCCGAATCAATACATGCAGCGAGTATTGGTCAAGTGCACAAAGCTACTTATCAAGGTAAAACTTTAGCGGTTAAAATTCAATATCCAGGTGTTGCTGATAGTATTTCAAGCGATTTGGCTATTGTAAAACCTATTGCTATTAAAATGTTTAATATCAAAGGTAAAGATTCGGATAAGTATTTTAAAGAAGTTGAAGATAAACTCTTAGAAGAAACGAATTACATCAATGAATTAGAGCAAGGTCAATTCATTTCAGATTCTTGCAACAAGATACCTAATGTTTTATTTCCAAGTTATTATCCTGATTTTTCATCGGATAAGATTATCACGATGGACTGGATGCATGGGATTCATATTGGTGAATTTACAAAAATAAGTACCGATCAAAAGTTGGCAAACCAAATTGGTCAAGCACTTTGGGATTTTTATATGTTTCAAATTCATCACCTAAAAAAAGTGCATGCCGATCCGCATCCAGGAAATTTTTTAATTTCTGAAAAAAACGAACTTATTGCTTTAGATTTTGGATGCATGAAAGTGATTCCAGACTCTTTTTATGTTCCTTATTTTGAACTCACAGATCCTAATAATTTGTCAAATCGAACCTATTTTATTGATAAACTTTATGAACTTGAAATATTAACGCCTCAAGATACCGACAAAGAGTTGGTATATTTTGAACAAATGTTTCATGAACTACTGAGTTTATTTACGCAACCTTTTCAAGCCGAACAATTCGATTTTTCAAATCCAGAGTTCTTTAGTAAAATTACTGATTTAGGCGAAAAATACGCAAAAAGCAATGAGCTAAGAAAAATGAACGGAAATAGAGGTTCTAAGCATTTTATTTATATGAATAGAACATTTTTTGGGTTATACAACTTATTATTTGATTTAAAATCAAATCAAATTCAAACGAAAAATTATTTGAAATATATTTAGAATTCGTATTTATTTTCCAAAATACTCTACCCAAATTTTATCCGTTTCTTGGAGTTTTACACAATGTAATTGGCAATCTTTGATATGTTTTTCTAAAGTATTCCATATCCAAATAGCTACATTTTCGGTGCTTGGTTGCATTGGATATCCCCAATCGATATCTTCATTTAAATTTTTATGATCTAAAACTTCACAAATATGTGTATCAATAATTAAACTTAAATCTTTGACATTCATTATAAAACCTGTTTCAGAATTTGGTTCGCCTTTAACCGTTACATACAATTCATAGTTATGCCCATGCCAATTTTTATTGGCACATTTTCCAAAAACGGCATCATTTTTTTCGGGAGTCCAATGATTGCAATATAGTTTATGAGCAGCATTAAAATGTTCTTTTCGAGTTAAATATACCATACGATCACTTTTTAAATATTAAATATCTTTTGGGCATTTAGCGTTGTTGTTTCTTGTATTTCTTCAATTGAAACTTCATAAATCTCAGCTAATTTTTGTGCAATGTAAACCAAATAACTGCTTTCATTTTGTTTGCCACGATGCGGTTTTGGAGCTAGATACGGCGCGTCTGTTTCAAGCACTAAATGACTTAATGGGACCTCTTTTAAGACTTCAGCCAATCCTGCATTTGGAAATGTTACAACCCCACCTATTCCTAAATAAAAACCGGATTCAATAATACGTTGCGCTTCAACAAAACTTCCTGAAAAACAATGCATGACGCCTTTCAGACCATTTTTAGAATATTTTTGAATTGCAGGAATGACATCATGATTTGATTTTCGAGAATGAATGGAAACGGGTTTGTCTAATTCAATTGCCCATTCAAGCTGTTGATGAAACGCTATAATTTGTTCTTTTTGAAATGTTAAATCCCAATGATAATCCAAACCAATCTCTCCTACCCCTACAAAAATATCGGGATTTGCATTATAGATTTCTTTTATTTTTTTTAAATCTTCCTCAAAATTTAGAGTTACATCACAAGGATGAATTCCAAGCATAGGAAAAAACATATTGGAATCTAAGGCTTGTAATTCCATCATCGATTCAACGGTTGATAAATCAATATTTGGAAGAATTGCGGCCTGAACTTGATTCAATTTCATGCGTTCAATCCATTCGTCTCTGTATGAGCGCATGGCATCTACATAACTATGACAATGCGTATCAATCAACATTTATTTCAATAATTCTTTGGATTTACTAACGATACTATCCGTATCTAAATGATACTTCGTCATCAATTCACCAGGAGTTCCACTTTCGCCAAAAGTATCTTGAACGGCAACAACGCGCATTGGAGTTGGTAAATTTTCAGCTAAAAACAACGCTACTGTGCTCGCTAAACCTCCCAATCGTTGATGTTCTTCGGCTACAACAACTTTTTTAGTTTTTGATACGCTTTCTAAAATTGCTTCTGTATCAAGCGGTTTGATTGTATGAATGTTCAATATTTCGATAGAATAACCTTGCGCTTCAAGAATTTGAGCCGCTTCAATAGAGGGCCAAACCAAATGTCCATTGCAAATAATCGTTAAATCTTTTCCTTCGTTGATTTTTTGAGCCTTTCCAATAATAAAAGGCGCATCCGGTTTTATAAAAATTGGCATTTTGGGTCTTCCAAAACGCAAATAAACAGGCCCATCCCACTCGGCTACCGCCAAAGTAGCTTGAAGCGTTTGATTGTAATCGCAAGTATGGATTACAGTCATATTAGGCAACATTTGCATTAAACCGATATCTTCAAGTATTTGGTGCGTAGCGCCATCTTCACCTAAAGTCAAGCCAGCATGTGAAGCACAAATTTTTACATTTTTATTTGAATAGGCAACCGATTGGCGGATTTGATCATAAACCCTTCCAGTTACAAAATTAGCAAAAGAAGTAGCAAAAGGAATTTTACCACCAATGGCCAAACCAGCAGCCAAACCAATCATATTGGCTTCGGCAATACCACATTGAATAAAACGTTCTGGAGCTTTTGACTTAAAACTGCCTAATTTTAATGAATCGGTAAGGTCCGCACATAATGCCACAACATCTTGATTTTGGTCGGCGAGGATTGACATTCCTTCTCCAAACCCTGAGCGTGTATCATTATTTCCTAAAATGGTAAAATCTTTTAAAGACATTATTATAATTTTAAGCTACAAAAATACATATTTTTTTTTAAGCATTTGCGAAATCGAGATTTACAAAAGAACATCAATTAAAAATCTATTGAAATTTAAATCCTATTTATAAAAAATGTTATTTTTTTGTTTTTTAAGATTTAAAAAAAGAAATTGATGTAACTTTGAAAAAAGATTTAAAATCGTTGACTTATGAAGTTTAATTTAAAAAAAATATCCATTGGGATTTTGTCATTTATAGTAGTTTTTGTTTTAGCTTGTATTTTATTCGCATTTATTTTTAAAGATAAAATTATTGAAACGGCTCAAAATAAAATTAATGAAAATTTAAATGCAAAAATTGCTATAGGATCAATGGATGTATCAATGATTCAAAACATTAAAAATTTTCCTGACCTTTCTCTTATCATAAAAGATGTTCGAATTTCGGGAAAGGACACTTTTGAAAAAGACACACTAATTCAATTCGAAAAGGCGCAATTTTCTATTGATATCATGAGCATTATAAATAATGAACAATATAAAATTAATACCATTGAACTATATAATGCGACTTTAAATCCTATTTTGTTAGCCAATGGTTCTAACAACTGGAGTATAACAAAATCCAAAAAAGACGACAAAAAAGAAAAAAGTGGATTTAATATTTCGTTAAAAAAATTAGTATTAGAAAATATCAATATTCAATATGATGATTATGCTTCAAACCAATTTGTAATCATTAAAAATTTAAATCATCGTGGAAAAGGGGATTTTTCGGATAAGGAGTTTGATTATATCAGTAAACTGGATATTGAATCATTGAGTTATTCTAAGGGCTTGATTTCATTTTTGAAAAATACAAAACTCCATTACGATGGAAACGTAAGAGTAAATAATGAAACTAATTCTTATACTTTTGATAAAAATATATTTTCTTTAAATGCGCTAAAATGTTTCATTGATGGTTCAATACAAAAAAATGAAAATCAATCGATTGCCACCAATATTGAAATCAAAGCCGACCAAACACAATTTAAAGATGTGCTCTCTTTGGTTCCTGCAATTTATTCAAAAGATTTTGATAAACTTAACGCTTCGGGATCATTTAAATTATTAGCTACTTTTAAAGGTATTTATCAAAATGATATTTATCCTAAAACAGATATTTCGTTTTCAATAAATAATGGATCGTTTCAGTATCCAAGTTTACCCAAAAAAGTGAGTCAAATCAATATCGAAAGTAACATTCTAAATCCTGGAGGTTCGGGCGATTTATTTACAGTTAATATTCCAAAATTTAGTATGCTCATTGGAAATGATCCTTTTAATGGTCATTTAAAATTATGGCAAATGATTTCAAACCCTAATATTGATTTAACAGCAAATGGAAAGCTCAATTTATCTGATATTTCTAAATTATATCCTATGGAAGGCGTCAAAACACTTCAAGGACTTGTGGATATTGACTTAAATATTCAGGCTCAGAAAAAAGATATCGATGCCAAAAATTATCAAGCGATAAAAGCTTCGGGCAAGGCTCATATTAAAAACTTAAAATATGAATCCATTACGGTTGGTAAAATGGTTGTTGTGGATGAATTGGCATTAAATTTTACACCGCAGTATGTTGATATGCCTGTTTGTAGAGGAAAAATTGAAGCCTCCGATTTTGATATGAAAGGTAAATTAGAAAATGTGATTGCGTATTATATGTCTTCGGATGCAAATATTAAAGGAAATTTGATATTTAATTCTAACTTTTTAGATGCTAATGCATTTCTTACGGAAGATAAAAACGAACAAAATGCAAAAAGAAGTGATTACGTTATGGTGCCAAAAAATATTGAATTTGTTGGGCTGATGCATATTAAGAAAATGAATTATGGAAAAATGCAAATTCAAAACCTAAATGGTGCGATGGAAGTTGCTGAGGAAGTGGTACGAATCAAAAATGTAGATGCTGATTTATTGGGCGGCAAAGCAACCATGAATGGTTTTTACAGCACCGTTGGACAAAGTTTTCCTAAAACAGAATTAAACTACGATATTAAATCCTTAAATCTAACTCAAGTATTTAACCAAGTTGAAAGTGCTCAAAAAATAGCACCACTTTTTAAATATATGGACGGATTCATTTCTTCAAAATCAAATATATCGACAGAACTGCTTCCTGATTTAAGTCCGAATTTAAATACCATGAACGGAAACTTTACAGTTAATATTCCTTTGGCAAAAGTCACTAATGCACCACTTTTACAAAAAATAGCCGATATTTCGAAGTTGAATCAATTACAAAATCTTGAAATTCAAAATGTCAATGCAAATGTAAAAGTTGAAAAAGGACGCGTAATCTTAAATCCACTTCAATTTAAAGCCAATAACATGAATATGTCACTGGGCGGTTCGCATGGTATTGATCAATCAATGGATTATAAATTAGGCGTGGATGTGCCTTTTGAGCAATTAGGACCTGCAAATAATGTAGTAAACGGATTATTAAGTAAAGTAAAACTTCCTTTTCTTAATCAAATCAAACCTGAAATTGTTCGTATGAATATAAATATGAAAGGGATGTTTGATAAACCAAATATTAATTTAGGTACGCCCGAGTTAATCAAAAAAGATGGTACAACATCTTCAAATGCAACAGAATCTGTAGTCAACGACCTTAAAGAAAAAGGCGAGCAAGCAAAAAAAGACCTCATTCAAAAAGCAGATACTTTAAAAGAAAACATTAAAAAAGAAGTCGATCAAAAAGTGGAAGAAACAAAAAAACAAGTTGAAGAAGAAGTCAATAAGAAAAAAAATGAAGTATTGGACAAGTTAAAGAAAAAGCTTCCTTGGTAATATGGCAGAACATAACGAAATTGGTAAAAAAGGGGAAAATATAGCCTTCAATTATCTAAAGGATAATAGTTATGAAATTTTGCATCAAAATCATCGGATTGGAAGAGCCGAATTTGACTTTATATGCCGAAATATTAAAAAAGAACTTATATTTGTCGAAGTAAAAACTCGTTTTTCGGAAGAAGATCATCCTGAGATAGCGATTTCGAAGCATAAAGAAAATATGCTTAAAGATGGTGCTAGCGACTTCAAAGAAAAAAACAACTTTTGTGAAGAATCTTTTTTTGAAATCATAGCGATTAATTTACTAAAAAACGAAAAATACAAAATATTTCATATCAAAGACGCCCTATATTAAAAATGCAAAAAATAAAAACAGACCCCAACAAACCTCTAATTTTAGTTGTAAATGATGACAGTATCTACGCTAAAGGAATTCAAAATTTAGTAGCTGCCGTAAAAGAATTTGGTCAAGTAGTCGTTGTGGCTCCAGGATTACCACAAAGTGGTATGGGACATGCGGTGACGTTAGACAATGCACTAAGACTCAGAAAAGTGGAGCGATTTGAAGGTATCGAACATAGCTACAGTTGCAGTGGCACGCCGGTAGATTGTGTTAAAATTGCTAGAGATGTGGTATTAGACCGTAAACCCGACTTATGTGTATCCGGTATTAACCATGGAAGTAATTCGTCTATTAATATTCTATATTCAGGAACGATGAGTGCGGCCGTAGAAGCAGCGATTGAAGGGATTCCTTCGATAGGATTTTCATTATGTAATCACGACTATCAGGCTGATTTTAACACTTCAAAATTTGTAGTTCAGAAAATTGTAGATGAAATGTTGCGCAAAAAACTTCCTAACAACTGTCTTTTAAATGTAAATATTCCTGATGTCACTTTAGAGCAA
Source organism: Chitinophagaceae bacterium (assembly GCA_017495115.1). GTDB lineage: Bacteria > Bacteroidota > Bacteroidia > Chitinophagales > JADJOU01 > CHPMRC01. The sequence goes on along the minus strand of JAFEIJ010000013.1, from coordinate 206,678 downwards.
TTAAAGGGTTTTAAAATTTGTCGCCAGGCTATTGCAAAATGGGAAGAAGAATTTGAAAATCGAATTGACCCAAGAGGTCGCCCATATTACTGGCTTACTGGTCGATTTGTTAACTATGACACAAAAGAAGATACCGATGAATGGGCGTTAGCTAATAATTATGTATCCATCGTTCCGGTGCAAATTGATTTAACAGATTACAATAATATTTCATTTATAAACAAAGAGTGGACCTTGTAATTCTACTTTGAATTATTTAATAATTTATATATTTGCCATTATTGACAATTTAAAATTATGGCACGAAAAAAATATAATTTTCAACAAATAGTTAATCCCATACAGCGGTTTATTCAGCATGAAAAATCGGGTGGTATTGTTTTAGCAATCAGTGTCATTATTGCAATGATTCTTGCCAATTCGCCACTTGAACATCTTTACCATGATTTTTTTGAATCTATTTTTATAGGAATTCATGTTAATGGTCAAACCTATTTAAATTACAATATACACCATTGGATCAATGACGGCTTGATGTCTATTTTCTTTTTTGTAGTGGGGCTTGAGTTAAAACGAGAAATGGTCGCTGGGGAGCTTTCCAATATCAAAAAAGCCATGTTGCCTATTGGAGCGGCTATAGGTGGCATGCTTGTTCCAGCAATTATTTATTTTTTATTAAATCCAACTGGAGAAGCTCAAAATGGCTGGGGAATTCCTATGGCTACAGATATTGCGTTTGCTTTGGGCGTTTTATTCATTTTAGGAAATCGGATACCATTAACTTTAAAAATTTTCCTTACCGCATTGGCTATCGTTGATGATTTAGGAGCCGTTTTGGTCATTGCACTTTTTTACACCGACCAAATTTCAATTATTAATTTATCAATAGGATTGTCATTTGTATTGTTGATGTTTATAGGAAATCGAATGGGCGTCCGAAATGTATTTTTTTATGCCATTTTAGGTATCATTGGAGTTTGGACATCCTTTTTATTGTCGGGCGTTCATGCTACGATTGCTGCTGTTTTAGCCGCTTTTACAATTCCGATAGAAGTAAAAATCAAAGAAGACCCTTTTATCAATAAAATTCAAACACTCCTTGAAAACTTCAAGAAAATGGACCCCAATGATCAATTGCCGACTATTTCAAATGAACAATTACATATTTTAGAGAAAATAAAAATTACGACGGATGATGCCATGCCACCGCTTCAAAAATTAGAGCATTCTTTGCACAAATTGGTCACTTTTGTGATTATTCCAATTTTTGCAATAGCTAATGCGGGCGTTTCTTTGCACTTAGATACGGAAATGCTGCTTCAAAGCAATGTCATGTTGGGTGTATTTTTAGGATTGTTATTAGGTAAAGTTATTGGCGTTGTTGGATTTACTTATTTAATGGTAAAACTTAAAATTGCAAGTTACTACGATGGTATGCATTTTAGAAATGTCTTAGGTTTAGGATTTTTAGCATCCATTGGTTTTACGATGTCGTTATTTGTTACGCAATTGGCATTTAAAAATCCAGATTTTATTATGCAGGCCAAAATAGGAATTTTTGCAGCATCAATAATAGGAGGCATCATCGGATATTTAATTTTATCAAAAAATAATGCTAGATAAAGATTTTACCATTCAATTTATTGAAAAAGCAAAATCTTTAGGTTTTCAGGATATTGGCATTTCAAAAGCAAGAGAATTAACTGAAGAAGCTAAAAATCTTGAAAAATGGTTGCTTAATGGGTTTCACGGTGACATGGAATATATGCATCGGAATTTTGATTTACGAATCGATCCAAAAAAATTATTTCCCGGCGCGAAGACTATAATTAGTTTAACACATAATTATTACAATGATATCCAATTTGAAGATACATCTAGACCAAAAATTGCTAAATATGCTTATGGTAAAGATTATCACAAAGTATTAAAAAAGAAATGCAACCTTTTAATTGATTGGATCATAGAACAAAAAGGAAGTATTCAAGCAAGAGCTTTTGTAGATAGCGCACCCATCTTAGAACGAAAATGGGCTGAAATCAGTGGCATTGGATGGATAGGGAAAAATAGTTTATTACTCACTAAAGGAAAAGGGAGTTTTTTCTTTTTATCCGAAATTATCATTGATATTCCAATGGAATATACCGAAACCAAAGCAACAGACTATTGTGGAACGTGTACAAAATGTATTGATACTTGCCCTACAAAAGCGATTGTAGCGCCATACCAAATCGATTCGAACAAATGCATTTCCTATTTGACCATAGAATACAAAAAAGAACTTCCAGATACTTATAATGACAAAATGAATTCTTGGATTTTCGGTTGTGATATTTGCCAAGACGTATGCCCTATTAATGCAAGAAGTAAAAATCATCAAGAACCAAAATTCTCTCCCAATGAGCAATTCATTTCGCTAAACAAAGAGGAAATGTATAACATCAATGAAATACAATTCAATACGATTTTTGAAGGGTCTGCAATTAAAAGAACCAAATTTGAAGGATTAAAACGCAACCTCGATTTTATCAAAAAAAATGAAGATTAAAAAAATACATTCATTTTTTATTTTTTCCTTATATTTGCAGCCCTAAATTATTTACTATTAATCGTTTAGGATTAAAAATTATTGTTAACCCTTAAAAAATTAGTCTTGGAAAATCTACAAGCTACGGTAAATGAGCAGCCGTCTAAAAACACAGCTCATGACGAATTTGACTGGTCTGTTAGTAAAAAAAATGTTACTAAATATGACGAAACCACTCATAAGCAATATGAGGAAATGTATGTAAATACGCTTACAACAATTAAAGAATACGAAATCGTATCTGGTAAAGTTGTGGGAATCACAAATGCTGACGTTGTATTAAACGTTGGATTCAAATCAGACGGATTAGTTCCACTTTCTGAATTCAGAGATGTTGAGAATTTATCAATCGGACAAGAGTACGAAGTGTATGTAATGAGCAAAGAAGATAAAAAAGGTCACCTTATTTTATCTCGTAAAAATGCTAAATTATTCAAAGCATGGGAAAATATCAAAAATGCACATGCTACGGAAGAAATCGTTACTGGTTTGATTATGAGCAAAACTAAAGGTGGTCTTATTGCCAATGTATTTGGTTTAGAAACCTTCTTACCAGGTTCTCAAATCGATGTTAAACCAATTACAGATTACGATCAATATGTTGGTAAAACATTAGATCTTAAGATTGTTAAAATTAACGAGTTAATCAAAAATGCGGTTGTATCTCATAAAGCGCTTATCGAAGCGGATTTAGAGGGTCAAAGAGCAGAAATCATCGGTCAATTAGAAAAAGGACAAGTTCTTGAAGGTCTTGTTAAAAACATTACAGACTTCGGTGCATTTATGGACTTAGGTGGTGTTGATGGTTTATTATATATCACAGATATTTCGTGGGGTCGAATTTCGCATCCTTCTGAAGTGCTTGAAGTAAATCAAAAAGTAAACGTTGTAGTTTTAGATTTTGATGACGACAAACGAAGAATTTCATTAGGTATGAAACAATTAAGCAAACATCCATGGGAAGAAATGGCTGATAAACTTGTTGTTGGAGAAACCGTAACTGGAAAAATTGTAAACGTTGAAGATTATGGTGCATTCTTAGAAGTTTGCCCTGGTGTAGAAGGTTTAATTCACGTTTCTGAATTATCTTGGAGCAATCAACCAATGAATAGCAAAGAATTCTTCAAAATTGGAGATGTTCATACAGCAAAAATCATGACCGTTGATAATGATGATCGTAAAATGAGTTTATCAATCAAACAACTTCAAGAAGATCCTTGGATGAAAGTTGCTGATAAATTTACAAAAGGAAGTCGTCATTCAGGTGTTGTTAAAAACATCACAAACTACGGTGTATTTGTTGATTTAGTAGAAGGTGTTGGAGGAATGGTTCACATCAGCGATTTAAGCTGGACAAAACGTTTCAACCACCCATCTGATTTCACAAAAGTTGGCGATACTTTAGAAGTTGTTATCTTAGAAATTGATAACGAAACGCGTAAAATTTCTTTAGGACACAAACAAATCGAAGAAGATCCATGGGATACGTTCGAAGGTGTTTTCCCTGTAGGTAGCGAGCATGAAGCAACTGTAATCCGTAGAGATGAAAAAGGTGCTGAAGTTTTATTACCATACGGTTTAGAAGCATTTGCTCCAACAAGACACGCTAAAAAAGAAGATGGTTCTATCGTAGATGTCGATCAAAAATATACATTCAAAATTATTGAATTCGATAGAAATGATAAAAGAATCATCGTTTCTCATACAAAAGTTTGGGAAGAAGAAGTGTTAGAAGCTAAAAATGCAGAAATCAACGAAAAGAAAGCCGAGTCTAAAAAGACAAAACAAGCGGTTCAGAAATTGAACCAGTCTATTGACAAAGCTACTTTAGGTGATTTAGATTCTTTACAACAACTAAAAGAACAAATGGACAATGATAAGAAGTAATAATTTAAAAAATTACTTAACAAAAAGCACTACTTCGGTAGTGTTTTTTGTTTTAAGTAACCTTATGTATGCTCAAGATAGTACATTAAACACAAAAATTTCAGAACTTGAGAAAGAAAAATCAAAGATTGAAAGCGAAATAAGTGAGCTAAAAAAACAACTTCCTGTACCGGTTAAACCAATATGGACGTTTAAAGGTAACTTTTCGGCAAATATTGGACAAACAATGCTTAGTAATTGGGCAGCCGGTGGTTTTAGTAGTTTTAATTTTCAAGCGATTGGTCATGCCGAAGCCAATTATGAAAAAGGACGACACGCTTGGCTAAATTCTGTAGATGCTCGTATTGGTTTCGTAAAAAATTACGATCCATCAAAAGATGTAGATTTACCTTTATTTAAAAATGCAGATCAATTTTTAATTTCAAGTAACTATAATTATTTAATGGCTGAAAAGAGTCAATGGAGTTATGCGTTTTTAATGAATTTTGGTTCGCAGTTTATTAAGACTTGGGATGCGAATAATTCCGACTTATTAGTTTCGGACTTTTTTGCTCCTGCAGTATTAAATATTTCTCCGGGTGTTACCTGGAAACCAAAATCATATTTAACCGTATTTATGACGCCGGCTTCCGGACAGTTTAACTTTGTTTACAATGACTTTTTAATTCAAAGAGCCGAAGGCGCTTTTGGTAATAAACAAAATCAAAACATCCGATCAGAGTTTGGAGCGCGAGTGGATGCCATTTTTGAGAAAGAAGTTATCAAAAATCTATCTCTTCGTAGTCGTTTGCAATTATTCAACAACTATACAAGAAGTGACAGAGATCCGGCAGGAAATACAAGAAGATGGAATGTAGACATTACCTCACAAACGGATATTTTTTATAAAATAACAAAAAGTATTGCGTTAAATTTCAGTTGGTTGATGATCTACGATGATGATATTTTAATTGCATCTAAAACAGGAGAAAAACGCCCTATTCTTCAGATTCGTGAAGCATTTGGTATCGGTTTTACATATGGTTTCTAAATCAAAAGTGTAAAAATATGTTAAAATGTTTGACATAAAAAAAAACTCATTATATTTGCACTCGTTTTCAGAAACACGCACCGTTCGTCTATCGGTTAGGACTCCAGGTTTTCATCCTGGCAAGAGGAGTTCGATTCTCCTACGGTGTACCAACAAAGCCAACATCAATGATGTTGGCTTTTATTTTTTATATCAAAAATATGAAAAACAAAACGTTTCCTTATTTCTTACATTTAATATTATTTATAAGCATCTGTTTAATAATATTTTATCCAATTTCAATATATCAACTAAGTCCAATTTCGCAGCACCAATGGAGGCAAATTGATAGTCTTTCCTTTTTTTATACCTATTTTGCGTTTAATCTTGATTTTTTTGATACTAAAATTTTAAATATATTACAATGTGAGGGGCGCCAGGTAAGCGACTTTCCATTTAATTATTATTTAGCCGCAAAAATCAATCAGTGGTTGGGCATTCCATATCAAGAAAATATTTTAAGAATTATCATTTCGTTCTATTTATACATTAGTTCGTTATTTCTATTTAAAATCGGGAAACTATTCTTCGCATCTGTTTGGTCTTCTTTACTTTTTAGTTTTATCATTTTTACATTCCCGAATCTTGTCTATTTTGGATTTACGTTTATTCCCGAAATTCCTGCTTTTGGACTCACGATCGCTGCCATTTATTTTGTATTAAAATATTACAAAGACAGCAATAACAAAAATGCCCTTATTTCAAGCGCTCTTTTCACTTTTGCCTCATTATATAGGCCAAGCGTTTTTATACCCTTAACGGTCGTTTTAATAATGATTTTTTTAGAAGTAAAAAACAAAAGCGAAAAAATTAAATTACTAGCTATTTTTTCAATCCCTTATATAATAGATTCCATTTGGATTTTGTATTCAAAAAATATAAACGATTGCCACTTTTTTTCTTGTTTCCTCACCAAACCACTTCCTATTTGGTTAAAAGATGAAGTGCCTATTAATGAATTACTTAAACGCATTTATAACGAATGGGCGGCAACGTTTCAATTCAAAATATTTTATATATTCATTTTAATTGGAGGGCTCTACTTATTAATTCAACGAAATCACAGGTCAGATAAAAAAATAATCCTATTTAGTTTCTTAGGTTATTTATCCTTTTTTATACTCATGTTTTTTATGTATTTCCATCATGATTATGGATTTATACCGTATTTACTTTTCTTTATTCTAATTCTATTCTTGTTACTTTTAAAAATAAAATCAAAGCGATTATTCTTGTTTTTAGGCGTATTATTTATTTCTCTTGGCGTTAAAAATTCTAGAGATTTTATTCAGAATAATCGATATCATAGCTCTTTTGCTTGGGATAATTTTTATGATGATTATATTGGTATTGACTATTATTTAGATGCTTTAAACATCAGCCGAAACGACATCATCATCAGCTTGAACGATAAAAGTACACAAAATTCATTGTATTTTGCAAAACGAAGGGGATATAATATCTTTAGCCACCCCGAAGGCGAATCTTTAAACGCCATTCAATTTTTTAAAGATCAAGGCGCGACATATATCATTTGTAAAACGGAATTTATAAAAAACTATACCTATTTAAATCCTGATTTTTGTAAGAAAGTAGGTCAATATAAAGATATAGCTATTTTTAAAATACAATAAAAGTTAACAAGATAAACTGCTTATTCATTCTATAAATAAAATTATAAAATTGTTATAATTTTATTATAATTGCATATATTTAAAGGTTAGTGGCAAAGCTAAACGAACATTGCACCAAAAACATACAGACAAAAAACAAATGCCGAAAATTGAACTCATAACTGAAATAAACTCGACACTTGAAATTTGTTTTGACCTTTCACGAAGTATTGACCTCCATAAAATTTCTACTGCTCAAACAAATGAACAAGCAATTGCCGGAAGAACGAGCGGACTTATAAATTTAAATGAGACAGTAACTTGGCAAGCTACACACTTTGGAGTTAAACAAAAGCTGACTTCAAAAATTACAGCATTTGAAAGACCAAATTATTTTACAGACGAACAAGTAAAGGGTATTTTTAGGTCAATAGTACACGAGCACAAATTCGAAAAAGTTGGCAATATCGTAATAATGCAAGATATTTTTGAGTTTCATTCACCGTTTGGTCAATTAGGTAAATTATTCAATCAACTCGTTCTGACAAATTATTTGAAAAGATTACTTATCAATCGAAATCAAATAATAAAAGAATTTGCAGAAACGGAAAAATGGAAAGTAGTACTTGATGGAGCATAATATTTACAATCCCGAATATGTAAAAGGACTTTTTAACAAAATGAGTAGTTCTTATGAGCGTATTAATTTTATTACTTCTTTTGGATTTTCAATTCGTTGGAGAAGACAATTTTTGGAAACTTTTAAACAGCCAAACCATAAAGTAACAATAATTGATATGCTAACAGGAATGGGCGAAACTTGGAATGCAACAAAAAACAAATTACCAAACTCTACCTTGATAGTTCTTGACTTTTCAGATGGAATGCTAAAATATGCGAAAAAGAAAAGCGAAACAAAATTCAACAATGAAATAATTTTATTGCAACAAGACATTCTGAATAACGAGTTACCTAGCAATCATTATGACTTTGTAACTTGTGCATTTGGAATTAAAACATTTAATGACGAGCAATTAAATATTTTGGCTGAAGAAACAAAACGAATTTTAAGAACTGGTGGACAGTTTTCATTTATAGAAATTTCTAAACCAAGCAACCGAATATTAAATTCACTTTATGGCTTTTACCTCGGGAAAATCATACCAATATTAGGACGACTATTACTTGGAAACCCAGAAGAATATAAAATGCTTTGGCAATACACTAACAAGTTTGACAATGCAAAAAAGGCGACAGAGATATTTACAAACGCAGGATTACAAGCAAATTTTATTTCTTATTTTTATGGTTGTGCTACAGGATTTTATGGGACAAAAATAATCCCGCACTCGCTCGCATCCTGCAAGACGCATTAAATTAACCACTCGTGAGATGCGAGCAAAAGCAGAAAAGATCTAATTTTGAAAATCTAACCAAAAGAAAAAAAAATAATTTAATACAATTTTTTTTATTATTTTTGTAGATAAATTGACAACTATGAAAGTTTTAGATGATATCGTTTCAATTCAATTTTTAAATCAAGATGCGAAGCAGCTCATTTTGGATTTACAAAAATTAAATGTTATCACAGTACTTGAAAATCAAGGAAATGATGACAATTTGTCAATTGAAATTCCTAATTGGCAAAAAGAATTAGTTAACGAACGATTAGCTTATGCAAAATCGCATCCAGAAGCCTTACTTACTTGGGAAGAAATTGAAAAAGAACTAGACGCTTAAACGATGTCGAAATATAACGTATCCTTTGAACCAAGATTTTTGAATGATTTAAAAGAAGCAAAACGGTATCTCAATTTACAACGTGAAGGACTTGGGAAAAAGCTGGCGATTGAAGTTAAAAATACACTTAAAAAAATTCAACAAAACCCTAATTTCGAAATAAAATATGGTGAAATTAGATGGGTCAAAGTAAATAAATTTAGATATATTATTCATTTTAATTTAGACATAGAAATGAATAACATCATATTTTTAGCCCTTTTTCATACCTCACAAAATACAGAAAAATATCCGAAAAAATAAATTGGAGTTGAATTAAAATAATCTTCTATAAGGCTACTAAAGTTTATATGTTTGATACGTTTAACTAACCTATCCCACCGTTACCACAGTATCACACAAAGTAAAATCTTCTTCATTATTGGAAGCGATAAGGACAATTCTATTCTTTTTTTGTTGTTCTAGTTCTTTGTAAAACCAGCTTTTGGCATAGCTATCCAAAAATTCGGTGGGTTCATCGATGAGTAACATCTCCGATTGGGTATATAAAGCGATGACTATTTTGAGTTTTTGAAGCATTCCTGAAGAGAAATCCTTTAAAAATTTATCGGTGGGTAATTCGGATTTTGCAATCAAATCTTTAATTTCAAAATCGGGTTGCATATTTTTTACCTTAAAATGAAACTGTAAGGCATCTTCGAGCTTAAAATCTTGATAAATATCAATATAAGGCGCTAAAAATGAAATCTTTTGATACCAATCATTCAGCAAACTATGATTTTCGGGTTTTGAAAAATAAATTAAACCTTTGGAAGGGGTTATAAATCCCGAAATCATTTTTAATAAGGTGGATTTTCCCGAGCCATTGCGTCCAGAAATTCCTATAATTTGATTAAAATCGGCGGTCAATGAAAAATCATTTATAATTTTTCGTTGATGATATGTTTTACCAATCGAATCTAAAATCAACATATATTAGTCTACAACTTTAAACCACACTTTTTTATCTCTTAAATGTACTTTGGCTACTTCAATCGTGATGACATCACCATAAAAGAAGCTTCTTTTACCTTTCGAACTCGTCAGCGATATTTTTTGTGCATCATATACAAATTCTTCTTTAAACTGCGCAGCCAGTTCTACAAAACCTTCGCATTTATTATCGATAAGTTCCACCCAAAAACCCGATTGAATCGCCCCACTAATAATACCTTGAAAGGTCTTCCCGATCCGATAGGATAAATATTCTACTTGTTTGTACTTGATACCTTCGCGTTCGCAATCGGCTGCATTTTTCTCTTGAATACTACAATGTTGGCACATTTGTTCTAAAATATCCTTTGGATAATTGTATTTGGTTTGATATAAAATCTTATCCAACAAACGATGTACCAATAAATCGGGGTATCTTCGGATTGGAGAGGTAAAATGCGTATAAAACGCATAACCCAGTCCGTAGTGACCAATATTCGTTGTGCTGTAATTGGCTTTCGCCATACTTCGAATCGCTAATTGATTTAAAATAGGCGCTTCGGGCGTATCTTTGATTTCATCAAGAAAGGCATTTAAAACCGATGCGGCTTTTTTAGGATCTTCTAATGATTTCACTTTATGTTTTCCGAGGCGAAAAGCCGTTTCGGAAAATTGTTGTAATTTTTCAAGACTAGGCAAATCGTGGTTTCGATAAACTCCAGCATGAATTTTCTTTTGTTCTACATAATTTGATAAAAACGTAGCAACACAAACATTGGCCTTGAGCATAAAATCCTCAATGAGCAAATTACTGTCTTTTTGTACTTTTTCATACACTTCGATAGGCACGCCTTTATCATCAAATTTGAAACGCACTTCGGTCGTCGCGAATTTGATGGCACCTTTTTTATATCGTTCGGCCCTCCATATTTTTGCAATTTTATCTAAAAATAAAATTTCTTCCGCAAAATTACCTTTTTGAGTTTCAATAATTTCTTGAGCCTCTTCATACGAAAACCGATGGTTGGATTTAATTACCGTTTTCGCTATTTTCTCATTAATGATTTTTCCATTTTCATCCATTTCAAAAATGGCCGCAAATGCATAGCGCTCTACTTTAGGATTTAATGAACATAAATCATTCGACAAAAGCTCGGGAAGCATCGGCGCAACACGATCGGGTAAATATACCGATGTGGCTCTATTAAAAGCTTCTTTATCGACTTCGGTATGCGGCTTTACAAAATGACTGACATCCGCAATATGAACGCCAATTTCATAGTTACCATTTTCTAATTTTTGCAATGAAATGGCATCGTCAAAATCGCGAGCATCCGCAGGATCTATAGTCAACGTCGTTACATTTCTATAATCCAAGCGGTAACTTAACTCTGATTTTTCAATCTTTTTACTCACATCGTTTAACTCTTCGATGACTTTTGGATCAAAACTTTTCTGAAATCCTTTTTCAATCAAAATAGATTCCATCTCGATATTGTGAAATGCCGAACCATCTAAAATCTCTATAATTCGTCCTCTTGGGCTTTTTTCGGATAAATTCCATTCTTTAAATTCAACCAAAACATATTGGTCATTTTCCGCATTTTTGGTATCTTGAAAAGCAATATAAAAATGTTGTTTGATTTTTCGTGAAAGCGGTTCTACAAAAGTATCTCTTTCGGTTTTATGTACTTTTCCGATAATTTTATGCACTTTTCGTTCGATCACATCTACTAAAGTTGCTTCGGGTCTTTTACCAGGTTTTACATCGGATAAAGAAACTTTTACGCGATCGCCTTGAAACACTTTGGGCATTTCACGTTGGCGAAAAATGGCATCCCGCTCGACACCTTCTATGATTACAAAAACGGCTCCTGAGGTATTACTGATATCAATAATCCCTTCATACACTTTTTGATTTGGAATAAATTTGGATTTTGGTTTATCGAGTTTCACGGGTTTGACTTCTTGATGGCTGGAGACGTTATCTTTTGTATCACCTTTTACTAATTGAAACTTAAATCGTTCGACTTCTTTTATTTTTTTTTGTTTTTTTAGAATATCTAAACTGTGGATTAATTTTTCTTTTCTTGTCTTTTGGGGCAATAAACCTAATAAGGTTTCAAAAGAAAATATTTTATGTGAATCTGTTCCAAATAGTTTTAGAATTTTTGTTTCGAGTTGCTCAGTTTGCTTGGGCATTAATTTATTTATTATTATTAAAAAACACGAAGATAACGTATTTTATTTATAAAAGTCTATATAAGTTGAATTTATATGTTATTAAAATGTTTTTATCTAAAAGAATAATAAAATGGTTTAGCTAAAAAAAATAAATTTATCAGAAATTACGCATTAGATTATTACAAAGAAATAAAATATTGCGTTAGTTGGGATTAACCCCGTAAATGGATTGTTTCAATAAATATTATATTGATTGAATTACAAGACATTATACGATTAATCATTTTTAATGATTAATTTGGGTTTATTTTAGCGCGCTGAATTTAAAAATCTTGAAGTTCGTAGTTAAATCCTTATTGTTATTTATTATTTTAAATTTTTCTTGCAAAAGCTTGAACTATTCAAGTTTTACGCTAAGCAATTCCAATCAGTTAGAATATTATAATGAAAAACATAAATATTGGGTCGATTTATATTGCTGTAATGAAGCCCCAACGCTATTAGATGCATCGTTAACGAAATATATACAAGAAGTACGCCCTGTTTCAATAGATTTGGTATCGTTGCATCATATTCATCCTTCATTCTTAAGGATTTTTACGACCTCTAAAAAATTAGAACGTCCTCAAAATGTTCAACGTGGTATCGTTCACGGATCATCTTTAATTCATAAAAATGAAAAAAACTATTTCATAAAAGATACCATTAAAAAAATCCATGATTTTGAAGTATTTTATCATTTTGAAAAAATCCAGAATCCTAAATATTTATATAAACATACGATTTATTTGGTAAAAAAGAACATACAACATACTTTCTTCTACTTTACGTCTAGCAACGATTCGACCGAAATGCGAAATGCGATGTATTATGAAATTGAAAGTTTTTGTAATCATAAATACCAAATTTTACCTTTATCAGAAACGTATAGAGATACCAATCAGCAATTTAAGTTCAATTATTTTAATCGAATCAATGAGTTAGAAACACTTAAAGAAAATGAAAAAAAATCCTTTAACCAAAAAAGATTGAAATTGATTTTATCCGAATTGTCTGATCAGTATTTATTTGCAGGAGCACTTCAAAATGCGAAAAAAAGTCATGAACAATTTTTAATGCTAGATCATTATCAAAAACCAGATTCTTGTTTTGAAGATTTACACGAAATCGATTCTTTAAAAAAATATATTTTAAATCAAAAAACACAAATCGTTGGTTTAAATTATAATAAATACATTCATTTCAACTATAAAAACATCGAAAAAATATTAATCGAACTCCAAATGTGTGGGTTCAAAAAACTTGCGGTTGATTTTATAATTTCAGATCAAAATAGTTTTTTACCAAATTATCACAATAATTATTATTTCCAAAATCCAGAATTTCAAAAAATTATAAAACGCGCGAAATCACTTGGATTTCAAATAATTCCTATTTATTCAAATGATTTATTAAAATTGGACTCGGAAGTTGGTGCGTCCAAAATTACTAAAAAGTTGGATCAGTTAATATTTGAAAAAAATAAAAATGCAAAAACGATCTTTTTAATGGAAGCTTCCTTTTTTGAACCAAACAAAAAATATCCCTATTATTTTGATCTCTTAAAATCCAAATTTCCAAATCGCCATATTTTAATAAATCAAGTTGATTTTTTTCCAAAAATGCATACCGATTTAATTCCAGAGTGTTATAATGTATCGGGTCTTCATTCAAAAAAGGAAAATAAAACCTTTTTTCACTTTAAAAATCAAAATAACATTGAGCTTGTAGATTATTCTGTATATCAATGGAATCCTAATTTTATCCGAATCCAACGCAATCATGCCAATGCTAAATTTTTAGTCTTTTTTGAAAAGTCAAGTTTTATGAAATTAGGTTGGAGTGCTATTCCGATTGCGGTTCGTGAAATTGAAAATGAATTCATTGACTTTGAAATGCCCGAAAATATGCCTTTAATTCGTTTTGAATTAGACCAAACATTTCAAATTCTTAACAAGTCGATACAAGAATAATCATCAAATTTGCTAAAATTTCTATTTTTGCAAAAAAAAAACGATGCATCTTGACCAAAAAGCCATTGAAAATATTATTATAATTGGCGATCGACTTTTAATAAAACCAACGACTTTAGACAAATCTACTAAGACAGGGCTCATTTTGCCGCCAGGCGTTCAAGAAAAAGAAAATATTCAAACCGGTTATGTCATTAAAGTAGGGCCGGGCTATCCAATTCCTAATTTAGAAGCGGACGAACCTTGGAAGCCGCAATCGGATTCGATTAAATACATTCCACTACAAATTCAAGAGGGCGATTTAGCCGTATTTATTCAAAAATACAGCTACGAAATCATGTTTAACAACAATAAATATTTTATCATCTCGCAATCGAATGTCTTGATGGTGGTTCGAGAGCCTTTTTAAAACTTCAACATATTATATTGAGCTACCGCTGCAATTCCAGCAGTTTCCACGCGAAGTATCGATGGACTTAAACATATAGGTTGAAAAGATTTTTCTTCACATTTTTTTATTTCCTGCTCGGTAAAATCGCCTTCTGGGCCAATTAAAATCAATGAATCGGTATATTCATTTTTTAAATCCGAAATTTTTGATGTCGCTCCTATTTTTGCAATCATTACATTTTGATTTTCAAAATCTTGTTGTATAAATTTTTCAAAAGAAATCACATCATTAAATTTGCAAAAATTCAAATTCTTGCTCTGTTTTGAAGCGGAAACAACAATTTTTTGAACACGCTCCAGCGGAATTTTTTTGCGTTCCGTACGACTGAATAGAACGGGCGTTATTTCTTGAATTCCAACTTCACAAGCTTTTTCGATAAACCATTCCAAACGATCCATATTTTTGGTAGGCGAAATGGCGATATGTAAACCATTTTTTGCTTCTGAAAATGAAACCGTTTCAATATATTTTACCAAAAGCGCTTTTGTATCTTTATTTAACAACTGCACTTTGGCCAGCAATCCTTTTCCGTCGGTTAAATGAATAATATCGCCAATTTGATGCCGAAGGACTTTTATTAAATGAAACGATTCGGCCTCAGATAGAAAAAAAGGTGATGATGTATCAATAAATGATGCGAAGTAAATTTGCATTTAATATTAATTTTGCCAAGCCAAAAGTCCGCCTTCTAAATTATATAAGTGCTCAAAACCATTAGAAGCTAAAAATAGGCAAGCTTGCATACTTCGGCTACCACTTCTGCATAATAAAATGATTTTTTTTTCTTTGTCTAATTCATCAAGTCGATCGTAAAAAGCACCACTATTCCAGCAGAAACCTTGCATACTATTAGGAAATTGAAAAGCCGCACATTCTTCATCCGAACGAACATCAATAGCCAAAACATCGGGCTGCTGAATCATTTCTAAATATTCCTCCTTATTAATATTTTTAAACATATTTTATTTTTGAAAACAAAATTAAACTTTTTAGAAAAAATGTATCGAAATATATCCAATCTACTAAAGAGTAAATTATAAATCGAAGTGGGTTTATTTTTTTTATTTAATTTTGTCAGAAATATTTTAGAATGCGCTCTACAGAAAACTTTTCTTCTAAAAATCAAATCTCAATCTTATCCATATTTGTATTTTTAATACTGAATTTCTGCAGTTTAAATAGTCAAACACAATTTCATGTCGTAGATTCGGGGCAAACGGCTTTTTCCATTGCAAAAAAATATAATATTCCGCTCCGTCATTTATTAAAATCCAATCAAATTGACTCTACCAATTTTGTGATCAAAAAAGGAGATACCTTAAAAATAATACCTATTGTAAAAGTTCAAGAACCTACAGATAATCATCAATATCACGTTGTGGCACTTCAAGAAACGGTTTATAGTATTTTAAAAAAATATCCAGAACTCAATAAACGAGATTTTTATGTTTGGAACGGCATAGATAGTTCATTAAACAATATTAAAATTGGACAGAAATTGATTATTAAAAAAAATGAAATCGTTTCTTCCAAAAATAATTTGAATTCAAATCCAAAAAAAATAAACACCGATGCCATTTTTACAGGCCTTTCGGACAGTAAGAAAAATGCTGATAATCTTAATATTAACAAAGAAAAACAAAATATTTATCCAGAAAAAACATTAGAAGAAGAATTTAATGAAAATCATAATAAAACAAGCCTTCATTGTGTTTTAAAAATAATTGAAAACAAAACGCCAAATTCTTGTATTTTTGCATACGGTAAAGTTGGTTCGGTGATTAAAATCATCAATACACAAAACGGAAAAAGTGCTTATGCAAGAATAATCGGAAGATTAAACAAATCTAAAGCAGAGCCCGAAGTTGGTATTATGATTTCAAGTCACTTAGCTCAAAAGTTAGAAATAACTACCGAAAAAACAATGGTTCAAATTAAGTATTAGTTAAACATAAAAAAATGAATTCTTATCTACCTTTATTTATTACGGCATTAGTAGCAATTGGTTTTATTGGGACCACCTTATTTGGTACACACTTTTTAGGGCCACACCGAAAATCAAAAACTAAAAATGAAAATTTTGAATGTGGTATTGATAGTCAAGGCGATGCACGATATCCAATTTCAGTAAAATATTTTTTAGTAGCTATTTTGTTTGTATTATTTGATGTAGAGGTGGTGTTTTTTTATCCTTATGCAACAAATTTTAGAGAAATGGGCGTTGAAGGATTTATAGCGGTATTAATATTTGTAGCGTTCTTTTTATGTGGTTTTTATTACGTATTGAGAAAAGGCGTTTTAGATTGGAATAAATAAAAATAAATTTTATCAAAATATAATAGTTATGCATCAGTTAGATAAAATAAAAACTCAAAATTTAGAATCGCATCAAGGCGAAGGATTTATGGTTGCTAAATTGAGCGACGCCATCGGACTGGCAAGATCCAATTCGATTTGGCCTTTACCTTTTGCTACCTCTTGTTGTGGAATTGAATTCATGAGTACCATGGGACCCAATTACGATTTAGCTCGTTTTGGTTCGGAGCGTCTCAGTTTTTCGCCAAGACAAGCCGATTTACTCATGGTAATGGGTACCATCGCTAAAAAAATGGGACCTATTTTACGTAAAGTATATGAACAAATGGCAGAACCTCGTTGGGTTATTGCTGTAGGTGCTTGCGCCAGTAGCGGTGGCATTTTTGATACATACTCTGTTTTACAAGGTATTGATCGTATCATTCCTGTAGATGTATATGTGCCAGGATGTCCTCCAAGACCCGAACAAATCATTGATGGTGTTATTAAAATCCAAGAGCTTATCAAAAATGAAAGTATAAGACGCCGAGATATGCCTGAATATAAACATTTACTTGAAGCTTATAATATTGACTAATTTTTTCATTAATAATTGACCATGCACGTTTTTAAAACTATCTTATCCTTAATATTGATTTTTGTTTTAGCATTAATTTTTATCGGAGTTGTATTACCAAGTAGTACCGAGCCTATCAAAGCATCTATCGAGAGCGATGCATACATTAATGCTTGTGTTTATAATCAAATTAATGATGTAAAGAAATGGGACAATTGGAGTGTTTGGCATCATAAAGATCCAAAAATGGTAAAAAATTATGACACCTTAACAACAGGTGAAGGCGCACACTATTCTTGGAAAGGAAATTATAAAGTAGGTGAAGGAGAAATTTATATCACCAAATCCATTCCAAACAAAGAAATTGAATTAACTATGTATTTTGGTCCAGAAAAAGATAAAAATACTTCAAAAATTACATTTGACGATCAAGAAATCACTTGGACAATGCCTATTAAACCGATTGAAAATCCTATATTAAATTTCTTTTTAGGAGGATATCAATATATTCTAATGAAATATTTTGTATTCGAAGACTTTAATACCAATTTAAAAAACTTAACTACAAACTGTAAGTAGTTTTTTTGATATGCAACTTAAAGAAATGGGTTTTTTTGATCATATTGAAGAGTTGCGTTGGCACGTTGTTCGAGTATGTTTATTTATATTAATTTTAACTATTGCCGTTTTTGTTTTCAGTAGTTTTGTATTTAACGACATTTTATTTGCTCCTTTAAATCCTAATTTTTGGAGCTATAAATTATTTTGTAAAATTTCTCAAGACTTCTGTGTTGACAAAATCAATATAAAGCTCATCAATACCGAAATCGCTGGACAATTTTACTTACATTTAAAAACGGCTTTTTCATTAGGCATTATGGGTTCTACACCCTATTTGTTTTGGGAAATATGGCGTTTTATTAATCCTGCATTGCATAAAACCGAACGCAGTTATGTGCAAGCCTTACTTTTAAGCGGTTTTGTACTTTTTATTGTTGGTGTATTATTTGGATATTTTTTAATTTTTCCAATTTCCTTTTTGTTTATGACCACCTACGAAGTGAGTGCTTCGATAGCAAACATGCCCAATATTGGAAATTATTTTGATAATTTAAGTAGTACCGTTTTATGGAGTGGTGTCATGTTTGAATTGCCTGTTATTATGTATTTTTTAGCTAAAGTAGGTATCGTTACGGCAGCTTTTCTATCCGATTACCGCCGTCATTTATATGTGGCTATTTTAGTAGTATCGGGCGCCATAACGCCTTCGCCAGATATCATAAGTCAACTTATGGTTGCCCTCCCTTTAGTTTTATTATACGAAGCCAGTATTTTTGTCGTTGCTCGAGTTGAACATAAAAATAAAATGGAAGAAGAGGCTTTTTAATATTGATAACTTATTCCAATATTAAAAAATTTAAATAAAGATCTTAAAACAAATTTCCTATGAAAAAAATCTTACTTATAGCGTTTAGAGAGTTTGTTCAAAAAATTAAAAACAAAACGTTTTTGCTCACAACCTTATTGCTACCTATTGGAATTGCAATATTTTATGGTTCGATTTTTTATTTTACTGCTAATGATTTTGAAACCTATAAAATAGCCGTTATTGACTCTTCTAAAAATATTTATCAAGAGTTAGAGAATGACGAACAATTTATTTTCAAATCCATTTCAAATGATGTTTTTGAAAGAACGGATTCTTTTTTTTCTAAAAACAATTATAATGCGGTGTTACTAATTCCAGATTCTCAAAAAGAAGTTGAAGTGATTTACGCCAATAAAATTGGATTAATTACCAAATCAGATCTTGAAAAAAAAGTACAAAATGCCATTGAAATGCATCGATGGGTTCAGGCTAATGTTTCTAAAACCCTTATTGATAGTTTAAAACAGAATGTTGTTTTTAAATATGAAAATGTCAACGGGAAAAATGAAAATGAACTTAAGGAAGGTATAAGTTATGGATTGGGATTTGGTCTTGGTTTATTGATGTATGTCGTCCTGACAATTTATGGAAGCCAAGTGATGCGAGGCGTTATGGAAGAAAAAACGAATCGAATTGCCGAAATTATAATCAGCAGTGTCAAACCTATTGAGCTTATGATGGGAAAAATTATTGGTATCGGGTTGGTTTGTTTGCTTCAATTTTTTGTTTGGGGTGTTTTGATAGCCATACTGATGTTTGGGGTCATTTTTGTTTCTGGAGATGCATTACAAACTGTAGCCAATAGTAATTCGATTCCTCAAAACCTACAAAACACACAAGAATTACTTAGAATTGTCGAAACATTAAAAGAAATGCCCATATTCTTGATTATAGCGGCATTTTTATTTTATTTTATAGGTGGTTATTTTTTATACTCCTCATTATTTGCAAGTGTGGGGAGTGCTGTTAACGAAGATCCACAAGATGTTCAAAGTTTGATGATACCGATAATGATGCCTATTTTCTTTTCTTTTGTACTTCTTACCAAATCAATTAATAATCCCAATTGCACTGAAGCAATTGTAGGCAGTTTAGTACCATTCACCGCCCCTGTTGTGATGATGAGTCGTTTGGTATTCGGTATTCCCGACGGAGTTCCTTTATGGCAACTCTTATTAAGTATGGCCATTCTTTTAAGTACCACTTTTCTATTTACGTATTTGGCGGCTCGAATTTATCGAATCGGAATTTTAAGATATGGTAAAAAGGCCAATTGGAAAGATTTTTTTAATTGGATTCGGATTAACAACTAATTGTAAAAAAGTAACATGAGATTAAATCAATATATTGCGCATTCTGGAATTTGTAGCCGACGCGAGGCCGATGTTATTATAAAAGACGGCAGAGTTTCGGTTAATGGCAAAGTCATTGATGCGCCGGGTTACCAAGTTTTGGATAATGATCAGGTTACCGTTGATAAGAAAAAAATCAAGCCTGAAAAATATGTTTATATTTTATTAAACAAACCTAAAGATTATATAACTACCACTTCGGATGAAAAAGATCGAAAAACCGTTGTAGATATTATTTTGCCAAAACTTAATGAAATACCTGGAATTGGAAAACCAAGAATTTATCCCGTTGGGCGATTGGATCGTAACACGACAGGATTACTTTTGCTAACCAATGATGGCGATTTAACGCAGCAACTGACGCATCCAAAATATAATATTGAAAAAATTTATGCCGCCGAATTATCCGCTCCAATTAGTATTGAAGACATGGAAATGTTGGCCGAAGGTATCGAACTAGAAGATGGTTTTATAAAAGTGGACGACATTGCTTATTCCGATCCTCGCGATAAATCTAAAGTGGGCGTAGCGATTCATAGTGGTCGAAATCGAATTGTACGACGCTTATTTGAACATATAGGAAATCAAGTTAGATATTTGGATCGAATTGTTTTTGCAGGTCTTACCAAAAAGAATTTACCACGAGGTAGTTGGAGATTTCTTACGGAAGAAGAAGTTTTACGATTAAAAAACTTAAATAACCCAAACAAAAAATTCATTCCGCCTTCAAAAACGTTTAAAAAAAATCGCGACGACGGTAAAATTTATCGATTTAGATAGTCTAATCTATTAAATCTTAACAATTTCCAATTCACTTTTTTTCATCTTTTTCCACTCTAAAAGTGGGTTGATAACTTCTTTTATTTTATCTCCAATTGCTTTTATAATCCGTTGTTTGGCAAAAGGACGGTAATACACCAAACTTACCTCACGAACAGGATATGGCGGCGCAAAAAAAGAGGTTTTTGCTTTTCTTTCATCCGAAAGCTGTTGATAATACAACTCGGGAATGAGCGTTAGTCCACCAAACGAATCTACTAAATTTAATAAGGTTTCAAAACTATTGGCTTCAAATGTTAAATTATCCGGCATCAAATCTTTTTTGCGCAGCGAACAATAATTTATAATTTGATTACGAAGGCAATGACCTTCTTCGAGCATCCATATTTTATTGGCTTTTATATCTTCTGGAATCAAATATTTTTTATCATCATTTTTTTGACCATAAACCATTAAAGTTTCATAATATAAAACAGATTCTTCAATATCTTCAGTTTCTAATGGCGTAGCTAAAATGCCCATATCGATATTTCCTTGCTTGAGCTGAAATAAAATATTTGACGTCGTAATTTCAACAAATTCAAAATGAACCTCAGGAAAAGAAGACAATAAAGAGGCTAAAACTTTTGGTAGAAGGGCATTAGCAATGGTGGGAATTATACCAATTTTTAATTTTCCTTCAATTTTATGCATTCCTTTATTCGAAATTTCTTTTAGTTTTTCTATTTCAAAAATGGCTTTTTTGGCTTGTAAAACAATCTCTTGACCAATATCCGTGGTCATTATAGGTTGCTGTTTTCTATCAAAAAGCACGACATCCAGTTCCTCCTCTATTTTTTTTATCATGGTACTTAACGTAGCTTGAGTAATGTGACAATGTTGGGCGGCCAAGCTAAAACTCTTTAAAGAATCAACGGCAATAATATATTCGAGTTGTTGGATATTCATACGTTATTGATTATATCAATACAAAGATATAAAAAATTTATTTTATGAATACATTTGGATTTAAAACGCCCTATCGAATTAATACAACATCGCCTTTTTTAATTTCGATGGATTGATCTAGGTAGCGAATTCGAACCGAATAGGTATAAACTCCAGCGGCTGATGGCTCGCCTTTATAATTTCCGTCCCAACCTTCTTGTAACTGTTGGGTTTCAAAAACTTTTTCGCCCCATCGATTGTATACTTGAAGTGATATGGAAGCAATTAAATGACCAAATATTCGGAATGTTCGATTGGATTCTAAACTATGATTAGGCGCAAAACTATTAGGAATATAAACGCGTTCTTTTTGACTTTGAGTCGTTATAATATGCGTAAACACCGAATCAACACATTGATTTGAAGCATAAATATATTTAAACAATAGTTTTTGACTTTGATACGATTGAAACTTCGTTTGCAAACAAAGATTGCACGATACCGCTTGGCTTGGTAACCACTGATACGAAGGACTTGGATAATTATAATTTGAAATTTCAGGTATTAATTCCAACGGTGTTCCAATAACTACAAAATGCGTATCTGGTAATGACAAAATAGGTTTTGGTGGCGCAAAAAGCGTCATTGTCGAATCCCAAACACATTGTTTTTGGTCTTTGATTTGAATCGTATGCGCACCCGAACTTAGTTTTCGGAAAATAGCACTTGATTTCCAAGATGCACCATCGAGTTGGTATTGATAAGAAGGTGTTCCTCCGCGCGCAAAAACTTGTATATCGCCATCTTCACCATTGTGGCATGTTATATTTTTTGTTGAAATATCCGCTTGTAGCGATGGATTTTCAGGCATAAAATATTGTTCATTGATTTCACAGCCAAACAAGTCTTTTGCTTTAATTTGATAAAATTGAGACCCTTTTAACGAAGAAATCATTGGTGAGGTTTGTCCGTTTGACCAAAGTAATTGAATTGGTGGCGCACCACCTACCGTTTTTATTTGAATGCTGCCTGAAGAATCGCCAAAACAAGCTACTGTATCTAAAGCGATTAATTGAATATAAAAGCTATCGGCTTCTTCAATTTTAACAGGTAATGAATCGATACAATTTTTAGCATTTTTTAGAAAAGCGGTGTATAATCCTGCACGCATATTGGTGCGTTCTAACAATAAACTATTATCATTCCATCTAAAATCTAATGGCGGATTAGGACCTTGATAAGACAACAACAAACTTCCATCATTTCTTCCAAAACAACTCACATCATTTTTTCGTTCTAACTGAATTTTTAAAGGCGCAGGATTTTCGAGTTGTATGCTCAAACTATCCAAACAACCCGAAGCATCGATACTGTAAAATGTATGCGACCCAGGTTTTAAATTATTAAAAATAAAATTATTCGTAAAATTACTATTGGAACTGCGGAATCTAAAACCGCCTGCACCACCTAGGTTTGAAAGCTGTATCCTACCATTTTCGGCTTGATGACAAGTGATCGAATCCAATACAAATGAAAATTGGCGCAGTGGACTGGTTTGAATGATAACTTGGGAGTCGATAAAACAATTACTAGAGTCCGTTACACGAAATGTATAACGACCACTATCTAAGTTACTGAAAAATTGAGGCATCGATTTGGGCGCTTGACCATTCCAAATGATTTGATACGGCGCACGACCTTCAGATGCCGAAATGGTAGCACTTCCTGATTTGGCACCATAACATGCAATGTCATTTTTATTGATAAAGACTTTTAAGGCTTTAGGGGCTTTAATTTCAACATTCAAACGTGTTGGGCAATTGTTTGAATCATTGATATATACATAATACGAACCCGCGGCTAAATTATTAAATACTAGACCCGTTTGATAATTGACACTATCAATACTATAAGAATATGGTGGTTTACCATTGGTTGGTGGGGTAATTCTAATCTGACCATCGGTGCCAGATGCACAGCTTACATGCGTAACACTTGCTGTAGCATTTAATAAATTTAAAGGGGTTTTGTCCATAACAAAAAACGAATCCCAACGGCAACCTATCGAATCGATTATGGATACTTTAAACGAGTCGACAAATTTTTGTTTTATACCAAATGTTCTTGAATGCGTCGATATGGAATCCCAATAGGTTATAGTGTCATTAATCACCAAGCGCAAAGGAAAGAATCCAGTAGCAACAACCGAAATATAGCCATAATAATTGTTGTAGCATGAAGGATAATCTACATATTGGATAAACGAATTTTTTACATTATTTTTTTTGAAAAACTCAAAAGCAAAATCGAGTTTACAACCCAAAGAATCGGTGGCGATGATATGGTATCCATTATGATGCCCTTTAAATGGAAGATCAAATATGGTATCGCTATAAAATGTTTTATTAATATAAATGCTATTGAGCATATCATAATAAAAGTCGTAACGGACTGGCGATTTAAAATTTAGGATTTTTAAAACGGTTGGAAGCAATGTATCGCGGTCTTGGCAACTTAAAGGACCTTTGATGGGTAAATATTTAAAGTCCTGAATGGGCGCAGGGATATTATTGTCAAACTGAAAACGCATCGAATCTTGACAGCCACTTTGTGGTTCTGTAACCAACACATCCATCCAACCGACATATCCATCGGCTTTCATATGGTTGGCGGTGTCGCCTAAATACTCCCATGCTTCCCATACGTTTTTCATTTTATTTTGGCGCTTCCATACAAAACGGCGCGCTTGGGTATCTTTAAAAAACAAATCGACGGTTGCCGTATCATTGGCATAACAGCGGTAGGGCTTCAACGCAAAACTATCTATAATACGGGGCGGACGCACCAATTTTACCGTATCGCTGATGATGCAATCTGGATAACCCGAGCGGCTTTGATGACTCCTTACAATGTAGGAGCCTTCATCGATATTGGGCAAGGTAATACTGGCACTAGGCGACAATGAATTGATAGAAAAAAACATATCAAAGTCATTGGAATTTAGGCGGCTGTAAGCAATACGGCCTTTAATGCCTCGATGACAGGTCAGTGAATCGATAGTTAATAAGCCTTTTTTTAAAGTAAGTGTATCTATTTGGATTATACTATCAACACGACATCCTGACTGATTTATAATACTTAACTTGTAGTTTCTTTTTGGATAAAAAGGGTATGGCGTTGAAAACCAAATATGATTTGTTATGAGTGTATCATTAACATAAAATGACTTTGTTCCAACGGAATTATTGGCACTAAAACCCACTCGCAAGGGGCTATCTATATAACAAGAAGGGGCCAAAGCAGGGTGAAGCAATAATAAAGGTTGTGCGGGTTCTTGAACGACCACAGTATCATAATACGTGCAACCCACACTATCTCGAATGGCGATGGTATGCACCCCTGCCGATAACCCCGATATACTATCTACCGCGCCCCACGATTGATTATTAAAACGATATGAAATAGGGAGCCTGCCGCCGCTGTCATTTACTTTTATCATTCCGGTAGCTCCGCCTTTACATACCACATGCTGCACCGCCAACTGACGGCTATAAGGGTCACAAAAGGTAGCGGTATAATCCTCCGTCTCGCCAAATAGAAATATATTACAAGGAGGGGGAACAATCCCTAGGGTTGGATGATATGAACTCATAACAATTCTAAAACGTGTCGAATCTACAGAGATACTGTTAGGAATTGTAAAAAAACCTGAATCGATACTAACAGGATTGCTAATTATTAAACTACTTTTATATATTGTATCACCCACATCATAAAAACTACCATTTTTATTAAAATCGCAAAATATTGCTATTTTATCACTTCCAGAATTTGGAAAAGTACATCCATTTCCAACATGTACAATTTTATACATTTTACCCCTTTTAAAAGGTATTGTCATATGGGTATAATTGACATAAGCACCTGCTTGAGACCCTGGCATTGTATTGGTGCTGCCGCAAGGCGAGGGATTCCAAAAAATCAACTGATTTTGATCGTTGTAGATTTTAATATCCGTAATATCCACATCACCCAAAATACTACCAGTGTTACCACTCGCACAATATGTTTGTCCTTGTAATTTAGTATTACATATAAAAAACATCAATAATACAAGGACGTATTTTTTCATAAGTGATGCATTTTTTCTAATAGTTCTTTTATTGTTTGATG
This sequence comes from Chitinophagaceae bacterium, assembly GCA_017495115.1. Classification (GTDB taxonomy): domain Bacteria; phylum Bacteroidota; class Bacteroidia; order Chitinophagales; family JADJOU01; genus CHPMRC01. Next base: position 180,630 of record JAFEIJ010000013.1, on the reverse strand, counting down.
GGTAGGGTGCATTGATTTATATTTTCAATTGTAAAAATAACTAAAAAAATATGATTAAATGAAATAAACATATTTTTGCATGATTAACCAAAGATTATGAAATCAAAAATGCATTCTTTTTTGATATTTTTTTTAATTTTGAATTGTAAAATATTACTTTCAAATTATTTAACAAAGAAGGATACGATTGAAATTTCCTTAAATTTTGCGGGCAAATATTCCGATACATTTTGTTTTAACGAAACTAAAACACTTCATGCTGTATTTAACGCTTCTCTAAAATATGATAAAATTTTATGGTATAAAAATGACACGTTAATTTTAAATACATCTGGAACTAAAATAAAAACCAAAGAACGAGGTGTATATTTTTTTTGTTTATATCTAAACGATACCATTATAAAAAAATCAAAACCAAAAATCTTATTTGCTCCCCAAAAAGCTATAATAAAAACTGACAATGATATTAAACATGTATGCCAAATCGAACCATTAAACATTAGAAGTTATCCATCAAGACAAAAAGAATACCGTTGGAGTTTTAATTCTAAAAATATTTCAAATATTTTATGTTTAGAAGTTTGTCAGTGGGGCATTTATCATACAAAGGTTGTGATGCAAAATGGATGTATTGATCGAGATTCAATAGAAATTTTCCCTCAAGGTATTTGGACAAATTTTAGATTAAAAAATCAAAACCCGATTAAAAATGATACGATTAAACTAAGTATCCACTTAAAAAATCATAATGCAATCACTTCGTATCATGTTCCCATCGAAATAGAAATTCCCAACGATTTTGAGATAATAAAAATGCCGAACATCGTATTGCAAAATAAAATCAATAATACATATTTTTTTAAAATTGATTCTATAAATTCATATAAAAACAAAGACAAATATGAACTTGAAATTCCTTTTCTATTTCATAATAAAAATGAATGCCAAAAAATTATGAAAATTAAGATTAAAGATTCTTTTTGTTATTATCCTATTACTGATTCCATAATTTTTAATAAAGATACAATATCAAAAATTTTTATACAAAGAGATGAAACAAAACTATGCTCGCATACCGCAGCTTATTTACAATCAAATTTCAGAAGTAATTCAAAGAAAATTTCATTTGAATGGTATAAAGACAGCATCCCATTAGCCAATAAAAATAGTGCGTTTCATACTACACTAGATGAAGGAAATTACAAACTCAAAATGACAAGCAACTCATGTCCTTTTTTCTCCAATAATTTGCCCGTAAAGATATACAACCCTCTATATTCCGTAACAGAAGTAAATGATAATTACTGTTTAGGAAATTTCAATGGCAGTATCAAGATAAATATAAGCGGAGGACGCCCTCCTTACAGTTATTTGTGGAACACAAAAGCCAAAGAAAATGAAATTAAAAACATTCCAGCAGGTCAATATCAAGTATACATTAAAGATCAAAACAATTGCGAGATTAATAAAAATATTGAAGTTAAAAATAAGATACATCCTTCTTTAAAATCAAAAATAATTGCAACGAACAACGAAAGCCAAACTTATTCAATTCAGTTTGAACTAGATTCAAACAACCAAAAACCATTTTTGATACAAGAAGTTTCAAAAAATATATATTTTCAAACAAGTGAAGTTTTCAATATCCCCAAAAGCTATAATCAATTTAAAGCGATTGATTATGAAGGTTGTGAATCGAACATCATTACAATAAGTCATTAGATTAATTTTTTTAAATCTAAAAAAGACTCTAATTTTTTCAAAAAACAATTTCATTCCGTTGCAAAAATTAATTTTGGTTAAATTTGCGCATAGGTTTAAAAATAAAAATGAATATGTCGAACGCTACACAAGATATTTTCCCATTAGAAGCCGTTGAAGCGGCCGCACAAAGTGAAAAAATTTATATCATTCCTCCGCATCGTACCCGTTATTTAAGCGAAATTGCTGAAAATATCCGTAGTTATAATAAGAACAGTATTGCGCAACGCGATATTGCCCAAAAACTGTATGGTATTCATTTGGCTACCGAAGAAGCCAAAAAGATTGGAGATAACACTTTAGCGAGTGCTTTAGACACATTATATCAACAAATCGAGGAGCAACTTTTGCCAGAAAATCGACGCATTGTTCAAAATTGGCCGGATAAAGTTAAACAATATCAAGACGAATTTTATATTTTTAAAGTACGAGATAAAGAAATAAAAATCGCCACACATACGAAAAGTTTGTCTGGAAAAAATATTCCAAAAATTAGTTTACCAAAATACCAAGCATGGGGCGATATTTTATATTGGAATCTTCAAGAAAATGTTCCTGGTTCATTTCCCTATTCGGCTGGCGTATATCCATTTAAGCGCGAAAATGAAGATCCTACACGAATGTTTGCCGGCGAAGGTTCACCGGAGCGTACCAACAAACGTTTTCATTATGTTTCTTTAGGAATGCCCGCCAAAAGACTTTCTACAGCCTTTGATAGCGTCACTTTATACGGCGAAGACCCGGATAAAAGACCTGATATTTATGGGAAAATTGGAAATTCGGGTGTTTCTATTTGTTGCCTTGATGATATGAAAAAACTATACAGTGGTTTTGATTTATGCGAGCCTAACTGTTCGGTATCCATGACGATTAATGGTCCCGCACCGATGTTGGTCGCTTATTTTATGAATGCCGCCATCGATCAGCAATGTGAAAAATATATCAAAGCTAACGGATTGGAAGCCGAAGTAGAAGCTAAAATTGCGGCGATTTACAAAAATCATCCAAGACCAAAATATATTGCATATCAAGAAGATAAATTGCCTGAAGGTAATGACGGTTTAGGACTTATGCTATTAGGCGTAACCGGAGACCAAGTTCTTCCTAAAGAGGTTTATGAAAAAATAAAAGCGGATACCATTTCAAAAGTTAGAGGAACGGTTCAAGCGGATATTTTAAAAGAAGATCAAGCTCAAAATACGTGTATTTTCTCTACCGATTTTGCATTAAAATTGATGGGCGATGTGCAGCAATATTTTATTGATCAAAAAATCCGTAATTTTTATTCCGTTTCGATTTCGGGTTATCATATCGCCGAAGCGGGAGCCAATCCGATTAGTCAATTGGCATTTACCCTTTCAAATGGATTTACCTTCTTAGAATATTACAAATCAAGAGGGATGCATATTGATGATTTTGCGCCGAATTTCTCCTTTTTCTTTTCGAATGGCGTGGATCCAGAATATGCCGTTATTGGACGAGTAGCTCGAAAAATTTGGGCAAAAGCACTTAAAAATCTTTATGGCGCCAACGAACGAAGCCAAATGCTTAAATATCATATCCAAACGAGTGGAAGAAGTCTTCATGCACAAGAAATTGACTTTAATGATATTCGTACGACATTACAAGCCTTGTATGCGATTTATGATAATTGCAATTCATTGCATACCAACGCTTATGATGAAGCCATTACGACGCCTACAGAAGAAAGTGTAAGACGTGCTATGGCTATTCAGATGATTATCAATCATGAGCTAGGTTTGGCAAAAAATCAAAATCCAAATCAAGGCGCTTTTATTATTGAAGAGTTAACCGACTTGGTGGAAGAAGCGGTATTGATGGAATTTGATCGTATTACAGAGCGTGGCGGAGTATTGGGTGCTATGGAAACGATGTATCAAAGAGGTAAAATTCAAGAAGAATCGATGCATTATGAAATGCTTAAACATACGGGCGAATATCCGATTATTGGTGTGAATACATTTTTGAGCTCCAAAGGTTCCCCTACAGTGATTCCAGGCGAAGTGATCCGCGCGACAACCGAAGAAAAAGAGCAACAGATACAAACACTAGAACGTTTAAAAAGTGTGTATGCTCAAGAGCAAAAAACACATCTTGAACAACTTAAATTGTCTTCGCTAAAGAATCAAAATTTATTTACCGATCTTATGGAAGTAAGTAAATATTGCTCATTAGGCCAAATATCAAATGCACTCTACGAAGTAGGCGGACAGTATAGAAGGAATATGTAGGATATATTTTCTTTTATTCACATTCTTAATTAAATGACCCATATTTTAAAGTCTTTTGTTTACAGTAAACAACTACTGTAAACAAAAAGTACTTTAAAGTATTAATTATTAGGACTTTATGCTGTGTATTTTTTGCATTTGCAACTCAATAAAATCTTTATAAATCCAAAAAAAAGATAAAACGAACTTAATAAGTCCCTTTGCTCCAAACAATACTTTTTATTTCAAGTCGAAACAATTAAATTTAGAAAAATTCAAAATTATTATATAAAAATCCACTATTAATACCAATTATTGGTATCTTTGTAAAAAATAAAATTATGGCACGAAATACATCAATTTTAATTGGAGATTATTACGAACGATTTATAAACCAACAAATTGAAAGTGGAAAATACAATTCGGTAAGCGAGGTGGTAAGAACGGCATTGAGACTTTTTGAACAAGAAGAAATTCAGAAAAAAAACCTAATTTCGGAATTAGAGATTGGAGAAAAAAGCGAAAAAATAAAAGATTTTAACCGAGATGAAAACCTAAAACAACTGAATAAAAATTTCAATTTGTAATGACTGAAATTATCTTAAGCAAAAAGGCGGTTGAAGATTTGAATAATATTTGGATTTACACAGCGGAAACATGGTCGGTGGAACAAGCAAATCGATATTATAATTTAATAATGGACGAAATAGAATATGTATCTGAAAACTTTAATACAACAAAAGATTTTGAAAGTATTCGAAAAGGTTATCGATATTCAAAAGTGAAATCACATTTAATATTTTTCAGACAAATGAATACTAACGAAATAGAAGTGGTGAGAATATTGCACGAAAAGATGGATATCAGAAATAGAATAAAGGAATAACTTTTGTTTACAGTAAACAACTACTGTAAACAAAATGCAACTTAAATTATTAATTTTAAAGACTTTATGATACGTCTACTTGATTTAACCAAAAGAATGCCTTATTTAATTACTTATAATATTCTAATGCGTAATTTGGGTTTTAATTAGAATTAGTAAAACAAGCGTTTTTAAAGTAATTATTTTTGAGATCTCGAATAAATTTTTCAAAGTTTACTAGCAATTCAAGAAAAATTTTCCGAGATGACGGCATAGGTTTTTATCCTCCCCTACGTCATCCTCGATTTTTTTTCACAACTTTCTTTTTTAAATATATTTTCTTTACAGAAAAAAAATATCGGGGATCTATTAAAGAAATTCTAATTAATAAGATCATCAAAATGTTACGAATTAGTTAAATACCATCAATCGTGTAATGTCTTGCAATTCAATCAATTTAACATAGATTAAAACAATACATTTACGGGGTTAACTCCAACTAACGCATTATACCATTTATGTATTTAATTTAGTCCAATCTAAAAAGCTATAATGCCGTGCTAGTATTTGTTTTGGGCAATATTATTGACTAAATTACAAATACTCAATTTACGTAATACGTAAATTGAGTTAAACACTTTAAGCCAAAAATTTTATTTACATTATATTTGCTTTTATTTATCAAAAATGGAACATAAAAAGACAAATTCAAAAGCAGCTCCAGAAATACGAGATTTATGGTTACGATTTATTGTTGTAATAGCGAGTGTTGTTTTAATCAATATCATAGGAAACTATTTATACAAACGATTTGATTTAACGACTGAAAAACGTTATTCGCTATCCGATGCAACTAAGGAATTATTGAAAAATAATAAAGAAAATATTTATATACAAGTATACTTAGAAGGTGAATTGGAGACTGGATTTTTAAGACTTCAAAATGCCACACGAGATATTTTGAAAGAAATGAAAACGTATAGTAACGCCGATTTTGAATTTGAATTCGTCAATCCCGTGCCTGCTAATGCGAGCCCCGAACAAAAATACAGCATTTATCAAGAAATGGCTTCTAACGGTTTTCAACCTACAAATTTGAAGATTAAAAAAGATGATGCGTATAGCGAAAAAATCATTTTCCCTTCAATGAAAGTTTCAAAAGGCGAAATTTTTATGCCGATTCAAATTCTAGAAAATCAAATTGGATATTCGCCGGAAGAATCGTTAAATCACTCAATAATTGCTCTTGAATATAAAATTGCTAATGCAGTTAAAAAATTAACCAGCAACAAAAAGCACCATATTACTTTTTTACAAGGTCACGAAGAGTATTCACCTAAGTATCTTCAAGGTTTTTTAAATAGTTTGAAAGAAAGTCAATATACCTTCTCATTTAATACTATAGGAAGTGGATTTATTTCTAGAGATCAAGATACGATTTATCCTTGGAATCCTGCTAAAACAGATTTATTGATTATTGCAAAACCCATTTTGCCTTTTTCGGAATATGAAAAATTTCGAATCGATCAATATATCATGCAAGGTGGAAAAACGCTTTGGTTGGTAGATGGATTGGATGCCGATAACAATTATTTACAAAATGAATCGATGGTTTATATGACCAAATCGCTTGATTTAAATTTAGATGACCTTTTATTTAAATATGGCGTAAGAATCAATAAAACGCTAATTCAAGACGGGCTTCAAAGTGCACCAATTCCTATTATTGATAATCAATCGGGCGAACCGATGTTATTTCCTTGGTTATACAATCCGCTTCTTTCACCATCTTTTAGCCATCCAATTGGTAAAAATTTAGATCCTATTTTATCTAAATACACATCGCATATCGATACCATAGAGAATAATATTGAAAAACATATCATTTTATCCAGTTCGCAATATGGCCGTTTTTTACCCGATCCCGTTCGTGTACATTTAGCTGCAATTAAAGAAAAACCCAATTTAAAATATTTCAATAAACAGTATCTTCCAGCAGGAGTTTTGTTAGAAGGTAATTTTGAGTCGGTTTACAAAAATAGAATAAAACCCGAAGCGTTGGATAAATTACAGCAAGTTGGTGCAAAAACGTTAGATTTTAGTGTGAAAAATAAAATGATTGTCTTATCCGATGGCGATTTGATTCAAAATTATGTGAGTCAAAAAGGCGAACAATATCCATTAGGTTTTGAAATGTATAGTGGACAAACTTTTGCAAATGCCGATTTTCTTAAAAATTGTGTGGAATATTTAATTGATGAGCAAGGATTATTGACAGCAAGAAACAAAGAAATTAAATTGCGAATGTTAGACAAAAAAAGAACAGAAGATCCTAAAGAAGCGCTTAAATGGCAACTTTTAAATATCATTGTTCCTATATTAAGTATTTTAATTTTTGGCATTATTTATCATTACATTAGAAAAAGAAAGTGGACTAGTTAATGTGGCTTAAAAGATTATATAATTTATCTTCGGTATCGGTTTTAGCGCTTTTTTGCTTAACGATATTTTTTCCATTTATCGGAGAAGTCAATTTGTTTGATTGGCATGAGACGCTTATTGCCTCGATTTCAAAAGAAATGTACCTTTCGAAACAATTTTGGACGCCCATTTTTGAAGACAAATTCTATGTAGAAAAGCCACCATTATTTTTTCAGATGCAGTATTATATTTATAAATATCTCGGACCTACTGAATATGCATCTCGATTGCCTAATGCAGTTTGTGGCTTTTTGTCCGTTTTATCTATATATAAAATTGGAAGACGCATCTACTCAAAATCATTTGGCTTATTGTGGGCTTTTATATACTTATCGATGTTTTTGAGCCAACTTTATCATAAGTCTGGATTGATCGAGCCGTGGTACAATTTTTTTGTATTTTTAAGTTTATATAACATGAGCCGTGTCATCGAAATGCGCCAAGAACGCGGCGATGGATTTTACAGAAAATCGGATGTTTTAACCAATTTATATTGGAGTGCCTTTGCCTGTTTTGGCGCGATACTCACCAACGGGTTTGAAGCCTATTTTGTAGTGGTTTTATCATATTGGTTATTATTTATAAGTTCTAGCGGTAAATATGGTTTTGGTTATACGAATATTATAAGATGGACTTTTGCCGTATTTTTATTTATGTTTATTTGGGTTTTAATCACCTACAAATCGAATTTAAACTGGGATTATTTTAATCTTTTTTGGGAATATCAAAAAAATGATTATCAAATTCATAATGTTAGTTTTGGCAAACGGTTAACCTTTCATTTTATTATTTTATTGATTGGATGTTTTCCTGCATCCATTTTTGCATTTGGAAGTTTTAAAAATAGCTCATACGAGCCCACTTTACAAAAAATATTTAGAATTATTATGGTGGGCTGTTTGATTGTGATTTTTTTTATAGCTACCTTTATTAAACATAAATATGTACATTATTCTTCGCTCGCTTATTTTCCAATTTCTTTTTTAGCTTCTTACACGGTATTTCAATTTTTGAGCAAAAAAAGAACTTTAGATTTTAGATTTTATATAGGTTTAATTATAGTTGGTCTTGTTTGGGCGCTTATTTTAATAATTATTCCTTTAACAAAAGCAAGAATTGACTTTTTGTTTAAATATATTCAAGATCCTACGCTGTATGAAACTTTGAGTAAAGCATTTAATTGGGAAGTTTGGGAAATCAGCTTTGGAATTTTCTTTTTTGTTTTTTTAATTATTTCGATTGTTTTAATTTCATTTAAACACATTCGAACGGGCACGGCGATATTGTTTTTTAATACATTAATTGTTAGTCAAGTAGTCTTATTATATTATTTGCCAAAAATTGAACGTATTGCACAAGGAAGCTATATTGACTTTATAAAAAATAAACATGATGAAAATGCTTTATTTTGGAATTACAACTCCACGTCTTATGCTTCCTCTTTTTATTCACATAATGCAATAAATTGGCCAAAAATTGAAAAAGATACCATTTCATTTTTAACTAAACAAGAATATGAAATATACTTATACTCTAAAATTTCAGATTCATTTGAAAAGAATAAAAAAGCAGATTATTTCACTAAGATGTATGAAGAAGGATTGTTTGTTTTTTATAAATTAAATAAAAAGTAAAGGTTATGATTCACCTCCTCGCATCCTGCGAGAGACTTTAACCCAAGTTAATCTTGAATTTATTTTTAATAATTTAATTTTTAAATTGAAAATTAATGGCTAGAAGCTGAATAATTACTCATTCTCAAAATATACGCAAAAGGTTTTTGTTAGAAATTATTGGTAATATTAAGCCAAATCTTAATCATAATGCCCAAGAGCAGATAGAATCACCACCAAATTATCAGGTTCTTCTATGATTTGGTAGATGAGTCGGTCTTTTTTATTGATTCTTCGGCTCCAAAATCCTGACAAATTATGTTTGAGTGGCTCAGGATTTCCTATACCAACAGTTGGTGATTGTTTTAATTCTTCTATAATAGCAAACAATTTATCTAAATCTAATTTTCTTCCTGAAGATTTTAATCTTTTAATATCATTTACAGCTTTGTTCTTAAATTCGATTTGATACTTCATTTACCAAACAATTCTTTTCTTAAATCATCTGAATAAGGAATACTAGGCTCATTACTTGCATCCAACACCATTTTTACAAACTCTGGATTATAGGGCTTTTCTTTTTTCTTTTTTGTCTTAAAGGTTACATTGAGTTCGCTTAAATAAGACTTAATCTTTTCTAGGGTGTCTCCTTCTGATTCTATTATAAGCGTTTCCATATCTTACATTTTATTGTTTATGCAAAAATACAAATAAATTTCGAATTTTAATTAAATTTGAAAAAATACAAAATAAAATACTCAATGAATACCTTAATAAATTTTTCGTACTTTGCTTTTGATTTTAATACAAACGTCTCGCTTTTTTTCATTATTCTATTCACAATACAAGGTATATTATTAAAGCAAATATACATAATAATCTTGATTTTATTTTAATAATTTAATTTTTAAATTGAAAATTAATGGCTAGAAGCCAAATAATTGTTCACTCGCAGGATGCGAGCGAGGGCGGAAATTAAATAAAAAGTAAAGGTTACGATTCACTATTATTTTTTCGATACATCCAATAAACCAAAATAAAAAAAACAAACGGTATCGTCATTAATAAAAGTATACCATAATTGAGCCAGTTTCCGGTTTGCGAACCATTTGAAACACTTTGCTCGGCATTGGCTTTGCACATAGCACATTGCGAAAAAATAGCGCCTACTTGAACTAAAATTAAATAGGCTATCAGTATGATTCTATTTTTCATTGAACTCTATTTTTAAATATTACACAAAAATACAACAAAAAAAAAGCCTCGTGATAAAAAACACGAGGCTAAAAACTATTTAAATTTATAAATTATTGTATATCCGATGAATTCCTAATTGAAATCTGTTGTATATCAAAAAAAGTTAATAACCCTGTAAGACTTCTAACTCCATTTGGCATCAGATCATTATAAAAAGTAGCCCTATTTAATGAGCTTGTTGCGCTAAATCTAGTAAATAAGACCATTTTATCCGTTCCATTATTAATATATCTAGGATTTGTAGTATTAGAAGTAGATGAAGAATATGTGCTATCAACGGGTGTTAAATTCACATTAATTACTTTAACTAGAGTGGATTCCCATTGATTAAAATTAGCGATAATCTGGGGAATAGTTGCAACTCGAGGTGATATGGAACCTGTTCCAACTTTCGTCGCTTCAGAAACTTGGGCACGACTTATTTGTAACAATCCTCTAAACTTACTTAAAGAATCCCCTTCTAAAACAATCTCAACTTCATCATTTAGATTAAAACTATGATTTACAGGTGTTCCACTTGTTTTGGAAGCTGAAAATCTTACTACAATTCCGCCCGTTGCATCTTGAATTACAATATTAGCACTTTGAGTATTATTTGCAATTCTATCCGAAATAACAACTCCTTTGATTTTATATTTTCCAAGTATAACTCCATTACCACTAAACATATTACGAATTTCCATAATGGTTTTATCGGTTGTGGCACCGCCTCCACCGCCTGATCCTCCAATAACATCTATTGCTGGATTTCTTAATACTAGTCGGTTATCATTAGTGCCTTGATCTACATATCCAATTAAACTTAACGAACCTGTAGGCATTGTATTTCCTGAAAACATGGCCGTAGTCATCGTATACAATTTAAAATCTCCACTCGACGTTGTAATGGTTTTAGTTCCATTATATGTTCCTGAAGGTAACGTAGCATCGTTAATTCGAACTAACATAGATTCATATTTCTCAAAATCGGCAGTTAGCTGATTTGGGGTTAAAATGACAGGCGTTATGGTATTACCAGAAGAAATTTTTGAAGCATTAGCTAATGGGACATCTCTTACTTGCAATAATCTTTCGAACTCCGAAAGTGCCAAACTGCCATCTAAATTTACTTTTACTTTATCGCCAAGCGCAAAGTTATGCGTAGCTGTAAATCGAATACAAATTCCCCCAAATGTTCCATCTTGAACAATCATATTTTGACCATTTGTATTTTTATTATCTTTATCCGAAATAACAATACCTTCAATAAAATGACTACCAACAGTTGCACCTGTTCCTTTCATTCGAAGAGAATCTATTCGAATTTTAGTAAGCGAACTACCTCCGCCACCGCCAGTACCGCCAGTTACATCTTTTTCATTTCGTATTTGCAATTGTAATGTTGTATTAAATTGACCTAAATAAGCCACAATATCAACACTACCGGTAGGATAATCCAAAGAGCCAAAAGTAGCTGCCGAAGCTGTAAATAAAGTTAATGTTTGTCCAGATTGAGTTACCGTTTTACTTCCAACAAACTTTGAAGCACTTGATCCTGTACCAGTTATAGTAGCGCCTTGAACTTTAACTAAAGTAGACTCCCACGCTTCAAAATTGTTTCTTATTTCGGCAACTGTAGCAACGCGAGGTGTTATTGTAAAATTGCTACCAATAAAATCAACATTTCCATTTGGTGCATTATTTACTTGAAGTGTACCACCAAACTCTTCTAGAGTGCCCCCTCTCAAATTAACTTTAATTTTATCTCCTACATTGTATGAATGATTCGATGTAAATCGAAGCATTATTCCGGCTGAAGAATCTTGTAAGATTAAATTACGTTCGTTAATATTTAAAGCATTTTTGTCTGAAATAACAATTCCCTCAATTGCAACCGCTTTCATTGTAATTGCAGCTCCTTTGTATAAGCTTCTTAATTCTTTGATACTAATAGGAGGACCTGCTTCGCAAGGTTCAATTCGTTGATTTGTAAATTTCAAATCCGTAATATCTCTTAATTTCAATTGTTTATCATTATTGTAAACCGTATAAACCCCAACAGCTTCCCCATTCAATTGAGCCACACGAGTTCCTGCAAATAAAGAATAACCGCTACTTCTAACGATAATTGATTTTCCTTTACCATCGGACAACGTTCTTGAAGCATCATTTTGATTTACCGCATCCGCATAGGTACTATTTACATCATTACAAGTAAACTCCATATCATTTAGCTGAATTAAACGATATTGATAATCATTTGATAATTGATCTATCGAGATTTGTAGAGGTATAATTTTATCCGCAGGGGTCAGGGTTCCTTTCACTAAATGATTTTTAATTTTAGTAGAAACCAAACGTCCCAATCCTTTTACATTAGGTCTAGAAACACTATCAACATAACCTCCAAGCTGAATCAAATTGTTAGACATACCAATACTCATGTCTTTTAATTTTATAAAAACTCTTCTGCCAATTGGATAGTCATTGTATAAGCTATTTTGATCAATCAAAATACCGATACCTGCGGTAGAATCTTGAATGACGATTTCTTTGTAAAAATTTTGAGACTTATCATCTGCCGTTACAATACCAGAAATTACCCAATTTTCATCAATAGATTTTACATTGATTTTTGTTGAATCACTGTATTTAATAAAATAATCTTTTAACCCTTTTATAGATTGATTGACTACTAAAGGTGGGTCTTCATATGGATTTGGGCGATCAAAATCATCCTTAACACATCCTAATAAAGCAAAAGCTAAAAATATTGTTGATAAAATTACATTTTTCATTATAGTATATTTTGAATTTTAATTAAAATCTTAGTGTGATAATTGCTGCATAATTTCGTCCTAACATGTAAAAATAACGATTTGGATACTTATCAGGATCTCTTTCTCTAAAATCAAATCGTAGTTGCTCTCTTCCATTACGCGCATAATCGGTTACATTTAAAATATTGTTTGCGCTCAAATTGATATCTAAGTATAATCTTTTTTTAAGTGATTTTATATACTTATTTAAGTAAATCGATTTTCTAAATGAAGCATCTAAAGTAAATGCATTATTTGTCTTTTCTTGTTTAATAATACGATAATACAAATCTGAATTAATAGGTACATTATCTATACCTTCCGTTGAACGTCTTTGAGGGCTTGGTTCTACATAATTGTCACCAAAATAATTTAAACTTACGGAAGCAGACCAAAATTGCTTTGAATTATAATTTAAACGAGCCATACCAACAGTTTGAGGTCCATTTGCTACATGTAATCCATGAAAATAAACGGTTTCAGTAGGTTCTCTTCGATCTAAATTGTCATAATAGAAATCAACTTTTGGTCTTAAGATAAACTCATTATCATTTAATGCACCCGCAAATGTAGCACTAAATCCAGCGCCTAACTGAACATCAGCCGACATTTCTATTCCCAAAAATCGTTTATTTATATTACTCATTATCAAACTACCAAAACTATTAGTAAGCTCGGTATAAAAGGTTTGTTGACTGGATTCATTTTTTGTTTCGGTAATAAAGACATTAGAAGAAAACTTAAATCTTGGACCACGATGATTATAATTTAATTCTAAAGATGTAATTGTAGGACTTGATAAATTATCTGAAACGGTATTCGTCGTTCGTTGCAATACAAAAATTTGATTAAACTCTTGAGGACGACTCATATGAAGCGCTTGGGCTCCAACATAATTTCTACCATCAAATTTATAGGTAAAACCGGATTTGACACCAAAATTCCAAATTGAAACTTGATTTGAATTTCCATATGAGTTATTTGCAAAAGCACCACTTCGCATGTAACCATTTCGTTGCATTGAAGTATGTTCAATATTACCTGTAATATAAAAGTCCGTTCGATCTACACTAAATAACCATTGTAAAAAACTACTCATTTTTGTAACTCTTCCTAGATAATGATAACCATATATATCTCCTTCTTTTACAATTTTATCTGGATTATTTAAATCATTTTGTTTGGCACTAGGATTCGTTGGATCTGCTCTTTCTGCAAATTGATTGATATTTACAAAAAAATCAGCACCCATTAAATCCTCAATTTCACGAAATTGTTCATTCAAAGAATTTTGAAACAAAACGCCCGCATGAAGTTCTATAGATTCATTAATTTTTTTATTTAATATGACATTTGCTGTTAAATTACTTAATTTCTCTGTTTGGCTAGACATCATATATCGAGCCCATCTGCCGCTATCGGTAAGAGAACCTGGGATTAATTCTCTTGAAGTATAATTTGCATTATACAAAGCATCCCAATCAATTTGCAATTTTTCAGGATTGTTAGTGTAATCTTGAATAAGTTGATCTCTTAAAATGATATCATCTTTATAAAAACTTGGTGCTTTTCTATAGTACGTAGGATTTGGATTATATGAATTGTACCAATCTAAGCCAATTCGTTTATGTTCGCCAAATTGATATCCCACACTAAAATTTAAAGTTGTAGAATGATTGGGTTTCCATTCGTTACTTAGTATAATATTTGGAATAAAATCATTTCTTAAATTCGCACTTCTTTTATGACCATCTTGCCAACCCCAACTTGGATTATAATAATTGGTTTTGGCTAAATCCATAAATTCTTGGATAGAGCTACCTTGAACCGCTCGTTTATTTTTAGATGCGAAAGCGGTAAGCGTTGTATTTAACTTTGGTGACCATATTTTTGACACAGAGAAAAAACCAGCAAAACTTTCAAAAGCCGTACCAGGAACATAACCTTCTTCAGCGCCTCTAAAAGAACCTGAAACGGAAAATGAAAAGCCATTTTTTAGCATTCCACTGTTGTACGTTCCCATCAATCGATTCCTAAAGTTACGATTGGTATTCATATAACTCAATCGCATTCCTTTTCTTTGATTCAATGCTTCCGCATCTATATCAACCGTTGAGGCCATTTGTCCAAAACTAAATGGAATTGCTTTGATACCAAAATAGGTATTTCTAGATCTTAAGACATCATTTAAACCTCCAAAATCCCCATAAGCTACATCACCACCTCGAAATAAATTTTGCATAGGTACGCCATTTACCATTACTAAATCCTGGAAATTATCATAACCACGCACACGATAACCTCCTTGTGATAAATTAAATGAAGCGGCACTTAAAAATATATCGCGAGACGCATTAAGTAAAGAAGAAATATCATTTCCAGAACTATTATTATTGGATTCGTCATC
This sequence comes from Chitinophagaceae bacterium, assembly GCA_017495115.1. Taxonomy (GTDB): domain Bacteria; phylum Bacteroidota; class Bacteroidia; order Chitinophagales; family JADJOU01; genus CHPMRC01. The sequence continues at coordinate 165,217 of JAFEIJ010000013.1, read as the reverse complement.
AAAAACGGCACTCGTAGGCAGTTCGATAGTAATATCTTTAGACGCATTTATTTTTTCTAATACAATGTCATTTATTCGATAATCTTCGCCTTTTATATATTCTATTTCTTCCGTAAATTCAAAATATTCAGATTCTTTGATAACAATCATATAAGTCCCACTATTTATATTCGAAAAAATAAAGGATCCATTGGCATCCGTATTAGTCTGAGTCTGAAATCTAGTTCCAACAATCTTAACAACAACACCGCTCATTGGTAATTTAAGATTATTCGTAACCGTTCCACCTATTCGACCTTGGGCGAATATGGAAATGATGTTAAAAACAAAAAATACTAGTAAATAAATCTTTTTCACAAAAACAATTAAATTATTTAATAAACCTTGCAAATATATTTTGTTTTTTGAATATTCAATATTTTTTCTTTGTTAATTAAAAATAGGATTTAAAAAAAAAGTACAATGAAAACATTTAAAAATATTTTTATTTATTGATTTTGTTCACTTTATATATTTTACCAACCCATAAATATTAAAAAAATTGTATTTTTGAAAATATTTAAAAATCATGTTGGATTTAAAAAAACTCGTACAATTAATAGCCGTAGAAAAAATTAATGAAAATAAATTTAAAGGAGAAAATTCATTTATTGGTAGCCCAAATGTATTTGGAGGTCAAGTAATTGCACAATCGCTTTATGCTGCATATCAAACGGTTTCAAAGGATCGGCAGGCTCACAGCCTTCATAGTTATTTTTTATTGCCTGGCAAACTTAATGAACCCATTATTTACGAAGTTGAAAATGTAAGAGATGGAAGTAGTTTTTCTACACGAAGAGTTTTAGCTAAACAAAATGATAAAACAATATTTATCATTTCAATATCATTTCAAATACTAGAAATTGGATATGAACATCAATCCGATATGAAGCCTGATGTTAAGTTACCTGAATTTCTACTTTCTTGGGATGATATATACAAAACGTTTAAAGACCAATTACCTCTTTCTTTAAAAAAATACTTAGAAATTGATCGTCCTGTTGAGTTTAGACCCGTTCAAATTCAAGATTTTCATAATCCAAAAAATGAAAAAGCTTCAAGGCAAGTTTGGTTTCGATTGAAAGAAAATGACCCAAATTTATCGTTATCCAATCAGCATCAGATTTTAAGTTATATTTCAGATTTTAATCTTCTAACGACCGCTTTAGCGCCTCACGCTTCAGAAGCTAATTTTGAAAACACCTATTTAGCCAGTATCGATCATGCGATGTGGTTTCATCGAGATTTTGATTTAACGCAATGGCATTTATATTGTATCGAAAGTCCTTTTGCTTCCAATGCAAGAGGTTTTACAACGGGTAAGATTTTTTCAATGGAAGGCAAATTGATAGCAAGTGTTACGCAAGAAGGATTAATGCGCCCTATGTTAAAAAAATAAAAATTTATTATTTTTTGTTTTTGTATTAAAAATTACTTATAGTTTTGTTACTTAAATTTAAACTTTATGGGTACTTTCGTTATTAGTAAAAGAAAGAATGGTGAATTTCAATTTAATTTGAAAGCCAAAAATGGTCAAATTATTTTATCAAGTGAAGGTTACACGACCAAAGCTGCTTGCCAAAATGGTATTGAAAGCGTCGTTAAAAATTCAAAAGAAGATGGTCGTTTTGATCGTTTGGAAAGTAAAAATGGCAAAGTCTATTTTAATCTTAAATCTTCTAATGGCCAAATCGTTGGTTCTAGCCAAATGTATGAATCTAAAGCGACAATGGAAAATGGCATTGAAAGTGTAAAAACGAATGCGGCAGATGCAACAATTAAAGAAGAGCTTGAGCCTTAATTCTTATTTTAAAAATGTTTCATTATTAAAATAATTTTAAAAATACGATAAAATTGGTTTAAAAACTAATTTTATCGTATTTTTGTAATCAAATATTTTGAATGCGAAAACTATTTTTATTATCAAAATTATTATTTCTATTAAATCTAAAAGGTCAGATTTCGGTTTTACCAAACAGAACTGCTATGCAAATGGCGCAAAAGCTTGTGGGAAATGACCAAATAAGTATAACCAGTGCCACTTTAAATTGTTCAGGAAATGCACTTGGTTTTTTTAATAGTACCAATACGGTTATCCCTATTGATTCTGGAATCGTTTTAACCAATGGTTTAGCGAGTCAAGTTCCTGGAATTGCCTCCATTAATCGAAGTAACACAATTCGATCTACAAATACACCAGATCCAGATATTGCAAATCTAGGCGCTTTAAGCCAATTGGATCTTTGCGCTTTAGAATTTAGTTTTATTCCTAAAGGCGATTCAATATTTTTTGATTATGTTTTTGCTTCTGAAGAATATCCAAGTTTTAATTGTTCTCAATTAAATGATATTTTTGGATTATTTTTATCTGGGCCAGGTATTACTGGAAAAAAAAATATTGCAACCGTGCCGGGTACAAATATTCCAATTTCGATAAATACAATTAATAATGGCGTAGTAATGCAACCTAATTTGATTTCAACTTGTAATAATTTAGGTACAGGTTCTCCATTTACTCAGTATTATACTAGCAATAATGTGGGTGTAAATTTAGCATATAATGGATTAACCACTCTACTAACTGCAAAACATCCTGTTCAACCTTTTCAAACCTATACCTTAAAGCTGGCAATAGTAGATGTTTTTGATGCACTTTTTGACTCTGGTATTTTTTTTAAAGCAGGCTCATTTATTTCAAACCCATTATTAAGTGCAATTGCAAAATCTTCGGGAGATACGATTACTAATCCTTTATTTTTAGGAGAAGGCTGTCAAAATGGTAGTATAAATTTCGCTTTAAGTAAAGCGGCCACCAAAGATATTTCAATTAAACTAAACTTCACAGGAAATGCCAACAATTTAAGTGAGATTGCCTCTCTACCCGACTCAATAACGATAAAAAAAGATAGTGTCTCATTTAAACTTAATTTATTAGCCCTTGATGATAATATTAGAGAAATTAATGACTCACTAGTAGTTATAGCAGAAAACAATGAATTATTTTATAAAGACACGTTTATCTTTAAAATTTTAGATCGAAAAGTTTCCATTTTTAATGCGGCGAATGATACGACAATTTGTGAGTTTAGTTCTGTACTATTATATAATGACTCTTTATCAAATTTATATAGTTTTAAATGGACTCCAAGCACGTATTTGTCGAATAGCAATATTGCTAACCCGCGTTTTTTGAAGAATGATCAAACTTCAAACTACAATCTGATTTATAACGTTTCTGTAAAACTACCAAAATGTAATGCTATTGATAGCAATATTTCTATTTTTGTAAAAAAAGCACCTCGAGCCCAATTGAATGATACAATCAAAATTTGTTCTAATGTTGTTACTTCAATCGTTGGCAATGTAATTTCTGATGAAAGTTATTCTACCATTTGGAGCGGCATTTCGCATACAAAATTAAATGACACAACGATTTCATTTAATTCAAACTCTAATTTTTTCATAAAATTTTCTACTTCTAATAGTATTGGATGTAAAACGGAGGATTCTGCATTTGTTAAAGTCAATGATATTAAAAATGATTTTCTTCAAATTAATCAAACAAATGCAAGTTGTAATCCAACGGGCACGATTAAAATAAAAATGCAAAATTTAAGTGGACCGTTTCAATATAAAATTAATCAAAACCTGTATACTTCAAATGACAGTTTTACAGGTTTAAATCCTAACATGTATTTAATTAAAATTCAAAATTCAATTGGATGTATTTTAGATACGACTATTCAAATTTTTCAGGACACCTTCAAACTTAGTTTTAACAAAACAGATGCCACGTGCGGCCAGGTAAATGGCTCCATTATTTCTATTCCCCAAAAGTTTAAAACGCCATTGCAATTTCAATGGAATTCTGGACAAACCACACAAAATTTAACCAATATTGATAGTGGTTTTTACAAATTGGTCGGTACGGATGCCAATGGCTGTAAAGATTCATTTTCCATTCGTGTATTAAATTCTTCAAAGCCAATTTTAAAATTAAATGCATTACCTATTAATTGTCAACGAAAACAAGGCGCTATAAACACCGAATTAAATTCAGGAACAAGTCCTTTTTCTTGGCAATGGAATACAGGCCAAAATACCAATAATTTATTAAATGTTAATATCGGAAAATATATCGTTACTGTTACGGATTCAAAAGGTTGTATCGCTATTGATAGTGCAACAGTTCGAAATGATAGTGTGCCTATATTAAGTTTCACAAAATTGGATAATCGATGTGGAGAGCTAAATAGCCAAATTGTTTTAAAAACTCGTTTTGGACTAAAACCATATACTTATTTGTGGAGTCATGGGCCAACAAAAGATAGTATAGATAGTTTGCAAAATGGAATTTATCAAGTAATTGTAACAGACAGTAGTTTTTGTAAAGACACGCAAACGATTCAAATAAATAATAAGCCAAAAGCGAGAGTCGTTTTCAATTTAAAACCAAGTACTTGCGCAGTCGCTAATGGCGAAATAAGTTTGACGATAAATGATGGACAATCGCCTTTTGACATTTCATGGAGTAATGGAACACTTCAAAATTTAAGCATAAAAAATTTGAATCAAGGAAATTATTGGGTAAAAATTAAAGATGCCGATTTATGCGAAGACACTTTTTTTACTAATTTAAATAATATATCAGATCCAAAAATTTCGTTCGATACAACAATGACTTCATGTCAACAAAAAAATGGTTCTATTACGGCAAATGTTTCAAACGCAGTTGGAAGTATTGTTTATGAATGGAGTAATTTAATGAATCAAAAAACGATAAACAACCTAGATACTGGAACTTATACTTTAACGATTATTGATTCTGTAGGATGTATTAGAAATGCGAATGTTCGCTTAGGGTCTTTTCCTGAATTATTGTATACTTCCAATGTAAAACCAAATAGTTGCGAATCATTAAATAGTAAAATTGAAATTAATATAACTAGTGGAAATCATCCATATAATTATAGTTGGAGCAACGGGAGCAATTCAAAAGATATCCAAAATATGGTTGATGGAAAATATTTTTTAACCATTTCGGATTCAAAAAATTGCCAAAAAAACGACTCTTTTGAAATTGTATCGATAAAAAATGTAAAGGCCAGCTTTATAAAAACAACAGATTATTGTAATCTATCTAATGGTAGTATTCAAACGAATTTAACAGGAGGCACCGCGCCTTTTCAATTTAATTGGAGTAATGGTTCCGTCTCTAAAGATCTTAATAATATTCTCAAAGGAATTTATACAGTTACAATTATTGATGTAAATCAATGTGTAACTATTTTCAAAGACACTATTTTTGAAGAAAAAAATCAAATATCTTATTCAATTAACAAAACCAATTTATCTTGCTTTGAAGATAATAGTGGCTCTATAAAAGTTAACGCCAATTCTAATTATCTTCCACTTACTTATTCTTTGAATTTAAGCGTTTGGAATACTACAGACTCTTTCGAAAAATTAAGTAAAGGGACATACAACATTGGAATTAAAGACAGTAGGAATTGTATTATTACCGAAACGGTCTTGATTGAACAACCAAATAAGCTTCTTGCCGAAATCTTTAAAAAAGATATTGAATGCACCAAAAGAGCAACAGGAATGGCAAGAGTCTTAGGAATTGGCGGGACAAAACCTTATCAATATAAATGGAGCAACAATTCTAATGATTCGATAATAGAACAAGTTTCTAGTGGTAAATATTATTATGAAATACGTGATTTCAATAATTGCGTTTATAAAGATTCAATTTTTCTTTTTCAACCCGACACCTATCAATTAAATACACAATATCATATTCCAAAATGTTTTGGCGACGCTTCAGGAAAAATAGTAGTTCAGCCAAAAGGAGGAAATCCAAGTTATCAGTATAGATGGTTTTATAAAAATATAAAGGATAGTATTTTAGATCAAATTCCATCAGGAAACTATAATCTAGAATTAACAGATAGTAAGTTATGTAAAGACACTTTTTTATTTGATTTAAAGGATTTACCTGAATATAAAATCAACGCTTTAGATATCATAGAACCTAGTTGTTATAACAAATTGAATGGTCAAATTGACGTCTATGTTGACGGAGGAAATGGAGCACCTTTTTTCTATCAATTAAACAATACCCCAATTCAACCTTTTTTTAGATTTAAAGATATTGATAGTGGTATTTATACCCTTCGTGTTTGGGATTCAAATAACTGTTTGTTAGATACAATTATTAAACTAAAAAAACCAGAAAAACCAAATTATATATTAGAAGCCAATCCTAAAAAAATTATATTAGGTACTTCTACGTTAGTTAATTTTGAACCCCTAAATTTTGAAGTTAACAATATTAATTGGAAACCAGAAATTATTATGAGTTGTAATCATTGTAGCGTTTCTGAAGCATATCCTAATAAAAGTTCGTATATAATCATTCAAATAATTGATAAAAAACAATGTATTATTAATGACAGTTTATGGATTGATGTAGAAGATGACTACAATTTAGGAATAGCAAATGTTTTTTCACCATTTGCAGAAAATCCAAAGAACCAAGAACTTAGAGTACAAGGAAATCATATTAAAAAAGCTTCACTAACAATATATAACCGAATAGGAGAAGTTATTTTTGATACTAATCAGGGACATATTAGAGGTTGGGATGGATACTATAAAGGCAAATTAGCCGAACCTGGAGTTTATCAATATCATGTAAAAACATATCATTTAAACAATCAAATCAAAGAAAAAAAAGGTAATTTTACACTTTTATATTAAAGCGTTTATGAATCAAATATTCCAATTTAAATTAAACATTTATCAAATAACACTATTCATGTTTTTTTTAATGACAAGTTGTAAAAACAATAAAAAAGACCTCGCCGAACTGCCAAAAGATCCAACGGAAAGAGGAATCGCGTTGTATACTGATAGTATTTTATCCTCTCCTAAAAATGCAGTTTATTATTATGAAAGGGCCTTATTATATTGGAAAAAAAATGAAATGGAATTGGCATTAAATGATTTTTATAAAGTAAATCTTTTTGATTCTACCAATGCAAAATATTATGCAACCATTGGTGAATTTATGCTTGAAAATGGCAATATCGATCGAGCTACGATGGCTTTAAACAAAGCGATTGAATATGCTCCGGAAAATCCATACTATCATATGTTGGCAGGAAAATTTAATATTTATTCAAAAGATTATCAAACTGCAATTAATCATTTAAATAATGCTTTAAAAAGGGAGCCTACTTTTGCTGAAGCCTATTTTTATAAGGGATTTGCATATAAAGAATCCAATAATTTTGAAAAAGCACTTTCCAATTTTACGACAGCATCTGAACAAAATCCATCTTGGGATGAACCCTATGAACAAATAGGCGAATTATACGCACAACGAAAAGACTCTAAAGCAATTGTTTATTTTGATAATGCGGTAAAAGTGAATAATCAAAACACTTCTGCAAGATTAAGCAAAGCCTATTTTTATAAATCGATAGGCAAACTTGAAATGGCTGAAAATGCATATAATGACATAATTGCTCTTTTTCCTCAAAATGTAGATGCGATATACAGTATTGGAGTAATTAATTTTGAAAAAAAGAAATATGATGTTGCGCTAAAGCAATTTAATATCGCTACAAAAGTGGACCCAACATTTCCAGATTCCTATTTTATGATTGGTAAAATTGAAAAAATCAATGGAAATAAAGAAAAAGCAAAAGCAGCATTTAAACAAGCATTGGTTTTTGATGCCGAATTTAAAGAAGCTCAAGATGCGCTGAATTCATTAAAGTAAAAAATGGATTTAATAGAATGTATTCCAAATATTAGTGAAGGTCAAAATCTAAACTTTTTAGATAGATTATCAACCATAATTTCAAATTCGGAAGGCGTCGAGTTAAAAAATAGAGATATTGGAAAAAGTGTTCATCGAACGGTTTTTACATTTATTGGAAAAGAAGATGATGTATTGAACGTAGTTTATAAACTTTATGAGGCATGTTTTAATCTTATAGATATGTCCAAACATAAAGGAACGCATCCGCGAATGGGCGCCATTGATGTTTGTCCTTTTGTAATATTGGGGGATAACAATCCTATTCAACTTCAAAATAAAATTCAAATTTTAGCAAAAAAAATAGCAGATCATTTTCAAATTCCAATTTTCTTATATGAAAAATCAGCTTTATTTTCAAATAGAAAATATCTAGCTTCCATAAGAAAAGGAGAGTATGAAGGTTGGTTTGAAAAAATAAATCATCCTGAATGGACTCCTGATTTTGGACCAAAACAATTTCATAAGACGTTTGGTGGCTCTGTCATGGGTCATCGTGATTTATTAATCGCAATTAATATCAATATTAATGGTGGTTCATTAGAAATCGCAAATCAAATTGCTAAAGAAATAAGAGAAACTGGATACTGGACACAAATTCATGGAGAAAAAGTACATTTTAAAGGATTACATCGAGGTGTGCGCGCCATTGGTTGGTATATACCTGAATTTAAAAAAATGCAAGTTTCTATTAATATTACTGATATTAAATCAAGTCCATTACACATGGTGTTTAGATCTTGCATTGAACGAGCAATCAAATACGACACCTATGTTGAAGGATGTGAACTAATTGGATTAATTCCGGAGTCATCACTTATCGAGACAGGTATATTTATTAATTCAAACAACGTAAAACCAACGGATCAACTAATTGATTTAGCGATTAAATGGCTAGCACTTTCAAATGTAAAACCATTTGATCCAAATGAACATATTTTAAGAGGGATTTAATTATGTATATCAATTTAGATGTCACTCATGTTATGAAAAACTGCTTGTACATCTTCATCTTCCTCAAGTCGTTCTATAAGTTTTTCAATATCAGCGCGTTGCTCTTCGCTTAAATCTTCTTTATACGTCATTGGGATTCGTTCTTTTTCAGAAGATAGAATCGGAATATTTAAACTATCTAACGTTTGTTGCATTTTCCCAAAATCAGTAAACCCAACTTGAACATAGCTTTCTCCTTCCTCATTACCAATTTCTTCTAAACCAGCATCTATCAACTCTAATTCTACTTCTTCAATATCTCTTCCAGAAATATCAATTGTAAAAAAAGCTTTATGCTCAAATAGAAACTCAACAGAACCTGAGTTTCCTAGTGCACCACCACATTTATTGAAATGAGAACGAACGTTAGCAACCGTTCTATTGGTATTGTCTGTTGCCGTTTCTACCAAGAAAGCAACACCATGAGGGCCAAAACCTTCATATAAAATCTCATCAAAATCTTTATCTTCTTTACTACTTGCTTTTTTAATAGCACGATCCACATTATCTTTGGGCATATTGGCAACTTTGGCATTTTGAATTGCCAATCTTAAACGGGTGTTTGTTTCCGGATTGGGGCCTCCGCTTTTTACTGCCATTGAAATCTCTTTACCAATACGCGTAAATGTAACAGCCATTTTACCCCAACGCGCCATTTTTTTTGCTTTTCTGTATTCAAATGCTCTTCCCATAAAAAATGATACTAATTTTAATTTATTAATTTATATTTTTTTTAAGTTCAAATTTTTCAATTTTATTATACAAATGACTTCTTTGTATATCTATATCATCCGCAGTTTTACTTACATTCCACGAATGTTTTTGAAGTTTAAATTCTATAAATTCTTTTTCAACAAAATCTTTAAATTCTTGAAAACGATCGAAGCGGTCAAAAACTTCGAGAAGACTTCCTTTATTCTGACTTAAATTTGATTTCATTGCAAACTGCTCAACCTCCGCTTCGGTAATTTTTTCAGGGCTAAGAATAATTAAACGTTCAATGACATTTTTTAATTCTCTAATATTACCTGACCAATCATATGCTTTTAATAATTCAAAAGCTCTTGGTGTAATTTGTTTTATTGGCATTTTATATTCATCACAAATTTGCTCACAAAAACGCTCCGTCAACATTGGAATGTCCTCTTTACGTTCATTAAGTGTTGGTAAATGAATTAAAATAACACTCAAACGGTGATATAAATCTAATCTAAAACTGCCTCTTGTAATTTCATAATCAAGATTTTTATTTGTTGCTGCTATTACCCTAACGTCTACATTGATATCTTTTTCGCCACCTACTCTAGTAATTTTCCCTTCTTGCAATGCTCTGAGCACTTTTGCCTGTGCAGCGGCATCCATATCTCCTATTTCATCCAAAAACAAAGTACCTCCATTAGCTTGTTCAAATTTACCTATACGATTTTTCACTGCAGAAGTAAAACTACCTTTCTCATGACCAAAAAGTTCACTTTCTATTAATTCGCTAGGAATTGCGGCACAATTCACTTCTACAAATGGACCTTTTGCTCGATGGCTATTATGATGAACCCATTGCGCTACCAATTCTTTACCCGTTCCGTTTTGTCCTGTAATTAAAATTCTTGCTTCCGTAGGAGCAACTCTTAATATGGTATCTTTAATATTTTGTATACTTTTGCTATTCCCTACTATTTCTTTAGAACGATGAATTTTATTTTTTAAAATAGTGGTTTCCTCTTTTAAATTTTTATTTTCTAGCGCATTTTTAACTGTAATTAAAAGTTTATTTAAATCGGGTGGTTTGGGAATATAATCAAAAGCACCTTTTCGAACACAATCAATAGCCGTATCAACATTTCCATGCCCCGAAATCATAATAAATTTTAATGTAGGATATAATTGAAGCGATTGATCTAACAAATCAATTCCATCCATTTTTGGCATTTTAATATCACAAAGTACTAAATCATACACTTCATTTTTAATTTTTTCTAATCCTTCTACACCGTTTTCAGCGGTATCAATAGTGTACTTCTCATATTCTAAAACATCTTTTAATGAGTTTCTTACACTCTTTTCATCATCTATAATTAATACTTTTGCCATTCTATTTATTTTTAAAACCCATTAGGCGTAAATTTACTACTTACCCAATTTAATATTCTTTCATAACGAATTCGTCCTTTTAGTTTATCCCAACTCATCAGAATAACTAATGGTCTTCCGACAATATGATCTTCTGGAACAAAACCCCAAGCTCTAGAATCTTGTGAATTGTGACGGTTATCACCCATCATAAAATAATAATCCATTTTAGGAGTATAACTATTTGATTCCTTTCCGTTTATAAATATTTTTCCATTTTCTACAGCTAATTGATTGCCTTCATATATTTGTATTACTCTTTGATAGGTCGATAAATTATTTAAATTTAGAGCTATTGGAGTTCCTTTTTTTGGCATCACTAATGGTCCATAATTATCAATACTCCATGGATAATTAATTCGATCGTGAGGAAACAAAAAGTTGTTTGAATCTGGAGCAGGATAAATGATAGGAGTAACCGATTTTAAGTATTTAATTTTCTTCAACTCTTGAAACCTTTCATTATCGGTATGGACTTCATAGGAATTATCAGATGCTGGTCTATAATTTTGATCATGAATTCCTAATTTTTTCAAATCATCTTCTAATGTATAGACATTTCCACCTTTTTGGGCATCAATTTCTAATTTGTAAGAAGTTTGAATTTTAGGTGCTTGATAAGCTAATTGATTATTAATATACAATACGCTATTTATAACTTTAAGTGTATCACCGGGAATGGCAACACATCTTTTAACGTAATTATCTCGTTTATCTACCGGTCTGTTCGTTATTGTTAGCTGAGGGCTATTCATAACAGTTTCGCGTCCATACATTTCGCACATTTGTAAAAAGGGGAATCGGCTTTGATATTCTTGAGCAACAGTATCGCCTTCTGGAAAATTAAAAACCACTAAATCATTTCTTTTAACGGCTCTTAATTGCTTAAAACGCGTATACGGAATCTTAATCCATTCTACATAAGAATTTATCATATCATTCGTAAATGGAAGCGTATTATGAACCAAAGGAACTGCAAGAGGAGTATTAGGCATTCGCATTCCATAGGTTACTTTATCTACTATCAAGAAATCTCCAACTAAAAGCGACCCCTCTAAAGAAGGTGTAGGAATTGTATAAATCTCAAACAAAAATGTTCGGATTAGCATCGCTGCAGATAATGCAAAAACTATAGTATCTGATGTTTCTCTAAAAAAATCAGGTTTAGGTTTTCTGAAACTAGACCCTTCAACCTCTCCTTTAGGTCCATAGTACTTTGGATTTTTTTTACCAAATAAATATGGGAAATAAACACTACTAAAGAATATCCCTCCATAATGTTCTTTAAATCCATAGATTCGATGCGCATCTAATAACTCGCTCATTAATGAAACGGCTGCAATAACATTAGCTCCAGGAATAAAAAACCAAAAGATAAAAGATTTTTTTTGACCTACTAATCGAATCCATTCTATTTTATTTAAAAACGGAACAAATGCTTTCCATGGTTGAATGTTATTGGCTTTAAACACAAAATACAAACCAATATGGGTACCAATTACAGCAAAAATATAAAAAAAGATAAGAAAATTCATTTTGTTAATTTAAAGTTCACGCAAAAGTCTATTTTTTTAATTAAAATGGAATGAAAAAATAGTTAATTTACAGACCATTTAAGATTCGAATATTGAAATCATTGCTTTTTTACGATATTCAAAAATACTTAAAAGTTGTTTCTGAATAAAAATAGCATTAGCCAAATCACCTAAAATGCCAAAAGGAGGGATATAAGAAACAATATCCGTCATTAAAGTGCCTTTTTCGGATGGCTCAATATGATGCTGGTGATGCCAAAGTTTATATGGCCCCATTCGTTGTTCATCTACAAAAAATTTATTAGGAACCACATGGGTAATCTCGGTGAGCCAATTAGTAGAAATAAACGGTAAAGGATTTACCTTATATTTAATAATCATACCCGGATGCATTTCAGAAGACAAATTTTTACTTTCAATTCTAAAATTCATATACTCTGGTGTAATTTTTTGAAGATTCTTAGGATCGGAGATAAAATCCCAAATAACATCTAAAGGCGCTTGAATATCTTGTTTAAATTCTAATTGATAAAATCCCATTTTTTTAATTTATTTTTAGTTTGTAAATATTAGCAACCTCCTTGAATTTTAAAGGATTTTGTTTTTTTTGTATCTTTATTCACAACGTTCATCGTTCCTGAATATCTGAGCATATCACCCTCTCCCATCCCATCGATAACTTCAACTAATTTCATTGTAACTTCAACTTCAAATGAAGGACTATCAAAAGATCTAGTATATTTTTGAGTACCTTTTGTTTCATCTTTAACTAAAAGAAGATCAATTTTTTGGTCTTGTATCCAAATATTTGCTTTAGTTTTATTTACTTTTATGTTTGGTTGAACAATAATTGCTACAATTGAATTGTCATTTTCAATTTCGAGGCTATCTGTTAACTTTGAATCTTCGCGATAATAATACGGGCAAAAACCACCATCTTCCATCAACTCGGACGTTTGATCATAAAACACCTCATCCATTTCCCAATCCGATGTAAATTTTTGTTGATTTTGATTATTATTTCCGCAAGAAAATATTATTAAAGATAAAAAAAAGATAAAATATTTCATTTTAAATAGCATTTTGTAACAATGAATTAAACATTCAAAATTAAATAAAAATAATCAAATAATGTTTTTTTTTATCCACGTATTGTTTATAATTATATGCTTTTGCTGTCTATTAAAATAAACAGTTTAAGCATAGTTGTTAAATACAATTATATACGAATAATGTATTTTTAAATTACATTTGTAAAAAATACGCAAATGACTATCGAGCAAGAGCAAATTAATGAAATGCTAAACATACTTTTTAAATGGGATAAAGCATTACGAAATTTAGAACGGAAATTTAATAAAGAATTTGATTTAACCCTAAATCAATGTCGAGTGATTCTTCATATTTTCGATAAAGGATATGTAGAATTAAGTCAGATTAATGAATGGTTAAACATTGACAAAAGTACTACAACTCGAATGGTTAGACCTCTATTAGTTAACGGTTTTATTGATAAATTTTATATGTTTGGAGATAAACGAAAAATATATTTAAAGATATCGGACAAGGGAAAGGAAAATGTAGAAAAAATAAAAGTTTCTTTTGACCGAATGGCAAAAAGAAGTCTAAGTAAAGTTCCTGCTGGAAAACGTGATTTAACCTTTCAAATGGTTAATGAATTAATAAAAGCTGTCATTTAATATTGTAAAATTCATAAAATGCAAACAAATCAAATTGTTTTAAACATATCACTTAAAAAATACTTTTTTTTACTATTTGTTGTTTTTGCAACGAGTCTTTTTTCGCAACAGAATCAGGTTTATAACCACATACTCTACGATTTTAACAAAGCTATTGGTTACTATCAGCTCGAAGAGTATGCCAACGCAGATGCTTTTTTTAATAGAGTTTTAAAAAAAACCAAATCCTTTCCGAATCCTGAAGTAGAAACTTATCAAAAAGAAGCTCAATTTTATTGCGCAATTATTGCATTAAAAATGGGTAAATCACAAGCAGAAAATTTACTTCAAGCTGTTTATCAAAAAACGATAGACCAAATGAAACGAGAGGAACTTTCATTTCATTTAGCGGAATATTATTTTGATAAAGGACAATTTAAAGATGCGGAACTATGGTTTGAAAATACTTCTACGGAATGGATGAACGAACGAGAAATGGATCGATTTTATTTTAAAAAAGCTTTTAACCATATGAAAAACAATCAGATGGAGAAAGCAATTCGATATTTTGACGAGTCAATTAATTTTTCAAAAACCACGCATGAAGAACTAAGCTGTTACTATAACGGAACCATATTATTTAATCAAAAAAACTACGATGCTTCTGAGAAATACTTGAGTAAAATCCAAAAAAGTACAAATCCAAAATTAGATATAGCGTATATCTTAGGGCAAATTCATTTTATAAATAAAAAATATACAGAGGTCGTTCAACTTAATGAACCAAAAATCACAGAAGATAATGATAGTAAAAAAGAAAGACTTCTTCTTGTCGGAAAAAGTTATTTTGAACTAAAAAGATTTGATAAAGCCGCGTTGTATCTTTCCCAATATATTAATAAAACAGATAAAGTGACTGCCGAAGAAATGTATCAACTGGCATTTGCAGAATATAAAAATAAAAATTATACGCAAGCGATTTCTTATTTTAAAGAACTACAACAAAGCAGTCAAGATTTTAGTCCTTATGCTATGTATGCTTTAGCAGATTGCTATTTAAAAAATGGCGAAAAAAACAATGCGCGACTAGCCTTTATTTCTGCATCTAAATTTGATATTGATTCTATAATCAAAGAAGAAAGTTATTTTAATATTTCAAAACTAAATTTTGAGTTAAACAACTTTAGCCAAGCGATTGCTACTGCAAAAAATTATCTTTCCTTGTATCCTAATTCTACATATAAAAAGGAAGCGTATAAAATCATGGCTCAATCTTTAATGGCAGCAAAAGATTATCCACAAGCTATCGAATTGATTGAAAAAAATCAAGATTTGGTTCAAGGAAATGAAAAGTTATATCAAGAAATTTGCTACGCATATGCGGTTAATTTATTCAATAATAACGATTACCCTCTGGCTTTAAAATTTTTGAATAAAGCTATAAAAAATCCATTTGATAAAAATATTGCTGCGGAAGCCATGTACTTAAAGTCTGAAATTTTATTCAAACAAAGAGAATATGATTTAGCAAAAGAGGCTTATACCAATACGTATAGATTTATTCAAAATGAAAATATCCTATACAATAAAAATGCTTCCTTTTTAAACACCCTTTATGGTTTAGGTTATTCAGAATATTTAGAAAAAAATTACCAAAGTGCATTATTGTATTTTCAAAATAGTAGAAAACATATTAGTTTAAAACCTGAAAAAGAAGAGGAAAATGTTATTATAGATATCCAACTACGCATTGCAGATTTATATTTTTTAACTCGAAACTATGATTCCGCTTATCAAAATTATCAAAAATTTATTACTAACAAAAGTAAAAATATTGATTATGCACTACTCCAAAAAGCTACAATTGATGGCATCTGGAAAAAAAACAAAGAGAAAATTAATACCCTCAAAGATTTAATTTCGAATTACCCAAAATCCATGTATGTTGATGATGCAAATTATCAACTTGGCTTGGCTTATGAAGACGACAAAAACTTTGATTTAGCTATCAAAGAATATAATGATATCATAAAAAATAAACCCAAATCGCCATTTGCTCCAAAATCACATTTAAGAATCGCAACGATTTCTTTAAATTCAAATAAAACGGAACAAGCATTAAAGTATTATATCAACATTATTGAACAATATCCAAATGCTCCGGAAGCCGATCAAGCACTTAAAGGTATTAAAGAAATATATACCTTACAAGGCAGATTAGACGAATATATTTCGTGGATTCAAAAACTACCGAATGGGAAAGAAATGGCTGTTTCTACTCAAGATAGCTTATTATTTGATGCTGGTGAAACTTTTTATGCCGAAGGTAATTGTGAAAAAGCACAAAACTATTTTATAAAATATCTCAATTTATTTCCAGAAGGTATTTTTAGTAAAAAAGCCCATTTTTATCGAGCCGAATGTTATCTTAAAAACAAACAAATCGATGATGCAATCATGGAATATGGATTTTTAAGTGCAATCAATAATAACCCTTATTACGAATCTTCTAATATTCAATTAGCTTATTTATATTTCAATTTTAAAAAGGACTATGAAAAAGCGTTAACCCATTACCAGAAAACATTTGAAATTGCATCATCTGCTAAAAATCAAATATTAAGTCGATTGGGAATTATGATTTGTTCTTATCAAACTAAAAATTATGAAGACGCCCTTCAAACCGCTTTAAATCTTGAAAAAGAAACGGAATTGCCTGAAATTTACAAATATGAATCAAAGTATTACATAGCGATGTCGCATTATTGGCTTGGAAATAAAAGATTGGCGGAAGAGTTATTATTAGAAGTGAGTAAAGAAAAGAATAATATCAAAAGTGCGGAATCTGCATACTACTATGCACTAACTTTATTTGAAAAAAATGAAAGTAAAAAATCGAACGAGTTCTTATTTAAAGCCAAAGATGATTTTGCAAGTTACGAGTATTGGGTGATTAAGTATTTTATATTGATTGCTCAAAATTACAATCAAATGAAAGATTATTTCCAAGCTCAGGCTACATTAGAAAGCATAATTAATAACTATAAAGGTGATCAAAATTTAATCCTAGAAGCAAAAAAACGCTTAGCCGAAGTTGAAAAAAATGCAAAATCAAAATCAAAAGTTAATTACGAAGTTAAATAAATTGTAAATGAAAAATATTAGTTTAAGTATATTGTTTTTATGTTCTTTTTTGAGTAATATGATTGCTCAAAATGAAGAAATTGAAACGCAACAAATCAATATTGTTAAAGATTTCAATGTTTTTGTAGAAGACGCTCAGAAAATTTCAAATACAATAGATTATAATCCCAAATTTGATGAACGGGTGGAAAATGAAAATCTAAAATATGAATTACCGGAGCGAATCGAAAGTTTTAAATTTGAGCCCGGTGCTATAAGACCCATTGGTTATTCAAAAACCGACACATTAATCAAAAATTTAAGTTTCTTAAAAATTGGTTTTGGCTCTTTATTAAATCCTTTGGTTGAATGGAATCATAATATTAATAATGACAATGAATCAATGAATATATACTTAAAACATAACAGTGCATGGATCGAACCCGAAGTTTTTCAAAGATATTCAAACTCGGATTTAAAATTAAGCGCTCAAAAGAAAATTAATAAATTTGATATCAAACCATATGTTGAATTTCAAAACAAATATTACAATTTCTTTGGAAATTTAAATGAGTCTTTGGACAAAAATAAAGCCGATCGTTTTTTTAATTTAGGTAAAATTGGGACTATCGCCGAACTCAATCAAAATGGAGTTAAAAAAATATCACATCGATCTGAAATTTCATTGTTATATGCTTTAGAAAACCTTAATCAAAAAGAAGAGAATAAAAATAATGAATATCAATACGCCTTATCTCATAAAGCTACATATAAATATAGCGAAAATTTCACTCCTTCAATTTTGGGATATGCTCAAATAGCACAGACAAACTTTAGTGTTCAAACGCACAGACAAATTATAGGAATCAACCCCGAGTTAAGTTATAAAACAAAATCGCTAAATTTAATTGCAGGAATTGATTTAGCGCATACTTCAATCAATGGTAATAGTTCCATTTTTGCTTTACCAAAAGTGGAAACTGAAGTTCAGATTGTACCAAAATTCGTAACACTTTACTCTATTTGGAGTCGAACATTACAAAATAATTTATTTTCCGAATGGATGCAATTTAATCCTTTTATTCAAATGAATGATCAACTATTACCAATTTCAAAAATTGAAAAAAGAAGTGCTGGATTTAAGGGGAACTATAAAAACTTTAGTTATAATGCGTCTTTAACTCAAAAAATAATTAAAGATGCCATTTTATTTGCCAATGATTCCATCAATCCAAGATTTTTTAATATGCAAATTGAAAGAAACATGACAGTAAATGATTTATCTTTAGAAATGTTTTATGTTTCAAATTCACCTTTATCTTTTTCATTTAAATCCAACTTATATTTTTATGAATTGGATAATTTAAAAATGGCTTATAATTTACCTTCAATAATTTCAAATTTTGGTATTTATTATAAACTAAAACCAAATTGGATTATTCATTCTGAAATTATCGGTATTAGTGGTGTAAAAAGCAAAATCGGCAATACTGAAGTAACTACTCCTTTTCAAATTGATTTAAATTTGAGCACGGAATACGGAATTAAAAAAAATATCTTTATTTTTGGAATGTTTAATAACTTGCTGAATACCAAAATTAATCAGTTTGTTGGCTATAATAGTTTTGGAATCAATGCACAAGCAGGAGTAAGAATTCTATATTAGATGACATCAAATAAAAAAAGTGTTCAAGTATTTATCGAAATACTCAAAAAAAATAATATTCGGGATATCATACTCTGTCCTGGAAGTAGAAATGCGCCTTTAATTCTTGCATTTTCGCATGATCCTTTTTTTAATTTACACGCTATCTTTGATGAAAAAGTAGCTGGATTTGTAGCTTTAGGAATGAGTAAAATCAGTAGAAAACACACTGTAATAGTAACTACTTCAGGAAGCGCAATTTTAAATGTTGCACCTGCAATGCTTGAAGCTTATTATTCAAACACGCCACTTATTCTTGTTTCTGCCGATCGTCCTAAAAATGAAATTAATATTGGCGATAATCAAACAATGCTGCAAAAAAATGTATTTAAGAACTATTGCCATCATTTTATAGAACTTCATGAAAATAATTATATTAAAAATGCTCAAAGATTTTATCATGAATTGAGTACTTTTAATAACAGCGAAACCTTTCATATAAATATGCCTTTTAAAGAACCTTTATATGAAATGACTCCAAAATCAATTGATTTCCAATTTGAAAATTTAAAATCCAAAGAGTTAAGCAAAACAGATTTTTCTTTTTTAGAAAATAAAAAAATTGCTATATATATATCCGAAATTCAATTAGACGAATATCAAAAGCAATTATTAGATAATATTATTTCAAAAAATAAAGCAATTGTCATTCCTGAGATTTTATCAAATTATCATCACCAAAAGGCCATTTATAATTTTGATTTTTTTAATGGAGACTATAAACAAGAAGAATTGCCTCAATATTTGATTACTATTGGAAATCAAATGATTGCAAAAAGAACTTTATTTAGAAACCATAAAAATTGGAAGTTTAAACATATTGACTGCGCTAATCATAATAGAAAATGGAAATTATCTAATGATTTTTTGTTTATTAAAGATGAGTTAAATCATTTATTAGAATCTATTTCTAATTTTGAATTTGAATATCAATGGATGCCTAATAGTTTAAACATAAAAAAAACGAATCAAGAAGCAGAATTTATTGACTATTTAAAAACTCAAATCCCTGAGAATGCATCCGTGTATTGGGGTAATAGTTCGGTTATTCGACACGCCGAGCAAACAAATAAATATTCCAATAAAAACATATTAAACATGGGAAACCGAGGCATTAGTGGCATCGAAGGTGTCTTGTCTACTGCTATTGGCTCAAAATTAAAGAATAAATCTATACAATTATTTTGTGTTCTAGGCGATGTTTCTGCACTTTATGAAATCAATAGTTTTCTATGGACCAAATTAATTGATTCATTTACTATCATAGTATTAAATAATCAAGGAGGACGAATCTTTGAACGTATAAATTCTAAAATACCTCAAAAATCTTTACCCTATTTTAAAAGTTATTATCCTTTTGAAATCGAAAAGTTAGCGAATACTGCTGAAGCAGAGTATGTACAAATAAAACAAATGGAATTTGATAAAATAAAAAATCACTTAAATAATTCTTTCGAAAAAAAGATTATAGAAGTGATTTTTGAAGATTAAACTCAATTATTTATAGCATTTAAATACTATAAATCGACTAAAGTTTGTACATCGCGCTTTTTACTGCATTCATTACTTTGGTAGGATTCGGTAAATATGCTTCCACTAAATTGGATGCATAATGCATACTACTATCCGCTCCAGTAACTCTTTTGATAGGCGCATCTAAATAATCAAAAGCATTTTTTTGTAATTGATACGTAACTTCTGAAGAAATACTTCCATATGGCCAGCTTTCTTCTACAATAACCGCACGATTGGTTTTCTTTACAGATTCAACAATACAATCAATATCTAAGGGACGAATTGTTCTTAAATCTATTACTTCAACAGAAATACCTTCTTTTTCAAGTTCTTCAGCTGCAGCTAAACAAACTTTGACCATTTTATTATATGTTATAATAGTACAGTCGGTACCTGCTTTTTTTACATCCGCTTTTCCAATAGGAATGTAGTATTCTTCTTCAGGTATTTCACAATTATCTGAATACATAACTTCACTTTCCATAAAAATAATTGGATCTGGATCCAAAATAGCTGATTTTAATAAACCTTTTGCATCATATCCATTACTCGGCGAAATTACTTTAAGTCCTGGAATATTGGCATACATACTTTCAAAAGCCATACTATGTTGAGCGCCCAATTGACCTGCACTTCCATTTGGTCCTCTAAATACTATAGGACAACTAAATTCTCCACCACTCATCGCTAATAATTTTGATGCATGGTTTATAATCTGGTCAATTGCTAAAAGTGCAAAATTCCATGTCATAAACTCAATTATTGGCTTAGTTCCATTTGCAGCAGCTCCTACACCAATAGCAGCAAAACCAAGTTCAGAAATCGGTGTATCGATAACACGCTTAGCTCCAAACTCATCCAACATACCTTGGCTTACTTTATAAGCACCATTGTATTCAGCTACTTCTTCTCCCATCAAGAAAATGGATGAATCTTTTCGCATTTCTTCCGACATGGCTTCTCTAATGGCATCTCTATATTTTATCTGTCTCATTTTTTTATAATTATCTATTTTAAAAAAGATTTTAACGACAATACAATATTTTGCATTTCGTCAGGATTAAAACTTAATTTTGGTTGTGCAAAGTTAATATCATTTAAGTTATTTATCGGAACTAAATGAATATGAGCATGCGGTACTTCAAGTCCTATTATTGAAACTCCGATTTTTTTACATACAAAAACGTTTCGCATTGCTTTTGAAATTTTTTTAGACATTAACATCATATTTTGAAGTACTTCATCTCGTAAATCAAAAATATCATCTACTTCATCTTTCGATACAATTAAAACATGACCTTTTTGAATAGGAAAAACATCTAAAAAAGCAATACAAAAATCATTTTCTTCAATTATGTATGCAGGAAGTTCCCGGTCAATAATTTTTGTAAAAATACTAGGCATTTTATAACTATTTAGTAATATCTAAGATTTCATAATCAATTGGACCTGCTGGAGTAGTAATTGTTACTTTTTCTCCTTTTTTATGCCCCAATAAACCTTTTCCAATTGGAGAAGATACAGATAATTTACCTTCTTTAAAATCAGCTTCGATTTCGGATACAATTTTATAATTAAATTCTTTATTTGCTTTTAAATTTTTAACTTTTATTGTTGTTAAAATCCCTACTTTAGTTATATCTATTTCCGACTCCTCTAATATTTTTACGTTAGTAAGCGCATGTTCTAACATAGCAATTCGTTTCTCTAATTTAGCTTGCTCTTCTTTAGCCGCATCATATTCTGCATTTTCACTTAAGTCACCTTTTTCTCTTGCTTCAGCTAAAGCGGCACCCGCTTCTGCTCTACCTTCTGTCTTTAAAAATTGAATTTCACTTTTAATTTTTTCAAAACTCTCTTTGGTTAAAAAAACAGTACTCATAATCTTTTATTTTGGATTAAATTAAAAAAAATTGAGACGTCTTTGAGTTAATTACTAAAGACGTCTCAATAAATATTATGCAAATATAAACTATTTTATCAAAATAAGTTCAATTCGATTATTTTTTTCTATAGCTTCAGTACTATCTGATGTGTCTATTGGCATTGTATCTCCTTTTGGATCAATTACAATTTTATCAGCAGATATACCTTTCTGAATTAAAATGTCTTTAATTACATTCGATCGATTTGTAGCTATATCCATATTTGATTTTGAATAAGAACCTTTATCTGTATGCGATACAATTTTTAACTGACTATACGTAGCATCGGATAACAACGCCGCAATTTTAGTTAAACGAATCTTACCAACTCTTAAAATAGAATCTGTGCCAGCAAAGAATTTCAAAACTTTAGCATCTTCTTTTAAATCATTTTCTAATGAAGACTCTTTAGGAACATCAGTAGTATTTGAATTTATTGGAGATGATTCATTTTTGATTTCTTTAGGCTTATTATCAATTGGACTCTCAAACTTCACAGGCTCTGCATTCTTTGGAGTCGTTTGAATTGGAGCTGATTTAAGATTTCCATTGTCAATAACCGTGATTTCAACCCTTCTATTTTTAGATCTACCAATCTCTGTTTTATTATCCGCTACTGGTTTTTCTTGACCAAACCACTCTACAGAAAGACTGTTATCTGGAATTGATTTATTTGTTATTAAATATTTAGCAACAGCATTCGCTCTATTTTTTGATAAAGTCAAGTTATTTTCAGCTTTACCCATTTCATCGGTATGCCCTGCAATATTAAAACGGCTTTCTGGGTAATTTCTCATTAAATCACCTATAACATCTAACGCACCAGAACCTTTTGGAGTTAACTGAGCACTACCTGTTTTAAATTCAATACTTTGAGAAAAATCTTTAAATATCTTGTTTACATCTTTGTATTGAACCACGGTTTCAATTTTAGGTGGTAACTGAATTTTAACTGTATCCGTTTTATAAACTATCTTTGGCTCTACTTTAGGTTGTTTAACTTCTACTTCTGGAGTAGTTGTTTTCTTCTTAACTTCTTCATAATCATCACAGAAACTATATTTGCTTATAAAATAAGTAAAACCTAAATTATGAGTTCCTTGAAAAACCCAACTTGGTCTGTAATTATAACTAATTTCTAAAGTAGATGGATTTTTGTCTTTACTCATCGGTACATCCAAAGAAAAACCAGCAGAAACTCCCATGTGAGCTCTTCTTGTTGCTTCTTTATTAAACGCATTGTCTTGGTATAAATAACCTAAACGAAATGAATACTTTTCTTTAAATGAATATTCACCACCAACTCCAAATTCATTATTTATAAAAGCATTATAGATAAAGTTTCCAGAAACAGAAAGACGATGCGCCGGACGACAAGCAATTACTTTATCCGTTGGCATATCACCAAAATATAAATCTTTAGTTAATGCTAAACTGAATTGAGTTGGCAACTCATATTTAGCGGCTCTTAAATTATACGGTATTTCATAATTACCCGATGGATCAGGTCTTTTTATGGTTAATCCATCACCTGACATTGTCATTGGAAAACCAACATTACGGATATAAACACCAAAATGAACATCATCAAGATCGCCAGTTGTATATTGTAGACCTGCATCTAATCCAAAACCACTTGCTGTAACGGTGCTAATGCCTTCATTAATTAATTTTAACTGAATACCACCATTTACATATTTACTAAATCTTCGAGCAAATGAAAATCCTAAATTTAGCATATACGGTGAAAACGTTCCTATACCTTCCGGATTATCAACAGTTGTTAATGTTAAATCTCCAAAACTCATAAAATTAACATTAAAGCCAAAATTATTTCCAGGCGAAACTTCAAAAGCAGTCCCTAGGTTCATGACACTTGTTTCAGTACCAACCAACCAGTTCGTATAATTTGCAAAAGCACTTACTTTTCGATTCATAGCCAAACCAGCAATATTGGTACCCATGGCATCAACTCCTTTAACACTAGCTGAATTCACACCCATCATTCCCATGGTTCGTGCATGTGGATTTATTAACAATTCATAAGCACCTGCTTCACCTGCTCTATCCGTATTACTTTGAGCATTTGCTGTAAAATGCAAACCTAAAAGTAAAAAAAGTTTTAAAATTTTTGTCATATAAATGAGTTAAGACTTTAATCAATTTTTTTTGTTAGAAATTACTTACATCTGTTGAACGCATTGTAGCAAAAAACTTAAGTACTTTAGTGCCTAAATTCGGTGCTTCAATATGAATATAATAGACCCCAGATGAAATTAAAACTCCTGCTGTAGACTTCATATCCCAAGTTAATGTGTTGTCTATATTTGCATTGGCTCCACCGTACATATTTGAAATATTAGGAGCAATATCTCTCTTAATTCTTCGAATCAAAATTCCATCCGTAGTATAAATGCTTACATCACATGTATTAGGTAAATTATGAATTTTTACAAAATTTTGAGATGAACTCGCTTCATATGCAGAATATGCATTGTACGGGTTAGGTACAATCGTTGTCTTACTAAATATATCTGATTTTTTTGGATCTGTGTTTAAAGGTGATAAATCTTTAGTTGAGAACTCATAAACAGAAGATTGATTATCTAAGTAATATGCATATGGTTTAGCAACTCTAAGTTTAAAACGAACTTGTGATGGAATTTTGTATTTAGACGCATCGTCTCCTTCATAGAACTCAAAATTTGGTTTAGAATATGGCATAAATGTCCAAATAATCTTACGATACACATTAGCCACATTTCTAGAAATTTCTATAGTAGTTGGGTATGAAGCCGCAGGGCTTATAACTGTACCATCCGATCTTCTATTAAAATTAGTATTCAAAATTGCATGATCTGCAGCACCTTCATCATAAGGGGTATTTAAAACATATACATAATGTCCTCCACCTAAAACAGGAGCTCCAAGTCCAGTTAAGGTATCTGAAGATGGATCCCAAATCATATTACCAGCACGTTTTCCTAAACGCATCGAATTTTCACCAAAATAAATATTCAAACGTATGCCTCGTTCTAAATCTATAGCATACCCTGGAAACCAACTTCTGCCTTTATCAGACTCTTCTTCAAAATCTATACTTCTAGAAGCGCCTTGTCGCAATTGACCTTTTAGTGCATTGCCTTCTGTTAACTGAGGATCTTCACCAGTTTCAAATACCAAACAACGACTCCATTTATCTTTATTACTAGTCATTACAATATCTACAGAACGAATACTATCTAGATTGTTATCAGGGCCTTCTTTAGTTAAATCAAATGTCCTAACACCACCGCTATTTGCATTATCTGGATTAAATATCGTACCAATAGAACGAAATTTAAATGCTGGACCAAATGAAGAATATAAATTGTCAAAGTCATTAGGGTTCGATGCTGTTACAGCTGTATAATTATTATTAGCGGTAAGACAATAAGGCGCAATAATACCGTCTAAAATATTATCAAAAATACCTGCACTATCCGAAAAATGTGGTGTGTTTCCAATGTAATTAAAGGCGGATAAAAATTTTCTATCTGCTGATAATGTAGTTCCGGTTCTTATCCAATGCAAATAGTTTGTACTTGGACTATTTTTAATAAATAGTAACCACTTATCTTTTGGATTTTCATAAATTAGTTCTGAACCTAACATACCAAAAACACTATTTTTATTTTTAGCTACTTGATAGACTGGAATTGGATTTGCAGTAGAAACAGAAAGCCCCGTTGATACTCTTGAGTTATTCTTATTTATAAAAATTTCTTGGTTAAAGTCTCTATCTAAATTACGATCACTTTCAATAGAATAACTAGCACCACCTTCTTCTGTAATATTCATAACCCAGTGAGTAGCAGCTAAATTAAAAGACAGAGGACTTCTGTTTGCAGAAGTATCAAGAAATTCAATTCTATAATTGGCATTAATTACTTTAAATGGATCAATTACACTAACTTTAAGAGGGGATTGATTACCTTTATATAATAATTCATCTTTAGAATAATTTTTTACGATAAAATCTTCTTCAGTATTATCAATTTCAAGAAAAAAGGAAGCACTTCCTTGTCCAAAAATTCGTTTAACAGGTATACCTTGTCCATCTTCGGCTCTTGCTTTTAAATTATAATTTTCTAAATCATGAGGCGTACCTGAAACTATATTAATACGACTACTAAATTTCAATTGCTCTAACTGAGATGTTTTACGAATTGTATCTCTAAAATTATTATAGGCAAAAGCTAAAGCAGCAAAATAGTATGTTTTACCATTTACAAGTTTCTTATTATCTCCCAAAGCAAAATTATCATCAGTTACTACAAAATTCTTTTCTAAACCTGAATTTTTAAATTTTAAGCTTTGTTTAACTCGAATAGCATTACCGAGATTTTCATAATTAAAACCTTCTAAAACAGAATTTGGTAGATCACTTAAACTAATTATAGATGCTTTACTATTATCAAACAAGTCATCCAATTTAGAAATCTCTTGCGGATTTTTGACTTGAAATACAATATACCCTTCAAATTTATAAGAAGTGTCTATAATAGAAGATCCTCTTGGTATTGGAGGTATATTTTTATTGTATCTTTCACCAAAATTATTTGAAATCGGTGCATTGGATAGGTTTAAATATAACGCATTTTTAGAAGCCCTTACTTCTACCGTTGGCGCATCCGGACCTTCGGGAGCCACAAAATCATTATCAAAAAGTGCTTGAGCCAATTCATCTGCTGGTATAAGCCATTTTTCAACATCTACACGACATCCCTGGTAGGCACCTTGTGGTGGTTGAACAAAAACAATACCAATGGAAACTTCTTGAGGAGCTGCATCCATCTGAAAAGGACCCGAATTTTGAACAAATCGTATATCTCTTGGCGTTAAACCTGCACTACACATTGACCAAGCCGTAGGAGAGTTATTTATAGGATTTGATGGAAAACAAAACTTAGTAGGCGCTCCTGTTGGACTAGTACAATTTCCACCTTGAGTAAATGGAGTTCCTAAACGCGTCAAACCTTCTTGAAAGTTACGATATTCCGTAAAATTTGAAGGGTCATTTAAGTTAGCATCTCCGTTAAGAAAATAAACAAAAGAACTCATTTTCAAGGTATTACCTTGTGGATCTTTAGGACCTTCAAAAAAGTCAACACCAAATAAAGGTAAGTTTCTACCATAACCTGGTACTGTAGTCGTTTCATCGTTATCGTCTGAATTATAACAAAATCCTAAATCTCTTGTCGTGTCACAACCAACATAATCATCATTATAATTACCAAGATCGGAATCTATAAATTGTGAAATATAAGCATCGGTGTACGTTTCTCCAGATTTATTGAAAATATCATACGTATAAAATGTCATATTATTGATATCATCTGAAGTTGCATAAGCAAATGCCAAACAATTTAATTGAACAATCATCGGATCTCCTTTAGTAGCGGTATGATTATTACCTATGTCATTCATGAACCAAAATATCATTTCTGATGCAAAAGCCGGTTGTCTTGAATTAGGATTCGTTCCATCTATATATTTTACAGTAGGATAATCTCCTTTGTCGGGGTTGTAAATACCATCACCATCTATATCAAAAAATGGCGCACCGTTTTTAAGATCTTCTGGGTCAAATCCTTTTGCTATTAAAAATGGGTTTTTAGTACCCGGCCAGTTTTTTATATTATCTGATAATTTTGATCGATCCGCAATAAAATCTTTGATTTCATTATCAAAAACTTTCCAATATTGATTAAATTGATCACAACGGGCTTTATTTGTCGTTTTATTATTAATTGGACCCGGCCAAAACTCTTGTTCGGCACCACTAAATCGTATCGCTGCAATTTTTAATTTACCCGCAGTTTTACCCGATAACCATAGGGCTCCTGCAAATAAAGGATTTACCTGTCTAATAATTCCTATTTGGTCTTGAGGTACTTTAGGAACCCCATACTGAGCCGTGGCACGATCCCACCATAAGTCTCCAGAATTAAGCATCATAGCACGAACATTATTGACATCTAAAAATGTCCTTGCCGAACCTATTGAACAATCTCCAGCTCTTGTGCGAACACGACGTGTATTATCTGGTTTACTAATTCCACCTACGTATGCAAATACATATGACATATTAATGATAACCAACAATAAAGAATAAACTAGCTTTTTCATATTTTTCAGTTTTTGGTTTTACAAATTAAAAATTAAGGATTGCTCCTAATTGAATGACACGTGGTAATCTGAAGTTACTAAAAACTCCTCTATCGACATCGGTTTGAGGGTATTCTAATGCCATATTATATAAATCACGGAAAGATTCACCTTTCCCTATACTTTCAGCATTTCTTGATGTTAACTGAAGTTGCCCCTGAGCACTTGATAAATAACCATCATTTATAGGATCTCCAGTAAAACGATTCACACTGATTACATTTTCATTATTTATTAAATTACGAATTTGTAAATAAACATTTAAACTCACCTCTTTTCGGCTATCTGGTTTTGTTGAATCTACTGATTTTTTACCTACTTTGAAAGTAAAGTCTTTATCTGCTTTTAAATTTACATTAAACTGCCAAGGCATTCGAGCCGCGTTGATATCACCTAAAGTTATAGAACGATCTGTAGATGTTAAAAACATGGAATTAACAGGATTTGCTTGTTGGGTAAACGGCGCTCCACTTCTTAAGTTTGTTGTGATATTTACTCCAAAATTTTCTAATACTTTTTTAAGATTTTGAGGTCCATCATAGTTTTTACCACTGGCAAAACGATAGTCTAAAATTAAATTGATATTATGTCTGTAATCAAAGTTTAATGGCGAAATAATTTTTAAGTTACCTTGTCCAGCATTGATTAAACTTAACTGGGATGTAGCTGAAGAACCCGTACCTTCGGCAAACTGCATTGTATAATTGGCTTTAATTCTTAAATTCTTAGTTCTTCTTAGTTCATAAGCTAAACCAGCACCTTTAACCGTAGAAAAATCGGAATTGATATACGTTAAATATTCAATTGGATACGCACCTACTAAACGTGTAATTTGAACTTGGTTTGTATATTCTCTGTAAAAGAAGTTAATCGTTAAAGAAGATTTAGCTGATATTTTTTGTTTAAATCCAAATTCTAAATCTGTAGTACGTGGCGTTAATAACTCAGGATTATTTAAAACCGTGGTTCTTTGCGTAACAAACACATTATGATAACCTAAAGCTGTTGTTATATATTGAAATTCAGGGGGTCTTTGAGATAAGATATCAAAGTGTGCAAAAAACAACGAGTTTGAATCCACTTTGAATGAGAAGTTCAAACGTGGCATAATATTTATAATCGCATCCGTTGGTCTAAAAATTAAATTTGGATCAAAATTAGAGTTACGAATATCTCTTCGATTTCGTTCCGCTTCAGTAGTACCTTGCAACATTGGCTTAACTTCACCACCCGACAATTGTTTTATTAATTCAGGACCAGGCAATTCTCTTCCTCGAGCATCAAACCATTGTGTCCCATTACGATAACCTACAACTCGAGGTTGTGTATTGGATAAATTATTATCATTTACATAAATTACCGCATTACCAACTGAAGTAGGATGAACAAATCCTGCACCAAAAATTGAAGGATTTACATCACTGGTATTTACAGAACCATTTAAAACATATCGATCTCTTAAAGTAAATTGATTGGAATTAAAATAATCAAAACGGAAACCAAGATTAAATGCAATGTCTTTTAACTGAAAACGATCTTGAATATAACCCGCTGCATAAAAAGGACGATAAGGTGCTACATTTCTAACATAATTTCCTTCAGCATCTTTTTGCGTAAAGAAATCTTGGAATGAAGCATCTATTGGGCCCATTTCACCTCTATAATTAAATCCATAATAATTTGGTCTTTCCGATGTATTTAATAAATCATCCGCAGCAAACATATCTAAAGAAAAATCATTTGGATTATATGCATTAAAATTAACACGTTGATTGGTGTCGATTCCATAACGCTGTCTAAATCTTCTAGCAAAAGTGGACATATTACCATTTGAAACCTCTCTATCTGCAACTATGGTATCTCCATCTTGAATTAATTTTGCATTTGGATCATTTAATTGCTTTACATATTCTTGCATTCGCATGCTATCTCCAGTTTGAAATAATATCAAAGCATCGTAATTTCGAGATGGGTCACTCGATAAATGCCCATTACCTATTTGATTCATCGTTTGCCAAATTCCTATAGGTGCTATGGAATAACTGCTATTAATTCGTTGTTCTGCTTCAAAACCAATTTCTATAGAATGTTTCAAATCTAAACTTTTCTTTTTATTTACTAAATCAAAAGCGATGTTTCCGGATACTCTAAATTGCTGATTGTCCGTTTTATTAATTCCGCCAAAAGAACGACCAAAAGGAAAAAATACATCCTGAACAAAGACATCTGCTCTTTTTCCATTAACTATACCACCTCGGTTATCCATAGCCGCAAATGAATTCGCTGCATCAGTACCTTTTGTTAACTCTAAAAAAGAAGATGCTAAATGTGCCGCAAGTGGATTTTGAGTACCTGGGGTAAAGTTTAATCCTACCGGAGTGAAGTTAGAAGAAACAAAAACACCTTTTAAATTTATAAACTGACCTGGTGCATAAAACGCATTGTATCCTTCACTTTGACTATTATTTGCATATTGCGTTAAGTTATAATCAAATACCTCTTCAAACTTACCTACATAACCATAATTAAAAGGATTAAATCCATTTCTTTCGGAGGTTTCACTTGTTTGATATCTACTGTAATCTGCTTGTAATTGAAGTGTTGCACCTCTAATCATACCCGTATCCGCATCTTTATTAAATAAAGGCATCACAAAACGTGCAAAACCACCATACGAATTATTAGTAACCAATGGATTATTTTGTGAATTCAATAAAGCATATCTTACAATAAAATCATTGTAACGATCTGAAATAAAATTCCCTCCAAATGTTAAATTAATGCCTTTATCTGGATTAATTAACCAATCAAATTTAGAATCCAATCTAAAAATTCTTCCCGAAGTATTTTGATTCGAACGAATACGTTCAAAATCATCTCTTCTTAAAAGATTAAAACGACCTTCTACACCAATATTATTTAATTGGTATTGATACGGATTATTATATAAGTCTTGATAAACATCATCTTTTAATTTGTATCCACCTTGAATTCTCGGAAATTTATCATCATCCAATTGAAATTCTCCATTGATACGAAAACCAAAAACAACATCACCTTTTTGTTTTTCACTTGAAGCAGTTAATGGCGCCATAGAATCCACTTTAACCCTTCTTCTTATTAAAGGACCCGATAAAGAACCACTTAAAAGTTTGTGACCAAATGGATCTAAAAACTGAGAGGTTAAACCTTCGATACTTCCCATTAATTTATTAGATGGTCCTTTTGTAGTAATATTAATTACACCACCTGTTAAATCTCCATATTTCGCTGGGACACCTGAAGTAATCACTTCTAATTGCGCAATAGAACTCGGAGGTAAAGAACTAGAACCCGTTACCTTACGACCGTCAATAAAATAAACGTTTGCATCATCTCGACCACCAGCTACGTTTAAAGAAGTTCCCACATCTTGTTGAATAACCTGTCCTGTTGCTGCAGCAATATCATTTACGTTACGAACAGCTGCTTCTTTTACTTCAGCAGAAGTAAAGGTATTATCTTTAGGTGTATAAACATCTACGATTTGTTTTTGCGTTCTTTTAGCCGTTACAACGATGTCTCCTTTAATCTTCTGAGAACTTTTTTCTAATTTAAAATTTATCGTTGAAGGGCGTCCAGCAAAAACTTGAACATCGACCTCAACTACTTGAGGTAATCCAACAAATTTTGCCATCACATTATATTTACCCGGCGTTAAACCTCTAATGGTATAACGACCATTAATATCTGCACGAGCGCCTTTAGTTGTCGTTTTCTTTCCTTCTTCGTCTTCAACGATTACAACTTGAGCAAAACCTACAGGCTCATTTTTATCATCTTTAACCGTTCCTTGTATTTCACCCGTTTGAGCAAAAATAATGTTTGTTGACAAAAATAAAAATAACGATAATAAAATTTTATTCATATAAGCGTATTATGTATTGTAAATTAAACTTAGGATTTTTATAGCATTTACTTTAAAATGAATGGGGTCTTAATTAATGTTAAAAAAGCGAGCGAAAATATATATTTTTTTTTCGCTCGCAAGGATTTTCTTATTTAACAATGAACTTATCGCCACCAATAACTTGATTGCCATTTTCTAAACGAACAAAATAAGTTCCTGATGATAAAGAAGTAATATCAATAGCCGTAATATTATTGACCCCTAGATTCGCATTATAATTCATTTTTTTAACAAAACGACCAGATTGATCAAATATTGAAACATTGTAAATACCTCGATGTTTAGATTCGAAAGTAATATTAATAATATCTTGAGCTGGATTCGGATAAATAGCAAATTGACTACTTAAATTAATGTAAGGTTCTATACTAGAAGACATTTTAGGACGACCTCTTGTAACGGTTTTACACTCTTCTTTATCATGTAATTTGGTTTGGAAAAATCCACGACCATGCGTTCCAATATAAACCATCCAACAGCCATACTTTTTAAGTCTTTCTTGACGCATTCTAAACACAGGAACAGAACCAATATTTTTATTTGCAGGAACCCATTTCACTTGACTACCAGGAACTGAAATATTATCGGTTTCATAAATACCAAATTCAGTACCAATCAATACGTGATTTGGGTCATCTTCGTCGATAATTGCGCAATATACCGGAATAACTGGTAAATCACCTTGTTTTGCTTCAAAAGAATTTCCATCTTTAGAATAAAATACTTTTGAAGATCCTCCAAATCCATATTGTGTCACAACCACTTCATGATTATTTCCTGTAGGTGTTTGTCTTACATATACATTACCTAAATTTCCACCTGTAATACCTGTTACAGTACTAAAATTAATTCCAGTAACAGATGCACATGGATAAAACGTAGTTTGTGTAGGTTTAAAATCTTCATATTTAAAATTCGCTTTATCAAGACCGGTAACTTTACGAATACCACCAGCACCTACCATATAAGCTGTTGATAAATCAGGCGTTTGATGCATGCCAAATACTTGACTAATACCAGGATTGACACCCGTACGAACCCAACGAGTAATTTCACCATCTTTAGTAGCATTATCCGTAACATAAATATTACCATTTGTATTAAACATAAATAATAATGAACGTTTTGGTTTATCAATATCAATGGAATCTGATGATAAATCTTCATCCCGTTCTCTTGATTCCGCTAAATGAATACGCGTATGAAACCCAATATTATCTGCATTTCCATTTGGAGTCGGAGAAACATCAATACAAGTTCCTTGGATAATATTTGTAGCTTGGTTATTCATATTAATGCTTCGTCTTAAACTACCAGCATAAACCGTGTAAAACATGGTTTTATAATCTTGAGCCGCTGAAATAGCTACATCAAAACCATCACCACCATTTACTTCATCGGATTTAGTAGGAGAGCTCATTCCAGTATGTACCAATTGCGTACCATTATCCTGAGTTCCTCCAAGAACATCTCCATAAATATTAGCCGCTAAATCATAAAACTGTGTAGATTGAAATCCTTTATTTCTTGGTCTAAAAGTAATTTCAGGAAATTTCTTAGATGCATTAAAAGACATGTATATCCCACCATCCGTACAACATACCAATGTATCTGGGTTGGTTGGATGAAAAGCAAACTCATGCATATCGGCGTGCACTAAATTTTTAAATAAAACCGCAGGACGATTCCAAAAAGCCGCTTGCACCCAGCTTGTTTTCGGACTCCATACATAAATCGCTAACTGACCTCCAGCATATAATAAATCATCATTGGTAGGATGGACTGCTAAACATAAGTCATACCAGCCTTGACATCCTAACTCAGGATCTCCAGAACAAGTAAGATTCAAGTTTGGATTTTGTTCACCAAACTTCGTCCAAGTAGCACCACCATCATTACTTCGTATTGCAAATTTAAATTCACCATAACTTGGTTGTCCTTTAATTCCGATTGCATATAATTTATTTGGATTTTGCTTAGAAACCGCAATTCTTAAATGATTGTTTCCATCAGAGGTAAAAGCTGCATTAGAAACGACTGCATTCCATGTAGTACCACCATTAGTAGATTTAAAAACAACACCATTTCTGCCTGCGTACCAAATATTTGGATCACTAGAAGGCTTTACTTGAGAAATGACACCCGTATTCATCGTACCTGAAACTTTAGTCCAAGTAGTACCCGCATCATTAGATATATACATACCATTATCCGTAGCTGCTAATACTTTATCATTATTTTCAGGATCACAACCAATATCCAATACTCTTTTGAACGGTATTTGATTTGCTGAACCTATTGAATTGATATTATTTGTAAATGTAGAAGAAAGCATTTCAAAATTTTCACTATTTGCAGCTTTTTTATAAATACCTGCACCATAAAACTGAGAGCCGTAACTTCCATTAGGTGTATTTCCCCAATATTCTCCCGTTCCCGCATATATATCTCCATTTTTAGACTGCATCATACAACCAATTGGAAGTACAGGAAATTTATCCAAACCTGGTACTTCTCTCCAATTAAGTCCTAAGTCATCGGAAACAAAAAGACCTCCAGATACTCCAGAAGTGTAACATCTTTTTGGATTTTGATTATCAAATACAAAACCTCTTGATCTACCTCCGATATCTAATGGACCTAATTTTTCCCAATTAAGATCTCCTGCTCTTGAACTAATATTTTTATTTTTTTGAATCACTTTAGCTAAAGCTTCATACCAATCTTTAGAATCTAATCGACCCAATTCATAATTGAACAACATTCGACTTCTTTCTTCAGCTTGTCCTTCGGCTCTTTGTTCTTTAGGTGGCTTTGATTTCTTTTTGTACGCCGGAAAATATAATTTATTATAATTTCCTTTTGAGTATTCAAAACCAGTTAAAACAGCTAATGTGAGTAATAAACTCAATAATAAATTTCTTTTCATATTATGAATTTAGATTAATTTTATCATTATTAATTTATGAAGTATGGTGTTTACTTTTACTGAGAGCAAAGATATTTACTTTTTTTTAACATTATATTTTTTTTAACTTTTCTTTTTTATACGAATTGATTTGCAACAAAATTTAAAAACAAATAGCCGAAATGTTTAAATTTGTAAAATTGTAAAATTTGTTGCAAAAAAAATATACAATATATTATGACAAACTTAATATCGTTTAAAAAAAAAAAATTACTTTTGTCCTAATATAAATTATTCTGTTATTTAATGACTACAATTTCTAAAACAATTACAAAGGATGACATTATCGTTTCAGGTGCACGAAGCACTGGGGTTATTCATATAGGAAATTATTTTGGAGCTATTCGCAATTTTGCTAAAATGATTGATGATTTTGAAAATCCATCTTTCTTTTTTATCGCGGATTGGCATGCATTAACAACACATCAAGATGCCGCATTGCTAAAAGATTCGGTTCGAAAGACTTTAGCAACGTATTTAGGTTGTGGTCTTGACCCCAATAAATCAACTATTTATTTACAGTCTGATGTACCTGCGATCAGTGAGTTGTATCTATATCTTAATATGTTTGCTCATCTTGGCGAATTAGAACGGACCGCAACATTTAAAGAAAAAATTGCTGCTAATCCAAATAATATTAATGCAGGTTTACTGACCTATCCTGTTTTGATGGCAGCTGATGTTTTAATTCATAAAGGCACTAAAGTTCCTGTAGGCAAAGACCAAGCGCAGCATATTGAAATGATTCGAACATTTAGTAATCGATTAAATCGAGTTTATAAAAAAGAAATATTTAAAGAGGCATTAGCCTATTCATACAGCGATGATTTTGTGACGGTACCTTCATTAAATGGAAGTGGAAAAATGAGTAAAAGCGATGATCCAAATTCGGCAATACTTCTTTTAGATAGTGATAAAGATATTGAGAAAAAGATTAAAAGAGCAAAAACAGATACCGGACCAACCGAAAAAAACAGTCCATTAACTCAAGAGGTTAAAAATTTATTCGATTTAATGGCTTTATTTTCAAATGAAGAGCAGATTACCTATTTTAAAAATAGTTATTTGGATTGTTCGATACGATATGGAGATTTAAAAAATCAATTAGCGCTGGATGCTATTCAATTTATTCGTCCTCTTCGAGAACAAATTGAAGAATATATTAATAAACCTAATTTATTAGTTGAAATTGCTAAATCTGGCGCTGAAAAAGCGAATAATAGCGCAAATAATACTATTGAAGAATTAAGAGACACTTTGGGGTTAACTCGAAAATTTTTAAATAAAATTTCAAATTAGAATGAATAAATCAATCAAACATATAGCAATTGCTGGAAATATAGGTGCTGGAAAAACAACACTCACCTCTTTATTAGCAAAACATTACAACTGGATTCCGGAGTTTGAAAATGTAGAAAATAATCCATATCTAAGTGATTTTTACGAAGATATGCCACGTTGGAGTTTTAATCTTCAGATTTTCTTTTTGAATAGTCGGTTTTCTCAATTGGCTAAAATAAAATCTGGGGAAGAAGTAGTTATTCAAGATCGAACCATTTATGAAGATGCCTATATTTTTGCTCCAAATCTTCATTCGATGGGACTAATGAGTACAAGAGATTTTGACAATTATCAAAGTCTTTTCAAAACCATGCAAAAATTAATTGCACCACCAGATTTATTAATTTATCTACAAGCATCTATTCCAAGTTTAGTTGAAAATATTCAAAATCGAGCGCGAGAATATGAGGAAAATATTCGTTTAGATTATTTAAGAAAACTAAATCAGTACTATGAAACATGGATCGAAACATACAAAAACGGGCCTTTATTGATTATTAATATAGATGACTTGGATTTTGTTAATAAAAAAGAAGATTTAGGTTTAATTATTGAAAAAATTGACAAAGAAATTAACGGACTTTTCTAAACATGTTATTTTATAAAATTGAAGGAAACGAAGGAACTTGGCTAACGATTATTCATGGACTTTTTGGTAGTTTAGATAATTGGCAAACACTAGCTCGCCAATGGAGCCATTCCTATAAGGTATTATCTATTGATGTAAGAAACCACGGCAGATCACCTCATTATAATACGATGAGTTATGATGAAATGATTGAAGATATACTTGAAATTTTTAAGTTTCTAAACATTGACCAATCCGTTATTTTGGGGCATTCGATGGGAGGCAAAATTGCGATGCATTTAGCCTCTAAACATCCAGAAAAAATTGAGAAACTTATTATTGCCGATGTTGCTCCATTTGCTTATGAACCCAAACACAATGAAATATTTGAAATTTTAAGTTCCATTCAATTTGAAAACTATGAAAATCGAAAAGATATCGAGCAATATATTTTGAGTAAAATGCCTAATGATTTTGCTACAGCTCATTTTATTCTTAAAAATATAAAAAGAAACGAAGATAATATGAAATTTGAGTTTAAGTTTAATTTAAATGTATTGAAATTAAATTATCAAAATATTATTTCATACGTTCCAACTATAGTTTTTGATAAAAAAGTGTTATTTTTGGCCGGAGAAAAAAGTGATTACATAACAAGTTCGACTACTATACATCTATTTGATTTATATCCAAATGCCGAAATTGAAATTATAAAAAACGCAGGACATTGGGTTCATGCTGAAAATCCTACCGAAGTATACGAAAAAGTAAACGCATTTATTAATAATTAGAATATGAATATGATACAAATTAGTGAGAATAAAACAAAGACTATTGCGACGTTTGGCCCTGCTTGCAACCAAGAAGAAATTATAAAAGAAATGGTCATTAAAGGCGTAGATGTATTTCGCTTTAATTTTTCACATGGCGATTACGATTTTCATTTACATGGATTTCAACTGATTAAAAATTTCAATAAAAAATATGGCACCAACATTGCAATTTTAGCGGATTTACAAGGACCAAAAATTCGAATTGGTGAGGTAGAAAATGGTCAAATTGTTTTAAACGAAGGTCAAATTATTGAAATGACCAATATTAAACAAATTTCTAATGCGAATAAGCTTTATGTGAGTTATTTAAAATTAGGAGAAGATGTGAAACCGAATGAAGTCATATTAATTGATGACGGAAAAATTAAATTAATAGCTACTGAAGTTTTATCAAAAAATGAAATCAAAGCCAAAGTGCTTGAAGGTGGCGTTTTAACAAGTAAAAAAGGCGTTAATTTCCCAAACACCATTACTACAATTGAAAGTTTAACAGAAAAAGACCGTAAAGATTTTGAATTTGCGTTGCATCATCGTGCTAATTGGATCGCACTAAGTTTTGTTCGAACAGCAAATGATGTCATTGAGTTAAAAGAAATGATTGGTAACTCCTCTTCATTTACGAAAGTCATTGCAAAAATTGAAAAACCCGAAGCCGTTCAAAATATAGACTCTATAATTGCAGTAAGTGATGGGATTATGGTAGCTCGTGGCGATTTGGCAGTAGAAATTCCTCTGGAAACTGTACCGTTGGTTCAGAAACGAATCGTAAAGAAATGTAATTTAAAAGGAAAGCCTGTCATTGTTGCTACTCAAATGATGGAAAGTATGACCGAGAAAAGTTTTCCAACTCGTGCGGAAATTACCGACGTAGCCAATGCGGTTTTAGACGGTGCGGATGCATTAATGCTAAGTGGAGAAACCTCTGTAGGGAAATTTCCGGTTAAAGTTATTGAAACAATGTCTAATATTATTACAGAAATTGAGCAGAATTCAGATATCTATAATAATAATCATTTTGAAATCAATCAAGATGATCCAGATTATATTTCTGATGCGGTTTGTTATCATGCCGTAAAGTTATCACATACAATTAATGCAAAAGCTATTCTTGGAATGACTCGAAGCGGTTATACTGGATTTAGAGTGAGTAGTTTTAGGCCAAAATCATTAATATTTATCTTTACCGACAATAAACCGCTTTTATATGCAATGAACTTAATTTGGGGCGTGCGTGGTTTTTATTATGAAGGTTTGAATGGTACCGACCAAACAATTAATGATGTCATTGAAATTATAAAAAATAAAGGTCTTGTAGAAGAAGGCGATATTGTAATAAATACCGCTTCAATGCCATTTTATGAAAAATCAAAAACCAATACGGTAAAGGTAAGTATTGTGAAATAGATTACTAATAATTAAGGCTTTGACACTTCTTTCTTTAAAATAATATATGTAGGAAAGTGGTCGGAGTAGCCCCCTTGGAAATAATCTCCAACAAATGTTCTGAATGGATAACCTTTAAATTGCCCCGTAAGGTTTTTTAAATAACTTTTATTAAAAATTTCTGCTTTGTGAAATATAAGTCCATTTTTATTACTCAACATGGGCGTTGAAAAAATTATTTGGTCAAATAAATTCCATGCATCTTGGTAGGCAAGCGTTCCAACTCCACTTAAATAATAATTTGCATAGGGGTTGTAAAGTATTTTTCCGTCCAATTTATTTTCTTGCCAATTCGCTTTTAAACATTCTACAACACTATAACTTGTTGGATCGTCATTTAAATCGCCCATAACAATAATATTTGCATTCGGATTTTGAAGTTGAATGCTATCTATTTTTTGACGAATAACACTTGCTGCTTTACATCGTTTGGCTTTACTAGCTTCTTCTCCACCCCGTCTTGATGGCCAATGACCAACAAAAACATGCAATTCTTCCCCCATAAATAAGCCTTTAGTCCATAAAATATCTCTCGTGTAATTTTTAGAAGTACCTTCACTTAAATCTACTAAAAGTTTATCCGATTCTATAATTTTATAATACTTAGGATTATAAAGTAGTCCAACATCTACACCTCTTGCATCTTTACTATCAAAATGAGCGATTTTGTATCCTCTATTTTTCAACTTAGGCATATTAATTAAATCTTTCAAAACTCGTTTGTTTTCAATTTCAGCAACACCCAAAATACCGGGCCCATCAGAATTAATTTCCACGCCAATTTCAGAAAGCACTCGTTCTAAACTTAATAATTTTTGTTTATACTTCTCTGAATTATAGACTTTAGCACTGTTTGGTAAATATTCTGCATCATCTACAAATTCATCATCAATAGTATCATAAAGATTTTCTAAATTATAAAAAGCAACCACTCCTAAATGATATTTTGTTTGCGCATTTACAGCAAAAAAAGAAAGAACAAAGGCAAAAAATAGTATTTTTTTTAACATACATTAATCATTTAAATATTTATTTACAATTGAATGAATTTCTTCTTCATTCCAAATTGCATTATTTTTTTCAAATTTCAAACCGGTTAGTTGTTCATACAGATTAATATAACGACTTGAAATTTCTTCTACTTTTGAATCTGACATTTCGGGCATCATATCTCCTACTCTACCCATAAAGTTATTTTCAATTAACCACTGACGAACAAATTCTTTTGATAATTGCTCGGGCTCTTGCCCATTTTCAAAATTAGACTGGTAAGCATCTAAAATAAAATATCTAGAACTATCTGGCGTAAGAATTTCATCAATTAATAATATTTCACCATCTTGTGTTTGTCCAAATTCAAATTTGGTATCTACCAAAATTAAATTCTTTTTAGCTGCATATTCTTGACCAAATTGATATAATCCAAACGCATATTTTTTTATCAATTCCCAAGATTCCATGGTCAATATTCCATTTTTAATAATTTCCGCTTCTGTTGTGTCTTCATCGTGACCTTCAGCGGCTTTTGTAGTAGGTGTAATAATTGGAAATTCTAATTTTTGATTTCTTTTTAGGCCATCTGGTAGTATATTGCCACAAAAATCTCTAACGCCATTTTCATATGCGCGCCACATACTTCCTGCTATGAAACCACGAACTATGACTTCAACGGGAATTTGTTGACATGCTGCCCCAAGAGATAGATAAGGATTCGGAACATCATTCAACCAATTGGGTGCAATAGATTTTGTTTGTTTTAAGAAAAATGCAGAAAGTAAATTGAGTACAGCTCCCTTATAAGGAATGGGTCTAGGTAAAATGACATCAAAAGCAGAAATACGATTACTTGCTAGGAGTGCAATTTTTGAATTTTTAGTGAATGTATCTCTTACTTTTCCTCTATAATGTTTCATGATAAAAATTAATTTATAGTTTTTTATAATTGATTGTTAAAAATTAAACCAATTACTTCATATTTTCTTCTTTTTGTTTTTTGCGTAGCGCTTCATAAAATTTATCATCCTCTTCTTTCTTCTTATCATAAGCCTCTATAATTTTTGCTACTAATTTATGCCTAATTACATCAGAGTTATTTAGCCTTAGAATGCCAATACCAGGAATACCTTCAAGAATATCCAGAGCCGAAGGTAATCCACTTTGTTGCGTCCTAGGTAAATCAATTTGCGTCATATCACCTGTAACAATACATTTTGCATTTGGTCCAATACGTGTTAAAAACATTTTTAATTGCATTGAAGTTGCATTTTGAGCTTCGTCTAAAATTATAAACGCATTATCCAACGTTCGACCTCTCATAAAAGCTAAAGGCGCTACTTCAATCGTTCTTTGATCTTTTAAAATAGCTAATTTATCCATGGGAATCATATCTTCAAGCGCATCATACAAAGGACGAAGATATGGATCAATTTTATCTTTCAAATCACCAGGAAGAAACCCTAAATTTTCACCAGCTTCTACTGCGGGTCGAGTTAAAATTATTCTTTTTATTTGCTTTTCTTTCCAAGCTTTTACCGCCAAAGCAACTGCGGTATACGTTTTTCCAGTTCCTG
This sequence comes from Chitinophagaceae bacterium, assembly GCA_017495115.1. Taxonomy (GTDB): domain Bacteria; phylum Bacteroidota; class Bacteroidia; order Chitinophagales; family JADJOU01; genus CHPMRC01. The sequence continues at coordinate 122,863 of JAFEIJ010000013.1, read as the reverse complement.
CAGGCCCAACAGCAAAAACAACGTCATTTTTGGCCACCATATCAACCAATAATTTTTGGTTTTGAGTTCGGGCTCTAATTTGATATCCATTATTTCCATAAACCAAAACTTCGGAATCATTTTTGGTTAACTTATTCGTTGGTGCTTCTTCTTTTTCTAAAATAGTATGAATGTCAGAAACTTGTAAATCGTTATACAATTCAATATGTGCAAATATTTTTTGCATTTTTTCTTCAAACTTCTTCAAATCTTCCTCTGAGCCACTTGCTTTTATTTTATCACCTCTAAAAGCAATTTTAAGTAATGGAAAAGCATTTTTATAAAAAACCTGTTTAGTATTATTTACGCCATATAAAACCAATGGGTCGATATCTTGAATAAGAATTGTTGTTTCGATCATGAATCCAATTTAAAGTTTACAAATTTATAAATATTGATTTAAAACCTTTTTATAATCATTTTAAAATTATTTTAATAACATAAAGCTACCTTCTTTTGAAATTTCTTTACCTATAATATACGAACTACCTTTTAGATGGTAATAATAAACATCCTTAGGCTGTAACGCACCCTTAAAAGTGCCATCCCAACCAATATTTTCATTTATAGTATGAAATAATAACTGCCCTTGACGATTGTATATCTTGAAAAATTCTAATTTTTTAATTCCAAATCCTCGAGCATACATAATATCATTAAATCCATCTCCATTAGGTGTAAAAGCAGTTGGAACATTAATCGATATATCTGGAAAAACCCGAATTTCAAAAGTACTTTTTCCTTTAAAACATTGCAACCACGTTTCTTCAAAATCGACTCGATAATTTCTTTGATTAAGTATATAAACTGATTTTGGAAAATTACAGTCCGTGCAAGATAAACCGGTATCTGGGGTCCAATTAAAACGATACGATGGAAATGCCTCAAAAGGCAAAATGACATCAGCACCTGGAGAAACAATCGTATCAAATTGAATTTGAGGCATTTCGGAAATTACAATTACTTGAGCATCATTTCGATTGGTATCACTGCAGCCCGAAGAATCCGTAATTACTATAGCGGACAAATTAATCGTTGAGTCCAATTTAAGCCAAACCGAATCATTTTGTTGTTTAATAATTTGATCAGAAGGCTCCCATTTATACGTATGATTTGACAACGGATTTAAAGAAAACAATAAAGCCGTATCTCCAAAGCAAATCGTATCCTTTGAAGGGCTTGAAGTTGGATTAGGCCATAAAATAACTCGCTGAGAAATAGAATCCGTACATCCATATTGATTATTTTTAACACGTAAAGAAATGTCATAGGTGCCTGGATTTTTGAATAAATAAAAATCATTTTGAAACGTTGAAGAAATGTTTCCATCTCCAAAATTCCAGATTCTTGAATCTGCATTTAAAGAAGTATCCAATAAATGAAGTGGTTTCAAACAAAAAGCGGTATCTAAACCAAAATTTCTTACAAATTTTGAAGCTACTTCATGAATAAAAATAGTTGAATCAAATACAATACTACAAAATCCCCCAGGAGATTTAAAACTGGCTTTTGCTGATGTTTTTCCTCCTATGGGTACAAAATTATACGTATGTCGAATCGGACTTTGCATTTGGCTGGTAAAACCATCACCAAAATTAATTTCAAACGTATCCACATCACTTGTGTCTTTTATAGTAAAAACAATATCGTCGCCTTTGCAAATATTATTGGTATCAATTGTAAAAATACCTTTTGGTTTATAAATGTTTAAAATATACTCTGCTGTATCAATACAAGATCCATTTGAAGCAATTAAAGTAATTTTGTTTCTGCCTCTTTGAAGCGTTTCGTTTAAGGTATCAATTGCATTATAATTTGAATTAATAACGGGTGTGTTGGAGTTATTAAATATATTCCATCGAATCGTAGTTCTCTGAATACTCGTTTTTAGAGTATCTTCAAAATAACATTTTGAAAGATATGGAGCGCAAAAATTATTTAAACTTTGATTAACTAATCGAATTTTTAAATCAGGTTTAAACAACAAACGAATTTGATCTTTAAATGTATCTGTACAATTTTTATTTGATGAATCAATAGCTATAAAAAAATAATCATATTTACCGGTATCTTTAAATTTGATTTCAATTTGATTGCCTTCAAAGGAATCTTTATTTGAAATCAAGTTTTTGGTAAACTTCCATTTAAAAATACTTGGAAAATCAGCTAAAGCCGTATCAATTAATATTAAAGAATCTGGAGCATAACATATTGTTTTGTTTTTAGTTCGAATTCTTGGATTTAGATTTTTATAATCTAATTCAATTGAAGCCGAATCGGTAATTCTATATTTATTTGTAATTTTAGTAGTTACTTTTAATTTTGAGGTTGACGAATTTTTGGGCACCACATATTGTTTAGTACCTAAGAAATCATTTATTGTATCTAAGAGCGCTGAATAGAGTCTTCGATTCCAACCTCTTAATTCTAGATCTGAAAGTTTAACACTCGTATTTTGCAACTTATTTTTTATCAAAGAACGAAGTAAATTATGATTTTTAGGATTCCATGTATTCCAAAATGTATTATCATCTATTGCTTTTATAAAAGTATCTCTATATAATATTTCATCAGAACTCAAAATGGATACATATTTTTTAGCACCAAGCGTGCTCAATAACTTTAGATTATTATCTAAATATTTATTTAAAGAATCTTTAACATGGATTTTAAAGGTATCTCCAGTAGAAAATATCCAAACAATAGAATCAATTTCAAAAAAAGAGTTGATATTTGTTTGAAAAATTAAAGTATCTTTAGCACAAATCGAATTAGAATCTGGGAAGATTTTTGTAAGAACTTGTGTAATACTATCATTAGCAAAAAAAGCATAGTCTTTGATCTCGCATCCAAGACTATTGGTATAAATAACTTCAAAATCATGATAAAATATTGAGTCTAATTTAGGAAAAAACGTATTACTAAATTTTGATCGAATCGGTGCAGCAAAAAATAATCCACTATCCTTAAATTTCCATAAAAACGGAACCGGATTAATATCCGAAGAAGCTGCATTCGTAAGTGTAGCAAAAATATTTTTGACTATAGCATTTTGATGAAATTTATAAATAAAGGAATCCTTTATTTCTATTTTAGAATCTGGAATTCTGACATTTTTTATAATCGTACTTTGAGGACAAACATCTGAATTTGAAGTTGTCAATTTAATTGCATAGTTTCCTGAAGCTAAATAGTTATGAATCGGATTTTTAAGCGTACTTGTTTGGCCATCACCAAATTCCCAAAAATAATTGGTTGCATTTTTTGAAGAATCAAAAAACTTTACTTGAAGTGGAATGCTACAATCATAACTATATTGAAAATCTGCAATAGTGCCCGGAATATAAATAGATTGGGATGTTTTTTTGAGGCACCAATTGTTTCCTGTTTCTAAAACAATATTGGTGGTTCCTGCACTTTTTGTTGGTTTGAAATTATTTGTGTTTTGATTATAACACTGAAATCCATCTGACCAAAATTTAGTTGCTTGAACTAGACTTGATGGAGTCGTTGTATTGGTTAGATCAATTTGAGTACTTGGATTTGAAGCACATCCAATATTATTAACTGTAAAACTTGGAGACAAAGAGGCACCAACTTGAACTTGAGTATGATACGAAGTATCAATACATCCTTTTGAATTTGTTACAATTATCTTAGCCCAATAAATTCCTGGAAGATTATACGTATGGTAAATAGGAGAATTAAACGAATTTAAATTAAGAATAGGACTACCATCACCAAAGTCTACCTTCCAATTAGAAAGTTGAAAAGGATGACCACTTTCTGGCGTTTTGTCAATCCATTTTGTTTTTAAAGGTGCGCAACCTTTTAGAATAGTATCTGGCGCCCAATGCGCTATAAGTGGATAAAACGCATAACTATCTTTTTCAATTTCACAGCCATATCTTGTAAAACATCTTGCCCTAATAAATTGACTGTCTATTTTCCAAGCAATAGTATCATATTTTATGGTATCATTATTTACATTAAGCGTGAATCCTTTACCGAGAATTTTCCCTTCTGGAATTCGAATCCAATGCACCGAATCATACAAATGAGTTTCTTGTAATTCAAGTGAATAGCTATTAACTTTATTACAAAAAGGAGCTCCTGATATTTTTATTTTAGGTTTGATATCTAAAACTTGAACCGTTTTTGAAAATGATTTTTCACAACGAATCAAATTATTCACCGATGTCTTTAATTGAATTTGTTTTGCCCCCGGAGAAGTAAATAATGTTGACGCTGTTTTTAAAGAACTATTTGTAGGTGAACCGCCCGGAAATGTCCATAAATTGGTCAAATCATCTTTACCATCTCGATCAAACGAAATGGGAACATTGACACAAGCTGTATCTGAAATTTTTCCATTAACTTTTGGATCTAATATTTTAGTTGTATTATTTTTTTTAACTTCTACAGTAGTAGAATACGTGTTTGACTGCTGATTATTATCCATCACCTCCAAATTGACATCATAAATTTTCTCAATATCTGGATACGTTTGCAAGCTAGGCGATGATGAGGTAATTATATTTCCATTTCCAAAATCCCAACGATAACTGACAATTGGAAAATGACTGGAAGTACTATTTACAAAATTTGTAGAGAAAGGTTCTAAACATAAAATTGAAAAAACAGGAAATATTGCACCTTTGAATTCAGAAACCTTTACCGCATTAGGAATTGAAACACTGACATCGCAACCCGCATTCGATGGAGATGTTTTTATTTCAACACCTGAGTTATATCGTCCTGGGTTAGTATATTGAAAATTTGCAGGAACGGCATTGGAACTTTGACCATTTCCAGAAGTAACTGTAGTTGAAGTTATTGTTACGCCTGGTGGTAGCGTAATCGCAGGATTTAATGCAATATTATCATTTACTTTTCCTTGAGAAGAAAGCGTTATTGTAGGTTTTGGATAAACAGGAAAGGAATATGTAGCTACAATTGGGCAAGTAGCGCAAGCCCTAAGTGTTATTTGATATGGTGTAGAAGAAGAAGAGTTAAATAGCGCAGTAGGATTGGCACTTTGGCTCGATTGTCCATTTCCAAAATCCCAATAATATGTTGTCATTCCAGTTGGTGGTGAAAAAATTACGCTTACAGGAGCACAACCAAATCCTTTATCTGCTGAGATTTGGGCATAAAATTCAGTAAAAAAAAAATGAATTAAAAATAAATAAATAAACTTTTTAGTAAACAATTGCTTTCATTTTTTATTATTGTAAAAAATTGAGTTCAAAAATAGTTTTTTTATTTTACTTTTGTGGAAAATATTTCTTTTGAATCCACGCAGACTTAGTGTTTTATTATTTTTTTTTACAACTTTGAATTTTTACGCTCAGAGTCATAAAAGTTTACCCAACTTAAATCAAAAGTTTAGCATTGTTATTCATATCGTTCAAGATAGTATTAATCAAAATACATATCCTGATATTTTTGCTCAAAATAGAATTAATCAAATGAATCAAATTTGGCAAAAAATTGGCGTTCAATTTGAAATTTGTGAAATAAACAGAATCATAAATTACAATTTCTTAAATTGGAATCCTATCAAAACATGGGATAATGAACCTTTAAGCAAACATATTAAACCTAAGCATATCAATTTTTTTATTACGAATGCAGTATTCTCAAATGAAAATTATTACGCTACATTAAACGGAATACAAATGAACGATTCCATATATAATTATTGCGCGATTTCAAAGTATGAAAATGATGAAATTTGGGCAAAAATGCTTGGAAAATATTTTGGTTTGTATGAAACCAATAATATATCGTTTGGCCAAGAACTTGTAAATAAAAGTAATTGTAAAACATCAGGTGATTTAGTTTGTGATACCGATGCCGATCCCAATGGAACCGAAATTGATTGTAAATATACAAGCGACCATAGAGATGCGAATAATATGCTATACCAGCCGCAAATTGATAATTTTATGAGTAATTATCAATCGATTTGCAGAAATCGATTTACGCATGGTCAATATGAGCGAATGATTGAACAAATTTATAAAAGTAATCAACTTAAATTTTAAAAAAATATTTATGCCTAAGATAAGCAAAAAAGGTATTTTGATGCCTCCTAGCCCAATTCGAAAATTAGTTCCTTATGCCACTGCAGCAAAAAAAAGAGGTATTAAAGTGATACATTTAAATATTGGTCAGCCAGATATTGAAACCCCTGAAGTGGTTCGAAATGCGATCAAAAATTTTGATTATAGCGTTTTATCTTATTTGAATAGTGAAGGTAGCGAAAAATATCGTCAAAAACTGACTCAGTATTATAAAAGTGTTGGTGCTACTGTAGAAGCCCACCAAATTATAGAAACTACTGGAGGGAGCGAAGCTTTATTGTTTGGATTTATGTCTACGTTGGATGCGGGAGATGAAATTATCATTCCAGAGCCATTTTATGCTAATTATAATGGTTTTGCAACGGCTGGAGATATCAAAGTAGTTCCAATTACTTCATCTATTGAAACCGGATTTGCATTACCAAGTATTGAAGAGTTTGAGAAAAAAATCACTTCTAGAACCAAAGCAATTTTAATTTGTAATCCAAACAATCCGACAGGATATTTGTATTCAAAAGAAGAATTAGACCGGTTAAAAGAAATTGTATTAAAACATGATTTATTTTTGTTTGCCGATGAGGTGTATCGCGAATTTGTTTACGAAGGCAAAAAACATATTTCAATACTTTCGATGCCCGAATTATCGCAACATGCAATTGTTGTAGATAGTATTAGTAAACGATACTCTGCTTGTGGCGCAAGACTTGGCGCATTAATCACTCAAAATCAAGAAGTTTTAGATACTGTTTTAAAATTTGCTCAAGCACGATTAAGTTCACCAACGTATAGCGAAGTGGCCGCTGAAGCTGCTTTAGAAACTCCAGCTTCCTATTTTGAAATGGTAAATAAAGAATATATTTCAAGAAGAGATACTTTAGTTTCACTTTTAAATAAAATTGAAGGCGTCACTTGTCCTTTACCTGGTGGTGCGTTTTACGCAATGGCTCAATTACCTGTAGAAGATACCGATGTATTTTGTCAATGGATGTTGGAACATTTTAACTGGAATGGAACAACGGTAATGATGGCGCCAGCAGCCGGATTTTACGCTACACCTGGACTAGGAAAAAATGAAGTTCGTATAGCCTATGTTTTGGAAAATAAAGAAATAGAAGAAGCGATTAAATGCCTTGAAGAAGGTTTAAAAGCATTTAAAAATCAAAGTCAAAATTCCAATTAAAAACAACATACTAAATAATGTCTGAAAAAATCAATTTTGAACTTTATGACCCCAATGTAGAAATGAAACTCATTTCTAAAGAATACAGAGCATTGCTCAAAGGTCTTAAAAATAGAATTGATCGAACGGGAAAGAAAAACCTAAGACTTGCTTTTGAAATGGCTGTAGAAGCGCATAGCAAAACGAGAAGAAAAAGTGGAGAACTCTATATTTTTCATCCAATTGCCGTTGCCCGAATTTGCGTTGAAGAAATTGGACTTGGCGTCACTTCAGCTATTTGCGGACTTTTACATGATACCGTTGAGGATACCGAAATCACTATTGAAGATATTGAGCGAACGTTTAACAAAGAAGTTTCGGGTATCGTTGGAGGGCTTACCAAAATTAGTGGCATTATCGATACACAATCTTCGATGCAAATCGAAAATTATAAAAAACTAATTATTACACTTGCTGATGACGTTCGTGTAATATTAATTAAAATTGCGGATCGATTGCATAATATGAGAACCATGGAAAGTATGAAGCCCGACAAACAAGCCAAAATTGCTTCAGAAACACTTTTTTTATATGCACCTTTAGCCAATCGAATTGGACTTCATGCGATTAAAACCGAACTGGAGGATTTGTCGTTAAAATATCTTGAACCCAAACAATACCGAGAAATTGCGCTTAAGCTAAAAGAAACCAAAAGACAACGAACTCGTTATATCAATGAATTTATAAAGCCCATCGAAGATACATTATCCGAAAAAGGGTTTAATTTTGAGATTTATGGAAGGCCTAAATCCATTTTTAGTATTTGGAATAAAATCCACAACAAAGGCGTTCCTTTCGAAGAAGTATTTGACCTTTTGGCGATTCGAATTATTTTAGATGTACCGATCGAAGAAGAAAAACAAGCATGTTGGAATGTGTTTTCAATAATTACCGACAGTTATGTACCAAGTACTGAAAGACTTAGAGATTGGATATCAAAACCAAAAAGCAATGGTTATGAAGCACTTCATATTACGGTTATGGGTCCACATGGTCGTTTTGTTGAAGTACAAATACGAACAAAAAGGATGAATGACGTAGCTGAAAAAGGAATGGCCGCTCACTATTTTTATAAAGGTGAAAAAAAGGACAAAGATTCGAATCCAATTGACGAATGGCTAAAACGAATCAGCACAAAACTTCAAAATAGCGAGGAAAATTCATTAGATCTTGTTAATGATTTCAAATTAGAATTATACAACGAGGAAATCTACGTATTCACTCCAAAAGGCGATTTAAAAATGATGCCTAAAGGAAGTACGGTACTCGATTTTGCATACGAAATCCATACCGGTCTTGGAAATAAATGTATTGGAGCAAAAATCAAACACAAATTAGTGCCACTTTCACATGTTATAGAAAATGGCAGCCAAATTGAAATCCTTACAGGAGCAAAACAAAAGCCAAATGAAGATTGGCTCAATATAGTAACAACTGGTAAAGCGCGTACGGCAATAAAAACCGCTTTTAAAGCAGAAATAAAAGAGTTAGCTAAAGATGGTAAGGAAATTTTAACTCGAAAGCTTAATGCAATTAGTGCCAAATATAACGACAAAAATCTTCAAACGCTAATTCATTTTTATAAAGAAACCAATCATCTTACATTTTTAAGTAAAGTTAAATTAGAAAAAATTTCGCTTTCCGAACTTAAGAAAATGGAAGTCTTGGGTGGTATCATAAAAACTGAAAAGCTAAGAAAAGAACAAGAAAACAAACCGCTAACCGATAGTGAAATCATTAAAAAGGTAAAGGAAAAACTTAAAGAAAATAGCGACATTCTGATTATGGGCGAAGATGGTTCCAAAATTCAATATGCTTATGCTACCTGTTGTAACCCAATTCCTGGCGATGACGTTTTTGGTTTTATTACCATAAATGAAGGCGTTAAAATTCATAGATTAAACTGTCCGAATGCCGTTAATCTAATGAGTAAATATAGCTATCGAATAGTAAAAACGAAATGGAATCAATCTAAGGAAATTTCATTCTTAACAGGTTTTAAAATCAATGGAATTGATGACTTAGGCTTAGTTAACAAAATGACTAAAATCATTTCGGAGCATCATAATATTAATATCAAATCCATTTCTGTAGAAAGTGAAGATGGCATTTTTGAAGGAATAGTAAAGCTTTATGTGATGGACATCGAACAGCTAGACGAATTAATACTCAATCTTAAAAAGTTAGATGGCGTTATTAATATAAAAAGATTGGAAGTTGAATTATAAAAATTTAGTTTCGTTATTGGTTAAATCCCGACTAAACGATATTTAAAATAGCTTTTAATCAATAACATACATTTCTGAAAATTTGGAATTCGAATTCTTCCGTTAATCACATCATTAGAAGCTTTATATTTAATTTTCTCAAACAAACTTAAATAATAAATATACGCCACATAAACCCCAAATTGTGCATTTTTTGGCAACATTTTAATGCCAATTAAAGATTCATCAAATTCAGATTTAATGTCATCTTCAATCACTTTTTTATTGTCTTCGTTAAAGTCATTTTCTGCTACATTAGGGAAATAAATTCGACCAAGTTCTTTGTTATCTGCTGAAAAATCTCTTAAAAAATTCACTTTTTGAAAAGCCGAACCTAATTTTTGAGCGAATGGTTTCAGTTTTTGATACTCTTCATTATTTCCTTCGGTAAAAACTCTCAAACACATTAATCCTACAACCTCAGCGCTTCCAAATATATACTTTTCGTACAATTTTTGATCGTAGTTTTGAGGATCTAAATCCATATACATACTTTGTAAAAATCCATCAATTAATTCATATTCTATTTGATAATCATGAACTACTTTTTGAAAACTATTTAATATCGGATTTAAACTAATTTTTCTCTCGATGGCTTTTTTTGTATCTAATTCAAACTCTTCAAGTAAATTCTTTTTGTCAAAACCATGGAAACTATCGACAATTTCATCGGCAAAGCGAACAAAACCATAAATAGAGTATATTGCAGGTCGAATGGCAGGTTTTAAAAATAAAATACCCAATGAAAAACTTGTACTATATCGTTTGGTAGTAATTTTACTAATTTTTAAAGATAATTCATCAAATATCGATTTCACATTCTTAATTTTAATCTGTACAAATATAATAAAACTTTTTTTTCGAGGATATTAAATTTATATAACATAAGTTAATATTCCACGATTTCAATTTCATAACATCTTGAATGAAATCTTTCTATGTTACACTGACCCGTTTTAAAATTAAACCGATATTGATGCAAGGGACAAATGATTTCATCGCCTTCTACCTTTCCTAATCCAAGACTTGCTTCTTTATGAGGACATAAATTATCTATAATAAAATATTGGTTGTTTTCATTAATAACACAATATTCATTTTCTTTGTAATAAATCACAGAAGTTTGATTTAAATCAGGAAGTTGTCTTCTTTGAACCGGTATGACCATACGGAATATCTTTGTATGACAAATATACATTTTTTCAAAAAAATTGAATAAAAAAACTTGACTTATTAAAAAATACGTTTATCTTTGCGATAAGAAATGCATTTCATTTTTTTGAAAATAAAAAAATAAGCCTATGAATAAATTAAAAATCGATAATAAACTCTAAAAATAAAAAAGCAACGAAAGTTGTTTACAAGCTTATCTTGGAAAAAATCGCCAATATTTACGAGGAGAGAAGTAGGCAGAGTAACACCCATCTAGGGTGTGTGCTTTGCTTGATTTTTATGTTCCTCAAGGTGATTGGCGATGCCTTTCCAAATGTAAAGATCAAGCAAAGCAACCCACACCCTTTTTTATTTGAGAAAGAGAAAAAACAACACATTAACAAAACCATTTTTTAACTCAAATATTAAATAATATGAAAAATTATAAAGTATTAATATTAACCATATTTCTATCCATTTTTAATATAAATTATTCTCAGGACATTGAAGAAGATGACCCAAATACAGATATGATCGCGGATTCGATTGCAAATCTTCATCTTGTTGAATCAAGTCCTTTTATTCAAGATGTAACCCAAGACAAACTAAATACAATTGGATACAATTACATTGGTGTACTTCACAATATTACAAGTTCAATCATTTACGTTGAATTAAACAAAAACCCTAAAGGTATCAGAGCAAAAGATTTGATTTCAAATACATTAATTGCAGACATAAGAATTGAACAAGCAAATCCGTGTCTTAAATTCTTATTCAAAGCAAAAGTAGGAACAGAAGTTAAGTTAGAAGTTTTGAAAAACGATGGAATTACATGGCAGGATTTGAAAACTGTGAGTACTGCTTATGAAAAAGTTGATGTTTTAGAGTTTACTCAACCTTATTTTAAATCAATCTCTAAATATTATGGAAATCCAGAAGGAATAACTACTCATAATTTTCATAGTAACTACCGAAGATCAAATCAGAGTATTTTTTTTGAATCTGTAATCTTTCAACAAAATATTGGAACTGCGTTGTATTCTCTTGATGAAATCCCAAAAATTCAATCGTATGTTAATAACGGAGTATCGGACTTGAAAACAGTTTTTCCATATATTCTTCCGTGTGATAATGATATATATATAAACCTAATGTCTATTGAACAATTCTTTAATAAATATTGGACTAATAATTCATTTATTAAACTTGGTTGCGATTCAAGCAAAATGCTAGATTCTCTTAATAATATGTATTTCAATTATTATTATAATTTTGAAAAATGTAAAAAAAGAAAAATTGAATCAAGAGGTGGCTACGAACCTTCAAATGGACAAAAAGCACCATGTAATTGCCAAAGAATGGCAAACCATTCTATTGAACATGGATTTGGACAAAGTATAGAACCAAACATATTTCCGCATGAATTTCACTTTTACCACCCAACAAGAAATGCTCATAGATGGGGCAGTTGGGATATTGACAGAAAAGACGGAAACTTTGGTACTAGTGGCGAAAAGTATGGACTTGGAGGAACTGTTGGAGGGTTAAGTAATTATTTAGTGCTACGTTCTAGTGGAGACTGTAGCCCAAGAACTTCTAGAACATTTGAACTTGGAGGCACAAAGAATATTTCCAATAATATGGGTTCACAACCTGCATATCAATATGAACAAATTGTATTAGGGTATTTTTGTGAGCGATGGTCAATCAGTTTACCTGAAAAATGTGAATGTGAAATTCCTGTAACTGTTCGATATAAAGCGGATGTAAGATTTCAAGTAGATGCACAAAAAAGATCTTGTTTTCCAAGAATTCTTCATGGTGCTGCTTTATCAAAGGCGGAAGGATTTAATGCAATGTCGTTTACACACTTTGATGAGTGGACAAGTAGTTTTAAAAAAATGGATGCGGCATATACGACCGATTTGGCAAGCTATAAAGGTGGAGGATTTACTTTAGGAGGCATTCCAGATGCCCTTAAAGATATAGCAACAGGTATTGCTACTATTATTACCTCTCAATCAAATGCTAATATTATTAGTGGTATAGGTTCAATTGCAACAGGATTAGGAACTGTTCTTAAAAATCCTCCAACAATAACTGGTGGAAACCATGTTTTTGGTAGTAATAAATACTCCTCAATGTTTGATAATACCTATAACTTCTTGTTAGTTCAGAATGAACCTGCATATTTAAGGTTAGATAATCATTTAAAAATGAGAGTTGAAGGTGAAGATGGTTTTTACAATTGGGTACATTTTCAATCTGAATTTGCACTAGCATACAAATGGAATGCTCAAAAAACCTATGCAATTCCTGGAGACCCAGAAACGTATTGCTGTAATGATGGAATTGGAGGATTTATTAAATCGTTTACAACGGACAATAGCGTCCAACAATACATATATAATGATGCTGTAAAAACATTCTTTTTTAATATGAATTTCAGTCCTAAATTTTCAACAACACCTCAAGAAGGAAAAGGTTTTCGTCAATTTAAGGAAAATTGTATTAACTGGGTGAACAAGTTAAGTAATGGCGGTCATGATGTATTGTTCAAATCTGCAAGGGTTAATCTAAATCAAAATTCTGATTATATTCAATTTACGGATTCTAAAATTAACTGGAATATCACAGATGATTTGAAAGGGTATAGCGTGAAAATATATAATATCTCGGGACAAGAAATATACAATACATATTCTATTCCTCAGATGAAAAAACAAATTTTTGATTTCAGCAGTCTTAATGTAGGGGTGTATTTTGTTTTACTTCAAAATGGGAATGATGTCAAATCTTATAAATTTTCTAAATAGTAAAGGGTATGAAAGCATTTAAGTTATTAATGGTAATCGCTTCTTTGCTGGTAATTGGATGTAAAAAAGACCCACCGGTCTCTGAGCCAAAAACCTCTGAAAGTTATCTAAAAGCACATGACTTTTATAATTCAGGTAAGATAGAGATAAAAGAAAATTACATGCCTATTTATAACCCAAATACAAACTATGAGAAATGGGAGTTCTACGAACTCCCCGCTCCTAGTAAAGGTTATATATACAAAGATTTAAAAGATACACCTTGGATTGCTCCAACTTTTGTATCATTTGAAGTTGATTACAACACACCACAGGATTCCGTCACTCAAAAGGCATATGATTTGAATTACTCATACAATATTTATGATGTAAATGGTTTTTATATAGCAAATGGATTAAAAGATAATTTTAAACCTTATACTGCCTCTTATTTAGTTCACAAAACCAATAAGTCTAAATTATTGTACATTAATGGTATGAGAGGTATGAATCAATCTTATAAGCCATATTGGGTGGGTGCAATTGATGATGCAAAAAAGACAATTAACTTTAGTGTTTATTTTACCGATAAAGGGTTAAGTATAGTAACTGGACTTTGGCAGTTTGAGCAATTATTAGCAAGGGGTTTCAAAGAACCAGGGGATATTAAGTTGATTAAACAAATAGATAATGTTATATTTAAATATTACGAAAGATAATAACGAGATATAACTGTCGTATTTCTAAAACTGGGGCAGATGCTATTCAATCAATCGTTATTTTTGTGTCAATCTAACCCTTTTTTGTTGAATTGCAGTTTGGTTAATCCCCAGCTTCTGAAATATGCTGAACGTTTTAATGATGCAGTCAAAACTTTCTTTTTCAACATGAATTTCAGTCCTAAATTTTCAACAACACCTCAAGAAGGAAAAGGTTTTCGTCAATTTAAGGAAAATTGGAAAAATAATCCAAATTACTGTGGTCATCAAGTTTTTAAATCAACTCCGACATATATCAATAAAGACATAGATTATGTTCGCTTTAATTCAAAAGAAGTCTTTTGGAACTTTACGAATGAACTTAAAGGATACAATTTATCAATATATAATATTTCGGGGCAAAAAGTTTTTGAAAGCTATGAACTACCTACAAATAATAAACAAATTGTAAATTATAGTAATTTTGATAAAGGAACTTATTTTATGATTATTCAAAATGGTAGAGATATCAAAACATACAAAATGGTAAACTAATTTTATCTGCGAGCTAGTTATAGACTAGCTCGCATTTTTTAATTAAATTTTTAAAATTATGAGATATTTTGTTTTAACACTCCTATTTCTTTTTTTTATTAGCTGTAAAAAAGAGAAACCAATCATTGAGCCTCCTTTTTTTTCGGATAGTTACAAAGAAGCGCACTACTTTGACTTTGAAGGCAATATGGTGAAATTAAAAGATAGATACCTACCTATTTACGATAAAAATAAGCCGTATGAACACTAGCATTTTGAAAAAATAAATGAAAGTGGATATATTTATACGTCATTAAAAGACACGCCTTGGGTAGTTCCTACCTTTTTTAAAATAGAAACTATTGTTAGAAGGCCTCCAAACAGTAATGTCGAATCTTATCATGACTCAAATAGAAGTTATTATATAAATAATGTAACAGGATATAGCAAAGCAGGCGGTAAACAAGTGTCGCTCGACCCGTTTAACGCGGGAGGTACAATGCTTATTCATAAGATGGACCCTAATAACCGAAAGTTTTTAATGCTCGACATTTATAATTCAAGAAGTATTTTAGATTTTAGGGGCAGGTTTTTTTGCGATTTTATAAATAATGATAAATCCATAATGTTTAATTATATATACATCATCTTTTTCTCCTCTAGTACTTTCTAGGTCTCAAGTAGAAGGAGCGATAAAGGATGGGCATGCCATTCTTCATAAAAGGTTATATAATATTGAATTTGTTCGGATTGAATAGTGCCAATTTTATTATCACACAAATTGGTAAACTAATATTTTTGCGTGCTAGTTATCGACTAGCTCGCATTTTTTAATTTTCTTTGTAATAAATCACAGAAGTATGATTTAAATCAGGAAGTTGTCTTCTTTGAACCGGTATGACCATACGGAATATCTTTGTATTACAAATATACATTTTTTCAAAAAAAACCAATTTATTTTTTCTATTTTTGCAAATCCTAAAAAATAAAACCAAATTATTATGGCATTTGATATTGAAATGATCAAAAAAGTATACGGAGACTTACCCGAAAAACTATCTAAAGTTCGATCTGTTATTAATCGTCCTCTAACATTAAGTGAAAAAATTCTATTTTCGCATTTACATGAAAGTCAAAAAATTGAAGATTTTCAAAGAGGTGGAAGTTATGTAGATTTTGCTCCAGATCGAGTTGCGATGCAAGATGCAACAGCGCAAATGGCTTTATTGCAATTTATGACTAGCGGTCGTTCAAAGGTAGCCGTTCCGAGTACTGTACATTGCGACCATTTAATACAAGCAAAAGTTGAAGCTAAAACGGATCTAAATTTTGCTAATCAAGAAAGTAAAGAAGTTTTTGACTTTTTGTCATCTGTTTCAAATAAATATGGTATTGGTTTTTGGAAACCAGGTGCGGGTATCATTCACCAAATTGTTTTAGAAAATTATGCATTCCCTGGTGGAATGATGATTGGTACAGATAGCCACACGGTTAACGCAGGTGGATTGGGTATGGTAGCTATTGGAGTTGGTGGTGCTGACGCCGTAGATGTTATGGCAGGATTACCTTGGGAACTTAAATGGCCAAAATTAATTGGTATAAAATTAACAGGTAAGTTAAACGGTTGGGCAAGTGCTAAAGATATTATATTGAAAGTTGCTGGAATTTTAACTGTTAAAGGAGGGACCGGTGCGATTGTAGAATATTTTGGTGAAGGTGCTGAAAATTTAAGTTGTACGGGTAAAGGAACTATTGCAAATATGGGTGCTGAAATAGGCGCAACGACCTCAACCTTTGGATATGACGACAGTATGAAACGTTATTTAGATGCAACAGGAAGAAAAGATGTCGCTGAATTAGCGGATCAAATTAAAGCGCATTTAAATGCCGATCCTGAATGTTACGAACAGCCTGAAAAATATTTTGATGAAGTAATCGAAATTGATTTAAATACGTTAGAACCATATATTAATGGACCTTTTAGCCCGGATTTAGCTACTCCAATTAGTCAAATGAAAGAGGCTGCTGAAAAAAATGGTTGGCCTAAAAAGGTTGAAGTTGGATTGATAGGAAGTTGTACAAACTCTTCTTATGAAGATATTTCAAGAGCAGTAAGTTTAGCCAAACAAGTAAGAGATAAAAACCTAAAAGCTAAAGCGGAATATACCATAACTCCGGGTAGTGAACAAATTAGATATACCATCGAACGTGACGGATTTTTAGATATTTTTGAAAATATTGGAGCTAAAGTTTTTGCGAATGCTTGTGGCCCTTGTATTGGTATGTGGAACCGTATGGGAGCGGATAAAAAAGAAAAAAATACCATTATTCACTCGTTTAATAGAAACTTTGCAGCGCGTCAGGATGGAAATCCAAACACCTATGCATTTGTAGGAAGTCCTGAAATCGTAACGGCACTTGCAATTGCTGGCGACCTTACGTTTAATCCTTTAACCGATACTTTGATAAATGAAAATGGTGAAACCGTAAAATTAGATCCACCCGTTGGAGAGGAATTACCATCTAGAGGCTTTGCTGTTGAAGATGCAGGTTTTCAAGCGCCTTTCGAAGATGGAAGTGGCGTTAATGTCGTTGTAGATCCATCGAGTTCTAGATTACAACTTTTAGAGCCATTTGCAAAATTCAACAACAATGATTTTAAAGACATGTATCTTTTGATTAAAGCAAAAGGTAAATGTACGACCGATCATATTTCAATGGCGGGACCTTGGTTAAAATTCAGAGGGCATTTGGATAATATTTCAAACAATATGCTTATTGGAGCTACGAATTATTTTAACGATAAAACGAATACTGTTAAAAATCAATTAAATGGTGCGTATGACGAAGTTCCAAAAGTACAAAGAGCATATAAAGCAGCTGGAATTGGAAGTATCGTAGTTGGTGATGAAAATTACGGAGAAGGTTCATCTAGAGAACATGCAGCTATGGAACCAAGACATTTAGGTGTTAAGGTAGTGTTGGTAAATTCTTTTGCTCGTATCCACGAAACCAATTTGAAAAAACAAGGCATGTTGGGATTAACATTTGCAAATAAAGAAGATTATAATAAAATCTTAGAAGATGACCGAATTACAATTCTTGATTTAGATCAATTTACAGAAGGAAAATCGCTTCAAGTAGAAATTAAACATTCGAATGGAACTACTGAAATTATTATGGCTAATCACACCTATAATTCAGCACAAATTGAATGGTTTAAAGAAGGCGGCGCTTTAAATATCATCAGAAGTCAATTTGCTAAATAAAGCAAAATTAAAATACAAAAAGAGAGCAACTATAGTTGCTCTCTTTTTTTTAATTAAAATGTAATGAAAATAATAATCATTGTAGCATATAGCAAAAATCATGTTATCGGAAAAGACAATAAATTATTGTGGCATTTAACTGATGATATGAAGTTTTTCAAAAAAACAACCCAAAATCAAACCGTTTTGATGGGTAAAAATACGTATTGGTCTTTACCCGAAAAATTTAGACCATTGCCTAATCGAAACAATATCGTATTAACTACAAAACCTTTTGAAAATACCTATGAAAATCTTACGGTATTTAATAATATAGAAAACACACTAAATACCTTAAAAAATGAAGGTCTTGAAAAACTTTTTATAATCGGTGGTTCACAGATTTATGAAGCTTTTTTACCTTTTGCAGATGAAATTTTAGCAACCGAAGTGGATGCCTTTATTGAAGGAGACGCGTATTTCCCTATATTTGATGAAAGTGAATTTCATAAAGAAATACTTCAAAAATTTCAAAAAAATGAATCGAATGATTTTGACTTTGAGATTATATCTTACAAAAGAAAGCTACGCTTGTAATCGCTTTTTCATTAAATCTATACAAATTTCTTTAAGTTCTTGAACCGATTTATTTTCTGTTTCTATAGGCTTTTCGATATAACTATCTAAAACACCGGGGCTCATATCTAAAAAGCGATTGATATTATTTCGTTTTTTCATACCAACAAGCGTATTGACTACAATTGGTACATTCATATCTTTAGCCAATTTAAATGCACCATCATAAAAAGGTAATAATGCATCGTTCGATTTATTTCTAGTACCTTCGGGATATACAAAAATAGAAAACCCATTTTCCAAAACCTTTTTCATATAGATATATGATTTTTTTCGGCTTTCCATACTTTTACGATTTACCAAAACACCTAAATTCTTAGCGATGATACCAAAAAAAGGCGTTTTTCCTAATTCGCTTTTAGCTAAAAAAGTAAAAATATTATGTCTCGGAATCGAAGTCGGGTTCGCAAAAATATCCATATATGATTGATGATTAGAAATAATGACGTAACCTTTGTTGGGTTCTAAATTTGATTTACCTCTTACTCGCACCCAAATACCCGATAAAAGCATTATTAAAGGACTTGAAACTTTCAAACACATAAATAAATTAAAGGTTTTTGCATTATTTTTAAACAAAAACGTTGATATAAAAACAATGATTGATGTTGGAATTACAACAATTGCAATCATTATATAACAATAAATTGCCCACAAACTTCTTAAAATTGGAATCATTTCATTTTTTTTGCAAATTTAGAAAAAATTGATTGGATTCATTTTTTAATTTCAAATTGATTTTATTATTCTTAATTTTGAAACATTATTAGTAAAGAACTACGAATCAATTAAATCAAAATTTCATAATAATTCTTAAATTATGATTTAATTAAGCTAAAATCATAAAACAAATCTACTTTTGTTTAAAATTAATCAAATGAAAAAAACAAATTTAATACTTCTAATTATGATAACTTCAAAGTTGTTCGGTCAAAATGAAGCTTTAGAAGCTTTAAAAGCATTTCCTGAAGCGAAAGCAAATGAAAAACAGGTTTATATTCAAGTTCCTGAAATGAACAATGAAGAAAATTACAAAATTGAAGTTTTTATTGGTAAAAATGAAATGGTAGATTGTAATCATTATTTTATGATGGGAGAAGTAAAAGAAATCAATTTAGAAGGATGGGGATATACCTATTATAAAGTAGAAAGTAATGGACAAAAAGGAGGCACTTTAATGGGCTGTATGGATGACAAAAAAGTTGAAAAATTTATAACCATTGAGCCAAAAACGTTTGGATATAATAGTAGATTACCTTTAGTATTTTATGTTCCTAATGATTTTATAGTAAAATATAAAATATACAGCGCGGGACCTTTAAAAGAGGCTGAAACTTTGAAAAAGCAAATGCGTTTAGGAGGAATTGCTTACAATGAATTAAAAAATTATTTTGTTAAAAACAATGCTAAATTACCTGTTCCAAAAAATAAAATAACAACTCAAAAGCAGTTTGATGCTATTTTTGGAGCGGGCGCTTATATGGGCGACGGAACCCCAACAAATATTGACTTTAGTAAAGAATTTGTTGTTCCAATTATTTTAAAAGAAACCAATTTAGAAACTGAAATTATTGTAAAAGGCGTTGCAATGGGTTCTATGGGCGATGTAGTTGTAAATTATGTTGTTAAAAGAGGCAAAAAAATGTCTTTTACGATTAGACCATTTCATGCAATCATTATTGACAAATCGTATTCTGGAAAAGTATTATTGAAAGAAGAAAAATAAAAATCCGTATTGAGATTTATACCAATAACTTCTTCTATATTCATGCAAAAAAAAGAGCTGCCCTAGGGCAGCTCTTTCAATTTAGATAAATATCCGATTATTTTACATCAAAACGATCCGCATTCATTACTTTATTCCAAGCAGTTACAAAATCTTTAACAAATTTTTCTTTAGCATCATTACTTGCATAAACTTCCGCAAGGGCTCTTAATTCAGAGTTTGAACCAAAAATCAAATCCGCACGCGTTGCTGTCCATTTGTCTTTTCCAGTTACTCGATCTTTTCCTATAAATACTTCTTTACCATCATCTTTTGCTTTCCACTCCGTATCCATACTTAATAATTTAACAAAAAAGTCATTATTTAATTGATCTTTTACCTCTGAAAAAATACCATTTTTTGAACCATCAAAATTCGTGTTTAAAGCTCTCATTCCACCTACTAAAACTGTCATTTCAGGAGCTGTTAATTTTAATAATTGCGCTTTATCTACTAATAATTGCTCTGTTGAAATGGTATATTTAGTTTTTAAATAATTTCTAAAACCATCCGCTTGTGGCTCTAACAAATTTATAGACTCAATATCTGTTTGTTCTTGTAACGCATCCATTCTTCCTGCCATGAAAGGTACTTCAATATTAAAGCCTGCATTTGAAGCCGATTTTTCAATGGCCACATTTCCAGCTAATACAATTAAATCGGCAATTGAAACTTTCTTTTCTTTATTCTTATCATTAAATTCTTTTTGAATTTTGTTGTAAACTGCTAAAACTTTAGCTAACTGCTTTGGATTATTTACAGCCCAATTTCTTTGAGGCTCTAATCGGATACGCGCACCATTTGCGCCACCTCTTCGGTCTGAGTTACGATACGTAGAAGCCGAAGCCCACGCAGTAGAAACCATTTCACTTATAGATAAACCAGAGTTTAATAATTGTTTCTTTATTGCATTGATATCGTTGGCATCTACTAATTTGTGATTTAATACCGGAATTGGATCTTGCCAAATTAAATCTTCTTTAGGCGCTTCAGGACCAACATATGTTGATTTTGGCCCCATATCTCTGTGCGTCAACTTAAACCAAGCTTTAGCAAAAGCTTCTTCAAATTGCGCTGGATTATCTCTAAAACGCATTGCAACTTTAGCATATTCAGGATCAAAACGGAATGACAAATCGGTAGTTAACATCGTTGGCTTGTGTTTTTTATTAGAGTCAAATGCATCTGGAACGATTTCACCAGCATCCTTTGCTACCCATTGATGGGCTCCTGCAGGACTTTTAGTCAATTCCCATTCGTGAGCAAATAATGCTTTAAAGAATCCATGATTCCATTGAGTAGGTTTTGTTGTCCAAGTTACTTCTAGTCCTGAAGTAATGGCATCTTTTCCTTTTCCGGTTCCGTAAGAACTTTTCCAGCCAAATCCTTGCTCTTCAATAGGAGCGGATTCTGGGTCTGCGCCTACATGAGAAGCTGGTCCATTTCCATGCGTTTTTCCAAAAGTATGACCACCCGCATTTAATGCCGTAGTTTCTTCATCGTTCATTCCCATTCTTTTGAATGTCTCTCTAATATCTTTAGCAGCTGCTACAGGATCAGGATTTCCACCTGGTCCTTCCGGATTCACATAAATCAAACCCATTTGAGTAGCCGCAAGAGGATTTTCCAATTTACCATCTTTATATCTAGCACTTGCTAACCATTTCGTTTCAGTACCCCAGTATACATCATTTTCTGGTTCCCAAACATCAACACGACCTGCTGAAAAACCATACGTTTTGAAACCCATAGATTCTAGAGCAACATTTCCAGCTAAAATCATCAAATCCGCCCATGAAATTTTACTGCCATATTTTTGTTTTACGGGCCATAATAGTCTTCGTGCTTTATCTAAGTTTCCATTGTCGGGCCAACTATTTTGGGGTGCAAAACGTTGCTGACCAGAACGAGAACCGCCGCGACCATCTGCACTACGATAGGTACCTGCACTATGCCAAGCCATTCTTATAAATAAAGGTCCATAATTACCAAAATCAGCTGGCCACCAGTCTTGACTTTGAGTAAGTACATTTTGAATATCTTTTTTTAATGCCAAATAATCAAGAGTATTAAAAGCTTTGATATAATCAAATTCTTTACCCATTGGATTCGACAACTCCGAATTTTGTCTTAGGACATTAAGATTTAATGCATTAGGCCACCAATCTTTGTTGGAAGTTCCTTTAATCATCGCTTCACGGCGTTCTGTAACTTCCGATTTTTCTTCTTTTTTATCATGTCCTAAAGGACAAGAACCTTTTTTTTCTGACTTTTTTTGTGCGGAAACCCCCAATACAAGGAAAACTCCTAACGTAAGTGCAATTTTTTTCATAAATACAATAATTTAGATGATTAACATTTATTTGCAAAGTTAATCATAATTTATTTTAAAAAAAATTGATAATTTATATAAACGATATTGATGAAATCAATATCAAATATTACTTTCTTCCAAAATCTGCTGGAATTTCTCCCCAGAACTCCGTATGCCACTTTAAAATTTGAGTTTCATATGTATTGTTATGTAACCAATTCAGAGCCTTTTCGCAAAAATTAAATACCAGTTCATTGTTTAATGTAGGAGAGAGCGTTGATTTTATTTTTTTATCTCGAACCCATGCCATAGCCGTTACACTATCTGTATATATTACCGCTTTTGAGTTCATCGATTTTAAGTAAGACAAACCATGAACAATAGCTAAAAATTCGCCTAGATTTACAGTAGCTTCTTCAAAAATTCCTTTTCTAAAAATTTCTTTACCTGTTTTATAATCCACTCCACGATATTCCATTTTACCGGGATTTCCCAAACAAGAAGCATCAACACAGATACTATTCGGAATGATTAAGCTTTTATCAAAATTTTTTGAAACTGCTTTTGGTTTTGCAATATAATTTTTGTATGGATTTCGATATGCTTCCGTAGCTTCTTCTATAGTATCAAAAGATTTAAATTGTGGTCCATCAAAACCATCCACTTGCGCTTTGCAAATCAACCAATTATCATATATTCCGGGGTTTCGACCTTTCCAAACAACATAAAATTTATACTTTTTGGCCATTACTTTTCATCGTTAAATAAATCCATGAAAATATCCCTCCAGAAACTAAACCGATAGCTGTAAATATCCAAGCGCCCCAAGCATAAATCATACCGTAAACAGTAGGTACATTATATAAATTTAAAGCTTCTGATACAAAATATTGAGAAGCACCAATTCCATTTGGAGTTAATGCAACACCTAAAGTACTACTAATAAGAACTAGAAAGGCACTTTTAAATGGTAAACCAGCAGTTTGAATTACTGCAAAAAAGAATATATACGTGGTAAAAAAATAAATTGAATTGATTAAAACCGAATAGAAAATAAATAAGATTGGATTTTCTAATTTTTTGATTGAAAGTATACCATCTTTAAAACCTATCAATTTTGATAAAATAACATTTCTTAGCTTAGGGCTAAATTTCCATAAAAATATAAACGCAAAAATTCCGATTAAAAATATAATATAAATTTCACCCCCTCCAGAATTTGAGTTCTTTTTTAATAAATATTGACTGTAAATAATTTTTAAATTTTCAAACTCTATTGCAATAGTAATCAGAAAAATTATTCCCATAGCAATCATATCGATTAATCTTTCGACTACCATGGTTCCTATAGATTTTTCTACTGGAACTTGATTATGTTTGGCAAGGATACTACAACGAAGTACTTCGCCAAGTCTTGGGAAAACAAAGTTGGCTAAATACATAATGAAAATTGATGAAATCAATACATCTTTATACAATTTATATCCTAAAGGTTTTAAAAGCATTTCCCATCTTAATGCTCGAATAATACAGGCCAAATATGCCAATAAAATCATAATAACAATAAAAATAAAAGGCGTATTTTTAATGCTATCTAATATTTCCTTTCTTTCATTTTCAGTTATACCATTATAGATAAACCACATAAAGAAAACAATTAATCCGAAAGATAAAATGTATTTAAAAACTGATTTTAACTGCCCCATATTAAAGTGAATTATTTGGCATTTTAGGATAAATCATTACCGGCTGATGATTTTTCATTTCTTCCATATTTAAAAAACAATATGAAATAATAATAACGATATCGCCAGGTTGGACTTTTCGTGCTGCCGGTCCATTTAAGCAAATCACACCGCTATTTCGTTCCCCTTTAATGACATAGGTTTCTAATCGCTCACCATTATTTACATTTACGATTTGAACTCTTTCATTTTCATAAATATTGGCGGCTTCCATTAGTGCTTCGTCAATTGTAATACTACCAATATAGTTTAAATCTGCTTGAGTAACAACAGCTCTGTGAATTTTTGATTTGAAAACTTGTAAAAACATTTATAAAAAAAGTATTAGACCGTAAAAGTATTATTTTTTTGCAACTTAAAATGAAAATAATATTTCTATTGCAATTTTTTGAGTGCTACCTCTATCCGATCAAAAGCTATATTTATTGATTCCTCGCTAGCTGCAAATGAAAAACGAAGGCAATTTTCATCGCCAAAACTGGCACCTCCTACGCAAGCCACATGCGCTTCATTAAGAATATATAAAGCTAAATCTTCCGAATTATTAATTTTAAAATCCCCATAAGCTTTTCCAAAATAAAAATGCATATCTGGAAAAACATAAAATGCACCATCAGGTTCTGGGCAAATTATCCCTTTAATTGCTCGCAATCGATCGATAATAATTTTTTTTCTTTTTAGAAATGCCTCAAGCATTTCTTTTACAGCGGATTGACTCCCATTTAGCGCTTCAACGGCAGCAGTTTGATTAAAACTACAAGCTCCCGAGGTAATTTGACCTTGAATTTTATCGCAAGCTTGAGCAATTTCTTTAGTTGCAGCTAAATACCCCAATCTCCAACCCGTCATGCTATATGCCTTTGAAAATCCATTAACTACGATAACACGATCTTTAATTTCTGGCCATTGAGCCAATGAAAAATGATTTCCTGTATAATTAATATGTTCATAAATTTCATCCGAAATTACATGAATTTTAGGATATTTTAATAACATTTTTGCAATTGCATCTAGCTCATTTTTATTAAAAACCGCACCTGTAGGATTACAAGGAGAACTGAATAAAATAACTTTTGTTTTTTCTGTAATTTTTTCTTCAATTTGAGAAGCCGTAACTTTAAACTGTTGTGTTACATCTGCTTTTATTTCAACAACCTTTGCACCAGCTAATTCTGCAATTGAAGCATAACTAATCCAATATGGAGATGGTAAAATGATTTCATCTTCGGGGTTAAGCAAAGCCATACATGCATTTGCAATGGATTGTTTAGCGCCATTACTTACAACAATCTGATCAATATCGAAATCTAATTGATTATCACGTTTTAATTTATTGCAAATTGCTTCTCTTAAATCTTTAATTCCCGAAACTGGAGTATATTTAGTATCTCCTTGATTAAGGGCTTTTATAGCGGCATCTTTAACATTTTGAGGTGTATCAAAATCCGGCTCGCCCAAACTTAGACTTATAATATCTATCCCTTGTTCTTTGAGTGCTCTTGACTGACGTGCCATTGCAAGCGTGGCACTTTCTTTCATTTCTAATACACGATTCGATAAAATAGTCATTCTATAAAATTTAAAGTTTATCTAAGCAAACCTGCTCTGGATTTAAAATTTGATTTTATTCTTGGCGGTTTATTTCTAGTTGTTCCACCTCTACTTTTACCTCCAGAAGATTTAGACAACTTTGTAGAACTAAAATAAGGTGTTTTCAGCCTAGTATTTTTAGACGAAGATCCAATTTTAGAATTAGAAGGGCAGCTGGATCTACTACATGAATTCAAAATAAATAATGTGAAGATTAATAAGATATACTTGTACATAATATATTTTTTAGTTGTTTGAAGTATGATACCATTTGGCTACCTCTTGAATCATAATTTTGGTCATTTCATCTAAATCAAAATTTGGTTTCCAACCCCAGTCATTTTTAGCAAGTGAGTCATCTATACTTTGAGGCCAAGATATAGCTATTGCTTGACGAAAATCGGGTTTATATTCTATTTTAAAATTAGGATTGAATTTTAAAATGGCTTCATATATTTCTTTAGGCGAAAAACTTACACCTGCAATGTTATAGCTTGTTCTAACTTTTATCTGATCTATTGGTGCTTGCATAATTTCAATTGTAGCACGAATACAATCATCAATAAAAATCATTGGTAAGGTTGTATCTTCACTTAAAAAGCATTGATATAACTCATTTTTAGCATTCGAATGGAATATATCAACGGCATAATCTGTAGTACCTCCACCAGCTAAAGTTTGATAACCAATAACACCTGGATACCTTATAGAACGAACGTCTAATCCAAATTTATTATAAAAATAAGAAGCCCATAATTCGCCAGCTACTTTACTAATTCCATAAACCGTTGCAGGAATTAAAGGAATATGATTTGGTGTATTTTGCAAAGGAATTTCTTCACCAAAAACGGCTATAGTACTTGGATAGAATACTTTATTTACTTTAAATTCTACCGCACTTTCAAAAACATTGAATAAGCCTCCCATATTTACATCCCATGCCCATTTTGGATTTTTTTCTCCAGTTGCAGATAAAATAGCAGCTAAATGATAAATTTCATTTATTTTATTGTCTTTAATTATTTGAGATAACGCATCTTTATCTAAAACATCTAAAGCTAAAATATTTTTTTCAAGATTTGGTTTCAAATCCGTTGCAAAAACATTTGCTTTTCCATAAATTTCACATAATTTTTCAGACAAAACGGTGCCAATTTGACCACCTGCTCCAATAATTAGGATTTTCGTATCACTCATTAATTTATGTTAGTTTAAAAGTGCTTCTTTAGATAAAACCAATTCATTTCTTTGGATAAAATCTGGATCTTTATGCATTTTCCCTTCTTTGGCTCTAACAATTCTTGAAAATAAATCATATCGTTCTTGAAATAAGAAATTCGTAAATAATTTAAACCATGAAGAATGGTAATCTAGATTTTTATAATAATCAGGAGCTATATCTTCTAATAAATGTAAACGATTCCATGGGATACTAGGAAAATCATGATGTTCGTTATGATAACCAACATTCAAACTTGGATAATTTAAAATTCCTTTATAATTAAAAGATTCTTGCGTATTTCCCTCTGGAGTATAATGTTCTTGAATCCATCGAGCTCCTAATGGATGTAATCCTATTGAAAACATAAATGAAAGAAATAAATAGAATAATGAATTTGCTCCAAAATTCGTTAACAACCAATAAATAAATAATCCGTTGCAAATTGCATTCAAAATTACCCAACTATTCCACATTTTAATTTTTTTCAATCGTAAAGGTCTTGAGCCTTGAACTATAGGAAAGAAAAACAACCACAACGCTTTATAAAATGTATTATTTTTCACAAATCGAGCTTCTTTGTAATAAGGCAAATCCGCATCAAATTCATAATCACCTTGATGTGCATGATGTCGAATATGATAAACTCTAAATCCTTCGGCAGAAGGGAAAATATTTACTAAATCTACAAGGCAACCGGCAAAACGATTCCAGATTTTCCCAGTAAAAACAGCATTATGTGCCGTTTCGTGAATAACTACAAAAGTTGCATGATTAAAGAACGCACCAAAAAAATAAGCTATTATAATAGCTAACCACCAATAGTTTTCAAAACCTGCAATTCCAAGAATTGTAGCAATAGATGTTTGAACAAAAACGATTAGCAAGATTACAAAAATAGTTTTTGGTTCTGCTCCAAATAGTTTTCTAATTTGTGGGTACTTTGAAAGCATTTCCTTAGCTCTTTGAGGATGCGGTTGGTTGTTTTCGGAATAATAAAAATCTGTTTTTGGAGTTGACATATTTTTTAAATTTGATCACAAATATACAAATTTTGTATTAATTAACAATTTCGATTTTAATTGATAATATCCGAAAAAACATTTAAAAACGTTTGTTCGGTGATTATTCCTACTAATTTATGATTTTGTAAGACGGGTAAGCAACCAATTTTATATTTTTTCATTACATCTAAAGCTTCCGATAATTTTTGATTTGAATCTATTGTTATAGGATTTCGAACCATGATTTCTTCGATTAAAACGGGCAGTTCTTCGCGATGATGCAAATGAGCATTAAAATATTTTAAAAGATTTCTTGAAGAAATAATTCCAATTAACTTTCCATCATCATCTTCGACCATCAAAAAACGTATTTTTTGCCAATCGATTATATCTGCAGCAATTTGAAGAATATCGTTAGGACGAACCGTAAATAAATCTCGATCCATACATTCTTCAATAATGATTTTATCTAATGGTTTTTTCATATCGGTGCATTTATTTAAAATTTCCCATTCTGAAACAGGAATGTTATTTTCTTGATATTCGATTGATTTTAACACTAAAGAAGATAATATATCGAAATTTGAGTTTTTTTGTTTTTTCAATAATTTATATGAATCCAAAAACCAATTTGAGCCATTTTGTTTTGTTTTAGCCCTATTTTCAATAATATTTAAATATTTATTTACATCGTCTAAATTAATATTTAATGTATTCAATCCTTTTTGAGCTATCGGAATTAATTTTAAAACTAATTGAGAGGCTTCGTAATATTGACCATCAATCCATAAAATATTTGCAAATATGCCATTTCTGGCTGCTTTTAAAAAATTATTTTTACATTCTTCAAAAGATATATTTTCATCTTTTTCATCAAATGAAATTTTTTCATCCGCCAATCCATACATCAAACCATACCAAAAAACAGCATTTGCTATTTGATCCACTATAGTTGGACCTGCAGGTAAAATCCTGTTTTCAATTCGTAAATTTGGACGGTTATTTAAGACCCCGTATACAGGACGATTCCAGCGATAAATTGTCGAATTATATAATTGAAGCGCTTTTAAGTCAGGTATTTTTCCATTTTCATAATCCTCACAACTATTGTCTTTGATATCGGGAGTCATTAGTATTCGATGTAAGGAAATATCTTCTCGAAACAATTCTAAAACAGATTTCTTTAACCAACGATTTCCAAAAGTTACTCTTGAAGTGGCTTCACGAATTGTATTTTGGGTTTTCATAATATCAATTGACTGCCTAAGCAATGCAATTCGTGTTTCATGCCATAATTTTTTTCTTAAAAAAAATGGAGAATTGGCAGAAATAGCTAAAACTGGAGCCGCAATTAATTGAGCAATATTATAAAAATGCGCAAAATTTTCTGGAGGTACTTCTAAATGAATTTGAAAACTAGTTGTTGCCGCTTCAATAAAAACACTATCATGTTTCATTAATAGTTCATCTTCCCCTTGTATTCTTAATTCATATTCTTCACCTCTATATTTTAAAATATTTTTAACTAATTCAAAATACCTTTTAATCGGTGTTATATTATCAATATCAATATCAATGTGTCTTAATGTTGGCAAAATACCGCCGATATAAAAATTTGCTTTTTGGGAATTTTGCTTTAATCTTTCTATAAGAAGTATCAATTCCTGTTCCATTTCTGAAAAACAATGATTTTCTATTGATTTAGGAGTTGTATTTATTTCTAAATTAAACTTAGCCAATTCGGTTGTAAACTGAGGATGATTCAATTCTTTAAGTATTTCCATATTTGCAGGCAATACATTTCCATAATCATCAACAATACACAATTCTTGTTCGGCACCCAAAGTTGGTTTTGAATCCTGAAAATGACCTTTTGCAATCATTTTTTCAAGAATACGAACATCATTTAAAAGATTTTGAATAAAAAAATGAGTTTTTTCCGAGTTCATTATGGCTTGCTTGCTTTTAACTGATTGGCTTTTTGTGCGTAAAAATTTGCTTTATTCATATTGCCTAATTGATAATAAGACGCTGCTAAATTTTGATATGGATTGGGATCATTAGGTCTAGATTGTATTACTTTTTCTAACAAAGGAATAGTTTTGGCAATTTGACCGGTCATTCCATACGCCACAGCTAAATCTTCATTCCAAACGGAATTATTTGGATTTAATTGAATTGCTTTTTCAAGAAATGGAAGTGCTTCATTTATTTTCTGAAATCCACGAGCCAAGCACACCCCTTTGATATAATTTCCTACTGAATTTTCTGAAGAAATATTAAGTAAATTTTCAGCCAATTGAAGTGCTTCATTATAATTTCCTGAAACTTTAGCTTCTTCAGCTAATATTTCTATCTGCTTAACTTTTTCTATGTCCGAAGTATTAAAATCAAATATGTTTTTTGCTTTTTCTACATTTCCTGTTTTTGCCAAAAGCCGCGCATACAATTCTTTTGTTTCGGAGTTTTTGGGATCTACTTGATACGCTTTTTCAATATAAACAAGCGCCGAATCAAATTGATTATTATTAAAATAAACGACACCTAAATTAAAATAACCATCAAAGAAGCCTCCAGGTCTATATTCCAATGCTTTTTTATACATTAAAATTGCGGAATCATTACTTATTTTGCCTTTATAGTACAAATTACCTAATAAAAGCCACGTTTGCGAATGGGTAGGATAAATATTTAAAGAATGTGTAAGCCATTTTTTAGATTCGATTTTATAAAACTCTTTTTGAGATTCATATTTTAATGTATCCAACATATCGGCATAAATACCGCCCAATGAAGTGGCCACTTTGGCACTCTGATTTGAAGTTATCGCATCTGTTTCAAATAAGGTTTGATTATTTTTCCAAGCTCGATTTCTTAGTACGGTAGTTATGGAAAAAAAGATAAAAAAAAATGAGAACACCAAAAGTCCTACATTTTTATTTTTTGAAATCAATTTTAATATTCCAAACACAAAAATGATTAAAAAACCATAAGATGGAACAAACATAAATCGTTCATTCATTATAATACCTACGGTAAATGGAATATTAGAAACAATAGAAAAAGTGCTTATAAAAAATAAAATACCAAATTGTAATACGCCTCTTTCATATCTAGTTTTATAAAGATAAAAAGAAAGTAATCCAAGTAAAATAATTCCAAAAATAAACCATATGCTCATCATAGAAACTAATGGAATTTGATTGAAATAATAATCGTGAGTCAGTGGATATGGCACTAAAAGTAATTTTAAATACATCCAAAATGAATATAAAATTGTGCCCCATCTTTCAGAAAAAGTAGCATTAACAAAAGGATTATTAAGAATTTCTGTAGTAAAAGAATTTACAGCCGAAGCCGTAAATTTTGCTCTCAAAAACAAATATAAAAGAGCCGCTACAAGAGCTAAAATCATTAATTTATTTTGAAAAATTCCTTTAAATGAAGTTTTTTTATAAAATGAAATTAGCCAAAAAATAAAAATATATGTAATTGCAATCTCTTTACTTAATAATGCCAAAAAAAATAGCACAAATATTAAGATTGCATGATACCAATTATTAGTTTCATATTTTTTTAAACATAAAAAAAGTGCGGAAAAACCAAACAACATGCTCAAGATTTCATCACGTCCTTTAATATTTGCAACCACTTCAGTATGAATTGGATGTATAGAAAAAAGAAATGCTAATAGATATGCAGCTAAAACAGGTTTATTTTTAAATGAATTTGAAAAGAAATTCTCAATCAATAAATTTGTAAAAAGAAAAATAATTCCAACCAATAAGGCATAAAGAAACACATTAATGATATGAGAAATATGAGGATTTTGACCAAAAAATTCCCATTCTATGGCAAAAGTTACAAAGCTTAAAGGACGGTATCGACCTCCACTTATTAATTGAGCACCTCGCTCTCCAAAAAGTCCAACAAATGCATCGTTAGTTAATAAATCTGGAATACCCTTAAAACCTTTCGTCACAAATTGATTGTCATATACCGCCAATTGGTCATCTAAAGTATATTCATGATCAAACGTATTTGAATAAATAATAACTGTAAAAATAAATAATAAAGTAAATCTTACCTTAATATCAGAAAATGCAAAACTAAAATTTTTAAACATTAAATTTTTGAGTTAATAACAACGACAAATTTAAATGTTTTTCTTTGAATTTTCCTAAAATTATAGACGAGCATCAACAATTTCTCTTGGAAGAAAAGCTTTAATATCAAAAATTGCAGCACTTGATTTTTTTAATTTATCTAATTCAATAGCATGAAATTCTTTGTGAGGCACTGCTAAAATAATCCCATCATATGTATTTTCGGGCAATTGATTTAAAATCTCCATTTGATATTCATGCTGAACTTCATCAGGATTAGCATGCGGATCAAAAACAGTAACATCCATTAAGTAATCTTGAAGCGACAACACCAAATCAGCAACTTTTGTATTTCTTACATCGGGGCAATTTTCTTTGAATGTAAATCCTAAAACGAGAACTTTTGCACCTTTAATGGCTATATCTTTTTTTAGCATTAATTTGACCATTTGCGAAGCTACATAAGCGCCCATAGAATCATTCATTCTTCGACCAGCCAAAATAATTTCAGGAATATAACCATGCGCTTGTGATTTTTGTGCTAAATAATATGGATCTACGCCAATACAATGACCCCCAACAAGCCCAGGTTGGAATTTTAAAAAATTCCACTTTGTTGCTGCGGCTTCTAAAACATCTTGCGTATCAATACCTAAGGTTGTGAAAATTTTAGACAATTCATTGACAAATGCAATATTTATATCTCTTTGGCTATTTTCAATCACTTTAGCTGCTTCTGCCACTTTTATAGTAGGAGCCAAATGGGTTCCCGCCTTAATTACAGAATTGTAGAGTGCATCCACACGAACACCAATTTCAGGAGTTGAACCGGAAGTTACTTTTAAAATTTTTTCAACGGTATGCTCTTTATCTCCTGGATTAATTCGCTCTGGAGAATACCCAGCAAAAAAATCTAAATTAAATTTCAATCCACTTCCTTTTTCAAGAACTGGTACACACTCTTCTTCCGTTACACCTGGATAAACGGTGCTTTCATAGATTACTATATCCTCTTTTTTCAACACTTTACTTACCGTTTCACTAGCTTTATATAAAGGAGTTAAATCGGGTTTATTATTAGCATCAACAGGCGTAGGAACTGTAACAATAAATATATTACAATTTTTTAAATCTTCGATTTGAGTAGAAAAAAACAAGCCATGAGTTTCGTCGTTTTTTAATTTTATAACTTGCTTTAGCAAATCCGTTTCCACTTCTAATGTAGCGTCTATGCCATTTCTTAAATCATCAATGCGCTTTTGATGAATATCAAAACCTACCACCGCATACTTTGTAGCAAACAATCGCGCTAATGGCAATCCAACGTATCCTAAACCAATAATTCCAATTTTGTCCATAAATAATTTAATTGTAGGGAACGCGAATATAGTTTTTTTTTATTATTATGATTATTAAAAAATATATTACTAAATTTTTATAATACTCCTCTATTCAAATAGCGCAGTAAAAATATAAATACACTTAAACACTTTTTCAAACGAATAAATGTTATACTTTACACTTTTTTGAAGGAATACTTTAGAAAATAAAATAAACATCTATTTTATACTAAAAATCCATATACTCATATGCACTGTGATAAAACCCATTTTCTTGGGTGTAATCAATAAACTTTTTGTAAAAAGAATCATTTCCAATAGTACTAGAATCCCCAACGACAACCAATAATTTTCGGGCGCGGGTAAGCGCTACATTCATTCTTCGATAATCGGATAAAAAGCCTATGGTATTTTCCGTATTACTTCGCACCAAACTAATCAAAATAACATCTTTTTCTTGTCCTTGAAATGAGTCTATTGTATGAATTTGTAAATTTTGATTCAATATCAATTGATTCGTTTCAAAATCCAATTCGTTTATGTAAATCGTTTGTTGTTTATATGGCGAAATGACCGCAATTTCTGGATTTTGCTCATTTTGAGTGAGTTCATAATATATTTTATCCAATATTTGTAATACAAAATTGGCTTCTTCGGGATTATAAATACTTTTGGATTGTGAATTTATGATTTCATCAAAAGCGCAACCCGCTGTATCGATAAATACTAATGGTGATTGAAATAAATGTAAATGTTCAAAATAATGATTTAATACATTTTCACCTGAATTTAATTGATTTTGATAAAAATATAAATTACTAAAAGCCATAATCGTCGGATGCATTCGGTATTGAGTATCAATCAAAAAGACATTTTCTTTAAGTTCGAAAGCTCTATCAAGTAATGTTTTTGATAAGCCGAGTTGCATGGCTTTATCTGATTTTACGGTAGGTGGTAGCTGAAATGGATCGCCAGCGAGCACCACCGATTTGGATTTAAGAATCGGAATCCAAGTAGCTGGTTCTAACGCTTGTGATGTTTCATCTATAAAAACAGTGTCAAAAATAATATTTTTTAAATACGAATGCGCGCTTCCAACTAAAGTGGTACAAATCACAACGGCCTGACTTACAAAACTTTGAATCATATAATCTTCAATTTGTTTGATTTGCCAACCAATAGCTTTTGCTTCATTAAGTAAAAGCCGACGTTGCTCGCGTTCTTCTTTTCCAAAATTACGCTTGTATTTCATTGCCATTTTTCGGTAATTGTCCGCTTCTTTACGAAGTTTTTTAATGGTTTGAATTTCAGAGGATTTCTCAATTTTATATTCCAAAGTATGCGAAACAACTTCTTGATTAATTCGGCTTAAATGTCCAATTCGTAAAACTTTTACATTTAAGTTCGAAAGTTTTTCTACAATTAAATCCACCGCGTTATTGCTCGGTGCTGCTACTAAAATTTTTTCTTTTAGTTTTACTTTTTGATAAATGGCTTCAACTAAAGTTGTCGTTTTTCCAGTACCTGGAGGGCCATGAAGGACTGTAATTAATGGTTGATCTAAAATCGCTTGAATCGCATTTATTTGCGAAGGATTTAAAGAAATATTTATGGGTGTAAATGTTTTTAATTGAGATTGAGAGGATTTTTTGCCTTCCAAAATTTCTCGGAGCAAAGCAGCAGGTGTATCTTTTTCTTTTTGAATTTGATGGAGTGCCAAAATCATTTCTTGATAGGATTTTTGGTCATAATCCAAAATAATTCCTAACTTGCCACTATACATCCATTCCGGAAAATCATCGGATTCTAAAACAATTTTACATTGGTTTTGAGAAACATAAGCTACACTCGCATCTACCGAAGATAAGGAAATATTTCCATCAACTTGTTGAAAAAAACGAATCATACTACCCGATTTAAACTGATGTGGCACCAATTTGCTTTTATCAATTGAAATCGAAAGAAATGGATAATCGCCCAATCCATAACCCGTTTCTTCAATTTGTATTGGATACCAACATAATCCATTTCCTACTCTTTCGGGCATGGGCATATGTTGAATAATATTTTCAAAGTTTTTCTTTTCGTGCTCCATTTCTGCTTGGAGCGCTTGTATCATATTTTCAAAATGTGAAGCCATTCTAGATTTTAAAATTAAAGCAACATACTTAAATTAAATAAAACAATTATTATGGCTATTGACCAAAGAATACCTTTAAGCCAATTTGAGTTTACAAATTCCCCCATAATTACTTTATTTGATGTAAAATAAACCAAAGGGAAAACCGCAAAACCTAGCTGTAGCGATAAGACGACTTGACTAAAAATCAACAGATCCATTGTTTTTTCTTCGCCCCAAAAATGTAAAATCATCCAAGCCGGAACTATAGCCAAACTTCGTGTAATAAGTCTTCTTACCCATGGTTTTACTTTCCAATCTAAAAAACCTTCCATAACGACTTGTCCTGCCATAGTGCCGGTTATGGTTGCATTTTGACCACTAGCTAATAAAGCCACTGCAAAAAGTAAGCTGGCAAATCCAACCCCTAAAATCGGATTTAATAAAAGATACGCTTCTTCGATTTCGGCAACTTGAAACAACCCTTTTTTATAAAAAGTAGCTGCGGATAAAATTAGAATACTGGCATTAACCAAAAAAGCAATTGAAAGTGAAAGCGTACTATCTATGGTTGTGTACTTGATATGATTTGATTTATCTTGGTCTTTATGATATTTTTTAACCAAGTTAGAATGTAAATACAAATTATGAGGCATAACCGTTGCACCAAGAATACCAACTGCAATCCAACGCATGTTTGGGTCAAAAATAGCGGATTGACGTGGAAGAAATCCAGACAAAACTTCAATCCAAATAGGTTTAGCTAAAACGATTTCGATAGCAAAGCATACAAAAATTATGACAATGAGCGCGGCAACAATGTATTCGAGAATTCGATGATTTTTATCAAATAAAAATAAAATCAATAATACATCTACAGCGGTAATTAAAACCCCCCATTGAAGTGGTATTCCAAAAAGGAGTTTCAAAGCAATAGCCGTTCCTAAAACTTCAGCCAAATCCATAGCAATAATTCCAATTTCGGCTAAAATCCAAAGCACAAAATTCACTTTTTGTGGATAATAGCGTTTTGAAGCCTCGGCTAAATCTAATCCGGTAACAATTCCAAGTCGAATGGCCGTATGTTGTAAGAAAATTGCAAAAATATTGGAAAACAGAACTATAAAAAGTAATTGATACTCAAATTGGCTACCAGCCGCAATGTCCGTAGCCCAATTACCTGGATCCATATAACCAACTGCTACTAAAAAACCTGGACCTAAATATCTAAATAACTTCGACAATGCTTAAAAAATTATAAATGACAAAACTAATCTATTTTATTTAAACAAGAAGTAAGTCGATTCTAAAAAAGGGTTAAATTCTTGATAGCAGTATCCATATTGAATGAATCTTTACTCTGATTTTTCGGTACAAAACGAATGTTTTTCTTTTTTCTTAAATTTAAAAAATCTAATAAATTATCAAATTCTTTACCATAATAAATAGAAACACCCGTTTTATTAATATATTTGGCATTCAAAGGATCGTTATCTAATGTTGAATACACTTTACCCCTTAAATTTCCAGATGGTGAAATTTTATATTCAATGTCAATATCGCCACCAAAAAAAGTATTATTGTTATTATTGATAGAATTTTGACCAAAATCATAATTAACACCGGTATTAATTAAAAATCGATCATTAAACAATTGTTTTGAAGCAGCTACTTTAAATTCATTTCTTCTATCGACCTCATTACTGAACTGCTGTGAATAATTTCTATATTTGAAATCAAGATTTAAACCAGATATTGTATTTTGAACCCACTCTGTAAAAACAGAAGAAAGTTTACCAGTTACAATATCAAAAGCGGTATTGGAGAAATCACTAGTTCCCACACCGACATTTTCAAATCCGGTAACCGTTGGAGGCAAAAATCTTTGAAGCGCCAAAAGCGCAAAAACTTGACGATTCATTTCATTATCGTTGTTTTTAGTATTTGTTTTGATGGCTTCAAATGCATTTTGTAGGGTTGGATTATTTTGTTCAATATCAATATCATATGAAATATCGGGTTTAACTAACTGATTTTTCATATAGAGGGTAACATTAGCTTTTACTTGAGATTTTGATGCGGTTACAACCTCTGGATCCGTATTATTTACGCCATAAAAAGCGGCTACTATTTCTTGAGCGGAAGCTCTTGCTTTGAAAAGCGCACTGGCATCAATAACCGACAAATAGGGATCTCCAACAAATTGAATTTTACCCCCTTGATTCAAATAAAATGTTCGCTGAATAAAATTTTGATAGGTAAATAAATACGTTCCTTTAGACAGAATATACGACCCTTTAATATCCATATCGGTTTCTGGAGTCATTTTAAATGCAATACGACCTGTTCCTGAACACTGAATTCGATCATCAAGATTTGGATCGAAGATAATTTGAAGTTTACCCGTTTCGTCCACTTCAAAATCAAAATCTAGATTAACACCTGACAACTTTCGACTTCGATTTCGTATAGATAAAGTATCCTTTTTAACACTTTTATCAATAAATTCAAAAAAAGTATGTTGAGCAATATTTTGATTATTATTAAAAGCTATTGTAATATCTGAACCCGCGAGATTTTTGGCTTTTGCTCCAATAGTAATTCTTTGGCTTATCGCTCCTTGAAACCAGGCTTCTTTTACATTTGCGATAACTCGACCATAAAAATTGGGATTGTGTTTTTCATTCGTATTCAAACACAAAAATTGTGGCGACGAGGCTTTTAAATCCAATTCAAAATCATGTAAATTTTGATGTAAAATCTTACCATTTAAAACGCCTTGATTATTTAATTCATCAGAAAGTTTGATTTGATTAAATTGAAATTGATTGGGTAAAATTTTAACAAATTGATTTTTAATCTGATATTTAGTATGAATCGTATTAACAAATGTACTTACCGAATCTAAATAGACATCTCCTACCAAATTTGGTCTTTTTATGGCTCCTGCTAATAACAAATTGGCTCTAACGGATCCATTCATATCATAAACAAAATCTTTTAATAAAGGATTTAAAATTCTTGGGTTTAAAGATTTTACTTTTATGTAATATTCAAAAGAATCTTCCTTTGAATCAATAAAAAAATTACCGTCTATATTTAAATCCAAGTACTTGCCTTCTGCAATTATTGTTGAATGAATTTTATTATTTTCAAGATTACTTTTTATTTTAATATCACCTAATAACTCATTTCCAATTTCTACTCGATTAAAATTTATATTAACCAATGATTTTGGTTTTTCTAAAAGAAAATGATCGGTAATAATTTCTCCATCAACTTGCCCTTTAATCAAATCCAACTCGGGTAAAAATCCAGAAATAATTTGATCAATTTTTATAGATTCAAATTGTGTATATAGTTTATTTTTAGATTGCTTTTCGGTAAAAAATCGCAATTTTTGATTTTCTTTATAAAACGTTAAATCATTAATGTTTATTAGATTTGTGTTTGGATTATATTCAACTACGTTATCGGCATCAACCCTCCAAGTTTCATAGATGCTATACTGGGTAAAAGGAAGTACTTTAAATTTAAAAACATCTTTTTCTTTTTTAATATCCGCATTAAATTCTACAAAATTTGGATCTTTTTTATTCATAATTTCCGCATTAAATCGCAATCCATTTTCTTGATCTTTTAATTTTAACAAGATTGGAGAGGCCGCAATTTTGCCATTTAAAAAAATAGTGTCAATCCTAAAGTTTGTATTAAAAGACTCCAAACTTGATTTACTATTTAATGAAATATTCGGTATAATAAAATTTTCGATGCGTGTATCGTATAAATTTGCATTAATAGATAAATCATTTTTATTTCCATAATAAGAAGCTTTTACCGAACCGTTTCCAATATTTTTAAGATTCCCAACAAATAAAGACACATAATTTTTAATATTATTTAGATTTAAATTTAATTCAAAATAACTGTTATCATTGATAGCAACATTTTTATCCGAAGCTTTAAATTCAAAATAGGTAATTAAATATTTTTTTAATAAGTCGGGTAATTCCGAAGGCTTAAAATCACCTTGCATTGAACCATTAATTTCATTGGAAGCAATCGTAATTTTTCGATAATTTGAATTTAAAATTTCTGATTTTAAAGCGATATCTGAAAATTGATATACTTTTGGTTGGAATTTATTAAAATCCTGTACTTTAATATTTTTAAATTCTAAAACGCCGTTGAATTCATCAATTTCATTGCCATCAAACGCCATAACCGCATCCGAACTTAATATCCAATCTTTATCTACAAAGTTTAATGTTTTAAGATTTACATGGTTTAATTTTAAATTTACAGACAACGAAGGATTACTTTCTGAAAGGGAAATAGCTCCAGAGGAAGCTAGATTAAAATTAGGATCATGAGCAATTACAGAACCTTTAAATAGCTTATTAATAAAATTACCATCAAATTGAATATTTCTGTATTTGTAGTTATTAAAATCTACTGAATATATTTCACCATGTGCTTCCGTATTTAAATCCTTGAAATTCAAACCTTGACCTATTGCAGTTAGTTTGGCATTTAAATGCTTATATTCTACAGGCGATTCTATTAATGTAGCTAAATCAAAATCTAAAATTTCAATATTTCCTGAATATTTTGGTATTTTGCCTTCGGTAAAATCAAATTTAGCAGTATTTATCAATATATCACCTAATTGACTTTTTCCTTTTCCATTTAACGTAAAAACCTTGAAATTTCCATTATAACTTCCTTCATATGATATTTCCCCAAGCGAATTCATATTTTTAGTCAGCGCTAAACCTCTATAAAATTGTTCAATACCCAATTTATTTGAACGAATACTTTCAATTTTTGCGTTAATATTTAAATCTTTTATTGGGAAAAGTGATGTGATATGAACATCGGATTTGATTTTTATATTGTTATTTACCGCTCCAATCAAATTTGTCACTTTCATATCATTCAAATTTCCTTTGAAATCGGCCGTATAAACTATTTTATTTTGACTAAATCGTTGTATATCTTCTACAAAATAACCTAAATCATCAAACGCAAAATAGCTGTTTTTCATTTTTGAGGTAATTTTCACTTTTTTAGCAAAGCGCATAATTTCATGCATATGATTGTAATCAAACCTAAGAAAACCCTTAAATTTTGATTGTTTTGTTTTTAAAAGAAGATTTTTTGCAATCATTTTTTGGCTATTCATAAATAAATTAGCCTTGAGAGTATCAATTGATAGACCGCATTTTTCGAAGGCGCTTAAATGATTTACTCTACCGGTAAATCCATCTTTTCGCAATTTGATATTTTCGAAATTTGTGTTTATCTTAGAAATATCTATGTCGGTAAATGAAATTTGATGTTTTTTAGATTGGTATCTACCTTCGTCGTCTTTTAATCGAACGTGACCATTATTAATTACTAATTTAGCTACATTGAGTCGCAATGGAATATTAAGATACGATGGAATTGAAAAATCTTTTTTTGGCCAATTTGTAGGAAAACTATGCAACATAAAATGTGGCTGGTCAATGTTAATTTCCGCAATTTCTTTTATTGAATCGGATAACTTTAGTTTATTTAAATTTAAATATAACCTTTTGGCTTCTCCTTCAAGAAATTCATCTTTATATTGTCGATCAAATTCAATATGAAAATTCGTTAACTCAATTTCTTGTACATCAAGAGGAATTGAACTTTTTGATTTTGGACTTGAATTCGTATTTTCACTTTTCGTTGTTTGAGTATTTTGACTAAATAATTTTACGATATTTAAAGTACTATCTTTTTTGGTATTTGAAAGTTTAATCTTCAAGCCATCAATACTTAATTTTTTTATATTAAGACTAAAGCGATTTTTATTAAAAATGGAATAATTATTGGTTAATGTATTAACAGCGATCAAGGTATCTTTATCCAAATCACGAATTAAAACATCTTTTACATTAAGATACGATAAAAAATGCAAACTAACACTTCCGACTTTTACTTCGGTATTTAAACTTTCCGAAAGTTTTTTTGTAGCAATTCCTACTAGTTTGTTTTGGATTAATGGAAATTGGATTAGGAAAATCAAAAAGATCCAAAGCAACAATAAAACACCAATGAGCTTGAATGTAAAAGAAAATAATTTATTAAAAAACAGATTGTTAAATCGTTGCAAAACAATTATAAATTTTAGAAAAAACTATCGTCATAAATTGCATTGTTATTCACTTTCAATAAACGACCAGGGAATTTTTCAATTAGAAAATAGTTGTGCGTCGCCATTAAAATTGCAGTATTGTGGTATTTGTTGATATATGATAAAAGTCGCATAATATCATCACTTGTATCTGGATCTAAATTTCCAGTCGGTTCATCTGCTAAAATGAGCCTTGGATTATTTAATAACGCTCTAGCAATTACGATTCGCTGTTGTTCGCCTCCCGATAACTGATGTGGCATTTTATATGCTTTATCTTGCATACCTACCAAAGAAAGTACTTCAATGATGCGCTGCTCCATCTCCGCTTTATCGGTGGTACCGGTAGCTTTTAAAACAAAAACTAAATTTTGAACAACACTTCGATCCATCAATAATTGAAAATCTTGAAAAACAATACCCAATGAGCGTCTTAATGCATAGATATTTCTAGGTTTGGATTCTTGAAGTTTAAATTCATTAACATATCCTTCGCCTATTGTTAGAGGAATTTCTCCATATAATGTTTTGAGAAGACTACTTTTTCCGCTTCCGGTTTTTCCGATTAGATAAACAAATTCGCCTTGTTCAATTTTAAGATTGACATTTTTTAAAACCAAAAAATCATTTTGGTAAATGGTTGCATTTTTTAATGATATGATTTCACTCATTTTAAGTAATATGAACTGTAAATTGTATTTAATACACAAAAATACAACATAAACCGTTAAATAAGAACGTTAAATATTCACAATTTTATGGCCGAACTAGACATTTGTTTACATTTTCAGACAGTTTTTGATATTGACCATACGTAAATCGTTTGCAATAGAGATCTAATTTCTCAAAATAACTTGCCATATAATTATCAATCATCGGCGAAGTATAAGCTCCGGAAACGTCCAAAGTTTTTAAACTAACGTAATATGGAATATTTTTATAGTAATTTAGTAATACATCCGACACTTTTTTACCATAGTCTGCAGGTGTATCATCAATTGAATCTCCTGCATTTTTACCATTACTTCCATCAGCTAGTTCATTGACACTTGTTGTATTTTCCAATCCTAAATAGCGCGCTAAAAGTTTTATTAAATCCAAACTAACAGCATCTTGTTGTCGATTTTCAACTTTTATAGTTATTCCAGAATTAAATTTATCCTCACAAATTCCATTTAAATTCGTATATGAAATCGAACTTGTATATATGTTTATAAACCCAATTTTGTTATATAAATTAAATAACTCAATATTATCGGGATAGTTGGTTTCTTGAGAAAGATTAAAAAAATAATTGTAGTTTGGATTAT
Source organism: Chitinophagaceae bacterium (assembly GCA_017495115.1). Lineage (GTDB taxonomy): Bacteria > Bacteroidota > Bacteroidia > Chitinophagales > JADJOU01 > CHPMRC01. The sequence goes on along the minus strand of JAFEIJ010000013.1, from coordinate 79,508 downwards.
TAACAACATCAATTACTTTAAATGAAATACAGATTGGCTTAAAAGCTTGATTTGCATCATTTATTGCATTTAAAATCTTAGAATCAGTATCATACGTATCCGTTAATCCATTTTTTACTAAATGAAGCATTATTGGAATTTCTCTTTCCAAACAGGGAAGACGGTTTTGAGTAATATTTTGACTATTTAATAGATGGATTTGAATTATAAAAAATAAAAATACGGCTTTTCTCATAGCTTTATATTAACTGATACAAAATTAGTGAAAAAAAATAAAAATTACGTTTTTATCTTGTCAATCGCTCTATGGCCCAATCCATTTCTTCCTCTGAAATAATTAGTGGTGGTCCGATTCGTGTCGCCTTTTCATTAAATAAAAACCAATCTACAATAACTCCATGTTCTATTCCAAAATTGCAGTATGAAAAATTATCTTCCATCGTTTTGTGTTGAATAGAAAGCATCATACCTGCTCTTCGGATCGGTTTATCAACTATTTTTTCAAGTTTTGATTCTAACAATTTACCTTTTTCTTCTGCCAAAAGATGTAACTTTTCCTCTAAAATAACTTCAAGAGAAGCCAAAGCCGCCGCACAACAAACAGGATTAGCTGCAAATGTAGAAATATGTCCTAAAATTGGATTAAAAGATAACTCTTTCATCAAATCCTGATTTGCAATAAAAGCAGCAATAGGCATTCCACCTCCAAATCCTTTTCCAATTAATAAAATATCTGGAATAATTCCGTAATGTTCAAAAGCAAACATGAGCCCCGTTCTTCCAAAGCCTGTTTGAATTTCATCTACTATCAATAACGCTCCAACTTTTTTACATTGTTCGGCCAACTTTTGTAAAAAAATTAAATCGGCTTTTATTATTCCGGCTTCGGCTTGAACCATTTCAACAACAACCGCAGCCGTTTTATTTGTAATTTTTTGAATTTCATGGATATCATTAAAATGAAGCATTAAATGATCGGGGATCAATGGTCGAAAAGCTTGTTTATACGTATCGCTCCCCATGATGCTTAAAGCACCCGCGGTAGATCCATGATACGCATTTTTAAATGAAGCAATTTCATAACGCCCGGTAGCTCTTTTCGCTAATTTCAAAGCACCTTCGGTTGCTTCGGTACCCGAATTTGTAAAATAAAATGAATTTAAGGACTCCGGTAGAATTCCAAGAAGCGCTTCTGCTAGTTTATTTTGTGGCGTATAAATATATTCGCCATAAACCATCAAATGCATAAACTTACTAGATTGATTTTGAATAGCTTCTACTACTTTTGGATGACAATGACCCACATTACTAACTGAAATTCCTGAAATAAAATCGATATATTTTTCTCCATTTTTTCCATATAGAAAAACACCTTGCGCAGATTCGATCTCAAGCATCAAAGGATTTGGTGTTGTTTGAGCAATGTGATTTAAAAAAAATTGTCTTTGAGACCGCATTTCAATGTATTTTTGACAAAATTAATTTATTTTATTAAAATGAAACCATTTGATTTACCAAAGAATGACTGGTCTTTATTTTTCAATAAATTGGAAATTAAATCTATACTTGAAGTTATCAACAAAAAATACAATGAGTCCATTATTAATGGTAACATTGTTTATCCAAAACATGAAGATATTTTTAGAGCTTTTAATTTATGTGAATTACAAAAAACTAAAGTTGTAATAATCGGACAAGATCCTTATCATGGAGAACATGAAGCTAATGGACTTTGTTTTTCTGTAAATCAAAATATTAAAACGCCTCCTTCATTACAAAATATTTTTAAAGAATTAGGTTATAAAAATGATCTTTTTTCAAAAACAAGATCCACCGATTTATCCGACTGGGCAAATCAAGGCGTTTTACTTTTAAATAGTGTGTTAACTGTAGAAAAAGATAAAGCGGCATCACATCAAAGTTGGGGCTGGCAAATACTTACAGATCTTGTTATACAATTTTTAAGCAAAGAAAAAGAATTTCTAGTTTTTATTCTTTTGGGTAATTATGCTCAATCAAAAAAAACATTAATTGATATTACGAAACATAAAATTATAGAAACAGTTCACCCTTCACCTTTATCGGCTTATCGCGGGTTTTTTGGTAGTAATGTATTTGTAACGTGTAATGAATACTTAATCCAAAATCAAAAAGAACCTATAAATTGGTGAAATTTCTTCTAATAATTGTAAAAATTTAAGAAATCAATACCAATGAAAATTTGAAATATTACTTTTGTAAATACTTTTTATATTTTAAATGCGATTTTTTTATATTTTTCTTTTCATTCAAATATCTGTTTTTTCTCAAAAACAAGTATTTATTTTTGATGTAGAAACACGAAATCCATTAAAAGGTGTCATTATTTTAAATAATGAGCAATTTACGATTCAAGCCAACGGTTCGATAATTTCAAAAAATACAAAAGATAGTATTTTGATAAAATCGTTAGGTTATTTCACTAATAATCGTTATTTTTACTTAAATCAAGATACGATTTGGTTAAAAAAATATATTTACCAATTGCCCGAAACCTATATTGTGCCCGAAAAAGCTAAAGACATAATAATAAAATCTTTAGAAAATTATATTAAAACTTCCGAAAATTTATATACGCATCAAGTTGGCGTCTATCGTGAAGCGTTCTATTCAAATAACGAAATCATTAAAATGCAAGAAATTGATTTTGAAACACAATTAAAACCTATTTTAAAAGACTCAAGACCATATTATAAATCAAACAATAATATTATAATTAAAAATGTCTTTGCATTTGAAGATTCATTAGAAAAAAATAAAATAAAAGATATTATAGGAAATCGAGTTGCTTCAAGAGTTCAATTCGATGTCTTATCGTTTTATACCTTTATTAAATCAAGAAATATTTTAAATCGTATTTATACTTATTTGTTAAATCCTGACCCAAAATATATTGTCAATTATCAAATTGAAGGTTCTGATTTTTTTAACGGCCAAGAAATCTACAAAATTAAAATAATTCATACCTATAAAGATTTCTTATTTACAGAGAGTTATCTATATATTTCCAAAGAAGATTATAGCATCATGTATTTTGATATTTTATCAAACGAACATGTAAAAAACAAGAGCGTATTTGATTTAAAAACTAGATTTGGAATGTGGCTTCTAGGAATTAATATTGAAATTTCTCAATATTATGCAAAGCTTATTTTCAGAAAAAATGAAAATCAAACCAATTGGCTAAATGAAGTTTTATTTACTTTTCCAACAACGTTCAAACGTAATTCCAAAACCTTAAATCTTCTAGCTCAAGTAAAATATAGATTAAATGAACCGCAAATCATAAAGCCTAATGAATATATAGGCAACACTTTAAATAAAATAAAAAGCATTAAAAGTTTTAAAGAACGAAAAATATTTCAAATCCCTCTAAATGAATTTGAAAACAAACTTTTAAAAGAAATTAAATAAATTAATTATTCACCTTTTTATATTCCAATAACCATTCTAATTCTATTTCCGAAGCTATTATTTTTCGATTTGAATCAAGTAAAAAATTAGACGGGATACTTTGAATATTCATTTTTTTTGCATAAATACTTTCCCAACCTCTTAAATCTGAAATTTGAATAGGCCAAGATAACCCATCTTTTTGAATTGCTTTTATCCAATCTTTTCGATCTGAATCTAATGAAATTGAGATAATAGTTATTTTTTGAGCATCTAAAATTTTATATATTTCGACAATTTTAGGATTGAGGTTTCTACAAGGCTTGCACCAAGAAGCCCAAAAATCTATGAAAACATAAGGTGTTTTTACCGAATCTAAAGAAAATAGATCTCCTGAAGCCATTTTTGCTTTAAGATAAACTATTTTATTATTCGAAATTTCTATTGAATCCACAGAAGATATATTTTTACTATAAAATTCAGAAGATTCATTAGATCGGCAAGCTAATGTAATTATCAAAAAAAAAGTGACAATTTTAATTGTCACTTTTTGCTTTTTTAGTTGTTTTTTTTGCTGTTGCTTTTTTCTCAACAACTGGAGCATTAACTACAGCATTTGTTGAAGAAGTTCTGGCTTTTCTAGTTTTACCATAACTACCATTTTTTATTTTTCCTTTTTTTGAACGGATATCACCTCTTCCCATAAAATTAATTTAAATGAATTATTTTGCAAATATATAAAAAAAATCTCTGCATTAGTAAAAATGCAGAGATTGATTATTTTTTAAATAATATTAATTATTTAATTTTTGCTTTAGCTGCAGAAGCTACTAACTCAGCGCCAGCTTTAAATTTAGCTACATTTTTAGCAGCAATTTTAATTTCTTTTCCAGTTTGTGGATTTCTTCCAGTTCTTGCATTTCTAGCAGATACTGAAAAAGTACCGAAACCAACTAAAGTAACTTTATCACCAGAAGCTAATGTAGATTTTACTGCTTCCATAAAAGCATTTAAAGCTGTTCCAGCTGCTGCTTTAGTAATTCCTGCATCTTGTGCAATTTTGTCGATTAAATCTCCTTTGTTCATTTTTTAAATTTTTATTTGATTAGTAATTTTTTAACAATGCAAATATAATAGTTTTTAAACATGTACAATATTTTTTTTGAATTAAACTATTAACATTCAGCATGAATACAATCTAAACCTACGCCAAAACCAACAAATACAACACTTTTAACGCTTTTAACATTTTTTATTTTTTTATCTTAAATTTTTATAAATTATTAATTTAAAAACATTTTTTTTATTTTTTTTCACTAAAAATATGCGGTTTTAGATGATTTCAATAACTATTTAATCTAAAAAATGTATATTAAACATAGACTTTTTTATTTAAAACCTACACGAAACAGCTAAGTTTTTTTAACATACACAACCTAGTTTTAAACAAATTAAAATTCCATTTTTTTAGTCTCTTTAAGCGTATCTTTGCAGATATTCTATTAAAAAATGCAAGATATCATAATAAAAGGAGCCAAAACGCATAACTTAAAAAATATCGAAGTTACAATACCCAAAGGGAAGCTGATTGTGGTAACGGGCGTTTCAGGAAGTGGAAAATCATCTTTGAGTATTGACACCTTATATGCCGAAGGGCAACGAAGATATATCGAAAGTTTGAGCAGTTATGCCCGTCAATTTTTGAGTAGAATGAACAAACCAGACGTAGAGTATATCAAAGGACTTTGTCCTGCAATTGCTCTAGAGCAAAAAGTAGCTGGAGGAAATAATCGAAGTACGGTAGGTACTTTAACTGAAATTTATGATTATCTTAGACTTTTATATGCTCGAATCGGAATCACATACTCTCCAAAAAGTGGAAATAAAGTCAAAAAAGATGATATAAGTGATGTCATTGATTTTATTCAAAAAACAGAAGTTGGAAAAACATTTTTTATTGGATTTGAAATCAAGAAACAAAAAAATACAGAGGAACAATTAAAAATATTACTTTCCAAAGGGTTTAACAGACTTTATGTAGAAAATAATTTTAAAAAAATAGAAGATTTTATAGAATCTGAGATTGATTGGAAAAAGGCTTTTGTAGTTGTTCAGCGATTTAAAACACCAAGTCAATTTGAAGAAGAATTTAATAATCAACTTGCCGATAGTATTCAAACCGCATACGAAGAAAATCATTATGAGTTGGTAATTTATGATACCGAAAATTCTAAAGTTCAATTATTCAATAACAAATTTGAATGTGATGGAATTTCTTTTGAAATGCCCACACCCCAGTTTTTCAATTTTAACAATTCGTATGGGGCTTGTTCTTCTTGTGAGGGCATGGGCATGGTTTTAGGAATCGAAGAAGATTTAGTGATTCCTGACAAATCCAGAAGCTTTTATGAAGGGTGTGTGGTCGCTTGGAGAAGTGAACGCATGAAAGAATATTATTTCCAATTTTTAAAATATGCCGAAAAAAATAAATTTCCAATTCATAGACCTTATTTTGATTTAACCGAAAAAGAAAAAAATCTTTTATGGAAAGGCAATAAAAATGTGAAAGGAATCGAGGACTTTTTTAAGATGATTAAAGAAAATAATTACAAAATGGAATATCGCATTTTGTATTCAAGATATCGTGGAAGAACAAAGTGCCCGGATTGTGAAGGAAAAAGAATTCGAAAAGACAGCCAATATGTCAAAATAAATACGACCAGCATATCGGAACTTTTAGATTTACAAATTATAGATTTAAAACGTTGGTTTGAAAACCTTAAGTTATCTGAAACTGAAAATCAAATTGCCAAAAGAATTTTAATTGAGGTTAATAATCGATTGGAATACATGCTTAACGTAGGCTTAGGATATTTAACTTTAGGTCGTTATGCCAATACCTTGTCAGGAGGAGAAAGCCAACGCATTCAACTTACGCGAACTTTAGGTAGTAATTTAACAGATAGTTTATACATTTTAGACGAACCTTCCATTGGGCTTCACCCTAAAGACAGTTCAAAATTAATCAATGTATTAAAGAAACTGCGTGATTTAGGAAACACCGTTTTGGTTGTTGAGCATGAGGAAGAAATCATGAAAGCCTCTGATTATATTATTGATATGGGGCCACTTGCCGGAGTTCTTGGTGGTGAAGTTGTTTTTGCAGGTGAATTTAAAGACATCAATTCGGCAAATACACTTACGGCTTCTTTTTTAAATAAAACAAACGAAGTAAAAAGAGAAAAATGGTTTTCCCAACATTTTCATTTTGTAGGCATCGAAGGCGCCAAACATAACAATCTTAAAAAAATTGATATTAAATTTCCTTTGCACGCTATTACGGTCGTTTCTGGAGTTTCAGGAAGTGGAAAAACGACTTTGATTAAGAAAATATTGTATCCAGCTTTCATGGAAAAAATTGGAAGTTTTGTTGAAAAATCAGGTGACTACTCCAGATTAATAGGCGATGTAAAGAAAATTCATCATGTAGAAATGATCGACCAAAATCCGCTAGGACGAAGTAGCCGAAGTAACCCGGCAACATATGTAAAAGCATTTGATGGCATTCGAGATTTATTTTCCAATCTTAAAGATTCTAAAACAAAAGGACTTGAACCAAAAGATTTTTCATTTAATGTTGCGGGAGGTCGATGTGAAAATTGTAAAGGTGATGGTGTCACTACAATTTCGATGCAATTTTTGGCTGATGTAGAATTAATATGTGAAGATTGCAAAGGAAAACGATACCAACCTCATGTCTTGGAAGTATTATATAAAAACAAAAGCATTAATGACATTTTGGAAATGACGGTAGATGAAGCGGTGGACTTTTTTAAAGAAAATTACACTATTTACGATAAAATAAAACCTTTACAAGAAATCGGACTTGGTTATATCAAACTAGGACAAAGTAGTAGTACGTTGAGTGGGGGTGAAGCGCAACGGGTCAAATTAGCCAGTTATTTAAATCCAAAATCCAATATTTCCAATCATCTTTTTATTTTTGACGAACCTACGACAGGGTTACATTTTTATGATGTTCAAAAATTACTTTACGCAATGGAAAGACTTGTTGAAAAAGGACATTCCGTTTTGATTATTGAGCATAATATGGATATTATTAAAAATGCAGATTGGATTATAGACTTAGGACCAGAAGGTGGTGATCAAGGCGGCGAGCTTATTTTTGAAGGTACTTTGAGCGATTTTAAAAAATGTACGAAAGGACACACTGCTAAATTCTTAAACTAATTATTTTCTTTTTAAGAAATCGATTTATGCTAAATTTATTATATTTGCCTATCATTAAATTTTATATTTATATTCTGAATACATTGATATGAGTCGTTCACAATCCAATTCCAAAACTACAAATACTATTTCTTTTGAAGAATTTAAAGCTGAGGTTTTAGCAGACTATCTACTAGCTTGGCAAAGCAGACATGCAAGCACGGTTGGAAGAAAAGAAGTTTTGACAGGAAAAGCTAAATTCGGGATTTTTGGAGCAGGAAAAGAGCTCGCTCAAATTGCACTATGTAAGTTTTTTAATAATGGAGACTTTCGCTCAGGATATTACCGCGATCAAACCATGGCATTAGCTACTGAAAATGCTAATTTGCAAACGCTTTTTGCTCAATTATATGCACATCCTTCTATAGAAAAAGACCCTAACAGTGGCGGGAGAATGATGAATGCACATTTTGCTACAAGATTACTTGATGATGAAGGTAATTGGAAAAACCAATTAGAATCGAAGAATTTTGCGGCGGACCTATCTCCTACTGCCGCTCAAATGCTCAAAGCAGTTGGTTTAGCATTAAGTTCTAAAGTATATCGTAATGTAAAAAAAATTGAAAATGTAGACATGTTTTCAAATGAAGGAAATGAAATTTGTTATGCTACAATTGGCGATGCGTCTACAAGTGAAGGCATTTTCTGGGAAGCTGTTAATGCTAGTTGCGTCATGCAAATTCCAATTATTTTTAATGTTTGGGATGATGGATATGGAATTTCGGTTCCAAAAAAGTATCAAACCGCCAAATCAAGTATTTCAGAAGCTTTGATGGGAATGAAAGCGGGTGATGATGATACCAATGGAATGGACATTTATGTGGTTAAAGGATGGGATTATGCCGAGTTAGTAAAAACATACAAAATAGCTTCTGAAAAAACAAGAGAGACGCACCGCCCAGCGTTGGTTCATGTTATTGAAGTAACACAACCTCAAGGACATTCTACTTCGGGTTCTCACGAAAGATATAAAGATGAAGAAAGACTTCAATTTGAAAAAGATTTTGATTGCATCACTAAATTTCAAGAGTGGATTTTAGAAAATAAAATCGCTAATGAAGAGGAGTTAAAAGAAATTGAAAAAAAGGCATTAAACGATGTTAATGAAGCCAAAAAAGAAGCTTTTGAATCGTATCAAAATGAAATAGTACATCTTAAAGAAGAAGCAAAAACATTTATTAATTTTGTATCAAATGCTTCAAAATCAAAGAGCGAAATTGATTTAATTGTAAAACAACTAGATTCGAATCCAAGTTTATTCCGTAAAGATATTTTAAAAGCGGTTCATCAAATTTTACAAATTACTGAAAAAGAAAACATAGATTCAAGAGAGAATCTTTTTGCATGGTACCAAGATATTTTAAATATTGCTAAAGAGCAATTCAATTCACATTTATACAGTCAAAGTAAACATAGAACCGAAAATGTTCAACATATAGCACCAGAATTTGGAGAAGAAGAAAAACCTGGTCATGAAATTATTAACATGTATTTTGATCATACCTTTAACAAACGTTCTAATGTTGTTGCTTTTGGTGAAGATGTAGGTCAAATTGGCGATGTCAATCAAGGAATGGCAGGATTACAAGAAAAATTTGGCGTTGAACGTATTTTTGATACCGGAATTCGAGAAGCAACCATCATCGGGCAAGGACAAGGACTTGCGATGCGTGGCTTAAGACCTATAGCTGAAATTCAATATCTGGATTATTTATTATATGGAATTGTTCCATTAAGCGATGATATTGCAACTTTGCAGTACCGAACAAAAGGTGGTCAAAAAGCGCCATTAATCGTAAGAACGCGTGGACATCGATTAGAAGGCATTTGGCATTCGGGAAGCCCAATGGGTATGATGTTGCATGCTTTGAGAGGCATTCATATTTGCGTTCCAAGAAATCTAACACAAGCTGCAGGAATGTATGAAACACTTTTAAATTCTGACGAACCAGCTGTTGTTGTTGAGCCATTAAATGGTTATAGACTTAAAGAAAAATGCCCAACAAATATAGGTTCATACACCATTCCATTAGGACAAATTGAAGTATTAAGCCAAGGAAATGATATCACAATGGTTTCTTACGGGTCTACATTAAGAATTTGCCAAGAAGCCATTACAAAACTCGAAAAAAGAGGCATTTCTGTTGAACTAATAGATATTCAAACATTATGGCCATTTGATATTGAAAAAGATATTATAAAATCCATTCAAAAAACAAATCGTTTGATCATAGTGGACGAAGATGTTCATGGAGGCGCTAGTGCTTTTATTTTATCTAAAATCCTTGAGGAGCAAAATGCATATCAATTTTTAGATAGTAAGCCAGTTACATTAACTGCAAAAGATCATAGATCCGCTTATGGAACCGATGGTGATTATTTTTCTAAACCAAATGCAGAAAACATTTATGATGCGGTTTATGAAATTATAAAAGAAGCCAAACCTAATTTTTAGTATTTCGTATTCAAATATTCTTATTTATATTTCATGAAAAATAATGTTTTTAATTTATCAAACAAACGTTTGGTAAATTAAAAAAAAGTTTTATCTTTGCATACGAATCAATAAATAAGATAAAATATGAGTACTATCAAAATTAAAAAAGTTGCCGTTTTAGGTTCAGGTGTTATGGGAAGCCGAATTGCTTGTCATTTTGCTAATATTGGTTTAGATGTTTTATTGTTAGATATCAAAGCAAATGAAAACAATAATCCAAATAAAATTGTAAACGATGCCTTAGCGGCAGCCGTTAAAAGTAATCCTTCTCCTATTTATTCTAAAAAGTTTGTTTCTAGAATCAAAACGGGTAACTTTGATGACCATCTTCAAGAAATTAAAAACTGCGATTGGATTATTGAAGCAATTATTGAGCGCTTAGATATTAAAAAAAGTTTATTTGAAAAAGTAGAATTATACCGCACTAAAGGTACTTTAATCTCTACAAATACATCCGGAATCCCTATTGAACTTTTAATTGAAGGACGTAGCGAAGATTTTCAAGATTATTTTTGTGGTACGCATTTTTTTAACCCACCTCGATATTTAAAACTTTTTGAAATAATTCCTTCTTCCAAAACAAATCAAAAAGTGATCGACTTTTTCTTAGAGTACGCCCCTTTATATTTAGGCAAAGTAGCCGTTTTATGTAAAGATACACCCGCTTTTATTGCCAATCGAATTGGCGTTTTTAGCATGATGTCGGTGTTTCATTTGATGCAAGAAATGAAATTAAGTATTGACGATGTGGATGCATTAACCGGAACATTATTGGGCAAACCAAAGTCAGCAAGTTTTAGAACTGCCGATGTGGTTGGATTGGATACATTGGTAAAAGTAGCTGAAGGAATTAAGATGTACTGCCCTAACGACAAACATCAGAAAACCTTTGAAATGCCAAAATTCATACATTATCTAGTTGAAAATAACTTTTTGGGTGATAAAACAGGGCAAGGATTTTACAAAAAAACAAAAAATAACGCTGGTAAAACAGAGATTATATCTTTAAATATTGAAACTTTAGAATATCAAAAAAATGAAAAATCGCGTTTTAAATCTGTTGGCGCAGTAAAAGCGGAAGAGAATATCAAAAAACGTATACAATTAATGCATCGTCAAGATGATATCGCTGCTCAGTTTATAAAAAAATTAAATTATCAAATTTTTGAATACATTACGTATCGAATTCCTGAAATCTCAAACGATTTATATGCCATCGACGATGCTATGAAAGCAGGCTTTGGATGGGAATTTGGCCCTTTTGAAACTTGGGATTTATTAGGCGTTTCGGCTTGTTATGAAGAAATGATAGCTATGGGCTTTAAGCCAGCCGCATGGGTTAAAACGCTAATTGATTCTGGTAAAAACAATTTTTATACTCTGGTAAATGGTCAAAGACAATTCTACAATATTTCAAAACAAGATTTTGAAATGATTCCAGGTGCGACCAAAAATATTAAATTAGATCATATCCGAAATGAAAAAACCGTTTGGAAAAATTCGGGATGCCAATTAATTGACCTTGGTGATGGAATTATTAATGTTGAATTCAATACCAAAATGAATGCCATTGGTGCCGAAATCATACAAGGAATTCATAAAGCAATTGATTTGGCAGAAGCGGGGGAATTTCGAGGTGTGGTTTTAGGAAATGATGCGGCCAACTTTTCTGCAGGTGCAAATCTTGCAATGGTATATATGCTAGCGCTTGAGCAAGAGTTCGACGAGCTCAATATGGTGATCAAAATGTTTCAAGATACGGTAATGCGTTTAAGATATTCTTCGATTCCTGTTGTTGGTGCGCCACATGGACTGACTTTAGGTGGTGGCTGTGAAATGATGATGCATTGCGATGCTGTTGTAGCGGCTGCTGAAACATATATAGGATTAGTTGAAGTAGGCGTTGGATTAATTCCAGGCGGTGGTGGCACTAAAGAATTGGCGCTTCGCGTTTCGGATGCGTGCACCGACAGTGACCCTATTTTACCAAAATTAGCGGATGCATTTACCGCTATAGCCACAGCAAAAACAGCAACTTCGGCATATGAAGGTTTTGAAATTGGTGTTTTACTTCCTAATAAAGATGAAGTTTGTATTCAAAGAGAACGAATCATTTTAGAAGCTAAAAATAAAGCAATTATGCTAAGCGAAAATGGATATGTAAAACCAATACAAAGAGCCGATATTCGCGTGATGGGAAAATCTGGACTGGGAGCATTATATGCTGGAATTGAAGGATTTGTATTAGGTAATTATGCTTCGGAACATGATAAAAAAATTGCACAAAAAGTGGCTTGGATTTTATGCGGCGGTGATTTGAGTATGCCCACTCTAGTAACCGAACAATACCTCCTTGATTTAGAAAGAGAAGCGTTTTTAAGTTTGCTAGGCGAACGAAAAACATTAGAACGTATTCAAAGTATATTAACCTCAGGAAAGCCATTAAGAAACTAAATCTTCTGAATTAAGAATGAATAGCTTGTTTTATTTAAACATTAGATTTGTATAATTTGCATATTTTTACAAATCTAAAAGAATCATGTATACCTATTTTGAATTTAAAAATTGTAAAATTGCAATGCATCCCAGTGTTTTTAAAGTTGGGACGGATGGCGTTTTATTAGCCGCATGGATTCCAAATAATAACCAAAAACATATTCTTGAAATTGGTATTGGATCTGGAGTTATTGCTACCATTTTATACAAAAAATTAAATACGCCTTGTATTGATGCCATTGACATCTCAGAAGAAGCAATCGAATTAGCCAATTATAATTTTAAAATGAATCGATGCGAAAATGCAACGGCATTTCACTCAGATATCACCAAATGGCAACCAAATAAAATGTATGATTTAATTGTTTGCAATCCTCCATTTTTCAAAGATGCGCTTCAGCCAAAGTCTGAGGTATTAAAAAACGCAAAACATATTGAAAACTTGGATTTAGAAGCTATTTTGAAATATTCCGAAAAATGGACTACTCGTAATTGTAAAATCTACATTATTTATCCTTTTCTTGAACGATCAGCGCTTGAATTATTAGGTAAAAAATATGGTTTATTTTTGACAAAATATTGCTCAATTTATCCTAAAGAAAATAAAAAAGCAAATCGAGTTTTGATTGAATATAGCATAAAAAAAGAAACATTAATAGAAGAGAAACTTACGATTTATAACTTAGACAATTCTTATACTAAAGAATACGTAAATTTGACTGAAGCGTTTTACTTAAAAATATAGTTAGGGCTTGCTGTTTAACGTGTATTAGCTTATAAATCAACTTGTTTTATATCAAATTTAAGTGAATAAGTGCAAGCTATTTTTGACATAAATTCAATAAAATCAATTTTTACCCTTGCAGCATATCACTACAAAATACACTACTCAGAAATTAGTCATCTACTTCGTTGCAGACTACTCGTAGTATACGTATACGACTTCATATTCTGCGCCTCGTATCTAACCAATTTCTGAGTTAAACAACAAGCCCTATTTATTGACATTTACAAGATTCACATGCTTCTTTTGTTTCAAAGCCTTTTTGTGAACAACCGCTGTAACCGATTTGCTCACAAGCATTTTTAGATTTATTGTAAAACCAACGCGTAAAATAAGCTTGACACAACTCATCTTTTGGTGGAGATTCACTACAAACAGCATTAGTTGGATTACAATTTTTAGAACAAGAATAAATAAAGATAAAAAGAAATATGAAAGCTAAAAGTCGCATTTTAATTTAATTAAAAATTAACCCACACTATTTTCAAGTGTAATTTCTAATAATTTTTGAGCTTCTACAGCAAATTCCATAGGTAGTTCTTTAAAAACTTCCTTACAAAAACCATTGACAATCAAATGAATCGCTTCTTCATCACCAATTCCACGTTGATTACAATAGAAAAGCTGTTCCTCTCCAATTTTTGAAGTTGTTGCCTCATGCTCCACTTTTCCTGTTTTATTTTTAATTTCAATATATGGAAATGTATGCGCGCCGCAATCTGCACCCATCAACATCGAGTCACATTGTGAAAAATTATAGGCGTTTTCCGCATTTTTATTAATCTGTACCAATCCACGATATGAATTTTGGCTTTTGCCAGCCGAAATACCTTTACTCACAATGCGGCTTCTAGTATTTTTACCAATATGAATCATTTTAGTTCCCGTATCCGCTTGTTGCATATTATTGGTAACCGCCACACTATAAAATTCACCAATAGAATCATCGCCTTTTAGAATACAAGAAGGATATTTCCAAGTAATCGCGGATCCCGTTTCTACTTGTGTCCATGAAATTTTAGACTTATATCCTTGACAAATGCCTCGTTTTGTCACAAAATTATAAATTCCGCCTTTGCCTTCGGCATCACCTGGATACCAATTCTGAACAGTAGAATACTTAATTTCAGCACGATCTAAAGCGACTAATTCTACAACTGCAGCATGCAATTGATTTTCATCTCTTTGAGGCGCCGTACAACCTTCTAAATAACTTACATAACTGTCATCATCCGCGATGATTAAAGTTCGTTCAAATTGTCCTGTATTTTCTGCATTTATTCTAAAATAGGTACTCAATTCCATCGGACAACGAACGCCTTTAGGAATATAAACAAAACTTCCATCACTAAAAACAGCTGAATTAAGTGCCGAGTAATAATTATCTCGAGTAGGCACTACGGTTCCTAAATATTTTTGAACCAATTCGGGATGTTCTTTTATTGCATCCGAAATACTACAAAATATAATTCCTCGTTCATTTAATTCTTCTTTAAACGAAGTAAAAACACTTTCACTATCCATGACAAAATCCATAGCTACATTGGCCATTTTTTTCTGTTCCAAAGTGTTAATTCCAAGTTTATCCCACATTTTTTTAATTTCGGGATCCACTTCTTCTAAAGAATTTAACTTAGGCTTTTTCTTAGGTGCCGCATAGTAAATAATATCTTGAAAATTAATTTCAGGATATTTAACATTAACCCACTTTGGTTCTTCCATTTTTTGCCACTGTCTGAATGCGGTCAAACGCCATTCGAGCATCCATTCGGGTTCTTCTTTTTTTGCAGAAATAAAACGAACCGTTTCTTCAGAAAGACCAACGTTGGCAAATTCTTGCTCAATGTCTGTGGTGAATCCATATTTATATTCGAGGGTCGTGGTATTATTTATAACTTCGTTAGAATTCATTTTTTAGTGTTTTATCATTTCAATTTGTATTACAAATAATTATTTTCAATAACCATTCGATGGTGCATGTCATGACCAATTATAGCAAGTAAAAGCGCACCAACCTGCGTTGAAGCATCATTTGCAAATCCACTTTTAAGAAAATCTTCTTTTTGGAGATCTTTAAAAAAGTTATAGGTAAACATCGCTTGAATGGTTAGCGAATTTAATAAATTTTCGTGCGTTTTCAAATCTGCATTTGAATTCAAAACATATTCATCTTGATCATAAGATGGCAAATGTGTTTTTTCATTTCTTAAAAAACATAAAGCACGATAATTAAAAATTTGCTCGGCATCAATAATATGCTGCACAATTTCTTTGATGGACCATTTTTCTGGTTGATATCTAAAGCTCCATTTCTCCGCAGGAATTTGACTATAAAATGAAATCACATGCTCCGTTCTCCATTTTAATAAATCCAAAATATCCAAATCAGGCAATATTGGAAAGTAATACGTATCATAATACGATGGATACAAAGAAATATCTGATTTCTTAATCATATTTATAGATTATTAAAAATTTATTTACCTAAATTCTTAATTCAAATGTTTATTAATGATTTCTTGAATCGCACTTTTTGGCATTGCTCCAACCTGTTTGTCTACAATTTCTCCATTTCTGAAAAATAACATTGTTGGAATGTTTCTAACGCCGTATTCAACTGCAATATCTTGATTTTCTGTTATATCTACTTTTGCAATTGTCATCGTTTCGCTCATTTCTTGGCTCAACTCATCAATAATTGGAGACAAAGCCTTACAAGGTCCACACCATTCTGCCCAAAAATCTACTAAAACTAATTTGTCTTGAGAAATTGTTTCTTTAAAATTGTCGTTATTTAAATTTAATGCCATTGTATAATATTTTAGTTACAAAACAACCTAGAGTCTAAAATAGTTCCTAGTTTATATCGAATCGAATAAAAAAAGTACCTAACAAAACATTAATTACTATTTTTGCAATTAAATATATTTATAAACATGAGAATTTTATTTTCTTTAATAATTAGTATTTTTTTTGTATTTTCTTGTAAAGATTACGAAACACCTAAAGTTATTGAGAAAGAGGGGCTTTCCATTACAATACCTGGATTTGCAGAAGAAGAGGAATTGGCAGCGGATGGTTTTATGGAATTTGCGAATCGTTACCGTAACTTTTATATAGTCATTTTAAAACACAAGAACAATAAAAACATAGCCGAAATTGATTCAATAGGTACTCAACGTATTGTAGCGCAATTAGATAGTGTTAAAGTTGATTCAATTTCTTGGTTCTCAAATTTAAAAGTGAATCGATCTAAAGAAATTCAAGGTAATTATCCAAAAGAGAAAGAGCCTATTTATTTTTATCATCACACCTTATTTGGTAAAAATGCTATTTATGAAGTAACGATGTGGACACGAGGTGAAAGTCGCAAATTGAAATACCAAACTGAATTCGAAAAAATCTTTAATAGCATAAAAGAAAACTAATTTTACTTTGAAATTTTCCGATCAAGATTTATTAAAGTTTTTTGAAAATGCAAGTACCAAAGAATTGGGTATGCGTCATTTGATGCGTCAATATAAAGAAAAACTATATTGGCAAATCAAACGCATCGTAACGCATCATGATAGTGCCGATGAAGTCTTGCAAAATGTGTGGATTAAAATTTGGCTTAATATTGATAAATTCAAAGCAGAAAGTGCCATTTCCACGTGGTTATATCGAATTGCTTACAATGAATCCATTTCTTATATTCAAAATATTAAAAAACAAAATTTGGCTGATTGGGAATCCGTAATGCCAATAATTGAAGAAAATACCGAAGAAGAAATTCCTCAAATTAATGGAAGAGACCGTGAAGAAATTTTACAAAAAATTCAAGAAGCGATTGAACTTTTACCAGAAAAACAAAAATTAATTTTTCATATGCGTTATTTTGAAGAAATGCCGTATCAACAAATTTCGGAGATTACAGGCACTTCAGAAGGTGCCTTAAAAGCGTCTTTTCATCATGCTGTAAAAAAAATTGAAGAAAAAGTAAAAAAATATTAAACGAATTATTAAAAAAAAAGTCAAACAACGGAGAAACGCTTAAATGTTATTATAAACTTAAAAAGCAAAAGATTATGAGTAAAATAGAATTAAAAGAAGAATTAAAAAATTATCCGATAGTGAATCAATATCAAGTAGAACTTAATAAAAATGAAGTTCCTAATGGATATTTTGATGAAATGGAGGATCGTTTTTTTGAGAATTTAAAATTAAATGAAGTTACCTTAGAAGTAACAAATCCTAAAGCCTCTTTTTGGTCACGGTTTTCAATAAATCAATCAATTGCGGCGGCAGTTAGTTTGGCCATTGTTGGTTTTATGGTTTTTAATATTATTAATCCTCAAAATGCAGGTTTTCAGCTTAGTAATAATGACATCGAAACATATCTTGAAGAACAAGAGGTAACTGTAATAGGTAATCCTATTGCTAATTTTGAAATTAGCGAACACACTAAACAAAAGATTTCGGATTCTTTAGATAAAATATCAGAAACTGAAATCATTAAATACATTAATGAAATAGAAGAAGTAGAATTAAACAATCTTTAAATTAGTCCTCAATATGCAACTTTTAAAAACTTTATTAGTCGTTTTATTTTTATTTTCAATTCAATTTGCGATTGGTCAAGATGGTAAAATTGAACAATTAAAACGTACCTTTCTTATTGAAAATTTAGATTTAACGCCTCAAGAAGCCGATAAGTTTTTTGTAATTTATAATGAATATGACAGTAAAAAAAGGGAATTAAAAAAGGCCCTTAAAAAAGAAAGTGCTAGTGGTTCGGATAAAGAAATGCGCGTAGAAAAAATTTTAGATCAAAAACAAGAAGTCTTGAATCTTCAAAAAGAATATTATCAAAAATTAAGCCAAGTCATCCCCGAAAGTAAATTGGTAAAATTAGAAGGACTTGAAAATGAATTCCGAAAGATGCTTTATCAAAGACTAAAAGATTAATATTAAAATATAGGAAAAGGTTTACGAATTCGTAAACCTTTTTTATTTGATTTAAGCCGAATTCATTTACTTTTGTTTTTTAAACTAAAGAAATGAATGATACGATAGTTGCATTAGCTACACCACAAGGAGCCGGGGCCATTTCAATTATCCGATTGAGTGGCGCAGATTCCATAGCTATTATTTCAAAACTATTAAAAAGTAAAAATAAAATTGAAGAAGCCAATGGTAACTCGATTATTTACGGAACGATTTGGTATCAAAATCAAATTCTTGATGAAGTTTTAGTTTCTGTTTTTAAAAATCCAAAATCCTATACCGGCGAGGATGCCATTGAAATATCTTGCCACGGCTCACCTTATATTTCTCAAACTATTTTAAGACTTTTATTAGAAAATGGTGCACGACTGGCTCAACATGGCGAATTTACACAACGAGCTTTTTTAAACGGCAAATTAGATCTAAGTCAAGCTGAAGCAGTTGCCGATTTAATTGCTTCGCAAACTGCAGCTTCGCATCAAATTGCTATTGGTCAATTGAGAGGCGGAATTTCAAACGAACTCAACTTTTTACGTCAAAAATTAATCGACTTTACGGCTCTAATTGAACTAGAGCTTGATTTTGGCGAAGAAGATGTAGAATTTGCAGATCGTAAAGCGCTTTTTGAATTACTAGATATTATTAACGAACATACTTCCCAATTAATTCAGAGCTTTAAATATGGTAATGCCATAAAAAATGGCGTTCCGATTGCGATTATCGGCAAACCAAACGCTGGAAAATCAACCCTACTTAATGAAATTTTAAATGAAAACAGGGCTTTGGTTAGTAATATTGAAGGGACAACCAGAGATACCATTGAAGAGGTTATTAATATTGACGGTATTTTATTTCGTTTTATCGATACGGCAGGATTACGAAAAACGGATGATTTTGTAGAACATTTAGGAATTCAAAAAACGATTGAAAAAATAGAAAGTGCTCAGATTATTTTATATATCTATGATGCAACCAATCAAGAAGTCGAGCAAATTTCAACTGAAATGAAAAATTGGAATTTAGATTTAGATAAAACTATCGTTATTGCCAATAAAATCGAACTCATTTCAGAAGCCGAACAAAAAGTGCAAATGGAACAAATGAAAAAACAAGGTATCGAACAAGTTTTGATGCTTCAAGCTCATGAAATGCCTCTCGAACATAAAAGTAACTTAATGAAAGCATTAATAATAGCTTTTAACCAAAACAAGCCTCAATCGGATGTAATCATATCGAATACAAGACATTATGAAGCACTCACCGAGGCTCAAAAAGCCATTTTTGAAGTGAAAAATGGATTAGCTATTGGTTTAAGTGGCGATTTACTTTCTTATCATCTCAAGGATGCGCTCAAAAATATTGGAACAATAACCGGTGCTATCGATGTCGATAAAGATATTTTAGGAACCATTTTTGGAAAGTTTTGTATTGGAAAGTAAAATATTACCTTTGTAGTATTAATATTATAAATTATCTACACTCCCATCAATATCATTTCAATCGTTTTTGGAAAATGCAGATGCTCGAGATTTTGAATTTTTTTAGATAATGTTTCAGGTGTGTCTGTATCGTTGATTTCACATTGAAACTGAGCAATAATTTGCCCTTCATCATAATGTTGATTCACATAGTGAATGGTAATTCCGGATTCCTTTTCTTTATTTTGGATTACTGCTTCATGAACAAAATGCCCATACATCCCTTTTCCACCATACTTTGGCAGTAAGGATGGATGAATATTTATGATTTTTTTATCAAACACCTGTGCCATTTGTTCTGGAATTTTTAATAAAAACCCAGCTAAGACTATTAAATCTGCGGTTTTAAGTAATTCAATAAAATCTTCGGAATTTAAATATTGCTTTGGAATCCACAAAATTGGAATTTTTGCATATTCCATGCGAGCAATAACACCTGCATTTTGCTTATTGGTAATAATCATAGCAATTTCAACAGCATCTGAATTTTTAAAATATTCATAGATTTGCTGCACATTGCTTCCGCTTCCCGAAGCCATTAAAATAATTTTTTTCTTAGTCATTTTAAATTTTATAATTGATCGCTTTATGGTTATTTAGAAACCGCACTATAGAAATTTTTAATTGCATTCCAGCTTATCGTTTGTTGCTCTTTAGTTGCCTCTTTTTTAATGAAATCGATCGAATCTGTTAAAAGAAATTTAAAATCTTTATGAAACTTTGATGCATTATTTTCAAGTTCGATAGGCATATGATTTAGGACGCTTTCTGTTCCAAAAAAAATATAGGTGTTAATATGGCTATTTTTAGCAATAAATGCATTAAAATCCTTCAGATCGATTTCATTTTTATTTAATATTATAAAAACCGATTCGTTAGCATTTAAAGATTTTATAATACGTTGAATTACATTTTTATGAAAAGATATTTCTAAAGATTCATTCGTAAATGTAAATAAACAAATTGAAGCCTCAGAATTTCCAACGATATCATTTTTTTTTTCTATATTTGCCGTCTTAGAATCAGCTTCGGATTGAATTTCTTTAGGTTTGAAAAGAGCGGTTTTATTTATTAAAAGCATAAAAAAATAATATGAATTGGGACTTCAAAGTTACAAAAAATCTGGAAAGTAAAATCAAAAAAACGGATTTTGACAATTTGGCGTTTGGAAAAGATTTTACAGACCACATGTTTATTGCAGATTATAAAGATGGCTCATGGACGGATTGTAGAATTGTGCCTTTTGAGCCTATAATGATGCACCCAGCAGCATTTGTATTACATTATGCCCAAAGTATTTTTGAAGGATTAAAGGCCGAATTGAGTCCAAATAATGATATTTTATTGTTTCGTCCAGAAGAAAATGCTGAGCGTTTTTATAAATCTGCGGAACGACTTGCGATGCCGCCCATTCCAAAAGATTTGTTTTTAGAATCCATACACAAATTGATTGAAATAGATTATGAATGGATTCCTAAAGGAAAGGCTAATTCAAGTTTATATATTCGACCTTTTTTATTCGCAACAGATCCGGTTTTAGGCGTTCGTGTTGGTGAAACGTTCCGATATATGGTAATTTTAGGTCCTGTAGGATCTTATTACAGTGCACCGGTAAAAGTTTGGATTCAAGATGAATTCGTAAGAGCATTTCCAGGTGGGACTGGCGAGGCAAAGTTTGCAGGTAATTATGCCGCTACATTGCAGCCCGTTTTAGAAGCTCAAAAAAGAGGATGTGCTCAAATTTTATGGACGGATGGATTAACGCATTCGTATTTTCAAGAAATTGGAACCATGAATATTTTCTTTGTCATTGACAATACGATTTTGACACCTGAGCTCAATGAAGGAACCATATTGAGAGGCGTTACTAGAAAGTCATTAATTGTTTTAGCACAAGAAATGGGTTATAAAGTGGAAGAGCGAAAAATAACCGTTGAGGAGTTTATAAAAGCGGTTGAAGAACACCGAGTACAAGATATGTTTGGCGCAGGAACTGCGGCAGTTGTTCAGCCAATTAGTGGCTTTGTATATAAAGAAAAAGAATATGATTTAACAAACTTAGATCGTGAAATTTCTCAAAAATTAAAAGCGAAATTAGAAATAATTAAAAAAGGAGAAATTGAAGATACTCATAACTGGATGTATAAAATTGAATTAAATAAAAATTCTCAATCTAATTAAAACATGCAAAAAAATCGATTTGCCATTTGGGCACTGAATAAAAATGATCAAAAGATTTTTGTAACTTTAGAATTGAATGTTGACACATTTAATGTAGAGATTAAAACATTTAATGAAAATCAAATAGATTCAAACCTTTCTGATAAAATTGAAAAAGAATGGATCAAAGGTGCTGAAATGGATTTACCTGAACCCAATGAAACTTTTCAAAGAAATTTTACAGATGAGTCTATTCTTCCAGATTCAATCAAAGTTGACGGCAAATCAGGTGCTATAAGACAATTACAAAATGAGTGGTCTTATCTATTATTGAGCACCAAACTTTTTTCTCAATTTATGATTGAGCTAGAAGAAATTAAACAAAAAACGTTTGAATCCAATCAATATAAAGGTGAGCTTTTTGAAGAGGCAAAACAATTCTGGGAAAAAGTATTGGAATATCGAAAAGAACGTGAAATTAGTCAAGAAAAACTCAACGGAATAAAAGAAGAAATAAACAGTGTCTTCGAACATTTGAAGATTCTAAAAGAGTCGATGTGGAAAGAAAAGGATGAGATTGCTGAAAAAATTTCTAAACAAATTGAAGAAACGGTTGCGGATATTTATCAAAAAGCAGAAACTCCAAATGTTCATTTTAAGACGCTTTTGGATACGCTACGAGAATTAAAAACAAAAATCGGAGAGCAAGAGATTAAGTTTAGTGCTAAACAAGTTCTTTTTGACAAAGTAAATAAAGCGCTTGATGAAATCAAAGCAAAACGCGATCAAGTTTTGAGTGGTGGCATCGAAAATAGAATGGAAGGTATTCAAAAAATGTTGAATAAATTAGAGTATTCTTTGCGTTTAGATCAAAAAGATTTGGATTTTAATACCAAGAAATTAACCCAAACGAACACCAAATTAGAGCAACAGCTTCGCGAGGCTAAAATTAAAGTTTTGGAAGATAAAGTTTTGTCAAAAACAGAAAAAGTTAAAGAACTTAAAGAAAAAATTGAAGCGATAAAATCTAAAATGCCGAAACCAAATACTGCTTCAAAAGAAAAGTCACCTGAAATCAAGGTTGTCGTAAAAAATAAAGAAGAGGAAAAAAGTTCTCCTTCTGAAATTGAAACAAATGAAGACGAAGCAACTAATATTGTTGAATAAATTTTCATCATAAAACTATGCATATTGTTATTTTACTTAGTAATGATATATCCTACGATCAAAGGATGCTTAAAACGGCGCGTACATTAGAAAATAATGGCTTTGAAGTGACATTTATTGGTCGCAAAAAAAATAGAATGAACGAAAATGATGTGTTTAGAACAC
Organism: Chitinophagaceae bacterium; assembly: GCA_017495115.1. Classification (GTDB taxonomy): domain Bacteria; phylum Bacteroidota; class Bacteroidia; order Chitinophagales; family JADJOU01; genus CHPMRC01. The sequence goes on along the minus strand of JAFEIJ010000013.1, from coordinate 56,053 downwards.
ATCGTTTTGATTTATACTTTAATAAAGGTAAATTGTTTTACATCGAACTTCAAATTCGAATGATTTGGTATTTACTTTTTAAAAATTTTGATAAAATTCTAGCTGTAGACATTGACACATCTATTGCCGCTTTTGTTATTTCTAAACTAAAAAACAAACCTTATATTTTAGATTGCCATGAATTATTTCCCGAAGTCCCCGAATTACACAATCGTATATTTTCTAAAAAAATTTGGGAACTTATTGAAAAAGTAGCTTTAAAAAATGCTACAAAAGTGTATACGGTAAGCCAATCCATTTCAGATTTTTACATAAATAAATATAAGATAAATTGTGATGTAATATATAATATGCCTCTGAAAATCAAAGAGACCTCTATTAAAAACAATGACAATAAGAAAAAAGTAATTCTATATCAAGGCGACCTTAATGAAGGTCGTGGGCTTGAAGCAATGATTCAAATCATGCCACAAATTAATGCTGAATTTTGGATAGTTGGTGATGGATTGTTATATCAAAAATTAAAAAATTTAATTACTAAATTACAAATTGAACATAAAGTATTTTTAAAAGGAGTTGTTTTACCCGAACAATTAGCTAAAATTACATTGCAAGCTGATATTGGCATTAATTTATTAGAAAACAAAGGATTAAGTTATTATTTTTCGCTTGCTAATAAGTTTTTTGATTACGTTCAAAGCGAAATTCCATCTTTAAATATGAGCTTTCCCGAATATAAGTACTTCCTCTCTCAGCATCAAGTTGGACTTACTGTTGATAATTTAGAGCCGAAAAACTTAATTGAAAGTATTAATGTTTTATTTTCAGCTATTGAAAACAAAAATTTCAACGACGCTATACAAAATGCTAAAAAAGAGTGGATTTGGGAAAATCAAGAGCCTCGTTTAATTCAAAATTTTTAGAATGAAACTAATCCTATTTGATATCGTTTCTTTAACTATCAAATAGTAAAATAATTATTGATGCTTCAAAATCTATTCTTATAGATTTTGAAGTTATTGAATCCATTCAAACAGCTCTTTTTTAAAATTAAAAAGTTGTAACCATTGGGTTTAAATTAAATTACGTTAACAAAACAAATTTAAACGCTTAAATACTTCAAATTAATTCAAAATTTAGTAAATTTGTAGCCTTAAATAAAAAAAATGGGAGAGAAATTATTAGATTTTTATGTTTTTAATCGAATTTTAATTAGTATTGTACTCATCGGAGTAGGAATCACTTGGGGCATATTAGACTCGTGGACGTTTGCTTGGCTTTTGGTTGCTACAGGGTCAATTATGCTACTAGCACATTTTTTATTAGGTCCTATTCGAATGGTACAAAAAGCGGTAGAAAAAGGCGATTTAGAAAAAGCTCAAAAAGCATTATCTTTAGTAAAATATCCTAGTTTATTGATTAAGCCCGTTCGTTCTATTTTCTATATGCTTCAAAGTAATATGGCTTTAGGAAATAAAGATTACTCAAAAGCAGAAGAGTTTATTAAAAAATCGACAAACCTTGGCATGCCAATGAAAGATATGGATGCTATGGCCGTTTTCCAGCATGGAACCATTGCATTTCAAAAAGGAGATAATAAAACCGCCATTCTTAAACTTCGCGAAGCAATTTCAAAAGGGCTTACCGAATCCGATAGTTTAGCCGGTGCACATTTGATTTTATGTAATATTTTTCTTACTCGTAAAGACAATAAAACAGCCAAAATGCATTTTAAAAATGCGAAAAGTGCTAAACCAAAATCTAAAGAAATTTTAGATCAAATCAAACAACTTGATAGTTATATCGCAAGAATACCAGGATAGTACATTTCAACTATACATTAACAGATTCAAAAAATGCTCAAACAATTAATGATATTAGGAACCTTGATTCCTACAATTCTTTTTTCACAATATCAGATAACGGGTATTGTAAAAGACAATAAAAAACAACCTGTTGAATTTGCTGCGGTTGCATTATCTACCGATGATAACAAACCCGTTCAATTAATAAAAACAACAAATGGAGGTCAATTTACATTCCAAAAAATTGAAGCGGGGAAATATAAAATTGTTGTCAAAATTTTAGGATATAAAAGCAAAGAAATAAAAACATTTTCACTAAAAGACAATCTCAATTTGGGTGAAATTATCATAACTCAAAATAATGCCACTCTTGGTGAAGTTTTAGTTTCTGCAAATAAAACAAGCAAAGCTTCTAATATAGAAAAGAAAGAATATAGTCCTAATCAATTACTAAATGCTCAAAACGCTTCGGCTGCAGAAGTTATTGGAAATATTCCTTCGCTTGCAATAGGCGGAGAATCCAACAGTTTAAGTTTAAGAGGCGACGATAATGTAACGGTTTTGATTAATGGAAAAATTTCATCTTTAACAGGCGAAAGTTTAAGTCAAATTCCGGCTTCCGCTATTGAGCGCGTTGAAGTTATTACAAACCCAACAGCAAAAACCAATTCAGAAGGTTCGGCAGGTGTAGTCAATATCATCTTAAAAAAAGCATACAATCAACTCAATAGCGGCTTTATAGCTTTAAGCGCTGGAAATAATCATAAATATAATGGGCAACTAGGTTATAATTTTTCGGTAAGTAAATTTGCATTTTCTACTGCATATAGTTTTAGATATGAAGAATTTTATAAAGACGGTTTAGCTAATCGAACTTTTTTTAATAATAACAGTTCAACGGCTTTTAATCAAAATAGTATTGGTGACCAATTTAATCCAAATCATTTTTTTAGATTAGGCGCCGAATATGTTATTAATCCATACCAAACACTAATTTTTACGGGTAGTATAAGTAAAAAATGGCAAAACGACTACGAAACTCGAAATAATATAAATCTTGGAACATTAAAAGATACGATAAATCTTTGGGATCGCTTATTTTGGGAAAATGATGAAAATACGTTATTTGACGCTACCCTTTCCTACTCGCTTAAAAACCCAAATAATTCCAATAGTTTATCCATCGAATACAGTATTAATGGAAACAATAATAACAAATTGTCTTCTTTTGAAAATCGTTTCAATATTAAAAATAATTTAGTGGACAATAGCACCAATTTCAATACGATTGAAAATTTACAAACACGAATCACAAATGTGCTTCAAGTGGACTACAAAATGCCTGTTTCTAAAATCTTTGATTTAGAAACAGGACTTAGAGGCTCCGTTAGAGATTTTAGATTTACCAATCTGTATAAAGACAAAAATGCGAATGGCGAACTTATTGAGGTTGCTACATTAACAAATAACTTTAATTATGAAGAAAATGTATATAGTCTTTATGGTGTTGTCAGTAGTGAATGGAATGAAAAATTAACAAGTAAAATTGGTTTACGATTAGAACAAACCAATACAAAAAGTACTAATTTTGATACGGTTCCTATCTATAATTACAATTATTTTAATGCATTTCCATCAGCAATTTTCAATTACAAATTGAATCCAAAATCCAATTTGAGTACTTCCTATTCGATGCGTATCAATCGGCCAAGTCCGGGCATGTTGAATCCACTTCAAGATGTCAGCGACCCACAAAGTCAGCGATTTGGTAATCCAGAATTACGTCCCGAATTGGTTCATAGTTTTGAAATAGGTTATGGTCATGAAGTAAATAAAAAACTAAACTTTTCTTCATCGCTATATCATAAACGTTCTAATAATTCAATTACTCGATTTTTACAATTAGATAGTTTGGGTGTAGCCAGAGTTGTTATAGATAATATTGGAGCACTCAATATGAGCGGTTGGGAATGGATCGTAAGTTATAGACCAAATAAATGGTTTAACCTATCGTTTAATGCGAATTTATCATATAATACGTTAAGTTATAGCAATAACGGAACGTTGTATGAAAATAATTATTTAAATTTACAAACGCGAAGTGTTGTCAATGTAAAACTACCTTTGGATATGGATTTTCAAGGTATCGTATTTTATAAATCGCCGTTTAATTCGCCTCAAGGCCGCATCGATTATATGAGCAATGTAGACTTAACGATTCGTAAGAAAATTTTAAATCAAAAAGGATTAATTACTTTTGGCGTAACCGATATTCTGGACGACAGACGATTTGAAATCAATGTACGTGATGATTATTTCACCAGTTATTTTTTCAGAAAACGAGAGTCAAGAATATTTACCTTAGGATTCCGTTATAATTTTGGATCAGATCCAAGTAAAAAAACGGCAAAATTAGAAAAGCAAGAACAGCGGGATTCTGGAATTGAAGGCATGTAAAAATATAATGATGAAAAAGATTTTTATTTTATTTTTCTTTATTCAAAATATTCAAGCTCAAGGTGATTTGTTTACCCTTGAGGATTCCTACAATGGCGCGCAAAGTGTTCAATCGGACCCTTTACAAAACCTCTATTTTTTATATCCAAATAAATTAGTTCGATATTCGCAAGATGAAAATAGAAAGGATTCATTTGAATATGGCAATTTTGGCAATCTGCACTTTTTAGATACCCGATTTCCACATAAAAAATTATTATTTTTTAAAAATTCGAATCGTTTTGTGATTATAAATAATCGAATGGGAATCATATCGAATACGCGCTTGGATGCATTAGGTATATATCAAGCAGAATGGGTACAATATGCCGCCGATGGTTTAATTTGGTGCTATGATTCGGGTAATAAAACATTAATGAAAATTAATGAAAACAATGAAGTTAAGTATAAAAATACAAACATTTCTAAAGCTTTTCCAAATCAATTTAATCCAAGCCAATTTATAGATTTCAAAAAATATCTCTGTTTGGTCGATTATAATTATGGAATTTTAATATTAGATCATTTTGGGAATTTAAAGTCTTTAAAAGAAATCAAACTCTTAAAAAACACCTATAACATTAACAATCAACTCGTTATTCTAAAAGAAGACGGCTTATTTATTGTAAATATAGATACAATGACTTTAGAAAAAATGGACATTATAAACCAAATTAATTTTGAGAAAAAATCAGATTTAATTGAATGGAATCAAAAACTCTATTTTTTCAGTAATAACATATTTGAAGAATTAATATCTCCAAAGTAATTATTAAATTATGTTTCACGAATTTTAAATCTTGTGCTTAAAGCAAAAAAAAAACTCTAATTGTTAATTTTTTAGTTTAATTTTGCTACAAAAGGAGACAAAATAGTTTTTTTAACTTCTTTAATTTATTATTTATGAAGTCATTTATTTTAATTTTATTCTTATTTTTGAGTACATCGTCTAACACCATGTTCTCTAATGGTATTATTTCTTTCAATTTAAGTATTGAAGAATTGGAACGATGTTGTGGCGATGACTTGGATGGAGATTGGGTAGTTACGGTTTATGATTTATCAGGAAAGGTAATTGGTACATTCAAAGTAAAAAAAGATGGCTCAAACGGTTACAAAATTGATTTTAACTCGAGTGATTTGGTTAAAGGTTTTTACATGATAAACATTACAAACCCTAAAACAGGCAAAAGTTTAAATAAAAAATTCAATATTTTCTAACGAAAATTTCGTAAAAATACAAAAGCCTTAATCTTTTCAGGATTAAGGCTTTTTTTTTTGAAATTTCAATTGATTTTTGAATAGTTTTGAACTTTTCTTTTTAAATTTGCCAATTAATAAATATTAAAGAATTTTTATAACGCCCATATATTTCAATATAAAATTATGTCTCAAAAACTGTTATTAAAAAACGCACACATTGAAGGAATTAATACCTACGAAGTTTATCGCAAACATGGTGGTTATGCGTCGGTAGAAAAGGCATTTAAAATGACGCCCGAAGAAATTGTTACCGAAGTACAAAAATCAGGATTGAGAGGTCGCGGTGGTGCTGGATTCCCAACGGGAATGAAATGGAGTTTTTTAGCAAAACCCGAAGGTGTGCCACGTTATTTAGTTTGCAACGCAGATGAAAGCGAACCTGGGACATTTAAAGATCGATATTTGATGGAAAATATCCCTCACTTATTAATCGAAGGTATGATTTGCTCTTGTTTTGCATTAGGTGCCAATACCGGACATATTTTTATTCGTGGCGAATATATGTGGATTGTTTTCATTCTTGAAAAAGCCATTGCCGAAGCAAAAGCTGCGGGTTGGTTGGGTAAAAATATTCAAGGAAGTGGATTTGATTTAGAAATTTTTGTTACTCCAGGTGCTGGAGCGTATATATGTGGCGAAGAAACGGCCCTATTAGAAGCCTTAGAAGGAAAACGAGGCAATCCTCGAATGAAACCACCTTTCCCTGCGGTTAAAGGATTATATCAATGTCCTACGGTTGTCAATAATGTGGAAACGATTGCAGCGGTTGTTCCGATTTTAGAAATTTCGGGTGATGAATACGCTAAAATTGGTGTTGGAAAAAGTACCGGAACAAAATTAATCTCCGCTTCTGGAAACATCAACAATCCAGGTGTTTATGAAATTCCGTTGGATTTATCTGTAGAAGAATTTATTTATTCCGATACGTATTGCGGTGGAATTCCGAATGGCAAAAAATTAAAAGCGTGTATTCCGGGTGGTAGTTCGATGCCAATATTGCCAGGTAATTTAGTTTGTAAAACAGCTAAAGGCGAAACGCGATTGATGAGTTATGAAAGTCTTGCCGATGGTGGATTTGAAACAGGATCGATGTTGGGCTCTGGAGGATTTATGGTTTTTGATGAAGATCAATGTATTGTCAGAAATTTATGGTCATTGGCTCGTTTTTATCATCATGAAAGCTGTGGGCAATGTAGTCCATGCCGCGAAGGAACCGGATGGCTTGAAAAGATTTTACATAAAATCGAACACGGACACGGAAAAATGAGTGACATTGATTTATTATGGAGTGTCCAGCAAAATATTGATGGGAAAACAATTTGTCCGCTTGGCCCTGCGGCAGCTTGGCCTGTAGCGAGTGCAATTCGTCATTTTAGAGATGAATTTGAATGGCATATCAAAAATCCAGAATTAAGTCAAACGCAAAATTTTGGAATTCATACCTATGCGACGCCTCGTGAAATTCCAGTTTCGGATGCAGCAAACTAATATATAAACATGACTACTATATTCAAAGATATTATTGAATTTGACTATTGGGCAAATAATGAAATTTTAACGATATTAGAACATCAAAAAGTCATAGACAAAGATATTCTGATGTTTCATCATATACTAGAGGCTCAAAGAGTATGGATTCATCGAATACTGGACTTACCTGTAGACCTTTCATGGTTTGAGGATAACCTCAATATAATTGAATTTAGACCGATTATGGAATCAAATGTTCAAAAAATTAGAGCTTTTATAGACACTGAACCCAACTTAAACGAATACTTTCATTTTCAAAATATAAAAAAAGAAGATAGTACATTTATGAGACGTGATGTATTGTTTCATTTTTTGAATCACGGAACACATCATCGTGCGCAAATTTTGATTTCACTAAAAAATCAAAGTATTTCTATACCGGATTTAGATTATCTACACTGGAAAAATATTATATGAATTCAATTAGAGTAAGTGTTTTAGCACTTTGTACTAGAAATAACCAAATTTTGGTTGAAAAAGGATTCGATAAATCTAAAGACTTTGAATTTTATCGATTTTTGGGAGGCGGAATCGATTTTCATGAAGACTCTGTATCTGCAATTAAACGAGAACTCTATGAAGAAATAAATGCTCAATATGTTGAAATAGAAAATCTTGTAGGTGTTTTTGAAAACATCTTTTATTTAGAAGGAATTCCAAAACACGAAATTTTATATGTCTATAAAGTTAAAATTGATGAAAAATTTTATCTTTTAGACCATTTTAATCGCATTGAATCATATAATATTGCTGAAGTTTATTGGATTGATATTGAAAAATTTAAATCAAAAGAATTAAACCTTGTACCTGAGTCTATTTTAAACTTTATTTAAAACTACTCTTTATTATTTGGTACGTAATATTGATTTTATAACTAGACATATTAATGTTCAAATCAGCTTAGTCCCTTCAAATAAACCTGTTTTAAGACTTTACTATCAAATTATACAGAATAATAAAGAAACAAAAGGATACGGGGATATTCAATCCGCATAGACGTTCATGCAACTTTCAAAGTTTCTATTTTTTTTTAATTTTTAGCCGCTTTATTTAAAGTTTACGTTGAAAAATTCTGGAACGTAGGGAAAAAAAATCAATGTCGTCATCTCGGAAAATTTTTCTTGAAAAGCTAGTCAACTATAAAAAATTTATCCGTGATCTCAAAAAAATACTTTCAATACGCTTGTTAGTTAATTCAAGTCAAAGAAATACGATTTTCTTTGAATTTAGGATTAACAATCCACAAAAATATCAATACTAAAATTCTTATTACTCAGTAGCAATAATTCCTTATCTATAATTTCCTGAATTTGGATTTTAGACTGCGCGAGGTCTTTATTCTTTGGTAATTTAATATAAATATGACGGATGTATTGATTTCGGATTCGAGCAATCATCGGTTTGGTAGGCCCTAAAACAATCGCTTTGATGGTCTGGTTTATTTTTTTAGAAACAGCTTCGGAATAAATCGATAAAAGTTCTTCGCGGACGTGCTTCATTTCAATTTTAATAAACGTGCAAAACGGCGGATAGATAAACTCTTTGCGCATTTGAAGTTCAAAATCCATAAATCCTTGCCAATCTTGCCGTACCACAAAATCCAATAATTTATCTTTAATATGATAGGTTTGAAGAAATACATTCGACGACGAATTGGCGCGTCGCCCTGCCCTACCAATAATTTGCATTAATGTTTGAAAAGCCTTTTCGTGGGTGCGATAATCGATAAACGACATCAGTGTATCGGCATTTAAAACGCCAACCGTGTTTAATTTTTCAAAATCCAACCCTTTGCTAATCATCTGAGTACCAATCAATACATCAATTTCGCCTTGGTTAAACGCATTTAAAATATCTTCAATACGTTTTTTAGATTTGGCCACATCAGCATCCATTCTAGAAATCCGAAACTGAGGAAATAACAGTCCCAATTCCTCTTCCACTTTTTGCGTACCGGCGCCTCTTGTTTTAAGCGATTGCGCGCCACAGGTTGGGCACGCATTTTTGAGTTTAAACGTTTTACTACAATAATGACAAACCATCATATTGGTGGTGCTGTGATAGGTCAATCGCACATCGCATTGATCGCATTGAATGGCGGTGTTGCAGGTTTCACATTGGATATAAGGCGCATAACCTCTCCGATTTTGAAATAGTAAAACCTGATTTTGTTGTTCCACTTCATTTTCTATTTCTTGAAACAATTCAGGCGAAAATAAACTTTTCATCAAGTGTTTTTTCTCCCTTTCTTTTAAATCAATAAGGTGAATATTGGGGGTGGCCGCATCTTGATAACGAACCAATAGTTCTACATAACCATATTTTTTTTGAAGTACATTAAAATAACTTTCAGAAGAAGGCGTGGCACTGCCCAAAAGCACTTTAGATTGCATTTGATGTGCCAAATAAATCAAACAATCCCGTCCGTTAAATCGAGGCGACACTTCCATCTGCGATAGCGAACCGTCGTGTTCTTCATCAATCAAAATGGCATCCAGTTTTTGATACGGAAGAAACAACGCCGATCGGGTACCAACAATAAATTGTATTTTTTGCTGCGCTACTTGATTCCAAATCTCATATTTCATATTTTGAGAAACCAACGAATGGTAAACCACCATGCTCTCTCCAAAATACGATTTAAGTCGTTTTACGATTTGTGTAGTTAGCGCAATTTCGGGTAAAACCAAAAGCGCGGTACCTCCTTTTTCAAAAATTTGCTGAAGCCAGCGGATATAAATTTCTGTTTTGCCACTGCCTGTAATGCCTCTAAATAAAACCGTTTGATACGTTTCAAAAGCCTGTTTCATCGAGTCAAAAGCGGTTTGTTGCTCTTCGGTTAAAACGACTTGTTTATCCGATTTGGGCACTTGAACATCAAAACGATCTTTGGCTTGTAATACTTCAATCAATATATCTTTATCCCGCAACGATTTGATATGTGCGCTCGTAGCTTCTGATTTGATAATCAAATCCGATTTTAAAACGCGCTCGTCCGTTTTGGATAATGCAAAATAATTGAGTAAAACTTGATATTCTTTTTTCTTTTTTTCGAGAGATTTAAAAACGGTATTAAGCGCTTCCGAATTGTTTTTTAAGTCGGGATGCAAGACGATATACTTTTCGTATTGCGCCACATATTTGTCTTTCATTTCTTCGAGGGGCTCCACAATGCCGAGCTGTATCAATTGATTCAGCAACGCAATGCCCGATTTTTTTTCAAAAAAGTTTTGCACTTCTTTGGATTTCAAATGGCCTTGGCTGGCAATAGCATCCGCCAACATTTGCGCATCGGCATCCAAAGGGATTTCTTGCCAATTCGAATTGGGTTTGATTTGATAAATACGCTCACTCGATAGTTTGAACGCATTGGGCAAGGCGGCATCCATGATTTCGCCCAAATTAGACATATAATATTTGGACATCCACTGCCAAAGCTGGATTTGAGGTGGATGTAAAATTGGATGTTGATCCAAAACTTCAAGAATGGGCTTGATGCGCGTATAATTAGGCGCTTGATTATGACAAGATAACACCATGCCGGCATAAAATTTATTGGCGCCAAACGAAACCAAAACCCGAACGCCTGCAACCACAGCAGCCTGCATCGATTCAGGAATCGCATAGGTAAAAGACGTTCTTAGTTTGAGCGGCAAAACCACCTCAGCATATGCATACATCAACGCAAAATTAAAAAAGTAAAAATAAGGAATTTGTTTCCAATCGCTGTTACATATTCGCAAATCGAATAAAGGCAATTCAAATATCAAATTTTATCGACACTAAAACCTTTGATTTAAAATGAAAACATTCATATATTTTTTGTACTTTTGCATTAGTCTATTTCTTAAATAATAAAATATGATAACGATAACTTTGGATGACAATAATCCTAAACTTATCAAAGCATTAAAATCAATAATTGAGTGCTTTGATGTAGATTATAAAATTACGAAACCAACTTCAGAAAAGATTGAATATACAAAACAAGAATTTGAAGAAAAATTGGAGCAATCCAAAAAATCAGGAATTGCTTATGAATTTTCAAATGAATCCGATTTTTTAAGCTATGTAAATGAGCTTTAATCAACTCTATTTGGAGTTATAATAAAACGGATAAATCGCTCTCTACCGTCATTCCCGAAAATTTTCAGCAACAAATTTCTTTTTCTCTTAAAATCTCTACTGAAATTTTATCGGGAATCTCATAAAGATGTTAAAAAACAACTTTATTCAAAAATTGAATGCATATATTTAAAAAATAATTTTATTTTTGCGACTAATATGAAGCAGATAGAAAACATAAACTTTTGGTATAATTTACACAAAGAATCTTTAAGCGGCGCACAAGAAGGCATTAGAACGAGCTTAATAACAATCGACGACATTACAGGCGGTATTAAAAAAGGCAAATTATATTGTATTGCAGGTAGAAAAGGCATGGGATGTAATTTTTTGCTACATCAATGGCTGGTGGACATTTCTTTGAAGCAACAATGTCTTTATATAAGTAATATGCATCGATATGACATTTTGATTCCTCATATGAACAAATATTTGGAATCATTAACCAATATATCTAACAAAAAATTAAGTGATCAAAACTTTAAGTCTCTTAAATTAGATTATGGATACCGACCTAAGTATTTTATTGAAGACGTATTGGACGAAATCAAAGAAAAATATAATTCAAATCCTTTTGATGTTTTATTTCTTGATGACATACAGGATATTTATATGAGTAAATCGCTACAAACTAGAGATGCGGAACTTAAAAAAATATGTATCGAACTTAAGTCTTTAGCTTATGAATTAAATTTTGCCATTGTATATACTGCGAAATTAAAACGAGCGACATGTCATTTATATAAAATAAATGACCCTTTAGATAAGATAAAAGACAGTAGCGCAATTGAAGATATTTCTGATTATATATTTGTATTAGATAGACCCGCTTATTACAATCATTATGAACCTGTAGATTGCGAAGGAAGTTCTTTAAAAAACATCCTTTATATTACATTGTATCACAATACAGAAATTTATAATTTAACACTTATTACCGATTTTCCACAAAATAGAATTATAGATTATACCTCTGCGATTGATTTGTATCAAACGTATGTTGATGAAGATTTTGGACCATTTACTGAAACGCCATTTTAAACAATTAGATTATAATAAAAAGTAACCCTACCTATAAAAATTTATGTGTTTTGAAATTATAATTAATCCAAAAACATTGTATCTGTGTTCCGCAGATCATTAAGTAAAGTGATATCATCTGACGAAATTATTTTTAAGCTTCGCTTTTCAAATAATTTCGTAATTTATTTGAAAGATAAATAAGGAAAGGGTTGCTATTTTATAAATAAAAAGAAAAGAAAAAACATGCTCCAAATTGAAGATTTACAAATTGATTACAGTAAAAATTGTGAATCTAATTTACGTAACAAAATGCTGTCCGTAAAGAATGTGGACGACCTTGCCAAACTGTTAAATAAAACAGCAATAGATTTAAATTATTTAGCTACAAATCCTTCCAATTACAAAACATTTCAGTTAAAAAAAAAGAAAGGCGGTTTTAGAGAAATTGATATGCCCGAAAATACATTAAAGTATCTACAAAAAACGCTAAACCTTTATTTTCAATCGGTTTATCTTCCGCTAAAGTCAGAAGCATCTCACGGATTTATTTTTAATCCAAAAAAACGATTTCGGAGTATTCAAACCAAGTTACAAAAAAGACAAATAGCTATTGTTGAAAGTGATAACATCATTTGTAATATCAAAACCAACGCCGAAAAACATTGCAATCAAAAATATGTATTAAATATCGACTTAAAAGATTTTTTCACTTCAATTTCGGTGCATCAAATTTTTAAACTGTTTCGGGGTCCAATTTTTAATTTCGACGAAAATGTATCGAGCGTTTTAGCACTTCTCGTTACATATAAAAAAAGACTGCCACAAGGTGCGCCTACCTCTCCAATTTTATCCAATTTAATATGCATCAATTTGGATGAGAATATTGAAAAATATTGCAAAGTAAGAAACATCAACTTTACACGCTATGCAGACGATTTAACATTTTCGAGTGATGAATTGATTTCTAAAGAAATTATCGATGACATTCAATGGATTATTCAATCGCATCAATTTGAAGTGCAACCCAAAAAATTACGATTAATTTCTCAAAAAGGAAGACAAACGGTTACCGGATTGGTCGTAAATAAAAAAGTAAATGTAAGCCGAGCGTATTACAAAAAACTGCGTGCCATACTTCACGATTGCGAAAAAAATGGTATTGAAAACGCGTTTATAAAACATTACAAAAACCAAGAAAGCCCAAATTTGAACAACTTCATCCAGAAAATAGAAGGCATGCTCCACTTTATCGCACACATCAAAGGACACGAAAATCGAAATGTCGTATTTATGAAAGTAAAGTTTGAGGCAATTTTTAATAAATAGGACTGAAGTTGTTTTTAATTCTAATCGTACTTCTTTGGCTTTTTTAATATTAAAAAAAATTAAAAAATACAATGAACCTCTTTTATTTTCACATTTTATTTACAAATAATTATCGTTTATATTACATTTAAAGACTCTTATAACCCTTGACCAAGTTGTTCCTGTCCATTCTCCTTTCCTTTCTGATATGTTAGAAATAAGTTTGAAACTCGGATTATTGCTAAATGATTGTACAAAACCGTTTATGCGATCAGTCTTAAAAGAATCAACAAACGGACTTACACAAATAAAAATATTTTCTCCTTTAAAGTTGAGTTTAATTATATCTATTAAGTTAGTCATAGAAAATAGGTCGATATCCAAAATATTCGAGAAAAGATGTACATATTTTCTGTTATTACCGATTTCAAAATCATTATCTTCTAATGAATCTAAGTCTTTATTAATAGTAATGATTTGAGTATCTGTTGTAAATTTTCGCAAGTGTAAAGATGCTCTTTTTAGTGCTATTTCAGACGGTTCAATTAAAGTAATTTTATCAATAGAATAGTTTGTGTTTTGTGTGTTTAAATATTCTAATAAACAGATTGAAGCTAAACCTTGACCACAGCCCCAATCATAAACTTCAAAATCTTCTTGTAAGTCGTTTAGATTAATTGGACTAATTGCACTCATCATTTTCGCTTGGTGCATTTTTCCATAACTATTTAAATAGGCTATTAGCTGATTTTGTTCTGTTAAGACCTTAACACCTCTTTGTAATGACCAAAAGATTTCATTGCTTGCAACTACGGAATATAAGTCAGCACATAATTTCTGAATTTCTTTGAAATTTGCTGAAATCCCAGATAGTAATTCTGCATAATGGCTATCAACTTCAATTAAGTGTGGTTCAATATTAAAAGAAAGATACTGACTAGCTCTTTCCAAAATCTCATCTAGTTTAGTATGAACTACTTGATAAAGTTCATCGATATTATGCAAAGAATAAGACAAAACTTCATCAACACTTTGCGTATAAAGAAACTTAAATTCGTCCTTTTTTAATTCTTCAAGTAATTTTCTTCTAAACTCAATTACTCCTTGGATATTTTGTTGACCAAAATTGTAAAATACTTCTGTATAAAAATGAATTAAAGTTGAAATTGTTTTCTGCTCATTATCTTCTTCCTCTAAAAAACTTATAGATAAATTTGTCAAAATTTCATTTATTCTATTTTCGTAATCATTAATGGAGTTTATACATGTTAGAAACTTTGAAGTAGCCTTAAAACGACTATTTAAAGAAATATTATTTAGTTTAGCAAGATTATATATTTGTTCAAATTCAATAGCCAAGCCAAATCTTTGTGATATATCCAATAAGCAGAATAGAAAAGTTTGGTTTTTATTGTCAGTATAATCCAATTGGCTATATATGAAATATTTAGGTAAAATGTATTTTTCTATTTCATCTCTATAACTAGCGACACTACTATTCTTCTGACTTATAAAAAAATCATAAATCTCAATTGAATTGTTTTGGATAAAATCCTTTAAATTTTTTGGTGAATTTGAGGCATCATAAAGCCTGTTTAAAAAACTCATTTTTTTGATTCGTGTTTTATTATTTCGGCAATAATTAACTCTGGCTTTCTCTTTGTGATATTATATTTCTTTGCAACGGATTTCAACTCTTCTTCAGACATGTTTTTCAACTCAAATTCACGTAAAAATGACATCTCCTCAGGAAATAGTGAACCTTTATTATAAATGTTAGATTCAATACTTTTATATTCAACTAAATCCTCCTTTTTTGTAAGACTAGAATTTGCTGTTTCTTTTATCTGTTGGTTAAGCTTATTAACAGAGATGTCTTTTTCAGATAAGACTTTTTTTAATTCCTCTATTTCTATTTCTCTTTTCTGAAATTCCATTCTAATTTTATCAGCTTCAATATTTAACCTATGTAAAGAATCGTCTTTTTCTGAGATAATAGTGTTTAGTCTCTTTATTTCTTCTTTATGATTGTTTATTAATTCGTATTCGATTTCAGTTTTGAATTGCTCAATTACAGATTTAAAATATTCTTCTATTTGATTTTTTTTTACTTCTAAAAAACTTGGGAACCATTTGCTAACAATTTCCGAAATTTTATTTAGAAGTTTTTCAACAGGAGTAAGTACTTTTTGTTTCCAAATAATTGTTTCGTTAATCATTTGATAAGTAACATAATTTGAAGCTTCAATTTCTTCTTTTTTAGCTTCTAAAAACATACTATCTAAATACTCAAATGATAAAGAATCCTTAACAGAGTTAAAGATATTTTGATAGATACTTTCGATAATGTAATAATCTATTTTACTGTCAAGATGGAACTTAATATCAACCTCAAAATTTGCGGTTTTATATTTGTTTCTAAATGAATTGTAACCTTTGTTAAGTCCATAAATAAGAGATAATCCTTCTTTTTTCTTTTCAACAAATTTCTTTGCTAGTAAATCAGATATGAATTCATCATTTTTTTTACGTTTACCTGATCCATAACTTTCTAATATTGAAACGAGATATGTTTGCGTATTATCTGAAATCTTATCAATTTGAATCAATCCATTTTTTGTTTCTAATCTAACATTTTCACTTTCTGCATATCGTTGAAGCTCATTAAAGTCGATGTCAGAATAAATAGTATTGTGAAAGTTTTTAAACTTTCCCTCATCTGTAAATGCAAATTGAAAACGATTTTCAATTGTAATATTTTGCTGTGAAAGAGTCTTACTAAAAAGTGAGTTTATATTTCCTAAAGTTGAAAAATAATGGGTAGGGTAATTTTGAAAGTTCTCTCTACTTATTTTCATTGTAGAAAAACCACCTAACATTTGGTCGTACTTTTTTAAAAATACGCCCCAATTTATTTCGGAAGATTTATAATCTATATTTTCTAATTCTTTCGTTTCAATTGCTTCTTCTTTTGATACGCTTAGTAGTCCTTCTGGAATAAATGCTGAACCTGAGGTAATATTAAATTTTGTGCTAACCTTTTGTTCATCGTTGGTGAAATAAATGTTTTTAATTCTTGATATCGGTAATGGCATATCAAACAGATAAAAGTGCTTACTTATTTTTTTTGGGACTTCTTCGTTCTTATTAAAAACAATTTCAATAGCACAGTTAGTATCTTTTGTGAATTTAAAAGAACTAAGTAATAAATAGTTTTTAAATCGATCTTGTATGTCAGGATTTTTATTTTCAATATAAATTGAAGGTGCAATGATACCTCTCCCTAAGTAGTGAGCTAGATTCATTGATTGTATCGGTATATAAAATGTGTTGCTCATAATTATTCTATTGTTACGTTGTTTCTATCGCCAATATTTGGAAATCCGTTTCTACAAAGTAAGAACAAATTTGTTTTAGTTCTTGTAAAGGCTACATAGTAATCATTTTCTTTAACAGTATGGCCATTTTGTATGAACCAATTAAACTTATCGAATTCGGGAATTATAACTGTATCGAATTCTGTTCCTTTCGAGGATTTAAAAGTTGTAATGTGTACTCCTGACAACCCTTCAAAATTATCTAATTCGTTATGAAATTTCGAAACAGAAATATTGTTGTCCAATAAATTTCTAATTTGCTGAAAGTAATTATTTACCATTGCTACAGTAGGTACTAAAATAGCAATATTGTGTGTGTCGCTTTGAAAATCATTAATTATATCAACAATTTCATTAACTTGATCTTCTACGCTCCAACCTATGTTTAATTTCAAAATAGGTTTTAAATTAGTTGAAGTCGCTCCGTTAATTGTATTTTGAGGTATCATATAATTAGGAAATACCGATCTTGTAAAAAGTAGAATTTCCTTAGAGTTTCTAAAATTTCTATTTAATGTTATAGGAATATTTGTTTGAAATCTTTGATCTGTATTAAACCAATTAAAAAGTTCATTAAGTTCTTCTTGGCTTATGAATACACTTTGTCTCTCATCTGCACCATAGGAGATAATACTTGTATAGTTAAAATAGAATTCAAATCTAGATTTATTAATATCTTGGCCTTCGTCTATTATTATTTCTTCATAACCTGCAAATTGGCTAGAATTTTTATCAAATCTACTGATACGTTCTCCAGCATTTTCACTTTGTGTACTTGCAGAAGCCTTTAAATAATGTTCTAAGGTTTTTGTATAAGTAAGCAATAGACTATTTCTTACACCTGTTGCATGGTTTCTGATATGTCTCCACAAACTCACAACACTTTTTCCCGTTCCTGGTCCTCCAGATAATGCGAGTGGTCTTGTCTCATCAACTGCTCTTTGCTGATCGAGAGTTAAATCAGTAATAACTGGTAAATTAAAATAGTACGGCATATTATTTTATTACTCTAAAAGTTAAGTTTATGCGTTCATTCACTATTTGGGAAGTTTTAGGTACTTGATGTTGCCAAAAATGTTGTAGTTCTCCTTGCATAATCAAAAGACTTCCGTTGGTTAATTCAATCTCTAACTTTTCTTTTGTTTTTATGTGTCTAAGTTGGAATTTTCTTGTTGCACCAAAATTAACTGATGCAATTATTGGATTTCGTCCTAGTTCTTTCTCTGCGTCTGTGTGCCAAGAAATAGAGTCGTTTCCATTTCGGTAACGATTAAGTAAAACGCTGTTAAATTTAACTTTTGATATTGGTTCAATTTTTTCTTTTATTACAAGAAGTTCTTTAGTCCAAATTTTTGGGGCTAATGTAATTCCTGAAAATGAATATGGACGGTCATTGTCGCCATACCATGCTGTTAAGCGTGGAAAAGCAACTTGTTTGCCATACATATTCATTGATTCTTGTTTCCATTCAATATCCGTTTTTAGTTTTTGCAAATAAATTTCACTTTCCAACTTAGTAAAAAAGTCGGGATAAAAAAGGTATTCACCGTTCTTAATTAAATTTAGGCCAGTATTTATTTTAACAATTGGGTTAACCAAAATTATATTACCAAATAGATCTGTCTGTTCCATTTACTTTAATTATTAATCAATTAGTTTACCACAAAAATAAGTTAATTTATTTATTTTTAAATAGATTTTATTTTAATATCTCAGTCAATATAAACAAAACATTCAAATAGCCAAATCAAATAGCTCTTATTGTAAAAATTCTTTATTATTTAAAATTATAACTCAATAAATTAATACTGCTAATCCTCTATAAGTTTAGCTATAATAAATAAACTTATAGAGTGTACAGTTTCAAAATATTTATTACAAAATTTATTTAGTCTATTTTTCTTCATAATTAATTTAATATTCCATACCATTAATTTTCTTATACAAATTTAAAGCGTATTTATCTGTCATTCCAGATACAAAATCTAGAATTTTTAGCATTCTTAAATATTTTTCATTATAACTCAATTCTTCCTTATCTGAATCATCATCAGGTTGATACTCTTCTGGAAGTAGTTGTTTGAATTTTAATGCTTCTTTTGTTGGTTTATCCCCACATACAAAACAGATATTACTTGTCATTGCTAATGATTCTATTAAATTATTTACTACTTTAAAACCACTCGCTTCACATTCTAAAACAGGTTGATAATGATAGACATACTTCCTTATTAATCCTTTCATTAATTTAAGATTATCTGTTACTTCTTTATCAATACAATCTATCAATGCCTTATCAAATTTGCCTGTCATAATATCATCATAGTGTTTCTCAAAAGCATCATAAGTTAAATGAATTAAGACATTTATTACTTTAGCTCTTAAATATGCAACTTGTTGTTTTGTATCATTAAAAGAATTAAGTTTATCTTTAGAGAATGATGAATCTTTCTTTGCTATTTCAATTAAAATCTGTTTAGAGGACTTTTCTAAATTATAATCCTCAAATTTGTTGTCGTTTTTTCTAACTTTAAATTTCCCATAAACTTTATCAATATCTATTAAATTTAACCTGCATCCATCTTCAAAGTCAATCATTCCATAAGCGATATCATCAGATGCTTCCATCAAAAATGCTAAAGGATGCCTTTTATAGGCTATATCTTCATCTGAGATATTATCTACTTTAATCAATCCCAAATCATCAGCAACATTTTTAAAAATATCTCTTTCGTTCTGAAAAAATCCGTATTTAGTTTGGCTTTTTGGAATATCGTCTTTATTTAAACCGTGAGAAGGATTTTTGACAAGATAGCTATCTTTTGGATATTTGGTAAATGTACCTAAAAGTGCTATAGTTGGATTTATACCTTTATCGCAATTAGATGTTAAGATTCTAAATCCATTTGCATTGCCTTCAAAATTTAATAAGTCTTGATGTTTTTTATAATCAAATATATCATTTTGAGATAAATCTTCAGTTAGTTCATCCCATTTATTATTTGAATAGTCATATATAGAATTTACTTTTTTCCCTTCTTTAATTTTATATTTTAATTGAAAATTATCTTCAAAAAAACTTTCATTTCTAAAATAATTTGAAATAGCATCTTCTCCAGAATGTCCAAATGGTGGATTTCCAATATCGTGGGCGAGACAAGCTGCTGCAATTAAACTACCAATATCTGATTTTGTATAATTATGAATAATTTCATCATAATTTTGCTCCTTTTTAATTTCTGTTAATATTTTTTCTGCAACCAACTTCCCAAAAGACCTTCCAACAGAGGCGACCTCTAGACTATGTGTTAGCCTTGTATGAACAAAGTCGTATTTTGGTAATGGTATAACTTGAGTTTTATCTTGTAATCTTCTAAATGGATAAGAAAAAATAATTTGGTCAAAATCTCTTTCAAAAGGACTTCTTGGGTCATCAAAATTTGATTTTTTTTCCTTTATTTTACAAACTGAATAATCTGAAATTCTTTTTTCTGATAACAACTTAGTCCATTGCATTTTTGTCATAATATATTTTTTTTCAAAAATAGGTTTTTAAATAACAATTTTAACTTATTTATATAAAATTAACAGTAAAGAACACCTTTCTTCACTTTTATTTTGATAATTGCTTCTGTTCTTAACATCTGATAATGGGCTACAAATCAAATCCAAAGGCTTGGGATTAACTACAATTTCTTTAAGAGATTTTTTGAAGCAAAGTAAATAAATTGTTTTAACTTTAAAATGTAAATTACTATTTTCCCTAGCCCCGATAGTAGCGAATATCCTCCGGAGCTTGCGTACCGTTCATAAATCCGTAATTTTCAAACTTCGTTTTCAAAAACGGCTATAATGTCGGTATTAAAAAAAGGAGATAGTAGCGTATAGCGGGAAATAGCTTCTAATATTATTTATAGAATCAATATATTCAAATCTTTGTTTCTCTAATTTTTCATTTAATTGATGAAAAATTATTATGTTTGTATATTTGTAGTTGTTTTAGCGAGGGCTAAAAAAATGAATTTAGGGCTAAGAAATAGAACAGAAGAATCAATGACGATCCAACAATACATAGAAAATATCAACAAACGATATCAACAAGGAAATGCGACAGAACATACGTTTCGAGGAGACTTACAGCAGCTTTTAGAAAGTTTGGTGCCTGATATTACGGCCACCAACGAGCCGAAAAGACAAAGCTGTGGGGCACCAGATTATATCATTACAAAAAAAGATAAATCTTCTAAAAATGCTTCTGTTCCCATTGGTTATATTGAGGCAAAAGATATTGGAGACAAAGACCTGGAAGGTTTCAAAAAATCAGCAAACAAAGAACAATTTGACCGATATAAAGAATCCCTTTCCAATCTTATTTTTACAGATTATATCGATTTTCATTTTTATAGAAACAAACAGCTCGTTACTTCGATAAAAATTGCCACTATCGAAAATGGGAAAATTAAACCGTTGCCCGAGAATTTCCATTTTTTTGAAGCTCAAATCAAAGATTTTTGTAGTTATATATCGCAAACGATTACCAAAAGTACAGATTTAGCCAATTTGATGGCAAAAAAAGCGAGACTTTTTTCGGATGCCATAAATCTAGCCCTTACCCAAGATAACGAAACCCAACAAAAAACCGAACTTTACAACCATTACCTAGGCTTTCAGTCGACGCTTATTTCAGATATTTCCATTATGCAGTTTGCCGATATTTATGCGCAAACAATTACCTATGGATTTTTCGCCGCACGATACAGAGATTATACCTTAAAGGATTTTTCTAGAGAAGAAGCAGCACGTTTGATACCTACTAGCAATCCGTTTCTAAAAAAATTATTCAAATTTATTTCAAATATTGATTTGGATAACCGAATCGCTTGGGTTGTGGAAGATTTGGTGTCTATATTTCTAGCAACCAATTTAAGAGAAATCTTAAGAAATTACGGAAAATCAACCAAAATGGAAGACCCTGTGATTCATTTTTATGAAGATTTTTTGAGTGAATACGACCCCAAACTGCGTAAAGCCAGAGGCGTATGGTACACTCCAAAGCCAGTGGTTAATTTCATCGTGAGAGCCGTAGATGATATTCTCAAAACCGAGTTTGATTTACCACAAGGTTTGGCTGATACGAGCAAAACCTATATTACCACCCCGCCCGTTGGGCACCCCTCCAAAGGAGGAGAAAAAAGACAAGTGCATAAGGTGCAAATCTTAGACCCTGCCACAGGAACAGGCACTTTTTTGGCGGAAGTAGTCAAGCACATTCACAAGAAGTTTGAAGGACAACAAGGCATTTGGAGCAAATATGTAACTAACGACCTAATTCCTCGCTTGAATGGCTTTGAATTGCTGATGGCGAGTTATGCGATGGCGCACCTCAAAATGGATATGCTCTTAACGGAAACGGGTTATAAACCAGCCTCCCCGCCCGATGGGCACCCCTCCAAAGGAGGGGAATCTCAGAGGTTGAAAATCTTTCTGACCAACTCCCTTGAAGAAGCGCACCCCGATACTGGAACCCTTTTCAGCGCGTGGCTCTCGGACGAAAGCAACCAAGCCAATGAAATAAAACGCGATGCGCCCGTAATGTGTATCATAGGAAATCCGCCGTATAGCGGCGAAAGTGCCAACAAAGGAGAATGGATAATGAACTTGATGGAAGATTATAAAAAAGAACCAGGCGGAAAAGAAAAACTGAAAGAAAAAAATCCTAAGTGGATTAATGACGATTATGTGAAATTTATCCGATTTAGTTCTCATTTGATTGAGAAAAATGGAGAAGGTGTTTTGGCGTTTATCAATCCTCACGGTTTTCTAGACAACCCTACGTTCAGAGGAATGCGTTGGCATTTACAAAAAACATTTGACAAAATTTATACGATTGATTTACACGGAAATAGCAAGAAAAAAGAAACCGCACCCGATGGCAGTATCGACCAAAATGTATTTGATATTATGCAAGGCGTGAGCATCAATATTTTTGTAAAGAAAAAGGCAGCACTATGAGTGATTTAATAAAAGATGAACATTATAAAAATTGGGTATCTGAGCTAAAATCGGGTTTTAAAAATGCTCAAATTAAAGCTACCTATCAGGTAAACAAAGAATTGCTAAAATTTTATTTTGGGCTTGGAATTCAAATCATTCAAAAACAAAAAAATACCAAATGGGGCAGTAATTTTTTAGGTCAACTCAGTAAAGACTTAACAGAAGCATTTCCTGATAATTCTGGATTTTCAAAAAGGAATTTAGAGCTGATCCGCCAATGGAGTTTGTTTTATTCAGATGCCTTTGAATCCATTACGAAACAACTTGCTTCGCAAATGGATGTAGCCAATAGTGAAATTACGAAACAAGTTGTTTCGCAAATAGAAGGTATTGATTTTGAATCTTTTGTAGGCATTCCTTGGGGGCACCATATTTTGATTATCCAAAAAATCAAAAACACAGAGGAGGCATTGTTTTATGTAATGAAAACTATCGAAAACCAATGGAGCCGGTCGGTATTAGAATATCAAATAGAAACGAATCTGTTTAATAGACAAGGCAAGGCGATTACCAACTTCAAAAATGTACTTCCACAAATGCAAAGCGATTTGGCAGAAGCATTGCTAAAAGACCCTTATAATTTTGAATTTGTGGTATTGCCAGAAAAAGCGAAGGAAAGAGATTTAGAAAAAAAATTAGTACAACATATTTCCGAATTTTTATTAGAACTTGGAAAAGGATTTGCCTATATGGGCAAACAATACATTTTGAAAATTGGTTCAAAAGAATATAAAACCGATTTGCTTTTTTATCATACCAAACTCAAATGCTATATTGTAATAGAATTAAAACTCACCGAATTTGAACCCGAATTTATAGGTAAACTTAATTTTTATGTATCTGCTATCAACGAATTGATAAAAGAGGATACAGACCAAGCTACCATAGGGATTTTACTCTGCAAAAACAAAGATAATTTCGAAGTAGAATTTGCTTTAAAGGACATTCACAAACCCATTGGTGTAAGCGAATACCGATATACAGAACTTCCCGAACAGATTAAAGCCGAGCTTCCTGCTCTAGAATTGCTGGCAAAAGAATTGAAAAACATTGAAAAAAAATCGGATAATGAAAAATAAAAAACCCGCACAAATATTCCATTTTGACCTATACGGCAAGCGAGAAGATAAATACGATTTTTTGAATGAAAATTCCCTTTCATCCATCAATTGGACCGAACTGCACCCACAAGAACCTGAACTCTTTTTTGTACCTAAGGATTTTGGCGTAAAAAGTGAATATGATGAGGGGTTTTCGGTGACGGAGTTATTTCCTTTGAATAATGTGGGAGTAGTTAGTGGAAAAGATGAATTGTATGTTAATAATTCCAAAGAAATTTTAACAGAATCTCTTTCAATAAAAATAGCCAATTTTGAAATAAATAAAATTAAAGAAATATCATTTTATCCTTTTGATAATAAATTTATCTATTATGATACAAAATTAATTGAAAGAGCAAGAGAAAGGATAATGTTTAATGTAATTGATAAAGAAAACATTTCAATTATAA
The DNA here is from genome assembly GCA_017495115.1 of Chitinophagaceae bacterium. GTDB lineage: Bacteria > Bacteroidota > Bacteroidia > Chitinophagales > JADJOU01 > CHPMRC01. The sequence goes on along the minus strand of JAFEIJ010000013.1, from coordinate 31,565 downwards.
TAGGAAAACAATGTGTTTCAGATTGGAGATATATTTTTTCAAGTAAAATTATGACGAATCTTAATTTAACTGGAACAGCAGGTAGGTTTGGTTCAGGTTATCTTTTCCCCCTTTACCTTTACCCTGATGAAAAGAACCAAGATTTGTTTGCTACCTCCCCTAACCCCTCCAAAGGAGGGGAACTTGTTCGTATTCCAAATTTGAATATGGAAATTGTGAATCAAATTGCGGATGGATTGGGATTGACATTTACGAATGAAAAAGAACACACCCCCAACCCCTCTCAAGAGGGGAGTTTTGCGCCGATTGATATTTTGGATTATATCTATGCGGTATTGCATTCGCCAAGTTATCGCGAGAAATACAAAGAATTTTTGAAAATAAATTTTCCACGTGTGCCGTTTCCAAAAGATAAAAATACCTTTTGGAAATTGGTAAAATTAGGTGGAGAAATTAGGCAAATTCATTTATTAGAAAGTCCAACTGTTGAAAATTATATTACCCAATATCCCGAAGATGGTGATAATGTGGTGGTGAAACCAATTTATAAAAATGGAAACGTGTATATCAACGATACGCAATATTTTGCCAATGTTCCCGAAGTGGCTTGGAACTTCTACATTGGTGGTTATCAACCCGCTCAAAAATGGCTCAAAGACCGCAAAGACCGAGAACTCAGCTACGAAGATATTTTGCATTACCAAAAAATAATTGTAGCCTTGACAGAGACGGATCGAATTATGAGGGAGATTGATGAAATTGGGATAGAATAAAAAGAAACAGTATGAAAAATGAAATTATTCTTTATAGCCAAAACGAACTTCCCGACCCTATTGAGGTAAGATTAGAAAATGAAACGGTTTGGTTAAACCGACAACAGCTATCCTTATTATTTGGTAGAGATGTAAAAACTATTGGCAAACACATCAATAATGTATTTATAGAAGGAGAACTCCAAAAAAGTGCAACTGTCGCAAATTTTGCGACAGTTCAAAAAGAAGGAGGAAGAACCATAGAACGGCAGATTGAATATTACAATTTAGATGGCATTACTTCTAATAGTAGAAAATTTTAAAAGGTGATTTATGGATAACGAATTTGTATTATACCAGCCAGACGATAGTGCTACTAAATTTGAAGTGAGATTAGAAAATGATACAATATGGCTCACTCAAGCCCAAATCGTGCAGCTGTTTGAAAGTAGTAAAGCAAACATAAGCGAACATATAAAGCATATTTATCAATCAAAAGAACTAGTAGAACATGCAACTGTTCGGAATTTCCGAACAGTTCGAAAAGAAGGAAATCGAACTATAGCAAGAGAACTTATACATTATAATTTAGATATGATTATTTCTATTGGATATAGAGTAAATTCTTTACGTGGCACACAATTCAGAATATGGGCGACCAATGTTTTAAGGGATTATCTTTTAAAAGGTTATGCCATTAACAATAGAATGAACCGTTTAGAAGATAGAGTGGACAGTTTGAATGCTAAAATGAATCAAATTGATTTACAAATCAACACACATTTAATTCCCACGCAAGGTATTTTTTTTGAAGGACAAGTATTTGATGCGTATGAATTGGCTTCAAAAATTATTCGTTCGGCAACCAAGAGTATTCATTTGATAGACAATTATATAGATGAAAGCACTTTGACACAACTTTCAAAGAAAAATAAAAATGTATTTGTAACATTACTCACAAAAAACAGCTCCAAACAACTCGAATTAGATATAAAAAAAGCCAACGAACAATATGGAAATTTTGAACTCAAAACGTTTAACAAAAGCCACGACCGTTTTTTGATTATTGATGAAAAAACGGTTTATCATTTAGGGGCTTCGTTAAAAGATTTAGGCAAAAAGTGGTTCGCTTTCACTAAAATGGATAGTTTTTCGGTAGAAAATATATTACATTCAATAAAAAAATAAAATGGCTCAAAGACCGCGAAATCAGCAACGAAGACATTTTGCGTCAGTTCAAAATGAAGGAGGAAGAGCTAAAAGACAGAAGTTCACATAAAGATTTTCTTGTTATTTTTCCTTAATGCCCAAATCGATAATAATTAACCCCTTCCGTCATTCTCAAAAATTTTTTACGAGTAATATTTGGTTTTCAAAACCAATAATATTGAAAAATTTATTGGGAATCTCATTGGATTTTGATTTTTGAGATTCCGTATATTTTTTTTATCAGGTAACTAGAAAATCAAAAAAAATTACGGAAAGACGAGCATTTTTAAAACTTTTATTTGCCTTTCCGACTTAACATCTTTAGTTACGTCTTTCTAGAACATATTCTCGTATTCTGACGATATTTTAAATAGAACAAATCAATATCCCATTAAGCGCTCGAAAAAAATAAAAAACAAAACTACCTAAAAAGTTTCACTTTTTGTAAATTTGTTTTCTGAAAATCAAAATATGAGTAAAAACAAAAAAATACAAGTAGAAGGTAAAGAGATAAGCATTATTATTGACGATAATCAAGAATATATTTCATTAACCGATATGCTTAAAGCCAAAGATGGGGATTTCTTTATTTCGGATTGGCTTCGAAATAGAAATACTGTTGAATATCTTGGCGTTTGGGAAACGGTCTATAATCCTGATTTTAATTATGGCGAATTCGCCATAATTAAAAGTCAAGCCGGATTAAATAGCTATAAACTGAGCGTAAAAGATTGGGTAGAAAAAACGAATGCGATGGGATTAAAAGCAACAGCAGGAAGATATGGAGGGACTTATGCACATTCCGATATTGCTTTTGAGTTTGGAATGTGGATCAGTCCTCAATTCAAAATCTATTTAATCAAAGAATTCCAGCGCTTAAAAGCCGAAGAAAACGACCGACTAAAATTAGAATGGAATATTCAACGTACTTTGGCAAAAGTAAATTATCAAATACATACCGATGCGATTAAGGAAAACCTAATACCAAGTGAAATAACTAAACAACAAGCAGGTTTTGTTTACGCTAACGAAGCAGACTTGTTGAACGTTGCACTTTTTGGTATGACCGCAAAAGAATGGAGAGAACAGAATTCTAGTAAAAATGGAATCATAAGAGATTATGCTACGTTGGAACAGTTGGTTGTATTAAGCAATATGGAAAGCATAAATGCTTTGCTAATTCGACAAGGCTTGACACAAAATGAACGTCTCATTCAACTTAATAAAACAGCCATTACACAAATGAAATCATTACTTGAAAGTAAAACAATGAAAAAACTAAAATAATCCGCCTTCGATGACATTTTTTTTGAACTTTATTCAAGCATCTCGCTTATCTATTTTCCCTAGCCCCGATAGCAGCAAATAGCCCCGAAATCGGGATTTACAACAGGAAATAGCTTCTAAAAATAAAAAAAGCTCCTTTTCAGGAGCTTTCGTTATTAATTATTTGATTTGAATTTTCTTAAGGCTTCGTTAAGTTTTGGCATCACCTCAAAGGCATCGCCTACGATACCATAATCTGCGGCTTTAAAGAAAGGCGCATCGGCATCGGTATTAATTACAACGATCGTTTTAGAACTGCTTACTCCGGCTAAATGCTGGATCGCACCCGAAATTCCTACGGCAATATATAAGTTTGGACTAATAGCCAATCCGGTTTGTCCTACGTGCTCGTGATGAGGCCTCCAGTGTACATCGGCTACCGCACGGCTACAAGCTGTTGCTGCACCTAAAATTTTAGCACAATCTTCAATCATGCCCCAATTTTCAGCACCTTTTAAACCTCTTCCTGCTGAAACCACCAATTCGGCTTCACTCAATGGAATATCGCCAGATACTTTTTCAACTTTAATCGATTTTACTTTAAAATCAGCATCCGAAATACTAACATTTAAAGGCGTTACGGTACAAGACGTTGGAGCCGTTTCAGCAGGAATCGAATTGCTCGCTACCGATACAATTTTATGATTCGACGCTATCGCATAGTGCGCGATGGCTTTTCCCGAAAATACATTTTTTGCAAATTGCATTTGATCATTTGGCAAAGCGCAAGCGCCTGCTACCAATCCTGCTTTCAAACGAACCGACAAACGTGGTCCTAATGCTTTACCGTTTTGGTTAAAAGGTAAAACTAAAACCGTTGCATTATTTGCAGTAAACGTGTCGGCAATTATTTTGGTAAATAATCGGCTGTCAAACGTTTGTAATTTGGCATCATTGGCCAACCATAACGTACTGGCGCCATATTGCCCCGCTTGATCGGTATTATTTAATGGCCCAAGACAAATAGCGCCCATTGCAACGCCCATTTTATCCGCCATTTTTTTTCCATACGTCAATACTTCTAAAGAGCTTTTCTTTAGTTGTTCGCCATTTGATTCAATATATACTAAAATCATAATTCTTAAATTTTCAGATGATAAAATAAATTAGATAACTTTTGCTTCGGTATGTAATAAATGTACCAATTCTTCTACATTTTCTACATCGATTAGTTTCACTGCTGCTTTTGGTTTTGGATTTTCAAAAGCCACTAAAGAAACCATCGTATCGCCTGTAGCAGCTGCTACTTTGGCTAAAGGTTTTGTTTTGGCACCCATAATACCTTTCATATTTGGTAAACGCTGCTCAGCCATTCCTTTTTGAGCCGATAAAACAAAAGGTGCTGTTACTTCTACAACTTCCTCGCCACCTTCGATTTCACGATTTAAAACCGCAACATTGCCGTTCATTTCCCATTTAGAAACTTGACTTACAAAAGCCGAATCCATAAATTCTGCAATCATACCACCGATAGAAAAACTATTGTAATTAATGGTTTCTTTACCCGTTACAACGATATCATAACCATTGTTTTTAGCATATTCCGCAATAGATTGAGCTACATAAAACGGTTCAATTTCTTCATCCGCTTCAATCAAAACCGCGTCATCCGCTCCAATAGCCAATGCTTTACGCAAAATTTGGTCATTTTCGGCTGGGCCCACATTGATTACCGTAACGTGACCACCCTGAGCTTCTTTTAACTCAAGTGCACGAACCAAAGCGTACCACTCGTCGGTTGGATTTAAAATATAGGTAACGCCGTCACCCGCAAATTTGGTATTATTGTCTTTAAAAGCAATTTTTGCCGTTGTATCAGGCACTTTGCTTACACAAACTAAAAATTTCATATATAAATTGTTTTATTTTTAAAAAGTATGTAAAAATACAAAAAACCAAACGAACGTTTGGCAAAATTTGTTTTTTATTTTATTAAAAATTGATTGTCAATATTTTAATCTTGTAAATTTTGCATCAAATCATACCATTCGGATAATATCATCGCGGAAGCGCCCCAAACGGTTTGCTCTTGAAATCGATAGGAAGGCACCGTCATCGTTTGATTTTGAATTTGAAACGAAAAATCTTGGATATTTTCGGGTTTGAAAAAATCTTGAATGTTAAACAAGTAAATTTCTTCAACTTCAGTCGGATCTTTTATCAATTGAAGCGGCGAATCGATATATGCGAGAAATGGATATACCACAAAATGACTCACAGGAATAAACAACGGCGTTAATGCACCTAAAATATCGCTTTTGGATATATGGATGCCAATTTCTTCATAACATTCTCGAATGGCGGTATCTAAAATAGAAGCATCTTGAGGTTCTTTTTTACCCCCCGGAAATGCCATTTGACCGCTGTGCGCGCCGTCATACGTCGTTCTTTGAATCATCAAAAAATGAAAATCCTCATCCATTTTTGTAACCAAAATGAGAATTCCTGCCGTCTTGGCTTGTTTTTCTATAGCTTCTTCGATAGAAACAACAGGCCTATAACTTCCTGCCATTTTATACTGCGACGCCATGCCAGGGAGTGTTTTATTAAATTGTTCTTGTAGTTGGGCAATCAAATGATTGGGTATCAAAAATTAGAATTTCACCTTACGGAAAACAGGCTCTAAAACTTGTCCTTGAATCGCACTTTCTACATTTCCATCCAAAATTAATTGCTTGAATGTAGGGAAAATATCGCGATATACCTCTAAAGTAAACTGAATATCCGCATCGGTATGACTAAAACACATATTATGGAAACTGCTCCACAAAATACCTCTTTTGATCATTTCTTGCTGTAAGTAGGTTTTTAAAACCAATCCATCACCTGCTTTTTCGGCAAAGTTTACGATACTACGGCAAGGATATCCCGAAATACTCATCAAATCGGTCATTTCAAATTCTTCCAATAAAGCATTAAAGCCATCTTTAATCAATTGACCTTTTTCGGCAAGATATTGAGGCACATTATGTTTTTCCATTTCCGAAATCGTAGCTAACGTAGCCGCAAGTGAAAGCGCTTCGCCTCCAAACGTAGTGAAATAAAATACATCGTCTTCAAAATGTTTCATCACATCATCGCGACCTGTAAGGAAAGCAATCGGCATTCCGTTTGCGCACGCTTTAGAATAAACGGCTAAATCAGGGGTCACTCCGAAAAATTCTTGAGCGCCTCCAATTGCCAAACGAAAGCCCGTCCACATTTCATCAAAAATAAGTAACGTGCCATTTGCTTTACAAATCGCATGTAATTCTTGTAAAAAATTATCTTTTGGTGCTTCAAAAACAATCGGCTCCAAAATCAAACATGCTAAATCTGGCGACATTGCTGCTTTAACACTTTCAATATCATTATATTTTATACTTACGGTTAAATCGATAATTTCTTTTGGAATACCCGCATTTCGTGTTGTAGTTCCGATATACCAATCGTGCCATCCATGATATCCACAAACCGCTACTTTATTTCTTTTTGTAAAAGCTCTTGCCACACGAACCGCGGCACTACAAACATCCGCGCCTTGTTTACTAATTCGTATACTTTCGGCATTTGGAATTATTTGATTTAGTTTTTCAGCAACTTCAAGCTCCAAACGATGCATCAAAGAAAAGGTAATTCCTTTTTCTAATTGATTTTTGATGGCATCATCCACTTCTTTATACGCATATCCAAGAGAAATTGGACCAATTCCCATACAATAATCTAAATATTCATTACCGTCTACATCCGTAATTCGCGCACCTTTTGCAGATTCAACATAAACCGGAGCAACGCCAAACGTAAACTGACCTGGACCTTTCGCTAAAGTTTGGGTAATGGGATGCATCAACTTTTTTGCGCGGTGATACATCTCTGTTGATTTTGTAATATTTGGTAATTGATTTTTCATGATCTGAAAATTTTAATTATTTTTATTTGTTATGGTATTTCCAATTTCAATTAACAGCTTAAATGAATCGACATCTAAACTAGCGCCTCCGACTAATCCACCGTGAATATGTGGCATCGAAAACAATTCTTCTGCATTTTGAGTATTGCAGCTGCCTCCGTACAAAATTTTAGTTTGTTGCGCAAAGGTCTCTGAAATATTTTCTTTTAGCCAATTATAAATAAAATGGTGCATCGCTTCTGCTTGTTCTTTTGTGGCGGTTTCTCCCGTTCCGATAGCCCAAACAGGCTCATACGCAATGTGCAATGATTTATTTGCATCTGCTTTGGTCAATACACTTGCTAATTGGTTTTCAATTACGTGTTCGGTTAAATTATTTTTTCGCTCATCCAACGTTTCTCCAATACATAAAATGGGCATCACCGCATTTTGAAAAGCTTGTTGCAATTTTTCTTTGATTACGGCATTGGTTTCTCCATAGTATTGTCTTCGCTCGCTATGACCAATTAAAGTCGATTTAATACTTATTGATTGTAGCATTTTTGCTGAAATTTCGCCGGTATAAGCGCCTTGTTCTTTATCGCTTATATTTTGAGCGGCTATCGTTAACCATTTTGGTGCAATATCTTGCAATGGTTTTAGATAAATAAAAGGCACGGCGAGTAAAACCTCACATTGAGGTACTGGAATATGGCTTAATGCTTCTATAAACGATATAGATTCATCAAGCGTTTTATTCATTTTCCAATTTCCTGCAACGAGGGTTTTTACATTCATTTTTTTTTAATTAAGCATCAAATTCATCAAACCCTTCTTGACCGAAATCATCCATATCAAAATCTAAATCATCGTCAATACGCATTTCTTCTTTTTCAATGACTTCGCCAGTTTCTGAGTCAGAAATCTCAAAATAATCGGCGGCATCGCCTAAATAATCGTGCGCGAAATCTTTTGCATCTTCAAGATCTTCGAATTCTTTACTTTTAATTTGTTTTTCGTTGTTAAATAATTTTACGGTGAACATGGGTTTAATAATTTTTTAATTTAGAGCAAAATTAATTTATTTTTTCATACTCTATTTTATTTGTACGTTATTTTTTTTAAAGAATTCTCAAATCTTTGATTTTCAAGACCATTTATTACTAAAAAATTTTTACTAAAATGGGTCAATTCGTCTTCAAATCGCTTAAAAAGGGCTTTTCGGTCATTTTTATTTTGCCGTAATGGGTCGGGCTGCCATGCAATATCAATATCCGAAAGTAAAAATAAATCATAATCATGACTTTGAATTCCTTCAATTAACCAATTGGGAATTGGAAAATTATAAAATTCGAGCCAAATTTTTATTGTAATCCATTCGGTATCGATAAATAAATAGTTGTGATTTTGCTCAAGAGCGCGTTTTTGGTATTCTTGTTCAGTTTGATACTGCAATTTTGCAATGTTTAGAATATCTTCATACGTATAATCTAATTGAATGTCTTTAAGATATGTTCTGGCGACTTCGGGAACCCAAAGACAGTCAAAATGAAGCGCCAGCGATTGGCAAAGACTACTTTTTCCGGTAGATTCGGGTCCTAAAACAACAATTTTTTGAAGCGAACCGTTTTTCATTAGTTAAACAACATGATAACCGCCAAAACAAAAGGTATGACGAATAAAAAGGCATCAAAACGATCTAAAAATCCGCCGTGTCCTGGCAGAATAGAGCCGCTGTCTTTAATCCCCAAACTTCTTTTTAATAAACTTTCGACTAAGTCGCCAATAGTAGCAAATAAAAAGGTTGCTAAACCAATAAGATACCACACGTTTGGATTTATCAATTGCATGGATTCAAATAATGGGATTTTTGGAAACCAATTGATATTTAAATACGCGACTAAAAAACAAAACAAACCGCCTCCAACAAATCCTTCAATCGATTTATTTGGCGACACATGCGGTAGCAATTTGTTTTTACCAATTAAACTTCCGATAATATAGGCGCCCGTGTCATTTCCCCAAATTATAAATAAAATTCCTAAAACAATCGAACCGGTAAATTGATTTTGGTAAAACCCAATGAAGTGAATCATACTTAAAGGTAAAACGATATAAAATAAAGCCAAAAGGTTAATTCCGATATTCCGAAATGGATTTTTGGATTTCAAAAAAAGTTCGATGATAAAATAAACACTCGTCAGTACTGGAATTAAAAATAAAACTTTATTATTTAATACATTTTTGGACACCAAATAAAACATTAAAAAATAAAAAATGCCTAAGCTGTATGATATAAATTTGAAAAAATTAGACTTTTGTCCATCTTTTTTAAATAATGGATTTGAAATTTTATAAAACTCAAAAAGACATCCGATTAGTATGATTAAAGAAAGTAACGAATAACTGACTTCATGATATGAGATTGAAAAAATAACGGTAATTCCAAAAAAAACTGCTGTGATCGCACGAGTATAAAACGTTTTCATTCCGAAAGCTTTATGTTAAGATTTTTTATTTAAAAGTTGTAAAAGTAGATAAAAAAGACTTGATGCAATTAAAAAAGATAACAATCCTTGCCACCACAATACATCCGAAGTATTATCGATATTAAATCCTAAAACATTATTGAGATAAAGATAATATAAAACCACCTGAATTCCATTATACACCGCATGAATTATTATCGTGTACCAAATATTTTTGGAATAAAAATAAATATAGCCAAAACAAATTCCTATTAATGCGATTGGAATCATTTGATACAAATTAAAATGAAACACTCCAAAAGCGATGCCTTGCATCCAAATCGCTATATGAGGATTTTTAAAATATTTTAAAAGCACATTTTGAAGCGCGCCTCTAAAAAATAACTCTTCGCAAATGCCTGCAAAAATGCTAATCACCAAAAATGTTTTGAAAAAAGATAAAACAGAATTGATTTCAAAAAACTTTTTAAATAATGCTTCGTTGTTTAACTCTTGATTTTTTGCCCATTCTAAAATGTTTTGAGGAAGTGGAATAAGGTGACTTATGTTTTCTGTAAAAACCAAAAAAGGAAACGCACTAATGGCAAAAGCAATTCCTATGAATAAAAATTGAATTTTGGGTTTTTGGAGTACATGATAGGTTGTGTAAAAATTTATAGCTCTCAATTTAGCGTAAATCAAGGCCGAAATAAAAAACAAACTGACCATACTGATAATCTGAATATTAATCAAATCACTACTTTGCATTTGAAGCGCCGAAGGCGTTTGACCTGATGTAAAATCGAAAATATTCATTTTTGAAATAAAATACAATGCCGATAAAAATACAGAAATGGTAGCACCAATCAAAAAGGCAATGAGAAATGATTTTATGGAATGCGGATTATCCTTTTTTATATCAAAGAAGTTCATAATTTATTTTTTAAGAAAACAAAATTACACGTATTCGTTAAATCGAGATAAATAATTATCAGAGATTATACATTTCAAACTATTTATATGTGAAATTTGGATTAAACCCAAATGAATCATTAAAATAATTAATCGTATAATAGATTGTAATTCATCCACTTACGTACGAGATTAAAACAATCCAATTACGGGGTTAAATCCAACTAACGCCTTATTTTATTACATCGTAATAATCTAATGCGCAATTTGGATTAAAAACAATACTTTTGCTACTTTATTTATATTATGAGTCAATTTATAGTCATAGAAGGTTTGGATGGTTCGGGAAAATCGACGCAAATCCAGAAGCTTCAAGATTTTTTCGAACAAAAAGGCATTCCATCCAAGTTTATTCATTTCCCAATGCTCAATCAAGGCATTTATGGCGACTTAATCGCGGCGTTTCTTCGTGGGGATTTTGGAACGATAGAAAATGTGCATCCTCAGTTGGTGGCGTTACTATTTGCTAATGACCGTAAAGAACATATTCATTTAATCGAAAACTGGCTTCGAGAAGGCTACTATGTTTTGGCGGACCGGTATGTATATTCGAATGTGGCGTTTCAATGTGCCAAACTAAAGCATGAAGCGGAGGCAAAAGCGCTTCACCATTGGATTTTAAACTATGAATATCAAATATTAAATTTACCAAAACCCGATATTTCCGTTTTTCTTGATGTTCCGTTTGAAATCATCGAATCGAATTTGAAAATGCAGCGCACGGGCGAGGATCGCGACTATTTGAAAGGCAAAAAAGATATCCATGAAAATGCTTTGGATTTTCAATTGGAAGTGTATAAACAATATAAAAATATGTCTCAAACGGAAGAAGATTTAATCGCTCTCGATTGCAGCGACCCAAACAAAGGTTTGCTTTCTATCGAAGCCGTGCACCAAAAAATCCTTTCATTTTTGAAGTTGTAGTTTGAATGGATTTATAAAAACTTCCCAATAATTTAACAAAACCTTATCGTTCATTTCTACACAAAAAGTGTTATTTTTTCTAAAAAAATAGTTTTTTAGCGGAAATTGTATTATTATTGCAATTATTAACGAGTTATATCCTATTTACAGCGGAAACGTGCAAAACCTAGGGAACACGAAAACGAAACAAGTCAGAAGAAAGATTATAAACTTGGAATGACAATATATTAATGTTAAAAAAAAAATTATTTATCAAAAAATTTAAACAAAATTCAAAATGAAAAAAATTGCATTATTAACAGTATTAGGTGTTTTATTAACTTTGGTTTCTTGTAAGAAAGATGACACAACATCAACCCCTTCGACTTGTAAATTCGAAAATGCCTCGCTTGTTGGAAATTGGAAATTTTCAAATGTAAAAGATTCTGTAGGAAATGATATTTTATCAAAAGTTGATAATTGTATGGATGGGAACATTTTTACTTTTACTAAAGATTCCTTTAAAACTTCACAATGCGACGAATCAAATGTTAACAAATTTTATACCGCAACAACTGTAAATGGCATAAATGAATTAAGAAGTAATGGGTACACTATTATAATTTCTAGTTACGATTGTAAATCTTTAACATTCAAACAAAGCATAAACAGAAGCGGTTTGTTCGTTGGAACGGCATACTATACAATGGTTAAACAATAAACAGAATCCCTCCGCCTCGGTTTGTGTCCTCATGAACCGAAATGTAATATATTGTTTAGTTTGAAGAAATAGACAGGAAAACTAAAATAGTAAATATAAATCATGCAAGTAATTAGGAAAATAATATTTTTACAATAAAAATAAAATAAAAGCACGAAAATGGTTCGTGGGGACACGAACCAAGGCGGAGGCAACCGGTATATGAAAAAAAATACATTTATTTTAATAGTCTTATTTTTTGCTTCCTGTCAAAACACAGAACAGCCAATAGAACAAACCGAAATTCACATTGAGCAAAATTCTGATACAACAAAAGGTATAACTTTACAATCATCAGAAGAAGAAAACGAATCTTCTTGTAATTGTAAAAACGCAAACCAAACCTTTGTCTTCAAAAATGGAGCAAAAATTTCATTATGTGGGGAGCCTGACGAAAAAAATTCATATTCTGAGCACATCCTTTATGACTGTAATAAAGATTCTTTTTTGGAAGACTTGACTGGCGATGGAACGGTATCTTATAAAATCAATTTCAAAAATGACACTTTATATGTTGAGGAACTTTATGGTGTTCCAAACGGGAAAAACAAAGAAGAACAATGGTTGCCATTTTACACAACAAAGTATTACTATGATGAAGAAAAGCTAAAAAAGTTAAGTTCTTATAAAAAAAACCTAAAGAAGTATAGTCCCAAAGAAATTGAAGAAGTATTAACCGACTTCAAAAAAACAAACGATAAAGGCGAAAATATGGATGCTTTTTTGAAAGCTGTAAATCAACTTTTCTGGGCATATTATTCAGGTAGCAAAGTGGCGGAAAAAGAACTAGACAAACTAAAAAGTAAATATCATACATATGACGGAGCTGTTTCAGAAGAGTTTGACACATATATTGCAACATATAGACATTACAAACAAATTAAATAAATCCGCCTCGGTTCGTGTCCTCACGAACCGAAATGTAATATATTGTTTAGTTTGTAGAAATAGACAGAAAAACTAAAATAGCAAATATAAATCATGCATGTAATATGGAAAATAATATTTTTGCATCAAAAATTAAAAAGGTACGAAAATGGTTCGTGGGGACACGAACCAAGGCAGAGCGCCAAAACGTTACCACCAAATTAAATGAATATGGAAAAATTTGAAAACATAGATAGAGAAATAGAAATAATACCAATTGAGATATGGGATAATTCTAAAAGAGCAAAATCTCTTATGATTATTTATTGGATATTAACAGGACTTACAGTACTTGGAGTAGTTTCAGGATATTACGAATTAGAATTACTTAAATCTGTTCAGTTTATTGGATATATTGATGAAAGTGAAGCAAATGCAAATGACTTAAGGCAAGGACTTATTGGAATTTTACAATTTGGAATTTATATAGCATCTATAGTTTTTTTTCTAAATTGGTTTAGAAGGGCATATGGAAATCTTCATAGATTAGGAATTGGTAATTTAAAACATAATGAAAAAATGGCTATTTTGTCTTGGTTTATTCCAGTTATCTTTCTCTTTAGACCTGTCCAAATAATGAATGAAATCTGGAAAGAAACACAAGAGCAAATTAAGAAACTTGACCCTACATACATAATAAAAAGTGGTGGTCTATTAATTGGAATTTGGTGGACATTGTTTTTAATATCAAATTTTATCGGTAGATATGTTCTCAAAACAGCCTTTAAACAAGACACAATAGACCAATTAATTGAAGGCTCTCAAGCAACAATGATTTCTGGCATAATGCAAATTCCAGAATCCTTATTAGTTATCTTAATCGTCTACCAAATATCAAAAATGGAAATAAAATTAATTGACGAAGTAAAAAAATCTGGTGGCAATGTTTTATATAAGTAATGGCAGGCGATATGGTAAATATAAACATTTGTAGCCAGCTCAAAATGCGCTGCGGTTTTACAGAAAAGTACCACGAAATCTGCCACTACTCATACAATTTTCCGATATAGGACATTTAAAAAAAAGACCGAAATGCACCACAAAATGAGACCTATTTTAATAATTATTATTTCAACTCTTACAATTGTTGTTAAAGGACAATCTATCAAAATTGACAGTTGTGGACTTGATAATAAAAGCGTATTGACTAATTGGGAAATAGAATATTTTAAACAAAGTATTAAGACACTAAAATCAATAGACCTCGAAAATAAAATATTTGCCTTTGCGCACGGAAACTTTGGCAGCACTGTTATTAGCAAAAAGAACTATTTTGAAAAGTGGGGAAGAGAATATTATACCAGAAATAGTGTTGTATCAAATATTCTTATAAAACTGACAGAAGAAGAGAAACTACTTTCAGGTGGCTATGAATATATTATTATATCGTGGTCGAAAATCCTTCCAGCCGGTAAAAATCGAAAGAAACTTATTGAAAGAGTACATAGATATTCGAAAATAAATCAACAATAACGACATAATTTGACATAATGACTAATTATATTTGCAGCACAATCTAACGGGTTCACCAAAAACCGATATGAGTAGGCAAAATAAAAATTAACATTATGACAAGTATTAAAGCAAATTACAAGAAACAATTAGATGACATTTTTAAAAATTCAAATTATGATGAATTTGATTTTTTTAAGAATAGTTATTATTCAAATGATGAAGTTATTGAAAATTCATTATTGTTTATTGGGTTAAATCCTTCTTTTAGAAAAGGAGATGAAATTTTAGAAGAAAAATTTTATCAGTTAACTCAAGAAAATCACACAGACCCATACTTTAAAAAGTTTCAAGACATTTCTAATCATACTAAATTGCCATGGGCACATATTGATATGTTGTATTGTAGAGAAACAAAGCAAGATAAAGTTTATGAATTATCAAAATCAGCATTAGGCACAAAATTCATCAAAGAGCAGTTGTCCATAACAAATCAAATTTTAGAACAAGTAAATCCGAAAATTATTGTTGTAACGAATTCGCTGGCAAGATGGTTTATAGGATACGATGACCAACATTGGTTAAATCATAGATTTGAATTTGATAAAAACATTGGAACCCAGAGAATCATAACAGAAGATTCAAAACTAAAAGGAATTCCTATATTTTTTACAAGTATGCTTTCTGGACAAAGAGCTTTAGACAACGGTTCATTTGATAGATTAAAATGGCATATAGACTTTGTAAATAAAATTGAAAATTATTAAAAATTTCATGCCTACTTTTAGTAACATAGAAGATTGTTTTTCTTCGGTTCTTGAGGAAACGAACCGAGGCAGAGGTTAGACTCAAAAAGACTAAAATTCTTATCCCTTATTTCAATCTACTTATAAACAAACTAAATTTTATTTCACAAACGTCAAATTATGACACTATCAAAGTATATTTTTGTCAAAATTTAATTATATGAACCAACTTGAAACACCAACAAATCAGTTAATTCTGAAATACATTACAAAATTTGAAAACGATGAACGATATTCTGCTACCGACAAAGCAATAATAAAACTCATTGAAAAATTTCCGAATAATTCTGACTTTGAAGGTATTTTACTAAAATGTAGCGTTATAAATAATTTATACAGTACCAATATTTTTGACATTTATAGAATGGCGAAAAATATACTTCAACTTAATATTGACAATAAATTACTTGAAGGAAGTGCCAATATTGTAAATGAAATTGCAATTGGACATGGTATTCCAAAGCCCAATGGAGATGGAGATAGGAACTTTTACTCTTTTGCTACAAAATATTGCAATTGGCACAATAAAAATGAATACCCAATTTATGACACGTTCGTTGAAAAAATATTACTAGCTTACAGAGCTAAAAACAACTTTTCAAATTTTAAAACTGCTGATTTAAAAGACTACAAAGAATTTAAAAAAGTTATAATTGATTTTAAAAATTATTATTCTATTACTCAGTTTGACTTGAAAGAAATTGACAAGTTTTTATGGATTTATGGAAAGGAACTATATCCCAATATTTACAAAAATAAACTTTAGATAACATGCATTTACACTTTAAATTAGACGAAATATTTGCAAAAGGCAGTATTTGGAAACATAGAACATTAAGAACTGTTTTTGACAAAAACGCTTCGGAATGGAATCACACAACGATGGATGAAAAGTTAGACATTATTTACACCGCTTTAGATAGCGGAAAACTAACCTTTGAGGAAATGAAAGAGGGCTATATCGATTACTATTTAAATAAAGTCCATAATAAAGAACATGTTATTGACTCCTTGGATGACACGATAGAGTTGCTGATTCATAAATCTAAAGAACGAGGACGAGAAATATAATGCGAGAAGATTACTATAGTATTTTTGGGAAAATGAACTATAAAAAACCTCCTAAAGGCGTGTCTATAAGTTATGAAGGGAAGTTGAAATCAAGTGACTCTTATGTTGAATTGGTACAATTTATAGTAGCATTTGCCAACAGCAATTCGTTAGGCATTAAAGTATATAGTGACCCACATAGTCATTTAAACAGAAGGAATAACTTCGGTGAAATAATTCATAGATACGAAGGTGCGTCAAAAGGCATTATGATTTTCTTATCAAACAATTATGAATCCGATTTTCCTTTGAATTTTGAATTCGACGATCAATTGTATCTAAGCGAACGGATTGAAACTCAAAACTTGACTTTAGATAATCATATTTTCATAACAGAAATTCTAGATAAAGTTGCACAATTTTTTGAAACTTTTTCGGTAGACGACACTGGAGGATATTGGTTGACAAAAAACATAGACTTGCTTTTTGCTAAAACCGTTAATCATTTTATTTTTGAAAAATTAAATGAGTTAAGACAATTACAATGCGTTGAATTTATTAGTAAGGTTGAACTAAAAGAAGATTATTCGAGTGAATATAATAGTCTAATAAATGCATTCGAAGCGGTAAATACGGATGAATTAAATATTTATGTAAATGGTAAATTAAAATCGAATCTAGAATATGAATTATTTGCTAAAAGTTTTATCGATTATGCGAAAGTTAAAAACTATTCATATGAACAATTTGAGAAATCCAGAACATATTTATATCGCACTTATTTAGATAATAATTGGGTCGAAGCATTTCATTTTTATAATTATTTGGGAAGCTCCAAAGGCTTACTTTTACATTTTGACAAAGAAAAAAAATGTAACCAATCCATTAATTTTGAGTTCGACAATAAATTAATATTACAAGATACTTTATTAAATGCTTTTGAAACCAGTATTGTCGCTCATATCGAAATCATTCAAATTTTAAAACATGTAGAAAAATATTTTGAAAATTTAATCGTAAAAGATGATTGTAATTATTGGGAAACCAATGATATCGAACAACTTTTTAACAATACGGTTATAAAATATAAGGCAAAAAAATTAAAAGAAATAAATAGCAATTCTCAACAAAATAGCGACTTCTTTCAGACCTATTTCTGAAAGTCGGGCTAAGCGCATTCAAGTAAATGTAATTATAACTTGCCTTCGTAAAACCGCGAAACGATATCTGCTAACATTTGTGAACTACGAAAACTTAAATCCTTAAATGAAAAATAATCAAACTTTTGGTAATCTAAGAATTGAAACTTCAAAACTTGAAGATGCAAAAGTATTGCAGAAAATTCAGGAAGATGTTTTTCAAAAAGATTTAGAACTATACAAAGATGGAGAAAACTGTCCAGTAAGCGAAAAAAAGAAAAGTATTGAAAGAAAAATTTCAAGTCAAAATTGTTACTACCATACTATTTATTTAGATGAAAAAATTATTGGAGGATTTGATGTAAGAAAAAAGCAAGATGAAACTTATTTGCTTCATAGAATTTATATTTGTATTGAAGAACAAAACTAAGGGTATGGAAAACAAGTTATTAACCTGATCGAAAAAAAATTCCCTAATGCAAAATCTTGGATTTTAGACACTCCACATTTGAACTTTAGAAACCAATATTTTTATGAATCTTTAGGATATAAAAAAACAGGTGAAAGCATCATCTCAGAACATTTAACTTTATTCGACTATAAAAAAATTATACAAATTATGACTATTAATCTGTCGGTTTGGCAATATGATGGAATTTGGTGCTTGTTCAGATATTTGTAAAATTAAAAAACAGTTCCATATCTAACGATTTGGCTAAAAGATTGCAAATAAACGAATGACTTCAACATACAACTAACAATTTGGCGTCAGTAGGGTTTCAGATGTTTAAAATAAAGTGAGTGAGAAAGCAAAACTTTGCTTTTATTTACAAAGTGCAGTTGTAAGTCGCTCAAACCAATCCCAAAGCTACAAAAACGTAATATAAATTAAAATCTAAGCCCGAATAAATCAATTCAAAATCCAAATATTTGGTATCTTTGTGCAAGTGTCGAATTGAAAAATAAAAGCGTTTTTTTTATAAGATACAATTCAATAACAGAATGGAAAATATTTTGATTTTCTTACAAAAAAATAATAAATGAACCTAAAATTTGAATATCCATTTACAGCGTATTTCCCTGCGGATGTGGTAAAGGAAAACTATCCAAGGCAAGTTTTTGATGCGGCATATAGTTTTGTAAAACCCAAAGTACTTTCAAAACCTACGCTGATCAAAGCGTCAGATTATTTAGCTAAGGAATTGGGCTGGGATCGAGATTTTTTAGCATCCCCATCTTTTTTAGACCATTTTAGTGGTCAATCTTTTTTAGACCAAGAGGCTTCCTATGCCATGGCCTACGGTGGTCATCAATTTGGTCATTGGGCGGGGCAACTCGGCGATGGCAGAGCGATAAATCTCGGACATATTCAAACGTCAAAAGGTACACTGGCGTTTCAGTTAAAAGGTGCTGGCCCAACGCCGTACTCGAGAGGTGCGGATGGTTTTGCGGTTTTAAGAAGTTCGATACGCGAGTTTCTTTGCAGCGAAGCGATGCACTTTTTAAATATCCCCACAACGCGAGCGTTAAGCATTATGGCTACCGGCGAATTAGTGCTTCGAGATAAAATGTATGACGGTAATGCCGCTTATGAAAAAGGCGCTATCGTTTGCCGTGTGGCTCCTGATTTTATTCGTTTTGGGCATTTTGAACTTTTTGCAAGCCGAAACGACCAAAAGATGTTAAAACTATTGGCGGATTATCTATTAAAAAACCATTTTAAACATATTGACCTCCAAGGCTCCGATTGTTATTTTGAATTGTGGAAACGCATTGCACTTTTAAATATTGAAACGGTTGGACATTGGATGCGTGTTGGATTTGTGCATGGCGTTATGAATACGGATAACATTTCGGTTTTAGGAGAAACGATCGATTATGGACCTTTTGGATTTCTCGATGCGTTTCAAATGGATTTTACCCCCAATACGACCGATGCCGAAGGAAAACGATATGCTTATGGCAAACAATTTGATGTGTTGTATTGGAATATTTTAATGCTTGCCAATGCTTTCGGACAATTTGATGCAAATAATCTAAAAAAGTATGAAGACGAATTAACGCATCTTCAAGCGATTATTAATGATACCTTTTTTACCGTATGGGCTCAAAAACTCGGTTTTGAAACCTACAATCCTAATATTCAAAAACTGATCCAACGCTTGTTGATACTATTAGAACAAGGAGAAATTGACTTTACGTTATTTTTTATTCAATTAGAAAAGGACTTATCATCTCGATTCGATTTTACAACTATTGCTTATTCCGAAAATTTAGAGGAAGGTTTTCTTAAAGATTTCCGACTTTGGTTAGAAGATTATGAAACTATTTTAAAATTGAATCAAATTTCGGATTCAAAACGAATTGCAATGATGCAAACGACAAATCCTAAATTCATCATTCGGAATTACATGTATCAAATTGCAATTGAAAAAGCAGAACAAGGAGATTTTAGTGAATTTGAAACCTTATATTACATACTAAAAAATCCGTATGTAATCACTTCAGAAAACGAAAAATACATTACAAAAATGCCTTTATGGGCTAAAAATAAAATTGGATGCGGCAGACTCAGCTGTAGCTCTTAAGCGTCGAGCTCTCCGGCAATTACGTTTAAGCTACTCATCGTAAGAATCGCATCGGAAAGTACTTGACCCACAATCATTTCGGGATAGGCTTGATAATAAATAAAGCAAGGTCTTCGGAAATGCAAACGGTATGGACTGCGTCCTCCATCACTAATAATATAAAATCCAAGCTCGCCATTACCACCTTCTACTGCGTGATACACCTCTCCTACCGGAATTGGTACTTCACCCATAATAATTTTAAATTGATAAATCAACGCTTCCATGTTGTTATAAACTTCCTCTTTTGGAGGTAGATAAAATTCAGGAACATTCGCATGAAAATCACCTTCAGGTAAATTTTCATACGCATTTTTCATTAAATAAAAACTTTGCCAAATTTCTTCCTGACGCACCATAAAACGGTCGTAGGTATCGCCATTGACCCCTACAGGAATGGTAAAATCAAAATCATTATACGAACTATATGGTTCTGCAATACGAACATCATAATCAACTCCTGCGGCTCTTAAATTAGGCCCTGTAAATCCATATTCTAAAGCTCTTTCTGCCGAAATAGGCCCAGCGCCAATACAACGATCCATAAAAATTCTATTGCGCTCAAGCAAAGAAGAAAATTCACGAAAACCAGCTGGAAATTCTTTAATAAAAGCCTTTATTTTTTCATGAAACATAGGAGTAAAATCTCGTTCAAAACCGCCGATACGTCCCATATTTGTCGTTAATCGAGCACCTGAAACCTCTTCGTACATATCGTAGATTTTCTCGCGCCACTGCCATAAATACGTAAAGCCTGTAAGCGCTCCCGTATCTACTCCAATCACTGAATTACAAATAATATGATCCGCAATTCGTGCCATTTCCATCATGATGATACGCATATAATCCACGCGCTTTGGCACTTTAATTTGAGCCAATTTTTCAACCGCCATCATATAACCGATATTGTTAATCGGAGAAGAACAATAGTTCATTCGATCGGTTAAAGTAGTGATTTGATAATAAGCCCGACGCTCTGCAATTTTTTCAAAGGCTCTATGAATATATCCAATAGTTGGCTCGGCACTTAAAATGCGTTCACCATCTACTTTTAAAATATTTTGAAAAATTCCGTGTGTCGCAGGATGGGTAGGACCAAGGTTTAGTGTAGCAATCTCACCATCAATACTATGATCTGAAAATAAAGGGGCTTTATAATCTTTACTCATTTTTTCTTATTTTCTCTAAATTAAAAACGCTACAAATATATTAAAAATCGTTTTTATAAATCTATAATTCTTTTGAAAGAAAACAATCGTTGTATTTTTTTAGAATAAAACGTGTGAAAATCAATCTGTAATTATTCTACAAAAACTACAACAAATAATTTTAGCAATAAAAATAGAAATAAAAAGTATATTTGCAAATTGAAATAGATAAAAAAATGAGTGCTAAAATAAATACAAACGCTTCGGATCAAAGTTATTGGAGTATTGTTAAACGACAATTTAAGAAAAATAGAGTAGCGGTATGGTCGCTTCGAATTGTATATGTGATTATATTTATTGGCATCATGGCCGATTTTTTGGCCAACGAAAAGCCAATTTACTGCAAATTAGACGGAGCCTCTTATTTCCCTATTTTTAATAGTTATGGCGTGGATTTGGGAATCGCAAAATATCCAAAAGCATTTATAAATTTAGATTGGCAAAATGCGCCATTTGAATATGTAATTCGAACGCCTATCCCCTATTCGCCTCGAAACATGGATTTAAAAAATAAAGATTATAAAAGTCCATTTGACGAGCAAGATGTACAAAGTACAAGATGGCATCACTTTATGGGTACCGACAATTTAGGAAGGGATGTACTTGCAGGTATGATTCATGGGACAAGAACGGCGATGTTGGTGGGTATTATTTCTATGTCTATCTCGGTAGTTATTGGTATCTTTTTTGGTGCTTTGGCAGGTTATTATGGCGATAAAGGCATGCAAATGAGTCGCGCTCGATTTTGGTTAAGTATCATTTTTGGAATTTTAGGATTGTATTATGCTTTTGGTTTACGAAGTTATCATATTTCTTCGGCACTTTCGGAGAGTATTCCTCAATTCTTAATTCAAATACTTTTAAGTATTTTGATATTTATAACATTTTTTGGATTCGGAAATCTTTTAGCAAATATTTTAAAGAAAAACAACTTTTTAGGACAAAAAGTAGATGTGCCGGTAGATATTATTATTTCAAGATTAATTGAGATTAAAGTTTCTATTCCTACCTTACTTTTGATTTTATCAATTGTGGCGGTAATGAAAAGTCCATCCATTTTGTTGGTTATGGTAATTATTGGATTTACCAGTTGGACTGGAATTGCAAAATATACAAGAGCCGAATTGCTTAAAGTTAGAAGTTTAGAATACATTCAAGCGGCTCAATCATTGGGTTACAGTGAGTGGCGAACGATTTTCAAACATGCATTACCAAACTCGTTGAGTTCGGTATTAGTAGCCGTAGCATTTGGTGTTGCAGGCGCTATTTTATTAGAGTCAAGTTTATCCTTTTTAGGAATAGGCGTAAAACCTGAAGACGTTACTTGGGGCAGTATGCTTTCGGGAGCAAGAGGCTATTTTAAAGCGTGGTGGTTGGCCATTTTCCCAGGTATGGCCATTTTCATAACGGTTACCATTTTCAACTTACTTGGAGAAGGATTAACCGATGCTATGGACCCAAGGTTGAAAAAATAACAAACAAATTATTCTAAATATAGTAACATGGATTTTTTAATAAAGCTTTGGAATAAAATAATGTATCTTTTGAAAGATAAAGCCTTTTGGTTGAATAGTATTTTATTCTTTATCGTATTAATTATTACAGGATGGATGTTGCTTTTCAGTCTTAAATTAATTACAAAATGGGGGCAAAGTGCTGATGTGCCTAATGTAGTTAACAAAAATGTAGAACAAGCTATTGAAATGATTGAAGATGTCGATTTGGAATATGAAATAAAAGATTCGGTATATCGAGCGGATTTAAAAGAAGGAACGGTTTTAGATGCACAACCATCTGCCGGATTAAATGTAAAAACGGGAAGAACGATTTATTTAATTATTTCTTCAAAAAGACCTCCAATGGTGGCTATGCCGCAATTGGCAGGACGCAGCTCGCTTCGTTTTGCCCAAGTGGAGTTAGAATCCAGAGGACTTAAATTAGGTAGTTTAACATTTGAACCATCAAATGAAAAAGATGCGGTATTATCGCAACGAATTGGTAATACTGAAATTGCAGCAGGAACGATGATTCCTAAAGGAACGGTTATTAATTTGACGCTTGGCGATGGATTAACAGGCGTATTGGTTGATGTACCAAATTTAATGGGTAAAACAAAAAGTGAAGTAGATTTAATTTTGTCGGCAAACGGTATCATCGCAAACTTTTTCTACGACAAAAACATTGAAGATACAATGAGTTCGTATGTGGTAAAACAATACCCTTTGCCAAATAATGAAGAGAAATTAAACTTAGGTGAAACCATAGATTTATTTTTTTCTAAGAACAAACCTAAAATAATTCCAACGGATTCTGCGTTAAGAAAGTAATTCGTTTTATTAATGATTGTTTATACCAAAAAGATTTTTCTATTTTTTTTCATTTTTGGATTTATTTCCATTCGTGCTCAAGATTATGTAGCGCCGTTGATGCGGAATCCTAATTTAAATCGGGAAATCCCCAATCAACTAAAATCGAAACGAACCGATAATTATCAATTTATCTTCCCTACCAAAACCTTACCATTTGTAGATGATTTTTCTAGCGACAAAACGAGGCCATTTTCATTAAAACCATTTGTTGGTAATCGTTTTTATTCTTTTGGTTCGTGTAATGAAACGTTAAAATACACCTCAGCTTCCTATTCATTTTCGAGTCAAATCGGAAAAATTTACACTTGTAATGTTGCTACTAATACCATAGATTCTTCGATTATTATCCCTCAAATTGCAGTCCGAACATTTTCCAATACAAATTGTAATCTAATTGCTAGTAGTACAAATTTCACGCCCGCTTTTTATCGATATACATGGGATATAACGAATTGCAACAAATTAGACTCAACATTAATTTTTGATACAGTTATTAATGCTGCTTTAGTTGAAGAAGTGACCTTAAACAATGTACTTTGGACGGATAATGACGCCTATATTAATAGACATTTTCCATTTTTTCCTCCAACTTTAGGAGTAGCTACGTTAGATGGTTTGGATTTGTATGGAAGACCATACACACCCAAATCAAATAATGCGCTTCAAATTGCCGACAAATTAACTTCTGTCCCAATTAATATTAGCACTTTTTCGAGACTAGATAGCATTCTTTTGAGCTTTTTTGTAGAAGAACAAGGCTATGGAGACTATCCAAATTCAAAAGATACGTTACTGCTTCAATTTAAAGATACAACGGGACAATGGAATACCGTTTGGCATCTATTACCTTCGGGCGGTCGAAAAGAGTTGGATGACAATTTAAGTTTTAAACAATTTTTTGTTTCAATTCCTGACGAAATTATTCCCGGTGACCCTTTTTATTATCACAATAATTTCCAATTTCGATTTATAAATTATGCCTCTACGATGGGAAACAACGACCATTGGCATATTGATTACGTAAGGTTTGATAAAGGGAGAACCAATGCAGATACTACCATTTTTGATATCGCTTTCCAATATGATTTACCTACACCATTAAAAAACTATACGTTGTTGCCCGCCAAACAATTTCGTGGAGCAATAGATTTAAAGGACACGTTGTTTGCATTTAATAATAACAATGACGCTACATTAACTCCAGTTATGGACTATGTCATCAAAGTAGATAATTTGAATACCAATCTAAATTTATATACTTCGAATACTGTACCATTTATAGCTGCAAAAAACTTTTCTATTTCGTCAGGTGTCAATGTTTTTAATATTCCAAATTCAATTTCGGATAGTACGACTTTAAGTTTTAAATACTACACATTACAAGGAGACAATATCATTACAAATGATACCGCTCAGCATAAACAGTTGTTCTTTAATGAAATCGCTTATGATGACGGAACGGCTGAAATGGCTTATGGAATTCAAGGTTTTGGATTAAAAAAAGTAGCCATGAAGTATGTAATTCCATTTCAAGACACTTTAGCTGCAATCAAGATTATGTTTTCTAATATTAATGAAGATGTCAGCAATCTAATATTTAACTTACAAATTTGGAGTAAAATAGATATTAATTCAAACAAAGAAACCGTTCTTAAAACAATAAATAACAAAAAGCCAATTTATGTAGACACGATGAATCATTTTGCCGTTTTTGGATTAGACACACCAGTGATTGTAAAAGATTCTTTTTATATTGGTTGGGTGCAGAGCGATGAACGCAATTTACAAATTGGATATGACCGTAATCATCCAAATGGAATTGAGAAAATGCTTATTTTTACCGATAATAATTGGAAATTAACCAGTGTGATTTTGCCTGGATCTCCAATGATACGTGCTATTCTCGACGGAACTAGAGACTACTCAGCTATTGATAGTAATGAAAATAATATTGCTGAAAATCAAAAATTAGAATCCATTTTAGTTTATCCAAATCCATTTATAGATCAAATTCAAATCCAATTTGAGAATGATTTTAAATCAATATATTCAATTTTTGATTTAAATGGCCGATTACATCATTCAGGCACTTTAAATCGTAAAGAAAATACAATTGAGGTGTCAAATCTGAGTCAGGGTTGGTACTTACTTAAAATACAGACTGAAAATCAAACCATTACAAAGAAAATTTACAAGAATAATAACTAATAAATATGAAAAAACAAAAGCAAAAACCAATAATTTTGGCTTTATTTTTTGGAATATTCACGATTATTCTTTTTGGATATATAATTTTCTTTTCTAATTTTATCAAAAACGAAGATGTTCTTTATGTAGAGCAGCCTAAGAAAATCAATACCATTTTAAATGAAATTGATAACAAAAATATTATCCGATCAAAATTACTTTTTGATTTGTTTGTAAAATTTTATGATATAAAAGAAGTTCCGATTGGAAGATATCATTTAAAAAATGGTATGGGAATGTACCAAATTGCTAAAAAGCTGAAATATGGAAGACAAGATGCCGTTCGTTTTTCTATTTCAAACATCACCACCATTTATGACATTGCTTCAAAAGTTGGAGTAAAGTTTAAAGTGGACTCTTCGGAATTCATAAATTATGTGCACAGCGATGCCTTTAAAAGTAAATACAATTTAGATAGTTTTCAAATTTTAACGCATATATTTCCTTATACTTATGATATTTATTGGGACGCAAACCCAGAACTCATTTTTCAAAAAATCCAAACAGGATATAAAACATTTTGGAATCCGAAAAATGTAGCTCAATTAAACAAACTGAACATGGATCAAAAGTCTTTGTATATTCTAGCTAGTATGGTTCAAAAAGAATATACCATGAAGAAAGAGCGAGCCCGAATTGCTGGTGTTTTATTGAATCGATTGAAAATCAATATGCCTTTACAAGTTGATGCCACATGTAAATTTGCCCGAAGGGATTTTGGAGCCAAACGGGTTACTCAGTTTCACACATGCTTTAATTCTCCATTTAATACGTATAAAAATAAAGGGTTGCCACCAGGACCAATTTGTATACCTGAAATTGGAACGCTAATTGATTGTTTAAATCCTGAAAATCATAATTTTTTATACTATTGTGCAGATCCAAGTTTGAATGGATACCATATTTTTAGTAAAGATTATACTTCACATCAAAAAGTTGCAAAAGGATATTATGAAAAAATGAACGCCTTAGCGCTTTGATTTTTTTCTTCGAAAAATAAAAAATGCTATAAATAACAAAACAAAAATCAATAAAAACCAATTGGAATTGAACGATTTATTTTCAGCAGAATTTTTATTTTCACTCAAGTTTTCAGCAATTTCAATATCTTCTTGAGCTTCTTTTTGCATTCCTATTTCAGTTCTTATTTTTGCTCGATCACTAAAATATTTAGGATTTTTATCATCCATTAAAATGGCGGTTCCATATAATTGCTCGGCATGCGACTTATCGCCTTTTAAATATTGATTTCGTGCCCAATTTGAATAAATTTTGGCGTCTTTTGAATTAATACGAACCGCATTTTGAAAACACATTTGAGCGGTATCATAACTTTTAAGTTCGGTATGGCAAATCCCAAGTTGCGTCCAAGCCGCATAATCATTTTGATTTGAAATGATGGCACCTTGAAGCGCCAATCGAGCCAATTGATAATCGCCTTCATCCATCGCCAACATGGCTCTATAATATAAACAATCGCTATTTTTTGGATCTAATGAAACACAACTATCCAAATATTTTTTAGCTTCGGCATAGTTTTTTTCTTGATAATACTGGTAACCAAAATTTCTAAATGTATCTAATTTGGTATAACCAAATACTTGCATTTGAAAAAATAAAATAAGAAATAAAATCTTTTTCATTGGTTTTTAAAAATTTAATTTGATGCGTTCAGGTATTTTACTTAAAAATCAATATAATACGTTATATACCCCATTTTACATAAACAGCACCCCAAGTATATCCTGCTCCAAAAGCACATAATATAAGATTATCACCTTTTTTTAATTTCTTTTCATAATCCCACAAACACAAAGGAATTGTTGCATTTGTTGTATTTCCAAATTTTTGAATATTCAACATGACTTTATCTTCACTGAGTCCTGCCCGATCAGCAGTAGCATCAATAATTCGCTTATTCGCTTGGTGCGGAACAAGCCAATTAAGATTTTCGGAACTTAAGTGATTTCGTTTCATAACTTCTTCAACGACGTCTGCCATTCCTTTTACCGCTTTTACAAATACTTTTTTACCATCTTGGTAAATATATTGTTCGTTTAAGTCTATCGTGTCTTTTGTAAGTGGATACTCTGAACGCCCTCTTTTAACATTTAAATTCTCAATACCCGATCCATCCATATAACACTGACAATCAATAACACCATATTCCATGTCCGTAGTAGGTTCCAACATAATGGCTCCTGCGCCATCTCCAAATAAAATACAAGTATTTCTATCGGTATAATTCGTAATACTTGACATTTTATCTGCTCCTACTAAAATTGCTTTTTTGTACTTACCGCTTTCTACCATTTTAGAAACCGCTTCTAGCGTAAAAATAAATCCACTGCAAGCGGCTTGCGTATCAAAACCCCAAGCTTTAGTCATTCCCAATTTTTGACAAATAATATTGGCCGTAGCAGGTACGGGCCAGTCAGGAGTAACTGTAGTTACAACAACTAAATCAACCTCTTCGGGTTTTGTATTTGTTTTTGCTAACAATTCTTCAATAGCTTTGACACACATTACCGAAGTCCCGCCTTCTTTTAATATTCTTCTTTCTTTAATTCCCGTTCGTGTTACAATCCACTCATCATTAGTATCAACGATAGTTGATAATTCTTCATTATTTAAAATGTATTCGGGAACATATCCTGATATACCAGTGATTTTTGCTCTAAACATATTTATTGTATTAAAAACATTCTAACGTATTAGAATTTTTAGAAATTAGTTGACCACAAATATACTATTATTTTGTGTTTTACATTTATTTAATCTCAAAATAACCTGTGGCTTTATTCTTTTGCACCTTATCCCACTCAAAAAATCGTCCATTCATAACAATATAAACCCCTTTTGGTAAGGTTTGAACAAAGGCAAACGCACTGCCAAGATTAAACATACCATCACTACTTCCCAATGAATAGGGAATTAAAGCACCTGTTATTACAATCGTTTTATCAAGATGATTTTTAGCAATAAAACCAGCGGTTTCGGTCATGGTATCTGTTCCATGTGTTATTAAGATTTTATCTTCTAAGGTATTTTTACACGCATTTAATATTTTATCACGATCCGAATCATCCATCTCTAAACTATCAATCATCATCAACGTTTCAATCGTATAGGGCGTTGTGCATCTTCCTTTTTGGAGCATCTCATCAATATTGGTTTGATTAAAAAATAATCGCCCATTGATCATATCATATTCTTTGTCAAAAGTACCTCCAGTTGCAAAAATTCGAATCATTTCTAGTCGTTTTTATAATTTATAAATTCAAAATTAACTAATGCCTTAGCTTTTTTAAATGCCAAAATTACAAAAAACAATGTCATTGAACCTCCAAAAATTACGGAGCGAACCGTTCCCATATATTGCGCAGCAAAACCACTTTCAAAAGCGCCAATTTCATTACTTGACGAAATAAACATTTGATTTACAGAAGCGACTCTTGCTTTCATTTCTGCTGGGGTTTCTAATATTAATAATGTACTCCTAATGATTACACTAACGGCATCAAAAGCGCCCATTAAAAATAACATGGCAAGCGATAAATAAATATTTTTAGAAATTGCAAAAACTAAAGTAAAAACACCAAACATAGCAATACTAAAAAGGAGCCATTTGCCTGTGTTTTTTTGAAGTGGCCTTGCGGCAAGCAAAATCATTGAAATTGCAGAACCAATTGGCATCGCGGCTTTTAACCATCCATATCCTTGCGAACCAACTTGTAAAATCTCTTCAGCAAAAACGGGTAAAAGCGCCACAGCACCTCCAAACAATACAGCAAAAAGATCTAATGAAATAGCCCAAAGTAGAATTTTATTATTAAAAACAAAATCCAATCCTTCTCGAATTTGAATGATTGAATTTTTAAAATTAAACGGCAAGGTATTTAAACTTGGAATTTTCTCAATAAATAAGACGCTTAAAATACTAATTGAAAGAATCGCCGCTACAGAAAACATGGATATAGTTTCTCCAAAAATATGAATTAAATATCCTCCAATAATCGGCCCAACAATGGCTCCAATTTGCCACACATTGCTATTTATAGCCGCAAAACGTGGCGTATCTTCTTTGCTAATTATGTGCGAGAAAATACTAACCGAAGCCGAAGGCCCTAAGCTACCTACCAATCCCATGATTAAGATAATTACAAAAATTATAGGAATTAAATACGGTGAATTTTGAAGGAAATACATCGATAGCGCAATGCTTAAAGTGGAAAGAAAATATGTGAACACCACAATCATTAATGCTTTTCTTTTTTCCATTCGCTCTACAATATATCCTGCAGGCAACGACATTAAAATCCTTGGAATCGCTTCATAAAGTCCTAAATATCCTAAAGTTAATGGTTCTTTGGTCAATTTAAAAAGAAAATACCCTAAAATGGTCATTTTCATTTGCATCCCAACGGTAGTAATAAAACGAAATAAAATTAAGAATTTGAATTGTATTGGTAGATTGGGTAATTTCACACGTTTAATTATTTTGTTAATTGTTCAAGGAAAAACAAATGTTGATTCTTTTTAGTTGCATTAAAGTTATAAATAGTTCCTCCTCCTGCTCGAACCATACGATTCATTTTTAAAAAATATTGTTGCGAAATATTAAAACCCATAACATCAAATCGAATACCTTCTTCAAAATATTTATAAATTAGATTATATAAAACATCCTCTTCTTCTCTATTTTGTGATATTTGACCGTCGGTAGCAATAATAACGTGACATTTATTGACACCTCTACAGTGCGGTTTTATATATTCATATGCTTTTAAAACTCCCGAAATGCCTAATGTTCCACCTTCTGGTTGAATATCTTTAATTTTTTGAATAATTAATGAAGATTGAGATGCCGAAGTGATTGGCAATATCGTTTTTGATGCGTAATTAAACGTAACAATTGATACTTCATCATTGGGTTGAAGATTTCTAAAAAAACTATCTAAAACAACCTTTAATAAACCCATTCGAAATGGCTTATCCATAGACTCAGATACATCTACTAAAAAAACAAACAAATGTCCGTCTCTTTTTATTGGCGCTTGCTCAAACAATACGACCGTATCATTTTCGATTTCTTCTTCTTTTTCTATTTTTGTATTAACAATGGGCGCAGGCTTTATCTCTTCTATCTTTTCAACAACTATTTCTTTAGGTGCCTCTTCTACTTTTTTTGGCTCTTCTACTTTTTGGGGTTCTTCCTTTGTGGAGAATTTTTCTGAAACTTTTTCTAAAGCAGCAATTGCTTCTATTGAAGGCGTTTCTTCATTTTTCTCTAATTCAATTTGGACACTATTTGATAAAACAATAATTTCATTCGTTTTTAGTTCAAATTTATTTTCTGATAATGCTTTAGAATAAATTATTTCAGAATTACTAAGATTTTCTTTTGGTGCAATTTCTGCTACAATCTTATTTTCAATTTTCTCATTAAAATTTACTATTATTTTAGATAATACATTAAATT